>JAIOAQ010000003.1 GCA_019873735.1 Chloroflexota bacterium | reverse complement strand
CGTCCCCATCCAGCTGTCCTTGCCCTGTCTGGCGTAAGGGTATGGAATGATAAGATTGTAAAGGTACAGAATTACAAGATTGTTAGAGGTACGAAATTATAAGAGTCAACAATAGATAATCCGGCAACAGAAACTTCGCTGCTCCAAAAGTTGAACAGGGCAAAATAGGGGTCATAGTCAGAGAAAAACAATGTGCCGGTAACGGCGGTCATATAGATTACCCACGCCAACACCACATAGCGCAAATAGCGTAGCACGCGGTCAGCCTTGAGAGGAATAAAATGATTGAAACGGCGGCGGAAAATCTTTCTCCCCACCCCGCTCACCCATTCTTGAACAGTTCCAAGCGGACAGACCCAACCACAGAAGACTGGGCCAAACAAGATTGCCAACAGGAAACCAAGAATCATCAAGATAAATGATGACTCGTGAATCTTCTGGACAAATGTCCCGCTCGTAGCGTACTGGTAAATCGTCACCACTCCGCCAAACGGGCATAACGCATGAAGCGATGCGGCGGAAATAAAAGGTATTCCGGCGCCAGTCTCTGCCAGGGCATGGTTGACCGAAATCAAGGCAATGAGACCAAAGAAAAGCAGTTGCACTACTTTGCGCAGCCAGATGATACGCGGGCGAAAAAGTCGAAAACGCTTACCCAAAATCTTTACCATAGCAAACTCCTCACAAAACCAATTTGCTGCCAGTTTAATATTCATTTGTATAGTCCAGTAAAAGAAAAGGTAAAGATTAGGTAAAGAAATAATCTGGCTTACTCTCTATTTGTTCCTTATCTCTTGCAAACCCCGTTGAATTATCAGCCGGCTAAAAAAAAGACAGGGCTGCGCTTGCAGCCCTGCTATTCGCAAAACCTTCAAGAAGTAGAAAAGTCTTACGAAATGACAACCACGTTGGCCGCCTGCAAACCCTTCGGGCCTTCTTCAATGGAGAATTCCACTTTTTGGTCGGCTTCGAGTTTGCGATAGCCATCCATTTGGAGGGCAGAAAAATGGACGAAAACATCGTCCCCATTCTCACGGCCGATAAAGCCGTAGCCCTTGGTGGCGTTGAACCACTTGACGGTTCCAACATAACGTTCTGACATCTTACCTTACTCCTGCTTAGGAAAAAAATTTGACCCGTCACCTCGGGATATCGCTTGCAGAAATGAGGCGAACCGGGTACTGAGAATGAGGTTATCACGCCTGATGTGGGATGTCAAGAGTTTTTTTGCTAAACAGACGTTTGTAAGGTTTGGCATACGTAGAGAAAAAATGCACCCAAAAAGGTGACAATCGTCCCCGTACTTGCGCGCCTTTTATGGCTATGCGCATATCATCTGGACCCGCAAAAGGCGACAAAACCAGGCAGGCAGCCCCTATCTCAGACGGCGCGTGTGCGTCCGAGCCGGCCGTGCCGGGAAGGCCGTGCCGGCGGGCAAACTCCTGTGCCTTGAGATTATCCCGCCATAGCAGACAACGCGCGTTGAAGGCTTCGATGGCATCCACCAGCGGGGCGATTTCGAGTAAATCTTCCAGCCTCCACGCTCCGCCACGCCAGCGGTCAAAGGGATGCGAAACGCTGATGAAGGCGCCCTGATCGCGCAGCCGGCGGATGGTCTCTTGCGGGGAGAGGCCGGGCGGGATTTCCTCGGTCACAAAGGCAGCCAGGATTTCGCCGCGGGTCGTCATAATTTCCTCGCCGACGATGACCCGTTCCGGGTCGAGGGCGTGGGCGGCGAGGGCGCCGGCAATGGTATTGTGGTCGGTAACCACAACCCGGTCAATCCCCCTGCGGTGGCAGGCCGCAATCAATTGCTCTGGCTTTGTAAGGGAATCTTGGGAGAAAAAGGTGTGAGTGTGGAAATCGAGAAGCATGGGGTACGCTTGACAAATATGATTTTACCAGTATATACTGATTCCAACGTTACCGGCAAACCGTTTCAAGAACTGCTGGGGAGGCAGTCTCCATGCAAAGCATCGCCAACATCAACGATTTTTTGGCGGCCATCAATCGTGGCCTGGGAATTTTGCTTGCATGGACGGTCGTGGCATTGATTTTTGGCTATATTTTTTCCTTTGTGCGAAAAAATTTACGCAAGAGGAAAGAAGACTTACGCAGCGGGAAAGAGCCAAAATACACACTGTTTGAAATTCTTGTACATGGTTTTCTCCTGACAGGGATAGGCGGCATTATCATCCTGATATTCTTGATCTTGCCGGGGATGATCCAGCCCGTCTGGATCGGCTGGATGATACGCTGGCTGGAAGTGCTGGCTGGTGTGGTAGCAATCGCATACATTCTTGGCCACGAAAAGGGCGAAAAGCGCTGGTTGTTCTCGGCAGTCGGCCACTATGCGGTGGTGTTGTTCGGCTGGCTGGTCGATCGTTGGCTGGGGGTGTTGTTTATTTCAATTCCTTTCCTGGCAACCTATTATGGAGTGCTTTACGAAATGTCCCACATCCTCGTCCCGGCTTCTAACCCCGAGGACAAGGAAGAGAGAAAAAAACGTTTCCGGGTGCTTGTCTCTTACACCTGGGGAATGCAGTTTCCTCTGATCGTGGTAGGAGAACACGCCTGGAAAAAGCCCGAGATTCGTATTCCCGGTGATTTCACCTACGACTCGCCTTTTCCCGGCTTGATCTGGACAAAATCGCATCAAGTGGCCGCAGTCACCGGCGGCAACCAATTCAAACGCGTGGACGGACCGGGGGTGGTCTTTACCGGAAAACTGGAACGGCCATTTCAAATCATTGATTTGCGCCTGCAACTGCGCACCAACGAAATAGACGTGGTCAGCAAAGACGGGATGAATTTCAAAGCGCGGGTCTTTACTGCCTTTCGGATTGACAACGAGGACTGGGATGAAGCCATCCGGCAAAAGTTAGAGCGGCGCAATCCCTTGTTGAGGGAGGCAGCAAAACTTGACTACCGAGAGGGCAGTTTTCGCTTCTCGCACCGGCGAGTCATGGCCACGCTCAGCGTTACCAGTTCGCGAGCATCAGAAACCGATGAGCCAATCTTCTGGGATCAGTGGGCACTCAATGTAGTTGAAAATACGGCGCGCAAAGTGGTGGCCGAGAAAAACCTGGATGAGTTGTGGAAGCCGGCTGACGACAAGAAATTTGCTAACGCGCTGGAGGTCATTGCCCAGGAAATTAAAGAGCGGTGCTTCGAAACACTGCGAGCAGCGGGCATCTTGCTCTACGCGGCGCGGATTGTGAATTTCTCTTTTCCACCTGGCAACGAAATTGAACAACAACAAATTGCTTCCTGGGGAGCCAAATGGATCAGAAAACGCAATGAAAAACTGGCCGCCGCCCAGGCAGAGGCCATCCGTGAACAGCAGGAAGCGCGTGCCTATGCAGAGGCAATGTTGCTGAATTCGATTGCCGAAGGGCTGCAAAAAACGCAGGAAATTCACCCCCACCTGCCGCGCTATGTGATTGCCAGGCGCTTCTTGAGCGCGCTTCAGGAGTATCTGCATAAGCAAATCTCGGAGGGAACGACCAGCGAAGAGGCCAAAAAGCGAATGGGTGAATTGCAGAATTATCTACGCGAATGGCAAAACGCTTTCTTCCCCGGCTCAAACAAAGGTTAAACGCTATGCCTTTCCGCCCTTCGGATGACTTCCAAAAATGGCAAACCGCCTACACCCGCGAAGATGCTTATCGCGACTCAGAGGCGCGCCAGGAGCGCCTGTTCTTAATCACCTATCTTCCGCTGCTGGTCGCCCTTCTGTATGGTATTTTCGTCGGAGTCCGCAGCATCCTCGCGCCTGTCAGCGACTTGCCGGCCTGGCTTTCGTGGGGGCGCTGGGGGCTTGCTGTTCTGGTCATCATTGGCTTGCTAACGATCTATTTCTTCCTGCAGAAGTGGATCGGACGATGTTCGCAAGATTTCTTCCGCGCCTTCTACCGGCCTCCCGATGGGCTGGACATCAACAAGATCATTCAGGAAAGACAGAACGGAAAGGTGCGCCTGCCGCCGCCGCTGAATATGCTCTCCCAATTCAGGTATATCCTGGTCAGAGACGGGGAAATCGTCGAGAAAGAGGACATCCAAGACCGCTGGCCGGCCTGGATGGCCCGCAACATCGGCGGCCCGATTTTGTTGATCGTCTTTGACGGCTGCGCCCTCTACCTCGAGCGCGGCAACAAATTTTCACGCGTGGTCGGGCCGGGCGAGATTCCCCCCTTCCTCGAATGGTTTGAGACCATCAAGTATGTGGTTGATTTGCGGCCAAAAGTAAAAACCGGCAGTTTCGATGTGTGGACCAAGGACGGCATCAAAATCGCCTTGACCGTGCGGGTTGAGTGCCGCATCGGCGACCCAGAAAAACGCGACCCGAATGGGAAATTGGTCTACCCCTATGACCCCGTCGCCGTCAAAAAAGCAATTGAGCGCTATGCCTTACGTTGGCCGGACCCCACCAAAGAACCGAGCGAATTTACCTGGATTGACGCTGTCTGGGGACAGGTGACCGGCATCCTGCCCTCCTACATCGGCAGCCGCTACCTGGATGATTTGCTCCTGGCCGAGAGACAAAGCGGTCAAATCTTATCGGTCAGCGCCCTGCAAGAAGTCTTCGAAAAACTCAATCAGGCCACCCAGGTATTTGGGGTCTTCGTCACCGACTTTCAAATCGTCAAAGTAGAAATTCCGGAACAGATTCGCAAGTTACAGGAGGACTACTGGAGGGCCGAACGCGAAAGCCTCATCACCATCACCGAAGGCCAGACCAAGGCGTTTGAAATCCGGGCGCAGGAAAGGGCGCGCGCCGAGGCGCAACTAGACCTGATCATGGCCATCGCCGACGGATTGGAAAAGAACCCCGGCAAAAACTTCATCGAGCCTCTGCTGCTTTCCCTCTCTGGTATTTTGGACGACAGCCTCTCCGACCCATTGCTGCGGGCATACATGGCAAAAGAAACGCTAGACACGCTGGAGACGTTGCAGCGCATGCTGGAAAAAACCAAATAGGGAGGATGGACAACATGAGGAATGACATTCTACGTAAAACCGTTAGCCGCTTTGAAACGGATGAGGAGATTGTTGAGCGCTTTGCGAGCCTATGCAAACTATTTTTAGAAAACCGGCACTAACATGGCAAACCTGATCCATTCCGACATTCTGGCAGTGGTCAACCTGCTTCAGGTTGAAGATGATCTTGTTGACGAATTTCGCAAAAGAGTCAACGCCATTGAAAAAGTCGAAGACGCTCAAACACTGATTAAAGAATTAAGAGAATGCGTCAAGACTGCCGCAACCTTGCGAAAACTTGAGGATGTCCCATACTACCTTATCCTTCTCTCGTGCTGTCACATTCCCATCAATGATTTAGACGAGGCCGCCCAAATTGCCGAGAATGCCATTGTAAAAGCCCGCCTGTGTAAGTTGGATTGGCTTGAAGCAATGGCCTGCTGGTTTGTAAGCCTGATATACCGCGAGAGCGACAAGGTTCTCAGGTACCGAGCCGAACTTGACCAGGCCCGTTCTCTCACGAAAAAAATCCTGGACGAGCACCGGATAAAAGGCCAATATGACAAAGCGGCCTACTGCGAGGCTGTTGTCCAGAAAATTGAAGAAGAGTATGCCTATGCCACCAACGAAGCAAATAAAGGAGTCGCCCCCTCTGAATCTGAAAGTGGCGAGGGGTCAAGAAGCCGCAGGAACCAGGACAGCGACTATCTGACCGCCCCCTGGCTGCCCGTATACAAAAGCGTACAGGCGGGATTGAGCGGTGTCACCTGGGTGGAGGAAATCGGACAAACGATTGGCATTTCCCAAATCGTCATTGGAGAACAACGCCTGAACCTCTTTAATTTGCGCAAAACAGCACAAACCGACCGTCAAATTCGCCTCAAGCCAGGAGAGCGCGCCGGCTTCGTCAAGGTCATCGGCAATAGCATGAACGCCTGCGCCCCGACCCCCATTGAAGCAAACGATTACGTCCTGTTCTATAAGGCCTCCCAGGCCAATGACAACGATATCGTCATTGCCTCCCAACCCAGCCCAAGCGGCGAACCTGCATACATCGTCAAGCGTTACAGCGAGACCGACAAAACTTTAATCTCAGAGACAAACGACACTTCTCAATCTTACCCCCCCATCAAAATCGGCCGCCAACATCAGATTCTGGGCATTGTCATTGCGGTTGCAAAACCTGAACAAGGATAAAGCCTATGAATGCCAATCCCCCTATTCTGGTACTGGGCACATCCGGCTTGGATGTGATTGGACGACTGGAGGGTGAACTGCAAGCCGGCACATCCAACCCGGCATGTATCCGCACGGGTTTCGGAGGGGTAGGACGCAATGTGGCCGAGAACCTGGCCCGGCTGGGACAAGCCGTCCAACTCATCACTGCCGTGGGAAAGGACAAAATCGGCGACGAATTGTTGGCCTACACCGAAGCCGCCGGGGTAGATGTCTCTGCATCTTTGCGCGCTGGCGAATACCCCACCGGCTTTTACATGGGCATCCTGGACAAAAACGGCACCCGCCTGTTTGCCGTAGATGACATGCGCGTCATTAATTGCCTGACGCCCGAAGCCCTGCGCGCCCGCGCCGGATTATTTGCCTGCGCCAGCCTGATTTTCGTAGATGCCAATCTCCCCGAAAAAACGCTCAAGAGCGTCTTCAGCCTGGCAAAAAAAGCCCGCATCCCCATCTGTGCCGATGCCACATCTTTTGCGCTGGCGCATAAACTCCGGCCTTACTTTTCGCAAACCTTTCTGCTCACCTGCAACAGCGCCGAAGCCGGCGTCCTCACCGGCCTGAACTTCGAATCCTCCGAGCGCAAGACCGCACTTGAAGCCGCGCGCGCCCTGGTTGCCCAGGGAGTGGATATTGCCCTGGTTGCACTGGCCGAATTCGGCGTGGTATATGCTACCCCCGAAACCACCGGCCACATCCCGGCCATTAGCACCAAAACGCTCGACCCCACCGGAGCAGGAGATGCCCTCACGGCAGCCGTCCTCTTTGCCCTGCAGCACAACATGCCGCTCGATGACGCTGTCCGCCTGGGCGTATCGGCTGCTTCGCTCACCCTGCGCCACCCCGGCACAGTCTATCCGCAACTTTCGCTAGAAATTCTTTACGACGAATTGACCTGATGAACCTGCCAGCCTCATTTGCCCTCTCTGAAGAAGTCGGCCGCGCCCTGAATTTAGGACTGCCCAGCGTGGCCCTCGAATCAACGGTAATCACGCACGGACTGCCGCATCCACAGAACCTGGAACTGGCGCGTCAGATGGAGGCAATTGTCCGCCAGGGCGGCGCCGTCCCAGCCACGATTGCCCTGCTGGACGGCAAAATTCGGGTCGGGCTGGACCCGGGCCTGCTCGACCGACTGGGAGCAGAGTCCCACCCCCGGAAAATCAGCCGCCGCGACTTCGCCGCCGCCATCATCAAAAAAGAATGCGGCGGGACAACCGTCGCCGGGACAATGTTCGCCGCCCAGCGTGCCGGGATCAAAGTCTTTGCCACCGGCGGCATCGGCGGAATCCATCGCGAGTCGCCTTTCGACATCTCCACCGATCTGCAAGCCCTGGCCGATACACCGATGATTGTCGTCTGCGCGGGAGCCAAGGCGATTCTCGACCTGCCCGCCACGCTGGAATATCTGGAAACCATGGCCGTGCCGGTCATCGGCTACGGGACGGATGAATTCCCTGCTTTTTATTCGCGCGAAAGCGGGTTGCCCGTCAGCGCGCGGCTGGATTCGGCACAGGCAATTGCTGAATTTGCACAGGTACACTGGGAACTCGGCTTGCGCTCGGCCGTCCTGGTCGTGAATCCTGTCCCGATAACGGAAGCCATCCCTCGGTCCGAAATAGAACCGTTGATTGCCCGGGCGTCGCGAGAAGCCCAAGAGGCCGGTATCCACGGTCAGGCGGTCACCCCCTTCCTGCTCAAACGTCTCACAGAACTGAGCGGCGGCAGGTCGCTGCAGGCTAATCTGGCCTTGCTGCTGAACAATGCCCGCCTGGCGGCAGAAATTGCCGTCCACTGGGCAAAACAGAAAGCGGATTACGTCTGAAGCGGCGCGGCTTACGCCCCGTTCAATAATTCCTGGACCAGGCTCTCTGGCACCTGCACGGCCACGACTTCGCCGCGCACGGTGGCAATATCATTGGCGAAGATCCAGGATTCGACCACCACCTTGCGGCCTTTGATCTCCTTGATCCGGCCGCGCACCACCAGTTCTGGACCAAGGGGGGTAGGCTTAAGATAATCAACGTGAAGCGAGGCGGTCAGGAAACGCAAAGGCGGGTCTGAATCCATTTCCCGGCCTTCGGCACGGTAGGCGGCTGCCGCGGCAGTTCCGGTGCTGTGACAATCAATCAACGAGGCCAATAAACCGCCATAAACATAGCCTGGAATAGCCGTATGCTCGGGGCGGGGCGTGAAACGCGTAACCGTCTCTTCGCCATCCCAAAACGTCTTGATTTGATGTCCCAGCGGGTTGAGGCTGCCGCATCCATAACAGTGGGCAAAATACTCAGGATAGTAATCCTGAAATGCCTTTGGCGTCATTTTTATACCTCCAAGATGGGCTCTTCCATCACGGCGTTGGCGTCGCCGGTAAGGGTGAGGGGGTAACAGAAGGCGTACGTGTGGGAGAGGGCATAATGGTTGGGCTGGGGGTGATGGTTGGCACGGCGGTGGGAGCATCGCCTTCGAGGATGAAGCGGCCGCTCACTTTCCAATCGGTACCCACAAAAAGCACAACCTGGTAGTTGCCGGGCAGCCATTCATCTGGCCGCGGTTCCCAGTCGGCAAAGCCGTAGCCGCCGGTGCCGCCATCCCAGGGTTTGGTCTCATAATACACCAGAGCGCCATCGCGGTACCAAAGCGCCGTCCACTGTACGCCGGGCGTCATATTGTCGTAGGAATAGATGGCATACATGCGGCGAATGGGATTGCGGAAAACCGTAGCCGGATTCTTGGGCGGGAATTCCAACTCGGTAGAGAATTGGATGGGGCTAAAGATAGCGTCTGGCCGCGGGGGCACGTTGCTCTCAAACAGGGCTTCAATCGCGGGAGGCAAAAACGGGGTCGGGGTAACTGTCGGCGTATCGGTGACAGAAGGCGTATCGGTTACGGTTGGCATGAGTGTAATTGTGGGAGTAAGCGTAATGGTCGGGATGGGAGTGGTCGTAGGCGTCAGGCTGGGCGTTGGCGTAGGCGGGAAGTAGGTATAAATGGTGGTTTCTCCCCATCCGCCCAGCGCCACTGCCAGAACAAGCAAAAACAGGCCCCCAAAGATCATCCGCCAGCCAGCACGCAAACGACGCCGGCTCAGGTGATAAAACGTCAGGCGCCGGGCAGCACGGATGGCCAGCAAACCGGCACGGATGCTCAAGATAGCGCCCACAACGGCCAGAAAAACGGCAGTGATAATTCCAGCGCGAATATCCATGTAGCCTCTAGGGAATTATAGCACGCCTGACTCGTTCAACAAACTTTTTGTCGCCTGAGTAATATGGCTTCCTCATTATCGCTTGACAACCGACTCGTTGTCTGCAAACCCCTTAACCCTCCCGCAGGTTAGCATGGGGCTGGCAACCCATGCTGGCAGTCATGAAGGTATCTCCTGGTTTAGAGCTTGCGCCAAAACCTGCGGGAGGGTTGTTTTTCAACAAACTTTTGCTGTCTGAGTAGTTGCACATGGAGCAATACATCTGCAAAGCAGACGACATTTTTCGCCAGTTCGCCCAGATAGGGATTCAAAATCCGCGAACTTTGCGGCAAGAGATTTTGACTGCGTTTCAAAGCAAAACTGGATTACAATCTTACCAAGCGAGGAAAAGATGCAAATACGAGATTGTATGAAACGCAACGTTGTCTCCATTTCAGCCTCTGCCACAATTGGACAGGCCGCCGCTCGGTTCGCATCGCGCCGGGTTGGCACACTGCCGGTAGTAGATCAGGCCGGACATTTAGTCGGCATCTTGCAAATGCGCGATATCATGACCCTCATCATGCCCGATTTCGTCAATTTGCTGGAGGATTTTGACTTTGTCCATGATTTTGGCGTGCTGGAAACGCAGCACCCATCCACCGAAACAACCGGCCGGTCCATTAGCGAAATCATGCGCCCCCCTATTTACGTTGAGGAAACTTCGGGCCTTCTGCGGACATTCTCGCTGCTTCACAAACACAGCCTGACCGACATGCCGATTGTCAACAACGAAAAAGTGTTGGTTGGTATTGCCTCCCTGGTTGATATTGGAGCAGCGCTTCTCAGTCAATGGCGGAATGTAGAGCAAAAAACATGACGGCTACCATTATCTCTCTACTCATTTTTGTTGTCAGCCTGTATTTGATTCTTTCAGAGAAACTCAATCGGGTGATTGCAGGTTTCGCCGGGGCCGCATTGATGGTGGCCGCCGGCCTGACGCTTAAGTTCTATAACGAAAGGCAGGCCATTGATTCCATCAATTTCAATACCCTTGGACTGCTCTTCGGAATGATGATTCTGGTATCCTTGCTGGAGCCAACCGGCTTTTTTCAATACCTGGCCATTCTGGCGGGCAGACTTTCGAAAGGCCGCCCAGTGCGTCTGCTGGTCTTGCTGAGCACCATTACCACGCTCTTGTCCATGTTCCTTGACAACGTGACAACCGTTGTATTAATTGCGCCGGTGACCATCCTCATCTGTGAAATCCTGGGCCTTAACGCCACACCTTTTTTAATGGCCGAGGCCCTGCTTTCTGACACGGGCGGCGTGGCCACCCTGGTCGGTGATCCGCCAAATGTCCTGATTGCTTCAACCGCGCACTTTTCTTTTAACGATTTTTTGACCCATGCTCTGCCGGTTGTACTGGTAGCCTGGTTCAGCGTTCTGGTGATGCTGCGTTTTCTCTTTCGCAAAGAATTGAAAATCAGCGCCGATAACGCCCACGCCGTTCTGGAACTGAACCCACGCGAGGCGCTGGACGATCCCGTCACAGCCCGGCGGGTGTTGATCGTGATTGCCGGGGCTTTGACTCTCTTCTTCTTCGAAGAGGCGCTTCACATTCAACCCTCCTTTATTGCTCTTGCCGCAGCCGGGGTTGCCCTGGTGTGGATTCGCCCCAACATCCACGAGACATTCAAGCGCATCGAATGGAGCGTGCTGATCTTCTTTGCAGCCTTGTTCATCATGGTCGGTGGATTGGAACAAGCCGGCGTCATGCATCGCTTTTTCATGCTGCTTTCCGGCGCCCGCCATATTTCGCCACAATTACTGGGGGTTATCCTGATCTGGAGTACCGCCCTGCTCTCGGCAGTGGTAGATAACATCCCCATCACGATTGCCATCATCCCCATTATTCAAGAATTGGAGATAAGCGGGGTCAATGTCACACCTCTGTGGTGGGCGCTGGTCTTTGGGGCCGGTTTTGGCGGCAATGGGACCATCATTGGTTCAACTGCCAATGTGGTTGTAGCCTCCCTCTCGGAACGGACGCGCACGCCAATCACATCCAGGTTGTGGAATCGGGTCGGCTTGCCCATCATGCTGCTCACCTGTCTCATTGCCAGCATCTTATACATACTTTTGTATCCGCTATTTGCCAGTTAATAAGGCCGCAAACAGGGAACCTCAGCCGGCGTTCAGGCGTCCAGATGAAGAAAGGAGTGTGCTGCCATGCAAACCGAGAAGAAGCCCGCCTTTGAACCGAGATGGATCGCTGCCCTCGCCGGTATGATCCTGCTGGCCCTGGTCAGCGTCTTTTTGTTTCTGCGCTGGCGCTCACCAGGTCTTATGCCTGGGTACGCTACTCCCACCCCTGCCGCCGGCAGCCCGCAGCCCGGCAGCACACCCACCCCTCAAGGAGAACCTTATAGCATGAACATCCGCTTGAGTGAAGGCAAGCCCGGTGCGCCGACCGTCGAAACGCGGCCGGTCGCCACAGGGCAGCCGCTCTCCCCAGAGGAGACGGATCAGATTCTTGCCCGCCTGCCCGTGCTGGCGCCCCTGCCCGAAGAGCAGGTGGATTTCAAATTGCCCGAAGAACTGCTCCCGCCGCCGCGGCCCGGCACGGTCATCCCAGAGGCGTTTCCGCCCATCGAAACAGAAGCAGGCCCCCAGTCGGGCACAGACGCGGGACCGCTCCAGGTCCTGCGCTACGCGCCAGAAGGCGAAATCCCCATCGCGCCTTTCGTCAGCGTCACCTTCAATCAGCCCATGGTGCCGCTGGGCACGCTGGCCGACCTGGCCGCGCGGGACGTGCCGGTCCAGATCGAACCGCCCCTGCCGGGGACATGGCGCTGGCTGGGCACCAAAACCCTGACCTTTGAATACGACTCGGAGCAGATTGACCGCCTGCCTAAAGCCACCGAATACCGCGTCACCGTGCCGGCGGGGGTCAAATCGGCTTCCGGCAAGACCCTGGCCGAGGAGGTCACCTGGACATTCAGCACGCCGCCGCCGGCCGCGCTCATCACCTATCCGTATGACACCCCTCAGCCGCTGGAACCGATCTTCTTCATCCAGTTTGACCAGCGCATTGAACCATCTGCCGTGCTGAAGACCATCCGGGTCAGCGCGGACGGGGAGCCTGTTGCCGTTATCTTGGCCGCTCAGGCCGATTTGGAAAAGGATGAAACGGCGGCCAGGCTGGCCCAAAACGCCCCCGAAGGCCGCTGGCTGGCCTTCCGGACGACTGCCCCCCTGCCGCAGGATGCCGGAATAACCGTCACCATTGGCCCCGGCACCCCTTCTGCAGAAGGCCCGTTGACAACCGTCAACCCGCAGATATACAGTTTCCGCACCTACGCCCCCTTGCGGATTGAGGAAACCGGCTGCGGCTGGTTCGGCAAAGACTGCCCGCCGCTGACGCCCTTCTATATCCGCTTTAACAACCCACTGAATATGGATGCCTTCAGCG
The DNA here is from genome assembly GCA_019873735.1 of Chloroflexota bacterium. GTDB lineage: Bacteria > Chloroflexota > Anaerolineae > Anaerolineales > Villigracilaceae > DSXF01. Next base: position 138,071 of record JAIOAQ010000003.1, on the reverse strand, counting down.
AGAATATGGTGCGCGTCGAGCCGGAAATCCCCCATCTGTCCTCTTATATCTACGGCAATACCCTCCAAATCGCAGGACACACTACCGGGCGCACCACCTACACCGTTACCGTCAGCGCGGAGATAGAGGATATCTTCGGGCAAAAACTGGGCCGGGACGAAAAACGCACCTTCAAAGTCGGCAGGGTTGAGCCGGTGCTGGCCGGGCCAGAGGGCAACTTCATCACCCTAGACCCGACTTTGACAACGCCGGTCTTCAACGTGTACGCCATCAACTACGACGAGTTGAAAGTCCGCATTTATTCCGTCCAGCCCGGCGACTGGGAAGATTTCAAAACCTACCTGAGCGAATGGCAACGCAGCGACAAAACGCCGCCCATCCCCGGCCGCCTGGTGCATGACAAAAGCCTGTCCCTGAACCTGCCCAACGACACCCTGACTCAGATAAGCATTGACCTGAGCCCCTACACCAAAGATGGCTTCGGTCAATTCATCGTGGTGGTCGAACCGCCGCGCAGCCTGTTCGAGACCGAGGAGACCAAATGGCGCCGGCTTTCACAGACCATTCACGCCTGGGTACAGGTCACACAAATCGGCCTGGATGCCTTCAGTGACCACAGCAATATGCTCGTCTGGGCCACCGACCTGCGCAACGGCGCCCCGCTTGCCGATGTGACCATCCGCGAATCGGGCGGGCGCACGGCGCTCACCGGAGCAGATGGCACGGCCCGTTTTGCCATTCCCGACGGCGCCACCTACCTGACCGCCGAGCGCGGCTCTGATCTGGCCTTTTTGCCGCGCTCTTCCTCCTTCTGGAGCAAGAGCACCTGGCAGTCCTATTCGCCTGTCGACACGCTGCGCTGGTATGTACTCGATGACCGAAAAATGTACCGCCCCGGCGAGGAAGTGCATATCAAAGGCTGGCTGCGCCGCATCGGCAGCAAACAGAATGGCGATGTGAGTCTGGTAAATGGTTTTTCGGTCAATTACCAGATCAGCGACTCGCATGGCAATCCGATTGGCAGCGGCACCACACAAGTCAGCGCGCTGGGCGGTTTCGACTTTGCTTTTGTCCTGCCAGAGCGCATCAACCTGGGCCAGGCTTCCATTGAACTGAGCGCAATCGGCAACATTCCCTTGCAAGAATGGAGATATGTACATCAAATCCAGGTCCAGGAATTTCGCACACCAGAGTTCGAGGTCACAGCCCGCAATGAGACCAGCGGTCCGTACTTTGCCGGAGAAAGCGCCGTCGTCGCCGTAGAAGCCAAATATTACGCCGGCGGCGCCCTGCCCAACGCCGAGACAAACTGGCTGGTCACCAGCACGCCCACAAACTACCAACCGCCAAATTGGCCCGACTTCACCTTCGGCACCTGGACTCCCTGGTGGTGGTACGGCCGCAGAACCTGGCAGGAAAACAGCATCACCCAGACATTCAGCGGCAAGACCGACGCTGCCGGCGAACATTACCTGCGCCTGGACTTCGAAGCACAGGGCAACACGTCCCTTCAGCCGCGCCCCTTCAGCATCAACGCCGAGGCCAGCGTCATGGACGTCAACCGCCAGGCCTGGGCCAGCGCCACCAACCTGCTGGTGCACCCTGCCGAACTCTACGTTGGCCTGCGCAGCGCCGCCTATTTTGTCGAGAAAGGCACGCCGCTAAAAATCGAATTCATTGTCACCGACCTGGACGGCAATGCCATCGCAGGCAAGACGGTCGAAATGCGCGCCGCCCGGCTGGACTGGAAATACCAACAAGGCGGATGGAAAGAGGTCGAAGTAGAGCCGCAAACCTGCACGGTTCTCTCTACCCTTGAGCCTGGCTCCTGCACCTTTGAGACTCCCGTCGGCGGCAGTTACCGCGTCACCGCCCAGGTAAGCGATGACCAGGGCCGGCGCAACGAGACGCGCATCACCCGCTGGGTCAGCGGCGGCAAGCGTCCGCCCTCCAGCAAAGTGGAACAGGAAGAGGTGACGCTCATCCCCGACAAAGAAAGTTACCAGCCCGGTGATGAGGCCAAAATCCTGGTGCAATCCCCCTTCAGCCCGGCCGAAGGCCTGCTCACCGTCACACGCAATGGCATTCTCTACACGCAGCGTTTCTACCTGGCAGAGGGCACAGCAACCCTGACCATCCCAATCAAATCTGAACACATCCCCAACCTGAATATCCAGGTTGACCTGACCGGCTCTGCCGTACGCACAGATGACCGCGGCGAGACAATAGCCGGCGTGCCAAACCGCCCGGCCTACGCCCGCGGCAGCCTGACGCTGAACATCCCGCCGCTGGAACGGACGCTCTCACTGGAGGTTGAACCCGACCAGAAGAAACTGGAGCCCGGCAGCGAGACCTCGCTCTCTATTGTATTGAAAGACGCCAGCGGCCGCCCCGTGCCGGAGGCTGAAATGGTAGTAGTGGTCGTGGACGAGGCCATCCTGGCGCTCACCAACTATCAACTGACCGACCCCATTAGCATCTTCTATAGCACGCGGCCCTCACTGCTGGAAAGCACCTACAGCCGCGCCAGCCTGGTTTTGGCCGACCCGCAAGCGCTGGCTCAACAGATTGCCGAGCAAAACACCGCCAGAGGCGCGTCCTTTGCTCTGCTTGAGCCGATGGCGGCTCCTGCCCCGGCCGCAACAATGACGGCCGATCTTTCTGCACCACGAGAAGCCGTTCCCAAAACAGAAGCCAGCACTGCCCAAAATCCTATCGCCATACGTTCCAATTTCAATCCGCTGGCAACTTTTGCCCCCGAAGTGCGCACCGATGCCAGCGGACAGGCACGCGTCCACATTAAACTTCCCGATAATCTCACCCGCTACCGCATCATGGTCGTGGCAGTGGACAGCAGCGGGAAGAAATTTGGCAGCGGCGAATCTAATCTGACAGCCCGCCTGCCGCTGATGGTGCGCCCCTCGGCGCCGCGCTTCCTGAATTTCGGCGACCGCTTTGAACTGCCAGTCGTCTTGCAAAATCAGACCGATTCCGACATGGAAGTGCAGGTTGCTGTCCGGGCTTCTAACCTGGAACTAGGCAACGCCGGCCTAAGCGTAACCGTCCCGGCCAATGACCGGCTGGAGGTACGCTTCCCGGCCAGCACCCAGCGGGCGGGTACAGCCCGCGTCCAGGTAGCAGCCGTTTCGGGCGCGTATGCCGATGCGGCCGTTGTGCAACTGCCGGTCTATACCCCCGCCACCAGCGAAGCCTTTGCCACCTACGGCGTAGTCGACCAGGGCGCAGTCGCCCAAACGGTGCTGAAACCAGAGGGCGTCTTCCCGCAATATGGCGGCCTGGAGGTGAGTACGTCTTCGACGGCTTTACAAACCCTGACCGACGCCGTGCTGTACCTGCAAAATTACCCCTTCGAATGCTCAGAGCAACTTGCCTCGCGCATCCTCTCGGTCGCGGCCCTGCGTGACGTGTTGACGGCCTTCCAGGCCGAGGGCCTGCCGTCAGCATCTGAAATGGAAGCCGCGGTCACGCGCGACCTGGATACCCTGCAATCCATGCAGAATTATGACGGCGGATTCCCCTACTGGCGGCGCGGTTTCGAATCGATTCCCTTCAACACCATTCACGTAACCCATGCCTTGCTGCGCGCCCAGCAGAAGGGCTTTGATATCCCGCCCGATATGCAGGCCAATGCCATGAACTACCTGCGCAATATCGAAAATTATTACCCCTCCTGGTATAGCCAGGAGACCCGCTGGACGCTGAGCGCCTACGCTCTCTACGTGAGAAATCTCAGCGGAGAACGGGATCCAGCCAAGGCGTCGGACCTGATCCGAGAGGCCGGGTTGGAAAATCTGCCGATGGAAGCCATCGGCTGGCTGTGGCCGGTCATCGAGGATGAAGATCAGTTACAGGAAATCCGCCGCTTTGTGAACAACCACGTTGTTGAGACGGCCGGCGCGGCCAACTTTACCACGTACTATTCCGACCAAACCTACTTGCTGCTCAGTTCGAACCGCCGCACCGACGCCATCCTGCTCGACGCACTAATGGAAGACCAGCCGCAAAGCGACCTGATTCCAAAGGTGGTCAACGGCTTGCTGGCACACCGCACGAAGGGTCACTGGGGCAGTACGCAAGAAAACGTCTTTGTGCTGCTGGCAATGGACCGTTACTTCAACACCTACGAGGTACAGACGCCCGACTTCGTAGCGCGGCTGTGGCTGGGCGAAACCTACGCCGGCAGCAATGAGTTCCGCGGCCGGACAACCGAGATTCACGAAACCGCCATCCCAATGAATTACGTGTTGACCGAAACCGGTTCAAGCGGGACCTCGGACCTGATCCTGAGCAAGGAAGGCCGCGGCCGCCTGTACTATCGGCTCGCCCTGCGCTACGCCCCAACCAGCCTGAAACTCGACCCGCTGGAGATGGGCTTTGTGGTCACACGCCGTTACGAAGCCGTAGACAACCCCGATGATGTGCGCCAGGACGAAGACGGCGTCTGGCACATCAAAGCCGGGGCACGCGTGCGCGTGCGCCTGAGCATGGTGGCCGACAACCGGCGCTACCACGTGGCCCTGGTGGACCCGCTGCCCGCCGGCCTGGAGATTATCAATCCGGCGCTGGCCGTCTCCGGCTCCATTCCGCAAGACCCCAATGACACTACCCGGCGTTACGGCTGGTGGTGGTGGGGCCCCTGGTACGAACATCAAAACCTGCGCGATGAGCGCGCCGAGGCCTTCACGCCCCTGCTGTGGGACGGTGTGTACAACTACAGTTACATTGCACGCGCCACCACGCCCGGCACGTTTGTGGTGCCGCCTGCCAAAGCCGAGGAGATGTACTCGCCAGAAGTGTTCGGGCGCAGCGGAAGCGATATCGTCATCATAGAGTAGAGTCTCACCACCGGATTGAGAGTCAAAACGTCCCGAAGGCAGCCATAAAACCTTCGGGACGTTTGCTATCGGCGCAGGCAACTGCAACGCTCAAAGGCGCGGTTAGCGCTTATAGACTCTGGGGACGCGCGTATTGATATTGGTCAAAACTTCATAAGGAATGGTTCCGGCCCAATCTGCCAGGTCTTCGGCGGTGATGCGCTCCCCCCCTGAAGCACCAATCAGGATGACCTCGTCGCCGTTGAAGGCCGAATCCGCCTCGATATTGACCATAATCTGATCCATGCAAATGCGCCCCACCTGGGGGTACTTGCGGCCATGAATGATGACCTGCGCTTTGTTGGACATCGCCCGAAAGTAACCGTCTCCATAGCCAACCGGTATGGTGACAATGCGCACCGGATGGTCGCTCTGCCAGGTTGAGCCATAACTGACGGGGTGCCCGGGCTGCGTCACCTTGAAATAGACCACGCGCGATTTCCAGGTCAATGCCGGTTGTACGTCCACGCTTCGTTTGACCTCGGCGGAGGGGTAAATCCCATACAGGAGAATACCCGGCCGTACCATGTCAAAGTAACTTTCTGGCAACTGTAAAATAGCGCCCGAATTTGCCATGTGACGCAGCGGCATTGGCAGACTGCGCTGTTCATAAAAGTGAAGCACGTCACAGAAACGTTCCAATTGCAAACGGGCATGGCTTAAGTCGGCAGCGTCGGCATTTGCAAAATGGGAATAGATGCCCTCGACTTCTACATGCCGGCATTTAAGAGCGGCCTCCTGCAGGGTATGGGCATTGTAATAATGGACGCCGATGCGTTCCATGCCGGTATCAATTTTGAGATGCACCTTCGCCTTTTTCCCCAATGCAGCCGCCGCCTGTTCAATCTGTTCCAGGCGTTCAACAGAGGGCGCGGTCAGCGTCAAGTCGTATTGGATGTAGGCCGGAATCTGATTGCCCCAAATGCCGCCCATCACCAGGATGGGTTTATCCACGCCCGCTTCGCGCAACAGAATGCCTTCTTCCAAAACCGCCACGCCGATGTAATCGGCCTGCGGCGCCAGGTGACAGGCCACCTCGCGCAATCCGTGTCCATAGGCATTGGCCTTGACCACAATCATCACTTTTGCAGGAGCGACTCTGGCCCGAATTGCCTCCAGGTTGCGGCTCAATTGAGCAAGGTCCACTTCAACATGGGTCGAGCGGAGGCTTTCTTTCTCTGCAATGGTGGGCTGGTTGATACGCATGGTCATATTGTATCGCAGAACAGATAGGTAATTGATAGCCTGACTATAAGCGAAAATTAATCTTTGCCTCATACAATGACAACAGTAAAGTCACAAATCTATCTCTTTGAAAGTGAACAGCCATGAAAATTGTAACCGACTGTGCCGCCGATATGCCCCCAGAAGAAATCGAGTCTTTAGACATTATCCAGGCTCCACTGTACATCCAGTTTCCGGAAGGGGAAATTAACTCTGCGGATATTAAAGCCGATGAGTTTTATGACCGCCTGGAGGCGATGCGTCCCGACATTCCATCTACCGCGCAGCCATCGAGCGGCGTTTTCGCAGAAATCTACAGCCAACTCGCTAAAGCCAGCAAGGAGATTCTTTCGATTCACGTTTCGTCTGGTTTAAGTGGCACACTCAACTCGGCACGCGTGGGGGCAGAACAAATCAAAGAGGCCGTTGTCCATGTTGTTGACTCGATGACCCTTTCGGGCGGGCAGCGTTTTCAAGTGCTGGCAGCGGCCTGGGCCGCCCGCCTGGGCTGGGAGACGCAAGCCATCCTGGAACGGTTGGCACAAATCCGCCAGCAAACCGAGGTGATTTATACCCTGGAAACGCTGGAATACCTGGCGCGGGGTGGACGTATTGGACGCGTACAGGCGCTGGCAGGCATGCTGCTCAACATCAAACCGATCATCCACGTTGACCCCAAAGATGGCAAGTACAGCACACTTGGTAAAAGCCGCACCGTACCACAGGCGCTTGGCCTGATCGCCAACCTCCTGGCCGACAAATACAAAGATACGCCGCTTTGGGTCAGCGTGATGCACGGAAGGCTGCAGCAAGGCGCCGACGACCTGGCCAGATTGCTGCAAGAGCGGCTGAACATTCACAAACTAGAAGTGTTGCGCATTTCCCCCGTCTTAGGTGTCCATACCGGCCCCGGCATTGTTGGAGCGGCCGTCGTGCCAATGGCGTTGATGAGCGACTTGCGCCCGGCACAATAGGCAATCAGCCCACGTAAATAAAAACTGCTCAAGTCAAACAGCGTAGGACTGGCGCAAAACAAACAGGATGGACAGGATTTGCAGGATAAAATTCTTTTTCGAAAATATCCTGCTTATCCTGTATATCCTGTATATCCTGTTAAAAACGACTTTTTGCCTAAGCCCCAAAGTGGCTAATTTCAGCGTTGTTACTCTCTCAAATCCACTTCTTCTTTGCCCGCCAGTTTGTCCAGCATACGGCTGGTCACCACATCCAGCGCCTGCGGCTGATGCACATAGTCTAAATCATCGGTGCGGATGGTCAACACCGGGCATAAGTCAAAAGTATTCAACCACTCTTCGTAGAACGAATCTAGCAGGGAGAGATACTCAGCCGAAATGCCGGTCTCGATATTACGCGCCCGACGACGAATACGTTCCAACAAAACCGGCACCGGGGCTTTGAGGTAAATCAGCAAACCAGGACGAGGGAGGCTGTTCACTACCAGGTCAAAAAGACGACGATAGGCCAGATAATCCCGCTCAGAGAGATTGCCGATGTGGTGAAGCGCCCGGGCAAAGATATAAGCATCTTCATAAATGCTGCGGTCCAGAATAGCCGAACGCGGGTCACGCGCCGCTTCCAGGTATTGCTCAGCCCGATGACCGAGAAAGAAAATCTGCAAATGAAATGACCAGGTACGCATATCGGCATAAAAGTCCGACAGGTAAGGATTGTCGGCTACCGATTCGTAGCCGGTCCACCAGCCCAAACGCTCACCAATGCGCTCCGTGAGCGAGGTCTTGCCGGCGCCAATATTCCCGGCTACTACCACCAGACGTTTGGCCATAAGTCACCTCAGAGAAAGGGTAAAGTTCGATTATAAGTATAGCAGAAAAGCCACTTGCAAGAGACGATAGATGGCACTATACTCCCCATACCTTTGCACGTGGATAAGCAAAAAATGAGCAAGCGGACATTAGGGACAATTATCACCCTTTTCAGCCTGGTGTTGTGCTGCCTGCCCGGGGCAGTGCTGACGGCCAGCAGCGCGCTGGCCTTCCTGGGCATGCTCAGCGCACCCTTGCCGTTGGAGGACGAAGCAAATCCAACCATCTGCCTGGTCGGCCTGCTCTGTGTGGGCATGCTTCTCATGCTCCTGCCGCTGGCACTTGGCCTCTGGTCATGGCGGTTACACTCAGAAGAAGAACCGGCCATACAGGTCACATATGTACCGGCCAGGCCTCCGGATGCAATAGACCCAGATACAGCCGCCTCCGAGCCAGATGAAGATACGCGCGTCTGATGTTGAACACCTGCCCCCTGCAATAAGCAACCTTTACGGGTCAATGCCCGAAACCATTTACACTCAGCACATCGAATCTATCACCTGGAGGGTCACATGACCAAACCACACGACAAGCCAAAAGGGAGGGCTGGTACGCACCGCCGCCCAAAACATCGCCGGCAAACCTCGACCAGCGCCTGGAATTGGGCTTTTATCGGGCTGGCAATCCTTGTTGTTGCCGTTCTGATTCTGCTGGCTGCCAACCGGACAAGCAATAACATCTCCCCTGCTGAAGCCTATACCAAATACCAACAAGGCGTTTTCATCCTGGATGTGCGCACCCAAGAAGAATACGACCAGGTTCATATTCCCGACAGCACCTTAATCCCGCTCGACGAACTTGCCTACCGAAGCGACGAACTGCCGGCCGACAGAGAAATTATTGTGGTTTGTCTCAAAGGCAAACGCAGTCAGGAAGGAATGCAAATCCTGCAAGAGGCGGGATTCAAAAAGGTACGCTGCCTGGATGGCGGCCTGGAAGCCTGGGTAAAGGCCGGCTACCCGACCGAACCCTAACCTTTCTCATCCTAAACTCATAATTATCGGATATATTTACTCCAAATTATACAGGTTGCCTGTGAGGAGTGAATATATGCCCCCAAGAATCTTTGTTGCCCGCATCTGGCCAGCGCTGGCCGTATTGCTGGCTGTGGTAGTACTGTCGGCTTGCGGCGCGCCGGCTGCCAGCCAATCTCCGGTAATGCCGACAGAGGCGGCCCTCAGCGGTCCTGAGCCAACCGCAACCGTGCCTGTGCCAACGGCCACCACAGCACCGCTGCCTGAGACCGAGATGTCTGCTCCGGCCGTCAGCGGCGTGAGTTTTTCAACGGATGTCATGCCGATCTTGAAAAACAGTTGCGTCCGCTGTCATGGCGGGGAACGCACCTCGGGCGGCCTGAATCTGACCACCTACGCCGCGTTGATGAACGGCGGTGAAAGCGGGGCGGTCGTCATCCCCGGTGACGCGGGCGCCAGTTTGCTGGTAACGCTATCCGAAAGCGGCAAAATGCCCAAGCGCGGGACCAAGTTGACGCCGGAACAAATCCAGATTTTGAAAGACTGGGTCAACGCCGGCGCGCCGAACAATTAACCGTCCCGCCTCATAAACCGGTTCCCCACTGCGCGTGCGCCTTCAACCAGCGCACGCGCTCTTTGTATTCCGGCACCAGGCTCTTCAGCCGCTCCCAAAAGGCGGGAGTGTGATTCTTGATTTCCAGGTGTGTCAGTTCGTGCAGGATCACATAATCAATGACTTCAGGGGGAGCAATCATCAGGCGCCACGTAAAAGACAAATTGCCCGCCTGGCTGCACGAGCCCCAACGCGTACGGGCGGAGGTGATGCGCACGCCACGGGGGTGGAATCCGTTCATTTTGGCCAGAGCAGCCACACGGTCGGGGATGAAGCGGGCCGCCTGAGCGCGGTACCAGGCCCGGAAAACGGCGGCAGCCGATTGCTGGGCCGAGCGCGCCAGGTAAAACGTCTCTCCATCCAAAGCCAAAAGCGGCCGTTTTGCATCACGTATCTCAAGTTGACACACCTTTCCAAGATACAAGAACCTGTCTCCAGGGCGATAGGTGTGGACGGGACACGCGGCTTGCTGTGACCTGACCTGTGCCTGCTTCTTGAGAATCCAGGAACGGTGCCGCTCCAGCACGCGCTGGATTTCGGCCTGCGAGGCGCGTAGCGGAGCGCGGACAATAAGCCGCCCATCGGGCTGGATAATCAAGGCAATCGTTTTGCGCCGGCTGCGAATCAGTTCATCAATGGGAATCACAGGCAGAATTATAACCGTCTTCCAAAACGTTGTCGCACATCCACACGCCGATTTATAATTAGAGCCGTAGCAATTGCCCACCCTTGACCCTCCCGCAGGTTAGAACGGGGCTGGTAACCGATGGCAGCAATTGCAAAGACGTCTTCTGGCCTGGAAATTGCACCAAAACCTGCGGGAGGGCAGGCAGTTACAGGGAAACCATCAATTCCCCCATCAGGAGAGACACCATGAGCAAGAAACGACACATCATTGAAAAAGAAAAGCACGCCCGTAAACTTGCCCTGCAGGCAAAGAAGAAGAAAAATATCCGCACCGGCATCACCATCGGCGTGGTGATCCTGGTAATTGCCGCGCTGACCGGCCTGGCGCTGAGCAATTGGCCACCAAGCAAGCAAAGCGCCAACCAGGCAGCGGCCAAACAGTACCCTGCGCCGCCGCCCATGATCATAGACACAAATATTCAATACTTTGCCACAGTCAAAATGGCCAAAGGCGGCCAATTCGTCATCCGGCTGTTTGCCGATAAAGCCCCACAAACGGTCAACAACTTCGTCTTTCTGGCGCGCGAAGGCTTCTACAACGGTACCACCTTTCACCGCGTGATTGACGGCTTCATGGCGCAAGGCGGCGACCCCACCGGCAGCGGCGCGGGTGGGCCGGGCTACCAGTTTGCAGACGAAGCCAATGATTTGGTCTTCGACAGAGCCGGCCTGGTTGCCATGGCCAATGCCGGACCAGATACGAACGGCAGTCAATTCTTTATCACCTACGCTCCCACCCCCTGGCTCAACGGCAAACACACCATTTTTGGAGAGGTCGTCGAGGGGATGGAAGTAGTTAACGGCTTGACCCGCCGCGACCCCGATAGCAACCCTACATTTACAGGCGACGTCATTGAGAGCATCACAATCACAGAAGTGCCGGTCAAAGAGCAGTAATCTGCGGCATTGACACCCTTCTTATTTACCAGTATAAGGGGCGGCATGACATGGACAAGAAGATTGTTGATTCTCTGGCTGACGCTTGCCCTAAGCGGTTGTACGGCCATCCCGCCCCAAAACGGCTCAACCGCCACCCCCAGCCTGCTCCCGTTAAATGGGCCGACGTCCACCCCCACGGCCACGCCGGCCCCTCCGCCCACGCCTACGCCCACGCCGATTGTCCGCATTAACAACGGGGAGCAGGCGCTTTTCTATGGAGATTACGAGCAAGCGCGGCTGGAATATCAATCCGCCCTGAAAGATTCTGAAGACCCCAATATTCGCGCCGCCGCCTTGTGGGGATTGGGCCGCGTGGACTACTACCAAAAACGCTACGCGCAGGCCCTATCATCCTTTGGCCTGGTAACAACCACCTATCCCGATACACCCTACAGCGCCTGGGCTTATTTTATGCTCGGCGAGACCAATGCCGCCCTCAGCCGCTACCCACAGGCCGCCGAAGCCTACGCGGCTTATGTCTCCGCCCGGCCCGGCGTCCTCGATTCCTTCGCCCACGAACGCCGCGGCGACATGTACTACGCCGCCGGGAATTACCCCGAAGCCCTGGCGGCCTACAACCTGGCCCTGCAAGCCCAGCGGCTGGATGATGGCCTGCTGCTAGAAAGCAAAGCCGCCCGAACCCGCGCTGCATTGGGCGATTACGCCAACGCCATAACAGCCTACGACAGCATTGCCGCCCGCACCAGCAACGACTACCTCAAGGCCCAAATGGACTACTTCAGCGGCAGCGCCTACCTGGCCATTGGTCAAACAGAACAAGCCTACGAGCGTTTCCGTCACGCTGTCGAAAATTACCCGCGCGCCTACGAAGCCTATCAATCGCTGGTGGAACTGGTGAATGCCGGCGCGGCCGTCAGCGACCTGGATCGCGGTCTTGTAGATTACTTTGCCGGCCAATATGACGTTGCCCTGGCCGCCTTTGACCGCTACCTGGCCGATAACCCCCAAAACGACGGCACTGCCCACTACTACCGCGCCCTGACTTTACGTCAGTTTGGCCGCAACCAGGAAGCCATTGCCGCCTGGGACACGTTCATCGGCAATTACCCCAGCCACCCCCGCTGGGTAGATGCGTGGGAAGACAAAGCCTACACGCAGTGGGCTTACGAAGGACAATATCCCGCCGCTGCCCAAACCCTGCTCGATTTTGTCCGCATCCTGCCCTCGCATGCACAAGCCCCATCCTTTCTATTGCAGGCCGGGCGCATCTATGAGCGCGCCGGGAAAATAGAGGAGGCCATTGCCACCTGGCAGCGCGTGGCCGACGAATATCCGGCAATCGAACCGGCCTCCCTGGCAGTCTTCTGGGCCGGCGTTCTGCGTTACCGAAACGGTCAAACAGACGAAGCCTTAAGTCTCTTTCAACGCAGTCTAGTTCTGGCCGCCAACCCCGCCGACCGGGCGCGCGCCTATCTATGGGTTGGCAAATGCCAGCAAAAACGGGGAGATGTCGCTGCTACTCAGGACGCCTGGCAGCAGGCGCAAACACTCGACCCCTTCGGATATTATGGCGAGCGGTCCCGCGACCTTCTTTTGGGACGCGCCCCCTTTGAAGCCCCGCCTCTTTATCGGCCGGTGACCGATCTCGGCCCAGAACGTCAGGCCGCGGCCAGTTGGGTGCGTCTTACCTTCAATCTGCCGGCCGAGACGGATTTATCTACACCCGGCGACCTGGCAGCAGAACCACGCTTCATCCGCGGCACCGAATTGTGGAATCTCGGTCTGTACGAGGAAGCCCGCACCGAATTTGAAAGCCTGCGCCAGGATGTCAGCCAGAACCCGGCCGACAGTTTCCGCCTGGGCAACTACCTGCTCGACCTGGGTGCCTACCGTTCAGGCATCTTTGCCCTGCGACAGGTTTTGCACCTGGCCGGGCTAGATGAGCAACAGGAATCCCTGCGCGCGCCGCTCTATTTCAATCACGTCCGTTATGGGCTGTATTACCGCGAAATTGTGGAATCGGCCGCCGAGAAGAACAGCCAGCATCCCCTTTATCTGTTCAGCGTGATGCGGCAGGAAAGCCTGTTCGAGGGCTTTGTGCGTTCTACTGCCGGTGCGCGCGGCCTGATGCAAATCATCCCCAGCACGGGCGCCAGTCTGGCCGCGGCTGCTGGCTGGCCGCCCAATTACAATGATGAGGACCTGTATCGCCCCATTGTCAGCATCAATCTGGGTGCGTTTTACCTGGCACGCAATCAAAAAAACCTGGGCAACAACCCTTATGCTGCCCTGGCAGCCTACAACGCCGGGCCGGGAAATGCCCGCATCTGGCGTGAACTGGCCGGCGACGACCCGGATTTATACCTTGAGACAGTCCGCTTTGAAGAAACGCGGGACTATATCCGCTCCATTTATGAGATTTATGTCATTTACCGCACCCTGTATAGCCCCACGGGTGAGTAACATCCACTCCTGCCGCGCTGTCAACGCCTGCCCCTAAAGGCTAATCACAGCCCCATCTCCAGGCAAGGAAGATTCCCCCTACAAGCGATTAAACAAAAACTGGCACGCGGTGCCAGTTTTTACTTTAAGCCCCGGATTAGAAAGCAATTCAATCCAGATGCGCCACAATCCGCTTCTGAAGAGTCTCGGCGTTCATATCCAACACCGAGATAATTTTATCGAAACTCGTCTCGCCTGCCACTACCTCAATGCGAGATTTTGGCACGGCCAGAATTTGCGCCAGGTAATTGACCAGTGCTACATTAACATCATCTTCGGTTGGTGAAGCCACAAGATGAATACGCACCGTGCCATCGCTCAAAATTTCAACTACCTGGTTTTGGCTGGCCCGCGGGGTGATCCGCACTGCAATGGCCGCGCCGCGTTTTCCATCATGCAAGCGATATTTTCTAGGGCTCATATCTCACCTCAAAGTATATAGGAGACGTACAAGAACCGAACTGATGACCTGAATCAAAAGAATCAACACAATCGGGCTGAAATCGAATACGCCAACAAGCGGCACAACGCGGCGGATGGGCGACAACATCGGCTCCACAATTCGATCTACGAAACTGCGCACAGGGTGATAGGGAGAAAGGAAATAAGAGAGAATTACATATACAATCACCAGGAGAATCAAAACCTGTGACAGGATATTTATGAAAGCGATAAAGAAATCCGCCACGTCAACCTCCGCTCCTAATTTTACGCTAGTTGGGCAAAAATGCCAACAGATTCTGCATTGCATCATCCACGCGGCGGGCGGGGTCCGACAATGGCCGTACCGATCCGCACCAACGTGGCGCCTTCTTCAACAGCCACAATATAATCTATGCTTGTCCCCATCGAAAGTTCGTCCCAGGACACGGCCGGGAAACGCTGCGCCAGGAAATCGCGCAACCTGCGCAGGGTGCGAAAGTACGGACGCGAAATTTCAGGGTCTTCGGCCAGCGGCGGCATGGTCATCAGGCCGCGCACCTCAAGGTGCGGCAAACTTAAAATAGCCTCAATATCCGGCAAAAAAGATGACCAGCGCGATTCATCTCCTGCCTGCCAGCCAAATTTGCTTTCCTCCCCGCCCACGTTAAACTCCAACAAAACCGGCAATTGATGTCCGCCTTCGACGCAGAAGCGTTCCAGCCGATTGGCCAGTTTCACACTGTCCAGGGAATGTAACATGGAGAAATAGCCCGGCACAAGGTCGGCTTTGCGGCTCTGAACGTGGCCGATCATGTGCCACATCACCCCAGCGTTTGGCAAAGAGCGAATCTTCTCCACGGCCTCTTCGGGATAATTCTCACCCAAAAGGTCAACCCCCGCTTCAATTGTCGCTTGAACAACATCTAAAGGCTGGGCCTTGGTAACCACAACCAGGCGCACCTCCTCCGGCTTGCGTCCCGCCCGGCGGGCAGCAACAGCAATCTGCTCCAGGGTGTACAAATAACGTTGGCGAATCTGAGAAGCCAGGTCAGCCATTCTTCTACTCCTTTAGGGCCATCAAGACACCAAAGCGACCGGCACGGCCTTTTTCAGCGCGATGCGAAAACCAATCCTCCAGGTGACAGGCGGTACACAGGCCTGCAAGTTCAATTTTACCCACTCCGGCCTGTTCCAGCAGGAGAGTGTTGGCCGCCCATAAGTCAAAGTGAATTCGATTCTGCTGCGGGAAGAGCAAATTGTCGGCATGCTTGCCAAAAGAGGCGCGCACCTGCTGAACAACATCGGCGCCCACTTCATAGTGGTCGCGGCCAATCGAGGGGCCAATGGCGGCCAAAATATCGGCAGGATGTGAGCCATAGTGAGCCTGCATGGCCTGCACGGCCGCCCGCGCCGCGCCGCGCACCGTCCCCAGCCAGCCAGCATGCACCAGGGCAATGACACCGCGCCGGGGGTCGTGTAAGAGAATGGGAACGCAATCAGCAAAACGCATGAAGAGCGTGACTTCGGGACGATCGGTCAGGATAATATCGGCCTTACGATACGGCTCATCGGGCGGGCGCGGCGACTCGGCAATCACCGCCTCGGCGCTGTGTACCTGCCAGACATCGAAGATCGATTCGCGGGTCCGGCCCAGAGCCGCAAAAGAACGATAACGGTTCTCGCGCACCCGTTCCGGGTCATCCCCGATGCCCCCGCCCACGTTGAGCGATTCCCACGGGGCCGGGCTGACGCCTCCCCGGCGGGTAAAAACCGCATGCAAAACGGTCTGCGGAAAGAGATCAAAGGTGAGGTAGCGTAAGCCGTCTTTCGAGTGGAATTTCATACGGCGGGCGAAGTGGTTTTGGCAACAGCAAATTTCCTGAAATAGGAATTGCGCACCTCGACCATATTTTCCTCAATGTTGGGAAACGCAAACCAGGCTGTGGCAAAGCCAAACAGGAAGCCGGTCAGCGTGCGCAGCAACGGCGTGCTTTCGCGATATGGCAGGATTTCGGTCAGAACAGGCCAGGAGAACTGGCTGATCAACTGCGAAAAGCCATCCAGGCCAATCGGTCCCAAGGCCAGGGCAAACCAAAGCAGCCAGTGCATGGACTTGAAGCGCCGGCCGGTAACGGCAAAGATCGACCCAAAGAGCAACATGGAAGCATAAATGGCCACATCACGCTGGCAAAGGGCCACTTTATAGCCCACGGTTTCGTTGCCGCGAAACTGACGCGCCTGCAAGCGCGCCCAGCCAGAAGCATCGTGCAAACCCACAATGCCGGTAGCAGATTCAAAGTCCTTCACCCCTGAAAGCCCGGCATCTGCCAAGGGGTAATACGCCTGCTCGCCAAACAAATACCATGAACGAAAGCCGAACTGATGACACAGCGGGCTGTACCCTGTATAGATGATGCCGGCCACACCCGGCAAGCCGGCTTTCATTAAGACGGGCGCCAGAAAGGGCACACCCACATACAACAACAGCATCAAATTGATGACAGCCAAGTAGTGCCGCGAAATCCAGTAGGAGACGCGGTCGGCGGTTGTAATTTCCCGGCTACGGCGGACCAGCTGCTCATAGCCTTCGGCATCCAAACTCTGCAGGTGGTCGCGGCGTTCACTGGCAGCGCTTAAGGTTACGCGTAATTCCTGAGGGGTAAACGGCGCCTTAAGACGGTAAGGCCCAACCTCCACGACAGGGATTTCCAAAGCATAGGCCGTTTGCAGCGCCGAATCCTGCTCGATATCTACTTCTACCAGGCGATGGGGAAATTCCTGTTGCAAGGTCTGCAATTCGGCTTTGGCCTCTTCACACAAGTGACATCCGCTTCGAGTGTAGAGAATAACAGTAAGCATACGGTTACAGGCCAAAGTCTACAAAGGTGCCAAAGCGGGAAAGGGTTTCAAAGGTACCGGAGAAAAGCAAAATACCCACAATGACCAAAACAACGCCCATGGCGACCTCTATATAACGCATTACCTTACCATAACGCTTAAGGATTGTTGTCACCCAGCCAATGCCCAGGGCTGCCAGGAGAAAAGGAATTGCCAGGCCGGCAGAGTACGCGCTGAGCAAGATGACGCCTTGCAAGAGGGAGCCTCCATTAAAGGCCAGCGTTAAAATCGCGCCCAATACCGGGCCAACACAGGGCGACCAGCCGGCCGAGAAAAAGACTCCCAACAACGCCGAAGACAGGTAGCCGAGTTTGGGGTCCGGCAAAGACTGGCGGCGGGTGTCATATTCCAGAAAGGGGATGCGAAAAATGCCGATCATGTGCAGGCCAAAGATGACGACCACAATGCCGCCAATCTTGGCGAGCCAAATGCGCAAGTCATACAGCAAGCCGCCAATGAACGAGGCCGCCACTCCCAAAAGCACAAAAACCAGGCTAAAGCCAAGCACAAAGGCCAGCCCATGGGTGAAGGTGATCCAGCGGTTGGAGGCGTTCGTCTCGCCGCCGGCGGCCCGCCCGCCAAGATAACCAATATATGCCGGGACAAGCGAAAAAACACACGGGGAAAGGAAGGATGCCAGCCCGGCCATGAAAGCCAACCCAACGGTTACGTTTAGGAAACCCATCGAAGCACCTCTAAAATCACAAGTTTCTTTCTGTCGTTGTCACTACCGTGCCATGTTCTGGCCAGGTCATGCGCATTTCACACTGCTGAAGAGAGACATACGGCGTCGTCCAGCGGAAAATCCATTTGGCATCCTCCGGGCGGACGTTAATGCAGCCATGCGAGCGCGGCGTGCCAAAGTCGTTGTGCCAGAAGGCGCCGTGAATGGCAACACCCTCGGGTGTGATGACGGTTGACCATGGCACCGCCGGGGTAGAATAACCCGCCGTGCTGGAGCCGCCGCTCATATTGAGCGAGATAATCTTCCAGTGCGTATGCAACTGTCCTACCGGCGTCGCCCAGGTATCCACAATTGCGCCCGAAGCCGCATACTTGGCGCCGCTGGAAACCCGGCAGAAGAACACCTCGCGGTTGCCCTCGTAACAGGAAAGCGTCTGATAGGTCAGGTCAACGGCAATGGTTTTCTCAGCCGGGTCCACATCGGGGCTGATCGGGGCCACGTCCTCCTCTTTCAGGATGTAGAAAGCAGAGCCATCGGCCCAGAAAATGTCACCATAGCCGTAACCATGCCCCTGGTCCTCGTTGAACCGGTAATAAATTCTGCCGTCATCGCCGGTTTTGATACGGTCAATCCACACAACCTGACCATAGTAAAGCCGGGGAGGAAAGTTGTATTGAATCAAACTTTTCAACCAAGGAGAAACCGGCGGGCCATCCAGAATCAAATCCACATATGGAATCGTGACCTCAGCCCAGAAGCCGGGCAGGCCGGCGGGCATTTCGGCCAGCGGCGGGTTGGGCAGGTTACGCACCGGCTGGAGGTGCGAGGCAAAGATATAACCGTGTTCGGTCTCCACCCAGCGCTGGTTGCGGGAAATGTAGGTGGGACTCATGCCGGTCACCTCGCGCCGCCACTCGACCACCGTATCTGCCGCCAGTTGACCAATGGTGGGCATATCGGGGTGAGGCATAGACTTGATATCTACCCTGGCTTCGGTCACCCGGCCAAGGCGCTCAACGGCCGGGAATTGGGCAGCCGCCCGCCGAAAGGGGCCAAGGGCCAGCGCGCCCAACCCGGCGCCGGTCAGTTTCAGAAAGTCACGGCGTGAAAGTGTGGGGCGGGAATTTTTCATCATCAATCACCATTCGCAGAAAGCATGTGTTTAAGCGCAAGATTACCATTTGGGTAAGGATACACGGAAATAAAGAGCGCGTCAACGCACAAATGAGAGAATCTTAAGCGAAGAACGTTTCCATACCGCGTAGGCATTCTGCGCTGACTTTATGCCCGCTTTCCACTTCACAGTAGGCAACCCGCGCCCCCGCCTGCTCCAAAGCCGCCTTGGTTTGACGGGCGCGTGCAATCGGGACAAGTTCGTCCTGCAAGCCATGCGCCATGTAGATCGGTTTCTCTGCCAATAACCGCGCCGGGATCAGCGCCTCGGCGTTCACCGGCAAAAAGCCCGCCAGCACCCCCATGCGCCGCACCCTGTTTGGGTAGAGCAATCCCAGCAGGATGGTAAGCGCCGCCCCCTGGCTGAAACCGATGACATCAAATTGCGCCGCGTCCCAGCCATATTCGGCAGCCAGTTCATCCATCAGCGGCACCAGCATCTCGGCTGCCGGGCGGAGTTCTTCCAGCGTAGGGAAACCCCAGGTATTCGGCCTGATTTGCCGCCACGAAAAGCCGCCTTCAGGCGCGGCATAGGGCGCGCGCGGCGCGAGGACGGTAAAAGTGGCAGGAAAACGGCGGGCAAAAACCCACATCGAATTTTCATCCCCCGTCCAGCCGTGCAAAAGCAAAAGAAGATGCGCCGGCTGCTCGGCGGCCAGACGCAAGCGCAGCGTCCAGTCGCCGCGTTTCAACAAAAGCGGTTCATCCACAGTCATCCTTCCCTATCTCTCAATTTGGCCAGCCAGTCAAGCAAGGCAACAGCCAGAATCGTCAATGCCACAGGCAGCAATCCGCCCAGCAGACAAAGGAAACCCATTACCGCCGCGCCGGCGCCATAAAAGTAATAAATCAACCCATCGCCCACCAGAAAGAGCAGCAACAACGCCCCTACTGCCAAACGCACATTGGTCTGACGAGCATACTGGCGCAAATCGCGGCTCATGCAACCCCCCGGCGCAAGCGTAAACGCAGGCGGTTGGGCCAGCCGGTCACCCGCAGCAATTTCGGCATAACTTCATCCACAGCCCGTTCACCCAGGCGCGCCACACGCGGCACATCCGCCTGATCCAGCAGCCCAATGCCGGAAACCGCCGGGTGGATGATCACATCCGGCCGGTCCACTTTCAGGCGCAACTCGGTCATCAGGCGGGTAGAAATATCCACCGAGCGCAGAAAGATGTCAAAAGCCTGGGCAAAGCGCGAATGCGCCAAACGAGTGACCAGCGGAGCAGGGATATAAGGGGGCAAAGGCAGCGGCAATTTCATGTGGACCGGTTCCTCCACACGTTCCGTCAGGGTGACCGCGATCACCGGCAGGTGCGGCATGAGCATACGCGCCGCCGTGACGGGAACGGGATCGAGCACGCCGCCATCTACCAGGCGCCGCCCGCCCAGAGAGTGGGGCGGGAAAATGCCCGGCAGAGCGATGGTCGCCAGGACGGCATCCACCACCGTCCCCTCGCGCAAAATGACCTCCTGAGCGCCGTCCACGTCCACCGCGGTGAGAGCGCAAGGCATCTTCAGGTCGGCAAAGGTACGCCCGCCAAGCACCTCTTCTAAAAACTTCCTGGCGCCTGCCAGACCGAGCAAGGCGGGATTTTCGCCGGGCATGCGGCCATATAACTTGCTCTGGTCCACCATGCAAAAACGGGCCTCAATTTCATCCGGCGTCAGGCCGGCAGCATAGAGCGCCGCCACAATACCGCCAAAACTGGTTCCGGCCACCGCTCGGACGATAAAGCCTTCACGCTCCAGGCGACGCAGGACGCCAATGTGGGCATTCCCTTTCGCGCCGCCGCCTCCCAAAGCCAGCGTAATTTCTCGCTTCACATTTCCTTCCTTCCGCAAAGATACAGCAGATAGTTTAACACTTCCTGGCGCTTCCTGCCAGAGAGACGATCCTGGATCTCCACAATTTCTGCAAATACACCGTCAGAGATGTAGATATAATTGGAGAGCAACATTGAGATGGCAAATGGATGTACTACAGACATGCAACCTCGAAAATTTTTTCCCTTCGGCTCTCTTCTGACCGTTGGCCTGCTCCTGTTTTCTCTGGCAGCCGCGCCGCTGAAGACAATTCGCGCCCTCGATGTGGATCCGCCTTACGTCGTTGCCATCCTGCTCGGCGCCGACGAAAACCCCACCAACAAAAGCAGTGTTGAGTTTTGGGTGTACTTCAACGAAACCGTCACCGGCGTGAACGCGGCCGATTTCACATTGACCACCAGCGGGGTGATCGGCGCCGCCATCACCCGCGTGGGCGGCAGCGGACGTTCCTACTGGGTGGTGGTCAACACCGGCAGCGGCAACGGCACCATTCGCCTGGACCTTTCGGCCGCCGCAGTGATCCAGGATTTGGCTGGCAATCCCATCGTACCAGGCGGCTACACGGGCGGGGAAACCTATACAGTGGACAAAATCCCGCCGGAAGTGTACCTCGATGAACTCAAAGGCCTGCCAGAAGATAAGCATATCCAGGATTGGGGCTTTTATCTGGCCTACATTACCGCTTTTGAAATCCACTTCAGCGAGGACATGAAAAACCCGCTGGGCAATCTCTACCTGGAAGACGTGACCAACCCCTACAACTACATGCTCATCCAACCCGGGCCGGATGGTTATTTCGATACGCTTTCCTGTGATGGCGGCCGGAAAAAAGACGATGTATCTCTGTCAACCGGGCCGGTCGTTTACAAACGTCACGGCGGGACGGGGCCGTTTACCGCCGAAGTGACGGTCAACAACGGCATTCCCCTCTCACGCGGCATTTACCGCCTGTTCATCTGCGGCACCACCACCCTGCAAGACCGGGCCGGCAACGCCATCAACGGCGGCGGGGATGTGACGGTCACCTTTACCATTGGCGATACCAGTTTGCTGCCGGCCACCGGCTTTGCGCCGGGAAAGGTCACGGCGGTCGATTCGGCCTCTGCCAGGACGGCCTATGCCTCGCTGGGCGACCTGTGGCTGGAGATCCCCTCGCTGGGGGTTCGGGCGTCGATTGTGGGCGTTCCGGGCACAGCCCAGGGATGGGATACGCTCTGGCTGGGGAATCAGGTCGGATGGTTGGAAGGAACCGCCTTCCCCTCCTGGGAGGGAAACGCCGTCCTGACGGCGCACGTCTACGGCTATGACGGGCGTCCAGGGCCGTTTGTCCATTTGAACCAACTGGCCTATGGCGATTGGGTCATCCTCCACGTTTACGGGCAGGAATACGTCTTTACGGTGCGCACCAGCCGGCAAGTGCGCCCCGAGGACACGGCCTTTGCCTTTGAACACCTGGAAGGCGGCCCCTATCTGACCTTAATCACCTGCCAGGGATATGATGCGGCCAACGATACGTACCTTTACCGCCGCGTGGTCAGGCTGGCGCCCGCCGGAAGCCGTTAGCGCCAGGCAAACGGGCTGAAATTGGTGCTTGTGTCGTAGGCGTCTTCGCCTTCTGCCTGTTTGAGACGCGAAACGATCAGGTAGGTGAGCGGGGTCATGAGCGCCTCAACGGCACACTTGAAGAGGTAGTTGGTCAGCACCAGGGTGATAAACAGAGTCCACGGGAAGACCCCAAACAAAGAGGCCACCGCAATAAAAACGGCCGAATCCACCAGTTCGCCTACCAGGGTGGAGCCGATGGTACGCGTCCACAGCCAGCGGCCGCGGGTGAGCACTTTCATCCTGGCCAGCACAAAGGAATTGGAAAACGAGCCCGACCAGTAACCGGCCAGCGAGGCGAGGACGATTCCGCCGCTCGACATGCCGCCCAGAATGGCCTCATAGGCTGCCTGTCCGGCGTATTCCTGCCAGGTGGCTTCGCCCGGCAAGAGGCGTACCATCCAGAAAACGGCTGCGCTCAACGCCAGCGCCGCAAAGCCGGCCCAGATGACGCGGCGGGCGCGGCGGTAACCGTACACTTCGGTCAGCACATCCCCAAAAATGTAACTGATGGGAAAGAGCAGGGTGCCGGCGTCGAAGGCCAGACGCACGCCCCACAGGCTGATGCCCCAGTCCACAATCTTGGCCGAAGAGGCGATGTTGCTGACCACCAGCACGGTGACAAAGAAAGCCATAATCAGGTCGAAAAAGCGATAGTTTTTAGACATAGTTTGTAACTCCTACCCTCCCGCAGGTTTTAGCACAATGTCCAAACCACAAACATCCCCGTGATTGCTAGCATTGGTTGCCAGTCCCGTTTTAACCTGCGGGAGGGTTAAGGGTAAGCAATTACCACGATTTCGGATTCCCAAGAAATGGTGTTTTCCTGCTGCCCGGCAAGACCTCGGGCGATACAGGGAGACTGAGCCTACTTTTGCACAAGCCTGCAAAACGAGCACAGGCCGGGGGCCGAGGTGGGCTGTCCGCAGCCGGGGCAGGGATGCAGTTCCTCGTCTGCCGCGCCGCTTGCGGGTCCGAAAAGACCCGCCTGCCGGGCCTCCAGAAAATTCAGGTAAAAGGTCAGTTTCAGGCCGGGACGTTCGTTCTCCATGCGGTTCAGAATCGCTTTGTAGTAGAGTGAGGTCGCGCCCTGAGCAAAAGGACATTCGTCGTAAATGTACTCGATGCCGCGCAAAAAGGCATAAGCGGCCATTTCGCGCTCGTAAAAGCGGCAAAGCGGCTTGACCTTGCGCGCCAGGCCGGGGCCGGCAGGCAAGACCGGGCCCTGCCGGCGCAGGTAATCTCCGGCCCAGGCAAGCGTGTTGCCAAAAAGCACAGCCGCCTCATCATCCAGGTTGTGACCGGTGGCCAGCACATCGTAGCCCCAATCGCGGGCAATGCGATTCATCTCATGCCGCTTGGTCAGCCCGCAGACGGCGCAGGGTTTGCCCTGTCCGCGGCGGGATTTTTCGGCCAGGGCGGGGATGGTGTAACCGTATTCCCGGGCGACATCCACCACGTGTAGTTTTAAACCGTGGCGGGCAGCAAACGTTTCGCACAACGCCTGCGATTGCCGGCTGTACCCCAGGCCTTCGTCAATCCCCAGGCTGATATACAGGCCGTCGGCCTGATAGCCAAGCCGGATCAGGATATCCCACAGGGAGAGCGAGTCCTTGCCGCCAGAAACAGCCACCAGGATGCGCTCTTCTGGGGTGAACATACGATATTTTTTGATAAAACGCTCGGCCTGTTCTGGCACCCATTCCAGGTAATGCTGTTTGCACAGTGCCAGTTTGTGCTGGCGCATATTGACGGCGGCTTTTTCGCCGCATTTGCGGCATTTCATCATCAACCCCCAGAGATGACGGCCACCAGTTTGATGACCTGGCCATCCTGCAAAATCTCATCTTCTTCAATCAGTTCGCCGTCGCGGGTAGCCAGCACGGTTTCGGGGAGAATGTCCAATTTCTGCAGACAGGAGAGCAAGGTCATGCCGGGCCGCAGTTCGTATTCTCGCTCGCGTAAAATCAGTTTGACAGACATGGTTCACCTGTAGAGAGGTTTGGGAGGATTTTATCATAGCGAGTCTGCTGCAAAAAAGTCATTTTACCGCCGAGACACAGGGTACACAGAGAATTATGATAATGTAAAGTAACTACCCCTTTAAACAGGATGGACAAGATAGGCAGGATAAACGATTGGGCGGGTATGTTTATTCACCTGGACGCGGTGAAACGATTGCCCACAAAGCCAGGTCCAACCGGGCGGGCTGGAATTCGGGCTGGAAATTGCCTTGCGCCCGATTGGGGTTAAATTGGAAATCGGCCGGCGTAGATGCCACAATACCATTGCAGTTCACCGAAGGGACGCCAGCATGTACCGCCTCGCTTATATTGCCTGTTACTGTCCAGTCGCGCACACCATCCACTGCAAAACCATACTGCATCTTTGCCCCGCGCAGGATATTGTCTGTGACGCTTGCGCCATAAAGAATCTTATCGGTTTCAGCAGGCCAACATCCCCAAACGTAAATGCCCATGCCAAGGCCAATGCGAATCACAGCCCCAGAGGCATCAATCACATTGTTCTTGACAACCGTCCCGCTGTAATTGCCTTCGTAGGGATCAAAATCTACCATGTTGATGCCACCCAACAGCGTGCGTGTTTCGGCCCGAATGGTATTCCCTTCAATGAGCGAGCCAGGCGCGCCAAAAATCACAATGCCGCCATCTGTGGCATCTACAATGAGGTTGTTGCGCACAATAGAATTGGTGCAGGCCAGAGAAATGCCATCGGCCCAAGTTTCATCACTGTAGCCAGCCGGGCCAATCTCGTTGTTTTCAATCAATGCGTTACTACAGGGCGGCGCAGGCGATGGATGCCCCTGAATCACGTGCAGGGCTGACCAACTGCGGGGTTCCATGATTTTAAGACCGCGAATCACCTGTCCGCTAGAAGAACCACCGGCATAGATGAGAGCATCACCAGGGCGGTAACCAAGTGCCGGGCGGTTGCCATCCACAATCACGTGACTCAAAGTCACATCGTTATAGTCGCGCATGATAATCGCGGTTGAGATATCCGGTGAAACAATCCGTAAGGTGGCGCGGCGCTCATCTACAGGCAGGCCCTGTGTATAAATCTGTTGGCCATCTGCATTGATTACAACCGGGGCAGTCAATTCAAACACAGCGCCCTGGCAAAGGACAGCCGCGCTCCCCGGGCCGCGCAGTGCAGCGTTGATTTGTTCCTGGCTGCCCGATGGGATACAGGGGTCCGCTGTGGGTTCAGACGTTGCCGTTGCCGGGGCAAACGTGGGCGTATCGGCAGCCGGCGGCGTTGGCAGGCAGGCTGTCAGCAGGGTAATGGATATTAAGGTCGTCGCTACAATCTTTAATTTCATTGTATATTCTCCGTAGACAAAAAGGATACAAAATATCTGAAAATTATAACTGAACATTGTCGCGAGGACAATTGACACTTGCCCACGGTCTCAGTCCCCAATACAAAAGCGCAGAGCCGCCAGGATGCTTTGGACTGCCTAGAAGGGAAAAGTCCGGCAATCGCTGCTCAAAAGGCAGCGAATAACAGCAGACAAGTGATAATATAACCCACATGCGCATCAGGTTCCCGGTCTCAAGTGTGTCTGCGGTCCAGGCGTTGCTGTTGGCAGGCCTTACCGGTCTGACAATCTGGCTGTATTTTGGCTTTCCCCATTCGGTGGTAGACGATGCCTACATCTATGCTCGCTATGCACAGAACCTGGCTCGCTATGGTCAATTGACCTGGAATGTCGGCGCAGACCCGGTGGAAGGGTACACCGGCGTGCTCATGCCGCTGATTTATGCGGTGACATTCTTACCTGGCCTGGATTTTGAAATCAGTGCGACCATCATCGGACTGTCCTGCTTTTGGGCAACAGGAGCGATACTGGTCTTATCCAGCCACGATGAATCTATCTCAACAATCACAATCCTGTTCTATTGCCTGACACCCTTCCTCTACCGGCACGCCTTTTCGGGCATGGAAACAATCTGTTTTGCCTGTCTGCTGGTGCTGGCATACGCACTGAAGGGGCAGGGTTTCCGGCCGGTCAGCCCAACGCTGTTCAGCCTGAGCCTGCTCCTGCTGGCACTTATACGGCCAGAAGGTCTGTTATTTGCGCTGGCATTTGCCTCTGGCGTTGTTCTGGCTATGCGCAACCTGCGCCGCGCTACCTTTCTTGTATGCTTCATCCTGCCTTACAGCGGATATTTCCTGTGGCGCTGGGCGTATTATGGCTATCCGCTGCCAAACCCCTATTATGTCAAAGCAACAGAGGGCTGGTCGGCCGGCTCCATCGAGCAAATTGGCGACTTCTTCCTGAGGAATTCCTTCACCCCCGCACTGACGGGACTGGCCGCGCTCGGGCTGGCCCTGTGGATCCTCGGCCGGGCGCGCCGCCCCGGCGCATCCCCGCCCCCGGGCGTGTGGCGGCAGGCTGTGGTCGTGTTTATCCCCCTGACCGTCATCCTGATTCAATATGCGCGCAGCACCCTGAGCATGAACTACAGTCATCGCTTCCTCGCGCCCTACTACCCGTTGCTGCTTTTGCTTGCAGGCAACTGGCTTGAACAAGGTTTTGCAAATCTGTCCAACCGGCCAGGCCTCAAAACCAGGCTGGCAGGACTGACCATCTTCCTGTGCGGGTTGGGCCTGGCCGTTTCCTTCCCATCGGCGTATCGGTCCGCATGGCAAGAGGCCAGCCTGAGCCGCCTGCTGATCCAGAGCGAACATATCCAATTGGGCAAAAAACTACAGCAGGCGATCCCGCCCAATGAGACTCTGGTGGTGCTGAAAGACGCCGGTGCCATCCCTTATTATTCCGGCCTGCCGACCATTGACCTGGGCGGGTTGAACGACGAGTATTTAACGCACAAGCATCCCGCCAACACAGAGATCCTGACGTATCTTTTCCAGTCCAGGCCGGGCGTCTTTGTGATCACCAGTTACTCACCCGATGCTCCTAACCGAAGCCTGATGGGCGGCGACCAGAGACTATTGGATCAGTTGCTTTCAGACGAACGCTTTGCAGATTACAGCCTGGTTGAAATTCTTTATCCGCCCGTGAAGGGAATGCAGTACTACGAATTCGTTTACCTGCGCAATGACCTGGCCGGCCGTTATCACAGCCAACAGCCGTTTCCTGCCGAGGGCGGGACAGGCGGCCCTGTACGGGAAAAGCATTTCAAATTAGCAGGTTCGGGCAGGAAATGCCTGGCCGTCAGATTCGGGCAGGTTGCTCTTCCGGCAGGCAGTTACCTCTTTTTACTCTTCTCACCCCCTTATCAACCTCATTCCCCAGGCGCCTGCTGCCTATGACGCAGACGATGACGCCTCCGCCAACTTCATCATTGCTCAGGCTGAACGGCTAAAATTCAACACAGCAGAAACACTTCTCCCTGCGATATAATTTTAATAATGACACATCTCTCTCCCATCCCAGGCGAGCAACTGGCAAGCGCCTTACACAGGCTAAATATTCGATTTATTATGGGTTCGCAAAGCAAAGATGAAATGCTCTCGGCTCAGCCGGTGCGCCTGATTGCAGCCCTGGCACAGAGTGATGAAGCACGTCTGAGACTGGCGCTTATTCCCCTCTTTTTGGAACACCCTGAATTTGCGCGTGATGTCCCTCTGGCGGCGGACTTGCTCTCTCCCGACGCACGCCTGACCCTCCAATGCTATTACACTGCCGCTCGTTTCTTGCAGCAACTCCATTTTCCCACCGGAGCGTCTCTCCCTGACCACTTCTCGCAAGCATTAAACCTATCCCTCACCCAGGACCCGATGGAGAATCTCCGTCTGCTCGCCAAACGGCATCGGGAGTTGAGCGGCATACAGGTCAACTGGCTTGGAACATACCTGCACGCCGCACAAGTCTGGCGCAAAGGCGCTGCTCACAAAGGACACATTTCAGAATGAACAATCTGGAAATTCAAGCGATTTTAAACCAACTGGGCGAGGGCGTTCCCCCAGGCTCGCAATTGATCCTGGTCGGCGGCGGAGCGCTGGCTTTACTGGGGAATCCGCGCCCAACCTTTGACCTGGATTTTTGGGGCGACGACATTCATCCAAACGAATTGCACCGCGCCATTCTCGAAATCGCTGCCGAACTCAAAATCCATGTCGAACCTGTGCCGTTAGAGCGCTTCATTCCTCTGCCGCAAGGCAGCGCTCAGCGCAACCTGTACATTGGCCAATTCGGCAACCTGGAAGTGTACGTTGCCGACCCCTACAGCCTGGCGCTCAGCAAACTTGACCGCGGCTTTGACAGCGACCTCGACGATATTGTTTTTCTTGTAGGCAAAGGTTTTGTCGAATTTCAGGAACTGGAACGGATTGTTCAAAATGCGCTTTCTCAAGCAGGAAAGTTCGATTTCAATCCCGATATCCTGGCGCATTTTTCTGAATTAAGGAGAAGATTGAGCAAATCATCCCTCGCTTGAACCGATTTCGCCGAGTGGAGGATGGGGGATTTGAAGAAACACTTGTTTCCCCCGGAGGCTCTCATGTCCCGCTCACAGAACATTACTCACCGCTTCCTGATCACCGTTTACTGTTTACTGATAACTCTCCTCACCGCCTGCCAGCCCCCGGCAGCGCCGCCCACTTCCCCCTTCCCACTTTCCACTCCCTCGCCGCTTCCCACTTCTAACTTATCACTTTCCACTCCTACCTCCACCCCCACCGAAGCCCCACTGACCCTGGCCGAACTGGGCATTCAAGATGAAGGTATCCAATCATTTCGCGGCGTAGAAGGACACATTAAGCGTGAATTCATTGACGGCGAAAAAGTCTACACCACAACCACCCTCTACCATAACGGCGAGAAAAAAGAAATCAAATACATCATCGAGCCCGGCACCTTTGACGCCCACACCGAAATTCACGATGATTTGACCCGCCCGCTGGCCGTCAAAGCCTACCGGCTGGATGAAAACGGCGAAAAAACAGAAGTCATCCTCTTCTGGCAGGGACCTGAGCGCGGCTTTCGCGAAGCCATAGACTTATCCGGCGCCTATGACCCCGAACTCAATCAGGTTTACAAGCACCCCTACTTACACATCGTCCACGGCGACCGCCCAATCCAGTCCATCAAAGATTTACCCAAAGATGACGAGCGCCTGACGCTTCTTCAATCTGTAAGATACGAGCAAGCCAAAGCCATAAGAGCCCTACAAGATGTCCGTGAAAAACTCCAAAACGGAGAAGAGATTACCGCCCAAGACCTCCAAGGCTCCGTCTTCCTTCGCCCTCTTCAGGAAAAACTTGAAGCAGGCGAGCGGATCACCGAAGATGACCTCTATGTCCTTTTCTCTCCAAAAGCAGTGGAAAAATGGGACGCCGGCGGCGGGTTGTCGCTTCTTTTTGAACTTCAAGAAGACGGAAGCAAATGGGTTAGACTAAAATCCAAAGGTAACGACCAAATTGCTTATGCGGAAAAACACACCGAAGACGACTACGACAGCCTGAATATGAAATTTGTCCCCTTATGGTTTTATACCAAAGACGAAAACGGCAATGTCCGCCACAAAATGTTGATTGTCATCCTGGATGCTGATGATGTGCAAAGATACAAAGTCAGCCAAAACCCTCTTAAGTTGCAAGGAAAACTAATCATTGGTGAAAATGAGAAGAATATCAAAGTATCTTCTGAAAATAATACATATTGGATAGACCTGTACAGAGCTAAAAAGCCTGATTTTCCCACAGTTATTCTTTACGCCGAAGGCGGCGACTACTTTACCAAGACCGACGAAGAACTCATCCAAGACATGACCAAAAAAGGCATCGCTCCAGAGACCCAAGAAAAAATCCTTAGCGAGCGCAGCCGCCTCGCCCACCTCCTCTCCCTGCCGGATAATAAGGCGGGTGAAACATGGTTTCTTAAACCAGCAATGGTCTATGTTGACGAACTAAATCCAAATGATCCTCTTATAGAAACCCAGCCTTACGCTAATCCTTTAGATCCAACTCTCCAACTCCTTGAACTGATGTTTGATGTAAGAATATCCAATTGATTTTCTCTCTTCTTTTTCCTATGATTTTTTTAATGGTGAACCGTAAATGTAATTTTCTGGTTCACCACAAGTAAGATGCTCAATCTAATTAAGGTCATACGTTTTTTATCAGTCTTATTTGTCCTATCTGTCCTCTTCTCCCTAACCCCCCTAAAATCCCCAACGTATGCTGCTTGTAGTTTAGATAAATACGGTAACTGTACTGGTACCTGTTCTTGTCCTGTTGGTAAAGTCGGTACTTGCACTTGTGTCTTTGAATATGGTTCGTGTGTTGAACAGTCAAACTGTTATACACCACCTACGAATACTCCTCCAGGTGGTGGTGGCGGCGGAACCGCCCCCACCCCCACAACCCCTCCTAGAGCCTCTCCAACCACCGTCCCCAGTATAAAAGCCACCATCATCCCCAACATCACCCTCTCGCCTTATGAAGAACGCTGTGGTAGCGGCAAATGCACCAACGGCTATTACTGCTGCCAAAACCGCGACGGCTCACCTGCCTGTTGTCCAGTCGGCGAAGTCCCGCCAACAGGCGGCGGCGGTGGAACTACAGGCTTGCCAACCAATATCGGTCAATCCTAGGCCCCCCAAAGGAGCAAAGGCAGAGCGTCAGCCCTTTTCAGCGTCCTGCTTCTGAACGGCCTGAGCCAATTCGCGCACACTTTGATGCGGCAGCCAAGTACGGCGATTGCGAGTGTAGTCGCCGCGTCCGCTCTCATATTGTTGGATAAAACGGACGGCGCCCGCCGCGCCCAACTCACGCAACAAAGCCTCAAAGCCGCGGACGCGAATCTCATTGGGCGTTAAAACCGTTGCACTCATCTCAACACCTCTTCCAGCCACCGAACAGGATTGTCCACCCGCAAGGCGGGCAACCCTTTCCTTTTTCCAGCAATCCGAATAACCCGATCATCCGTTGTCAAAAAGACGTCTGCTCCGCCTGCTTCGGCACAGGTAAGATGGAGAGCATCATAGACATCAAATCCTGCTTGCTGCAACTTCTCGGCACGCTGCAATATTGTTTCGCTCAGCCCAACGACCCGGTGCGTCATCCTCGCCAGCGCAAATGTCCGCTGACGATTTTCCATGTCTGGATTCTGGCTCAACTCGTAGAATAGCGCTTCACTGCCAAGCCATTCCCACTCTCCGCTTTGAAATTTCTCCAACACAATTGCTACGGCCTCACTCTCCAGCCGAATGCGCAATTGACGCTGGTCATCAAAGGGACAATTGATACAACAAGCATCCAAATATACTCTCATTAGCACCAAATATAGCATATTGCCGTATAATTTTCCCATCCCCGGCGCTCAATATCCCTAATGAGAAAAGCCCATCTCCCGCGTTTCCTACCAACCGCAAGACGCTGCTCACCGGTTGCGGGTTACTGTTTCCCGATAACTCTCCCTGCCAGCACAGCCATCATCTTATGGCTATGCGCATATTTCTGCCAAAACGAGGTACCCTTCCAACAACAGCGTGTATCTGAAAAAATCTACAGGCTGGAGGGTTCAGAAGAACGCTCCAACCTGTAGAAAGCGGCAAATTTGCTCAGCCGGGACGGGTCAATGGCTAGAAATCGAAGAGGGTGTCCATTTCCTCCGGCGGGACATCGAAGACGGCATTGGTTGGGGGAACGGGTTCGCGGGTCATCCATTCGGGCAGGCGGTCGTCCTTGGCGGTGAAGCCGGCGCGGCGGTTGAATTCGCGTTCCAGTTTCAGGGTTTCCTTGCCCAACACTTGCAAGATGTCATCGGGCAGGTCCCAGCCGTAGCGGGCGTTGAGCAGACGGGCAATCGTCCCGGCCGGGGCGGCAGCAAAGCCAAAGCCGGCAAAGATGCAGGCGCCGAGGGTATCATAACCGGCCATGGCGATTTGCTTGGTGCGCGAAAGTTCCACCTGGCCTTTCGGGTCGAGGTGATTGATCTTATCGCGAATGGTGAGGCCGGCCGTATGGTCGCCGCCCTGCGGAGAGGTGGCGTAGGTGACGCCCGTGCCTTTGATGGCGCGCGGTTCGTAAGCGGCCATGGCCTGATTCTTGGAAACGGGGACGCGCTCAATGCCGAGTACCTTGCCGGCCATGGCCGCGCCGTTGCCGAGGATGCGGCCAAGGGGGGTGTTGCGGCGGATCTCGTCAATCAGCGCCAGGGCGCGTTCGCCATCGCCCCAGTCCATCAGGCCGGCCTGGGCAGCGACCCCCAAAGCGGCGCCGATGTCAATCGTATCCAGGCCCAAATCGTTGACGGCATAGTTCAGCCGGGCAACCACGTCGAGGTCGCCGATGCCCAGGTTGGAGCCCATCAGGCCGATGGTCTCGTATTCAATCGGGGAGACAAGCACCTCCTGTCCATCCGGGCTGCCGTAGATGTTCGAACATTGAATGGCGCAGCCCGGCATGCAGGCGTGATTGGGCTTGGAGACGCCGCCGCGCTGCAAAATGGTCTCGCGCAGGTGTTCGCCCGAAAGGGTTTGCGCCTGTTCGAATTGACCGGCGGAAAAGCCGCGGGTTGGGAGCGAGCCAAAGGTCTGGCACATGTTGACCATGGCGGCCGTGCCGTAGTCGCGGTAGGTGTGCGTCTGGGGATGGTCCATCAGGGCCTTGTTGAAGGCTTTTTGGGCCTCGCGGTAGGCCTCCAGGTTCTGAATGGGCGGTTTTTGGCCTCCGGCGGCGTCTATGACGACGGCCTTCAAGCCCTTGGAGGCCATCACTGCGCCCAGGCCGCCGCGGGCGGCAATGCGCGAGGGGACTTTGTCCTTATCGAGATTCTGAATGCCGGCAGCGTGCAGTTTCATCTCGCCGCCGGGGCCGATGAGCGCCACGGCCACCTTCTCGCCGTATTTCTCAATCAGCCTGGCCGCCGTTTCGTACACGCCCAGGCCGGCCAGGTCGTCGGCCGGGTCGAAGCGGGCGCCCTGCGCCGAGAGATGCAAAACCCACAGACCGGGGCGGGCGGGCCAGTCTTCGATGATGAGCGCCTTGATGCCCAGCAGGGTCATCTGCAGGCCGGTCGTCCCGCCGGCGTTGGCTTCTTTGACGCCGCCCGTCAGCGGGGACTTGCCGCCGATGGAGATGCGGTCGCAGGAGGAGAGCATGTGTCCCACCAGCAGGCCGGGGCAGAAGAGCAATTTGTTCTTCGGGCCGAGCGGCTCGCAGTTCGGGGGGACTTCGTCGAGCAGGATGCGGGCGATCAGGCCGCGTCCGCCGAGACGTTCCCAGGAGGAGGGAACAGGTTCCAGGTTCAGGGTTTGGGTGTTGACGTTTACTCGCCAGATTTGCATAATAAACTCCGTTGCAAGTTGGCCGGTTTTCAAATTGAACTGGCCAACTCTTTAACTTGCTAAAGGTTGCATCCAAAATATAAGTAACTTTGCACCTGCGCGGCCTGGCGTTAAAGAATCCTTGTGCGAATTTTAACCAAACAACGCCTGCACCGCTTCGCGAAAGACCTGGGTGTGGTAATCCACGTCGGCTTCGGTGGTATCGGCAGCGATGAGGGCCATGTTGTGGAAAGGCGTCATCAGGATGCCGCGGTTGAGCGTCCACAAGTGCATGTAACGGTCAAGTTCGCTATCTACCGCGGCGTTGGCCTCCCCGCCGTTGCGCGGCGGTGTGGCACGGAACCAGTATTCGACACGGAAGCCAAGCCGTTTGACAATCCAGGGCAGGTCGAATTCCTTGATGACATCCAACACGCCCTGCTCGTAACGGTCGGCCAGTTTTTCGCAGCGTTCGTACATGGCCGGGGTAAGGACGTGCTCCAACGTGGCGCGCATGGCCGCAATCGAAAGGGCGTTGCCTGCCAGAGTGCCACCAATGCCGCCCACATCGGAGAGATCGA
The DNA here is from genome assembly GCA_019873735.1 of Chloroflexota bacterium. Lineage (GTDB taxonomy): Bacteria > Chloroflexota > Anaerolineae > Anaerolineales > Villigracilaceae > DSXF01. The sequence continues at coordinate 103,979 of JAIOAQ010000003.1, read as the reverse complement.
GTTCGAGTTTCTTCCAGAAGGCCTCGGCAACTTCCTGGGTGAAGCCGTAGATGCCCGCCGGAATGCCGCCCGCCAGCGGCTTGCCGCAGGTCAGGAAGTCGGGCGTGAGGCCGTAGCGGCCGGTGTAACCGCCGGGACCGGCGCACAGGGTATGAGTCTCGTCAATGATGAGATAGGTGCCGGTGCGGCGGGTGATTTCGCGTAAGGCGTCATGGTAGCCGGGGTCGGGATGGATGATGCCGATATTGGTCATCACCGGCTCAGCCAGCACACAGGCCACATCCCGAGCAGCCAGAGCGGTTTCGAGGGCGGCAATGTCGTTGAACTCGATGACCTTGGTCGTCTCCACCGGATTAACCGGCGGGCCAAGATTGCCATCGCGCGGGCCGGCAGTGCCCTCCTCGTCCAGCGCAATGAAGGTTTCATCTACCGAGCCATGATAGCAGTAGTTGTACACCAGAATCTTCTTGCGGCCGGTGATGTGCCGCGCCATGCGGATGGCGAAGCGGTTGGCGTCGGTGGCGGTGAGGGTAAATTGCCAGTATTTCAGGCCGAAGCGGCGCTGAAGTTCCTCGCCTACCCAAATGCAGTCTTCGGTGGGCAGCATGAGGGTGATTCCTTTTTCCACCTGCCGCTTGACGGCCTCGACGGTGGCATCGGGCGAATGGCCGGTCATCGCGCCGGTATCACCCAGGCAAAAGTCAATGTAGGTGTGGCCGTCCACGTCGGTGAAATGGGCGCCTTTGGCCTCTTTGACAAAAACCGGGAATGTGCCGGCCCAGCGGATCATCCACAGCATCGGCACGCCGCCCTGCATAGACTGGCGGGCGCGCTGGAACAACTCATAGGATTTGGGATGTTCGGCATGAAATTTCTGCTCTTCGGAGCGCAGCAAGGCTTCCAGACGGGAACGATCAAGCGTTTTTGGCATACAGCCTCCAATAAAGACGGTGGGCGGGAGTGCCAGGATCACCGCCCACCCAAAACGGATTTTTAGAAAGTCTCCTTCAGCGCCTCAGCAAAGATGTCCAGGGCCGTGTTGACTTGTTCTTCAGTCACAATCAGCGGCGGAATCCAGCGCAGGGTGTTGTCGTACGTTCCGCAAGAGAGCAGCAACAGGCCGCGTTCCTCGCAAGCATGCAGCAATTTCTTGATTTGCGTTTTTTCAAGCGGCTTTCCGTTGGACGTGAATTCTGTGCCAATCATCAGCCCCAGGCCGCGCACGTCGCCGATGACCGGGAACTCCTCCTGAAGTTTTCGCAGGCCGCTCATTAACTGGACCCCCCGCCGGGCCGCGTTACCGGGCATATCCTCCTCCCGCATGGCGCGGATGGTGGCCGCGCCCGCCGCGCAGGCTACCGCGTTGCCGCCGTAGGTCCCGCCGTGTGCGCCCGTCTCCCACTTCTTCATCAGGTCCAGGCGGCTGAAAACACCCGAAAGCGGCAGGCCCGAAGCAATGCCCTTGGCGACGGTCATAATGTCGGGGACGACGCCAAAATGTTCCTGGGCAAACCACTTGCCGGTCCGGCCAAAACCCGACTGGACTTCGTCAAAGATGAGCAGAATCCCGTGCCGATCGCACAACTCGCGCAGCCCTTTCATGAATGCAGCCGGCGGCACGACATAGCCTCCCTCGCCCAAGACCGGTTCCATCAGGATGGCCGCGGTCTCTTTGGGCGAGGTCTGCGAAAGGAGCAACTCTTCCAGCGCAGCCAGACAATACTCGGAGGTCTTCTCTTCCGACATCCCCAGTTTATAAGCATACGGATAAGGCGCCACAAACACGCCTGCCGGCAAAGGCTGATAGCCGGAGCGATAAATGGTCTTGGATGTCGTCAGGGCCATCGCGCCAGCCGTCCGTCCATGGAATGAGCCGCTAAAGACAATGACGTTGGGCTTACCGGTAGCAAAGCGCGCCAGTTTGACCGCGCCCTCCAGCGCCTCCGCGCCGGAATTGCTGAAGAAGAAGCCGTCAATCGAGGGGGGAACAATCGTCCGCAGTTCGGCAATCAACTCCATCATCGGCTTGTGGATGACGATATTGGCCTGGGCATGGATAAAAAGCGCGGCTTGCTTCTGAATGGCTTCTACCACCTTGGGGTGGCAGTGGCCGGTATTGGTCACACCGATGCCGCAGGTGAAATCCAGGTACTTTTTGCCGTCTGTGGCATAAATGTAGGCCCCTTCGGCGCGCTCCGCCTCAATCGAGAAAATGCGCGTCCAGACGGGCGACATGTGAGATTTGTTCTCTTCAAAGATGGTCATACGCTTCCTTCCTTTTTGGGTAGAGTGGGTAAAAAAGGGGAGGGAATATTCCCTCCCCGCGCAAACAAATCAGGAGGGCAAATCAGGCCGGCAGGTATTCTGCTGCCCAGCCAACCCCTAACTGCTCAAGCGTTTCCTTCTTGGGAATGCCGTCGTTGGTCATGCCGGCCAGTTTGTAATACTCATCCAGAGCGGCTTCAAACTCTTCGCGCCCTACTGCCAGCCCGGCCGTCGGCCCGGTGCCAACCAGTGGCTTGAAGAACTTCTTTGGCAGGGTGTCATCCTTGCGGCTGAATCCTTCGCGGGCGTTGAACGTGCGCATCAAAGCAATGCGGCGGTGCCCCAATTTCATCAGTTCATCCAGGGTCACATCCCAGCCGGTGACGGCGCGCACCATCGCGGCGGTATCTTCGCCGTCATACAAACACCAGGTCGGACCGTAAACGAACTGGCAAACCGTCAAGGTGTCCATCATGCTGTAGAAGCACTCGCCCAAAAAGCCAAAGCGCACCTTTTCCGGCGTCAGGCTGAAGGGCGGTTGCGGGTTACCCAGGCCGATCTGCTTGAGACGGTCGAGGTTGAAGTCGGCCACGCCTTCTTCGTAATAGGGGTCATGCTCACTGGACTGATGGTCAGCGCCAAAGGGATTGACGGCGTAAATCAGCGCCAGGGAGCGTTTGGACTGCGGCATGTGCGCCGGGGCCTCCTCGTTTTTGACCGTAATCAGGCATTCATCTGCGCCCTTGCCCCAAACCTGGGCGGCTCGGGCCGAACCTTCGGCCAGAATCTTGCCCAGCGGGGTGGACTTGGTGACGATCTGCTTCAGTACCTCAATCATGGCATCGGCATTGCCAAAGCGCAGGTCAATACCGCCAGTGTCTTCTTTGGTGATAATGCCCTTTTCGTAGCACTCCATTGCAAAGGCAATGGTCGCGCCGCAGGAAATGCTGTCCACGCCGTACATGTCGCAGATCTGGTGGGCATGCGATATCGCCGCCAGATCGTCAATGCCGCAATAAGAGCCAAAGGTAGAAATCGTCTCATATTCCGCGCCGCCGTAGTAGGGATCGGCGGTGAATTTCCCTTCGGTGATTTCCACCACACGCTTACAGCGCACAATGCAAGCGTAGCAGGTATCGCGTTCCTTGAGGATGGTTTCGGCCATCCTCTCGCCGCTGATGGCCTCTGCACCTTCAAACTGACCTTCGTTGTAGTTGCGGGTCGGCAGGGAACCAATCATGTTCTGGAACATCACTACGCCGGCCGTGCCCAGTTTGGCCAGGCCGTCCACATCGGGATTGGCTGCAGATTTCGCCGGGCCGGTCTTATTGAGCGCGGCCAGGGCCTTCGAATCGGCAATCTGAGGCCGGTTTTTGCCGCGCACCACAATGGCTTTGAGTTTCTTGCTTGCCATCACCAGCCCCATGCCGGTGCGGCCGTTCATGCGGTTGGCCATATTGATAATGCCGGAGAAACGGACGCCAATTTCTGCCGCCGGGCCAATTTGCATCACTTGCGCCTTCTCGTCGCCGACTTCCTGCTTGAGCATTTTGTCCACCTCGCCGGTGACCTTGCCCAGCAGGTGGGAGGCGTCATGCAACTCAGGCTTGCCATCAATAATTGTCAAATACACCCATTTCGGCGACTGGCCATGAAAGATCACGCCATCGTAACCGGCAAACTTGAACTCGGCCGGGAAGAAGCCGCCGGCCTGCGAATCGCCGATCGCGCCGCTCATCGGAGACTTGGCATTGACGTTGATGCGGCTCTGACCGGAAATCGGCGCGCCGGTGACCACACTCGGGAAAACGGTGAGCAGGTTCTCAGGTCCGAGCGGATCGGCGCCCTTGGGGACCTCGCGCAGGATGTAGTATAAGGCCATCGCCGAGCCGCCCATGTAGGTCCGATAGAAGGACTCGGGCGGCGTCTCCACCTCCATCTTGCCGCTCTCCAAATAAACGTGCAGGATCTTTCCGTGGTAACCGTAGGGCATGGTTATTTCTCCTTTTCTAATGGTCTGGATAATCAAAAAAATAAAGCCAATGATTGCTTTTACACCGCATAGTGCGTCTCGGCAGGAGGCGCACTATGCGGTCAGGGTGACGTTCCTAACACAAACTTCAATCGCCTGTAGCAGGTTCCTCCACCGGAGATTTGCTCCAGGCAAACGGCTCCGACATATCGACAATCTTGCCATTGATGTCTTTGAGCGGTTTGGGCGGATCAATCTTCTGCGTCAGCAGCGAGACCACGATGAAGAAAACGACGGAGATAAAGAAGGCTGGGGTAGATGCAATGTAAATCGAGTCCCAGACGACATCGTCCGTCATTTCGCCCTCATAAACCACCGGCAGGATATAGGTATTCATCCACACAATGGTCAGGACAATCCATGAAATTACGCCGCTGAAGAAGGATGCCAGGGCGCCAATGTGATTGGCCTTCTTCCAGTAATAGCCAATCACATATGGAGCAGCCATCCCCACCAGGATTGAGGTGTTTGCCAGGACTGCAAGTTTGTAGATTGTGGAGGCATACAGTGCGATCAACAGGCTGAAGATGCCGCTGATGAACAAGGCCCAGCGGTTAATCCAGAGTTGCGCCTTGTCTGAGAGATCGGGCTTGAACACCTTGACGATATTTTCGGTGAACATGGTTGCGCCGGCCAGCATGGAACTGTCGGAGGTGCTCATCAACGCCGAGGCCAGAGCCGCCACAAAGATCGCCGTCAGGACAGGCGGCAGGAATTTCATGGCCATCGCCACCAGGACAAATTCGGTCTGTTCGCTGGTCAGGTCGGGACCCAGAGCACCATATGCCACAACGCCAATCAGCGGGGAGAGGACGCCAAATCCCAGATACAGGGCGGCTGCCACAAAGGTGGATTTAACAGCCGTATCCTCATCCTTGGCAGCACAGGTTCGCTGGAGATAGTCTTGCGCCGGGATAGCGCCCAGGCCCAGGGAGAGCCAGGCGGCAATGTAGTAAAACCATCCATGCATACCGTAATAGCCGTAATAGCCATCATCTGCTGTCGGCCAAATGGCAAACACATTCGTGGTGTACTGCGCCCCTGCCAGTTCAAACATGTTTTTCAGCCCGCCCAAATGGATGATAATCCCAATGGTAATCATCAGCAGGCCAATGGCTGTCAGGAACATTTGCATGAAATCCAAGGCGGTATCGGCCCACAGACCACCTGCCATCGTGTAAAGCGTAACAATGGCAGCCACCATAATCATGCCCACCCAAAGCGGCCAGCCCAGCAAGGCCGTCAGAATGGCGCCGCCGGCCACAATTTGGGCGGCAGTCCAGCCGAAGTAGGTGATAATTTGTGTGACCGTACCGACAATCGACATGGCCGTCCCATAGCGCTGCTGGAAGAAGTCCATAATGGTCACGTACTGAGCCCGGCGGGCAATACGCACAATGAACATACCGGCCAGCAACAGGCACAGGGTTGCGCCAAATGGGTCGAAGACCACGCCCTGGAAGCCGTAAGAATAGGCCTCCGAACTGGAACCCATCAGGGTCTCGGCGGCAAACCAGGTGGCCATAATTGAGGGAGCCGCCATCCACAATGGCAGGCGGCGGCCAGCCAGCACATAGTCAATGCTGGTTTCAACCTTTCGAGAGGCCCAGTATCCGATGAGCAGGCGGATAATCAGAATAACAACGATTCCGCCAATGATCAAACCGGAATACTGATAGTTTTGAAAATCCATCTTATCCTCCTTTACAGTTAGGAAAATCCCGGGTCTGCCTACATTTCCTTGATTCCATAAGGGAAGCCGTAGGAGGCCATCTTTTCCATGAAGGGAATCGGGTCAAAGGCTTCAGGCCCTAGCACGCCAACGCCCTTCCAAATGCCATGCTCGAGCAGGTCCATGCCGATGACGGCATTGAAGGCGGTCTGCGCCACCACAGCCTGGCAGCCCAAACGCTTCATGCACTCTTCGTTATCGGCCACCTGATAAATATAGACTTGCTTCTCCTTGCCGTCTTTCTTGCCTTTCACCCAGGTGCCGGCGCAGGTCTTGCCAAACATTTTGTCGCCCAGATGAGCCGGGTCGGGCAGGCAGGCGGCAACGACGTCGCGCGGCGCCACCCAAACATCCTTGACCTTGATGGGCTCTTTGTTGTCCAGGCCAAGCATATGCAGGGTCTTGAGAACGCCGATGAACTGGTCACCCAGGGCATACTTGAAGGTGACCCGTTTGCAGTTAATCCAGCGCGGCACCAGCAGGACCTCTTCATGCTCAACGTTGATGCACTCCAGTTTGCCAATGCCTTCGGGAAACTCAAAAATCTCCGGTTCAGAGAACGGCGGGGTGGTGTACCAGCCCTTGTCTTTTTCCCAAATCACAGGCGGGTTGAGGCATTCTTCGATGGTCGTCCAAATCGAGAAGTTGGGAGCAAATTCATAGCCGCGCACTTCCAGGTTGGAGCCATCGCGCACGCCGATTTCTTCAATTTCATCAAAGAGATAATCCTGAGCGTAGCGGGCAAAGACATCGGCCATGCCCGGCTCAACTCCCAGGCCAAGCAGCGCCAGGATGCCTTTCTCTTCCCACTTCTTAGCGCGCTCAAACTGATAATCGCCCAGTTTTACGCCGCACTGCTCATACGGCTTTTCAGGATGCGGCTCGCTGAGCGTCATTGCCATATCCATGTAGGTGCAGCCAACGTTATAGGCCGCCTCAAAAATGGGGACATTGAATGAAGGATCGCAGGCGTTCATGATCAGGTCTACGCCGTATTTTTTGGCAAGTGCCTCGATCATTTCCTGCTTGCTGGCATCAATCCATTCGATGGGGAATCGCTGCGGATCGCCCAGTTTTTCCTGGACTTCCTTGATACGATCCCTGTTGTAATCCGTCAGGACCATTTGTTCCAGCCAGGGTTGGCTCTTGGCGATAACTGCAATGGCCTCGCCTACTCCCCCCGTTCCAACAAGTAAAACTTTCATGGTTGCATCTCCTTTGAGAAAAAATTTGCATCCGGCCGAGCCGGGAATTGCTAAAAGTAAACTTCCTTCACAATTTTGAGATGCATGAAGGTTTCAGACTCGCGAACGCCTTCAATTTGGTACAGGCGCTCGGTCAGGAACTGCAACAAATGGGCCTGATCGCGGCAAATGACCTCTGCAATAATGTCGTAAGAGCCGCTGGTAATAATCAGATACACAACTTCTTCCAGCGCAGCAATCTTTTCGGCAGTTTCCATCAGTTGACTACCGTCGGCACGGATGCCAATCAAGGCCATTGTGTTGTAGCCCATCAAAAGGGGATCCGAAATAGCCATCACTTTCAAAACACCCGTCTCCACCAGACGGCTGTAACGCATGCGTATCATGCCGGGAGAAACGTTTAACTGTTCGGCAATTTGCGCAAACGGCATCCGTCCATCCTGGCGCAGGGCCGCAATAATTTGCAAGTCAATTTCATCAAGTTCTGGGGAGGGTGTTTTGCTGTTTATGCTATCCATACCGACATATTACAACTTTTATGCAGAAAAGTCAAGAATTTTATGCGCTTTATGCAATTTATCAGCCAAAAAATGCGTTTTATCGGTCATCCCTGAGGGCAAAAGCCCTCAGGGATGAGCAGAGTAAAACCGGTTAGTCGTACTCTTCGGGGCGCATTTTGCGCAAGGCATCTTTGATCGGATTGATGCCGAAGATATTTTTGAGCGAAATATCCATTGGGTTGCCGTCAATGTCAGTAATCGGCTTGGGCGGATCAACCTTTTGGGTGAACAGCGAGACCAGAATCACCAACCCCAGCGAGATAAAGAAGGCTGGGAAGGAGCCGATATAGACCGCGTCCCAGAAGGCGCAATCCATATCTCCCTCGCAAACCACGACGGTCGGATCGCCGCCTGCCAGGCCACTATTCATCGCAATGATGAGGAAGATGACCCAGGCAAGAAAGCCGCCCACGTAACCAGCCACCGCCCCCCACTGATTGGTCTTCTTCCAGTACATGCCCAGTGCGAAGGGAGCGAACAGGCCAACCAGCAGCAGCGACCAGGCCACTACGCCCAACTCATAGATGACTGCGGCCGTGACGGCAATGATGACGCCAATGGTGCCGTTGATGCCGACCATAATGCGTGTCCACTTGACCTCTTCCTTCTCGTCCAGTTTCTTGCCGAAGAGCGGGAACAGGTTCTGGGTCACGACCGAGGCGCCAGCCAGCAGCGAACTATCGGAGGTGCTCATCAAGGCCGAAGCCAGCGCGGCCATAAAGATGGCTGTCAGCACCGGAGGAACGTATTGAATAGCAGCGGCTACCAGCACCCCATCGGGATTCTCAAGCGCCGGGTTGAGTTTGAACATCATGATACCGATCAGCGGGGACATGATGCCAAAGAACAGGTAAAGCACGCCGGCCATGTAGGTGCCCCACACCGCCGTAGCCTCGTTGCGGCCCGACATGGAACGCTGGAACAGGTCCTGGGTCGGGACAGAGCCGAAACCAATGGCCATCCAGGCGGCCACCCAGTACATCCAGCCCATGCCGCCAAAGTAGCCAAGATAGCCTGCATCTCCGCGCATATCCGGCAGCAAGGTAAACGGCTTGGGGTTGTAGAGGGTTTCGGAAATGCCGGTCAGCCCATCCCAACCGCCAACCTGCTTGAGCGTGAAGAGGAAGATGATCAAGATGCCACCGGCAGTGAAGAACATCTGGATGAAGTCCAACAACGTATCGGCCAGCATGCCGCCCAGCATGGTGTAGCCGGTCACCCAAAGGGCCACCAGGACCATGCCGACTTCAATCGGAACCGAGGGGAAGAGGGCATTGACAATCGTGCCCGCTGCCACCATCTGCGCGCCGGTCCAGACGAAGTAGGTCATCAGTTGCAGGATGGAGGCCAGAACGGTCATGGTCTTCCCATAACGGCGCTCGAAGAAGTCCACCACCGTCAAGTAACGGGCGCGGCGCATGACGCGGGTGAAGAGGAAGCCCGAAAGGAACAGACAGGCCGAGGCGCCAAAGGGATCGAAAATCACGCCCTGAAAGCCATACTGATACGCAGTGGACGAGGCGCCCATCAATGTTTCGGCGGCAAACCAGGTTGCCATCACAGAAGCGCCAACCATGTAAATCGGCAGGCGGCGTCCGGCGACGATGTAATCGGCGGCATCCGACACCTTTTTCGAGGCCCAATAGCCAACCGCCATACGGACGGCAAAGAAGCCCACGATAAAGGCAACGATGAGCCAGACGTATGAATAACCCGAAAGGTCCATCTCTTAATTCTCCTTTGGAAATCAGAGTGTCTTTGCTACTTCTGCCACTGTGTCATACAGGGCATTGAGGCCTTGATCCATTTCTTCCTGGGTGATCACCAGGGGCGGCTCAATGCGAATCGTATGAGCGCTGGTCAGCGTTCCTGCGACCAAAACACCGCGTTTAAAGAGACCGGCAGCCACTTTGTAACCGATCTCAGGTGTGTGGAAATGTTGACCAATAAGCAAACCCTTACCCGTTACGCTCTTATAGACTTGTGGGTACTTCTCGGCCAGCGCCTTGACCTTTGAAATCATGTATTCGCCTTTTTGTGCCGCCGCTTCCCATAGTTTGTCGCGCAACGTAACGTTAATGGAAGCAATTGCCGCCGAGCAAGCCAGCGCGCCGCCGCCGGTCGTGGTGGTGTGAATGAACGGATTCGGGTACATCATGCACTGCCAGATTTCCTCGGTCGAGCAGAAAGCGCTGACCGGCATGACGCCGCCGCCCAAAGACTTGGCCACAGCCAGGATGTCGGGCACTACGTTCCAGTGTTCCACGCCCCACAATTTCCCGGTGCGCCCCAGACCCGTCTGAACCTCGTCGGCAATCAGGAGTGTGCCGTAGTGTTTGGTTGCTTCGCGAATGCGCGGCCAGAAATCATCGGGCGGAACAATGCCCCCGGCCTCACCCTGAATCGGCTCAAACAGAACGCCGGCTACGCCAATGCCAACCTTTTCGCAGATTTCCAACTGGCGTTCAACTGCGTCGGCATCACCAAACGGGACGTGATACACCGGGCCGCCATACAACACACCCGGCGGTTGGCGATAGTCCGACTTGCCCATCATCGAGAGCGACCCCATCGTCTTGCCGTGGAAAGCCTTAACTGCCACAATAAAGGCCGGTTTTTGGGTGTACATCTTGGCAAGTTTAATAGCGCCCTCAATGGCTTCTGTGCCGCTGGCGCAGAAGAAAGAATACTTGATGTCGCCGGGGGTAATCTCGGCCATCAGGCGCGCCAGCACACCGCGCAGCGGATCAATCAGTTCCTGGCTGGGCATCGGCGTGCGCTTCAACTGCGAAGCCACAACCGAGACAACATCCGGGTGTCCCCAGCCATGATTCATCATGCCGTAGCCGCCCAAAAAGTCAATGTATTTGCGGCCCAAGACATCCTCAAATGTTGCCCCGCGGCCGGTCCATTCGGTCGCCGCCCACTGACCGGCCTCAGTTACCGACTTGCGGTACTCCAGCCAGCCTTTGTTGAAGTGCTCGGCAAAGTTGTACAGCGATTCATCAATAATCCACTTGCCAACTTCGTCAGGAACACGTTCTTTGTGAATAATATCAATCCACTTTTGTGAATATTCCAAAGCAGCGCTCAAATTTTGAGGCATATTCATCTCCTTTCAAAATTTTTGTCTATCAAGGGTTGAAAAGCAATGCCTGGCCGTAAACTTTAATATTCACCTCCTGATCAAGGGTGGTTTCCTGTAAACTATTGCTTGTTATCTGTATCCGCCTGGCGGGGAACGCGCCATTGATAAATATCGCGTACCACCATCGGGACGATCGAGGTGGTCGTCTTGCGAACGCCCGGCATCTTTCCAATGACTTCTGTGGCAATGCGGTAAACTTCCGCCGTATCCTTCGCCACCACCTGCACAGAAATATCCTGCTCCCCAATGGAACAGGCCAGATAGGTGACAAAGTCAAATGCCGCCAGGCGATTGACCACATCCTGGATTTGAGGCGGCTCCACCTCAACAAAGACATCTGCCACAACCGAATAACCAAATTTGCGCGGATTGGCCACGGCGCTGATACGAATCAGGCCGTCGGCTACCATGCGGTCAATACGGTAGCGAACGGCCCGTTCAGACGTATTCCCAATGCGGCGCGCAATTTCGGCCGCGGGCATACGCCCATCTTCCATCAAAAGTTCGATGATTTGCAGGTCAGTTTTGTCGGTTTTGTACATTTTTTCTTAATTTTATGATTTTTTACGACAGACGCAATATACTCTACTCCCAAAGGGATGTGAATTTCAAGTGACATTTGTCACATCTTTGGAACATTCCAGCCGTGCAAAAAGCAAAAGCGGTGACCGCCCAGTCTGATGGTCACCGCTTGATTGGTCAGACGCCAGAAACAATTTTGCTCAGGACTAGAACTTCCTGGTCCACTCCTTCGGCCAGCGCTCGATGACGACCTTCTTTTGGGTGAAGAACTCGACCGCGTCCATGCCCTGCCCGTGCAGGTCGCCAAAGAACGATTCCTTCCACCCGCTAAAGGGGAAGAAAGCCATCGGCGCCGCCACGCCGATATTGATGCCCACGTTACCGGCTTCCACCTCGTAGCGGAACTTGCGCGCTGCCGAGCCGGACGAAGTGAACAAACTGGCCTGATTGCCGTACACGTGACTGTTCGCCAGCGCAATCGCTTCGTCAATGGTGTTGACGTGCATCAGTCCCAGCACCGGCCCGAAGATTTCCGTCTTCCACAACTCATCGCCCGGCCGGACATCGGCAACGATCGTCGGGCGGACGAACGAACCCTTTTCGTAGCCCTTGATCACCGTCCCGCGGCCGTCCACGCAGACTTTGGCACCGCCCTGAGAACCCTGGGTGATAAACTGCTCAATCCGGGTTTTGCTGGCGTGATTGATGACCGGACCCATCTGGACGCCGGCATCCAACCCGTAGCCAACCACGCGCGACGAGGCGGCATCGCAAATCAATTCGGTAAATTCATTGCGCGCTTCGCCCACCGTGACGGCCAGCGAAACGGCCAGGCAGCGCTGACCGGCGCACCCGAAGGCCGAATCGGCGATGATCTTGGTGGCCATTTCCATATCTGCATCGGGCAGGATGATGACCGGATTCTTCGCCCCGCCCTGGGCCTGAACGCGCTTGCCCTGCTCCGCCGCCCGCCGGTAAATGTAACGCGCCACCGGCGTCGAGCCGACAAAGGTAATGCCGCGAATGACCGGATGATCGAGGATGGCATCCACCGCCTCCTTTGCTCCGTTCACCAGGTTGATGACGCCTTTCGGCAACCCAATTTGTTCGATCAGTTTGAAAATCAACTGCATCGTCAGCGGCACTTTTTCAGAGGGCTTGATGATGTAGGTGTTGCCGCAGGCAATGGCATAAGGCAGATACCAGAAGGGAATCATGCCTGGGAAGTTGAACGGGCAGATGGTGGCGCACACCCCCACCGGCTGGCGGATCATAATCTCGTCAATGCCGGGGGCAATATCTTCGGCAATCTCGCCCTTCGACAGGATAGGCATGCCGCAGGCCACCTCCACGTTTTCGATGGCGCGCACCATCTCGGCTTTGGCCTCTTCAAAGGTCTTGCCGCACTCCATGACGATGGTGCGCGAAATCTCGTCCATATTGGCTTTCATCAGGTCGCGCAGTTTGAACAGGTACTGCACGCGTTCCTGGGCGGGGGTACGACGCCAGCCCGGAAGGGCCTGCGAAGCCGCCTGGGCCGCGGCCGCCACATCGTCCGGTCCGCAAACGGGCGTGCGCCCGAGCAATTCCCCCGTCGCCGGGTTCACCACGTCCAAATACTCTGTAACTTTTGGCTCCACCCATTCGCCGTTGATATAGTTCAAAACCTTTTGCATATCCTTCTCCTCAACTACTTCACCTGCTTATCGGCCACTTCCAGGCCCTTTTCCACCAGCGCCAGGCCCTCGTCCAGTTGCGACTCGGTGATGCACAACGGCGGGACAACAAAGACAATCGTGCCCATGTCTTTCTTGGCCATGATGAAGGTGAAGAGGCCGTTTTCCTTGAGCACCTTGCCCACCTCGGCCATGACCGGCGGATCGAACGGCTCTTTGGGTTCGCGGTTCATCACCAGTTCAAGCGCGGAGAAAAGGCCGATGTAGCGCACATCGCCAACCGAGGGGTGGCGCGCCTTGATTTCCTCCAGCCGCCGACCCAAATACTGCCCCACCTTCGCCGCATTCTCAATCAGACGATCTTCTTCATAGACTTCGATGGTTGCCAGCGCAGCCGCCAGCGCCAGGGCATGGCCGTTGTAGGTCAGGCCGGCGTACAGGTACTTGTCGTCGAAGAATTTGGCAATTGGCTCAGAGACAATGACCGCGCCGAGCGGGACATATCCGCTGGTGATGCCTTTGGCAGTGGTGATCATATCCGGGACAACGCCCCAGTTATCCACGGCAAACCATTTGCCGGTGCGGCCCCAGCCGCTCATCACCTCGTCTGAAATCAGCAAGATGCCGTATTTATCGCAAATCTCACGGACGCGCGGCCAGTAATCGTCCGGCGGGACGATCAAGCCATTCGAGCCGACCACGCCCTCCATGATGATAGCGGCGATCTTGTCCGGACCTTCATAGTGGATGACCTCTTCCAGGTGGCTGATGCACTCCCGGTGGCAGGTCTCCTTCTTTTGGCCGAAGGGACAGCGGTAGCAGAAAGGATCGAGGAAGTGAACCGTTCCCGGCATGGCCGGTTCAACGGCGAGACGACGGTAGTCACCGGTCAGGGCAATCGAGCCGTGTGTTGCGCCGTGATAGGAGCGGTAGCGGGCGAGAATCTTGTGCCGCCCGGTGTAGAAACGCGCCAGTTTGATGGCATTTTCGTTGGCCTCCGCGCCGCCCAGGGCAAAGAAGGTCTTCTTGAGATTGCCGGGCGCGACCTCGGCCAGTTTCTTGCCCAGGCGGGCACGCACCTCGGTGGTGTTACCGGGATGGACAAAGCAAATCTGCGCCGCCTGCTCCTGAATGGCTTTCACCACCTTCGGATGCTGGTGGCCGATATTGGTGTTCATCAACTGTGAGGAAAAGTCGTAATACCGTTTGCCATCGGTATCCCAGAAGAAAATCCCCTCCGCCTTCCCCACCGGAATCGGGTTCACCTGCCCCTGCACCGACCAGGAGAAGAAAGTATATTCCCTGCTCAAATCAACGATTTCTTGCGTGGTTAACTTATTCATACAAATATCCTTTGTGGGTATGTCTACTATGCCTGTCTACCTGTCTACCTGTCTACCTGTCTACCTGTTTACCTGTCTACCCGTTTACCTCTTCACCGCCTTGACCGCATCTGCATACACATTCAAGGTTTCATCAATATCGGCCTCGGAGTGGGCATAGCAGAGGAACCAGGGCTCACGCGGATCGTGATCGGGCATGACGCCGCGCTCAATCGCCGCCTCTACCAGCGCCAGGTAGTAGTCTTTATCGCTCTCGTTCCAGTCGCGCTGGCAGGTGACTTTCTCAACGCCAATCGAGAAGGAGAACATGGCCGGATAGCCGCTAAAGACAACAGGGATGCCCGCCTCTTCAAAAATCTTCTTCAGGCCGGCCATCAGCCGTTTGCCGCGCTGCTCAATCGTCTTCAAGATGGGCTGCTCCTGCAAGAGGGTAAGCGTAGCCCAGGCCGCCGCCACGCCGGGCTTGTTGTTGGTATAGGTGCCGCCCTGTGCCACACCATGCCCAATGATTGACATGATCTCCTTCCGGCCGCCAAAAGCCGCCACCGGGTAGCCGTTGCCCAGGGCCTTGGCATACGTTGCCAGGTCCGGTTTGATGCGGTAGTACTCCTGCGCCCCGCCGTTGGCAATCCGAAAGCCGGTCTTGACCTCGTCGAGAATGAAAACGCAGCCATATTCTTCGGTCCGCTTGCGGATGAGTTCCAGGAAGCCCTTCTGCGGGTCAATGGCGGCGCAATTGCCCTGACACGGCTCGGTAATGACAGCAGCAATCAGGTGACCGTAAGACTTCATCGTCCGCTCAAAGCCTTCGAAATCGTTGAACGGCAGGGTAATAATCTTCTCGCCCAAAACGCGCGGGATGCCGGATGAGGAAGGAATCGGAATCGGGCTGCGCGCGTTGCCGTAAGACTCGGCGGGGGCATAGGTGGACCACAGGGTGTAGTCATGGAAGCCGTGATAGTTGCCTTCGAACTTCAAAATTATTTCCCGCCCGGTATAGGCCCGCGCCACGCGAATAGCATGCATGGTGGCCTCGGTGCCAGAGCAGGCCAGGCGCGCCATCTCAACGGCGGGGCAGAGCGCCACAATCTTCTCCATGACCTCCACTTCTAACTCAGTGGTCATGGCCGCCAGGGTGCCGTATTCAATCTCTTCGCGCACCTTGGCGTTGACCGTCTCGTCGGCGTGACCGATGATGATCGGCCCAAAAGCCAGACGGTAGTCAATGTACTCGTTGCCGTCCACATCCCAGATGTGGCTGCCTTTGGCTTTGGCCAGGTACGGCGTGATGCCCTCGCCCCAATAGCGAAAATTCGAGTTGACGCCGAGGGGCATCACCTTTCGTGCTCGCTGTTGAAGCGTCCGGCTTTTGGAAAACTTCTCAAACATGATAGACCTCCTGTGAAATTTTATGGGTTTCAAGCGTAATTACCTGCCCGTAACCCTCCCGCAGGTTAGAACAGGACCGGCAACCCATGCCGGCAATCGTGGAGACACATTCTGCCTTGGACCTTGCGCCAAAACCTGCGGCAGGGCAAGCAGTTACTGCCAGGCAAAAAATTAATCTTTGGCCGCATCTGCCTCTACAAAGTCAGGCGGAATGCGCCATTGATGCACATCTTTGAGCACTTCAGGGACAATGGTCGTGGTCGTTTTGCGAACACCGGGTATCTTGGCCACCACGTTGGTCACAAAACGATAAATTTCATCGGCACTGCGTCCGACCACCTGAATGCTGACATCGTTTTCGCCAATAGAAAAAGCCACATAGCAAACATTTTTCAGCGCCGCAGCCGCCTGCGCAACCGAGGCGATCGAATCGGCTTCCACTTCCAGCCAAACGTCTGCATTGGCCATCAACCCCAGGGCTTTGGGATTCACCACCGCTGTGACATTGATGACGTTTTCCTCAATCAAACGTTCAATGCGGTAACGGATCATACGCTCGGTCACCCCCGGCAAACGGCGCGCCATTTCAGAGGCCGACATACGGCCGTCTTCCATCAAAAGATTGACAATTTCAAGGTCTATTTTGTCAATTTTATACATATTATTAATTTTCTATTTCCGTTTTTTACAATCACTACTATACTCTCAACAAAGCGCAAGAGTCAAGCGCGTTGTTGGTGGAAGATGTCACAAGAAACGCGACAAAAAATCACGTTGACGGATGAGAATGGCGCAGGTATAATCAACTTTCGGCGCAATTTCCCCCCGCACGGAACGTCTCGAAGGGTTGGACGAATGACTCCGCTCTGCAGCGTCATTCCTTCGGAACGCTCCCGACATGCAAAATAGACGGGGAGGTCGTTGCTTTTTCAGGCATTATTACGATTTTTCAGGAGAGTGGCGCATGACCACAACTAGCGAAACTATTCCCGCTTTGGCACCTAAAACAAAACTCTTGGGCACCGTTACAAAAACCACCCTGGCAGGCATCGTGGTAGATGTTGGCATGGAACTACCGGGTGTTGTCCACATCTCGCAATTACGCCGCGAACCGGTCAACCGCGTAGAAGATTTTGTACAGGTCGGGCAAAAGGTGGAGGCCTGGGTGCGGCGCGTCCGCAAAGACAGAATCGAAATGACCATGATTGAACCGCTGCAACTGGAATGGTCTGAGATGAAACCGGAAATGGTGGTCAAAGGCAAGGTTGTACGGGTCGAATCATACGGCGCATTTGTTGACATCGGCGCGGAGCGGCCAGGGCTGGTCCATGTCAGCGAGTTGACGCGCGGCTATGTCAAATCGGCCGGCGAAGTCGTTAAGGAAGGCGACGAGGTCGAGGCCGTTGTGCTGGACGTGGACCGCAAGAAGAAGCAAATCCGCCTCAGCATGAAAGCCCTGCAGCCCGAAATTGTTGAGGAAAAGCCGGCAAAGAAAGAAGAACGCAAGGGCAAGGGGAAGCGCGGCGCAAAAGCCAGGGTAGAAGAGAACGAAACTCCCCCCGCCGTTGAGGCAGAACCGACCGTCATGGAAATGGCCTGGCGTGAAGCCCTCGAAAAGGCTCAGGCTCGCAAAAACGGCGAAAAGACCAAGCGCTCGAAGTCGGGCATCAGCCAGGAGCAGGAAGAGATTCTGAGCCGCACGCTGAAGAGCCGCCTGCCAACCGCATAAAAAAAACTGCCGGACAGAAAAAGCCCGGCCCAAGAATCTAAAACCAAGCGATGACCGCCAAATCTGGCAGTCATCGCTTTTTGTGATTGCCGGCATCGGTTGACGGCACCGTTTTAACCTGCAGGAGGGTTAAGGGGAGGCGGTAGCCATCTCTTTCAAATACTTCTCGCGATTGGCAGAGCGGGCCGTCTTGCCGCTGCTGGTCTTGATAATCCAGGGCGGCGAGACAAGGTAAACGTGACGCAGTGCAATGGCAGAGTTACGCGTTACCGCCTGACGAACAGCATCTGCAATCTGCTGGCGTTCCAGCGCATCTTCCGTGTCCACTTCGGCCACCAGCACCACATCTTCGGTGCCGGCCTCTTCGTTGTAAATTCCAAAAGCCACCACCCGTCCCGGATGCACGCCGGGAACCTGGCTGGCAATCGATTCCAAATCCTGAGGGTAAATATTCTTACCGCCGACAATGATCATGTCCTTTTTACGGCCGGAGACGAAAAGTTCCCCGCCTGCCAGGTAACCGTAATCGCCGGTCAGATACCAGCCGTCTTTTGTAAATGCTTTCTGGGTTGCATCCGGCCGATTGTAGTAGCCCGTCAACATGCAATTACTGCGCAGGGCAATTTCGCCCACCACGCGTTCTGGCACGTCGCGATGCTTATCGTCCAACACGCGCACTTGCGTGTTGCCAATGGCACGCCCCGAAGACATCATTTTGAGCGCCGGCCGGCCATCCAGCGCCGGGCGCGCTACCCGCTGCGTCAGGTAGGCCTCGCTGTCAATCTCTTCCACAACCGGCTGTGCGTTGAGGTCGCTTTGCGTCACGCCAAAGACATTTTCTGCCATTGCATAACAGGTTTGCAGCGCGTTGGACCGCAGGCCATAGGGTTGAAAGCGTTCATAGAAAAGGCGGTGGCTTTCCCAGCGCACGGGCTCAGAGCAGTTGATCACGGCCCGCCAGGAGGAAAGGTCTACCCCCTCCAGTTGCCGGTCTCGAATTTTCTGGGCGCAGAAGTTATAAGCAAAATTCGGCAGCCAGGAAAGCGTACCCCTGTATTGCGAGACGGCCTGCATCAAGCGATAAGGCGCCCGCACCCAATCAAAGGGGGAGAGCAGCACCAGTTTAATCTCTCGCAAAACAGGCATCAGAAAACCGGCAATCAGCCCCATATCATGGTAAAGCGGAAGCCAGGAGACGATAACATCTTCAGAATTCAGCCCCAGCGACTGGCTGTAAGCCTCAAGTTGGTTGAGCACAGCGCGGTGAGAAAGCGCCACCCCTTTTTGCAGGCCGGTCGTGCCGGAAGAGTGCTGCAGCAAAACGATATCGTCAGGGGAACGCTCCAGTCCGGGCAGCAGGCTAAGGTCCGGTTGGAAGCGGGATGTCATGCCTCCTGTATTGAGCACGGCCCGCACCGAGTCGCCTTGTTTCAGCGCGGCGCGCACTTCCGATTCAAATTCGGGATAGGTCACAATGGCCGAGGGACGGGTGATTCCAATCAGGGCCGCCAGGTCGGCGCGGTAACGTTCGGGGGAGAGTTTTTCGGTCAGGAAAGGCATAATGGAGGGAATCTGCCCGCCCAAGACTGCGCCGAAAAAGGAGTATATGAGATCCTCGCCGTGCTGAAGAATCAGAATAACCACCTCGCCGGGTTGAATTCCGGCCTGACGGTAGGCTTGAGCATAGCGGCTGCTCCCCTCAAGCAGGTCACGGCTCGTCACCGGACGGTCGGGCTGGCCGGCATGCTGGACAATAATCGCCACCCGATCGGGATCGCGCTGATAGGACTGAAAGAGGAGATGCGTCAGGGTGGTCATCGACGCGCCTCGATCAGGGAAATCAATTGTTCAAGGGTGTCGAACGTGCTGGCGTTTAGTTCTGTATCGTCAATGTGAACGCCAAATGTGTCTTCGACAAAAAGGGCCAAATCCACCAGGCTGAACGAATCAATCAGGCCGCCGGAAATCAAAGGCTCTTGCGGGTTGAGCGCACGTCCGGGCTGCTTCAGGATTTTGGTCGTAATATATTCGGTCAGGGTATCAAGCATAGCATTGTCCATCGTTGGCTCCTGAGAAAAGAGAGATTTCGTAATTGCCTACCCTTAACCCTCCCGCAGGTTAGAACGGGGCCGGCAAGCAATACCAGCAATCATGGAGACGTCTTCTGGCTTGGACATTGCGCCAAAGCCTGCGGGAGGGTAGGCAGTTACAAGATTTCTTGTAAATGCAATTTTGGACCACAGATTAGCACGGATTTTCAATCTGCGCCAATCTGTGTAATCTAGTGGAAAAGAATTCCATGCCAAAATTTTCACACGCAAACCTACGCGACAGGTCAAACAAAGATTAGCGTTGCCGACAGGAAATGATGAGGATGTGTTCGGCCAGCGTTTCAGCCATCATTTGCTCACCGGCAGGTGTTCGATGAAAAACGGTGTTGGTAAATTCGGTCGGCGGTAGCAAATTCCACAAGTCCAGGTAGTAGAAATGATGTTCGGAAGCCTGCGCGTTTAGTGCGGCGCGGTACTGATCATACGCCCAACGGGGATAATGCAGGTTGTAACGCGCGCCTGTGGCGCTGGGCTGGACGCAAATCGGCTGGTTAACATACAAGACCGGCGTTTCTCCCGCGATTTCTTGAGCAATCTGCAAGTAATCCAGGTTGGCGTATTGACTCAGTTCGGCGGGAGGAGAAATTTCCAGAAACTGCAAACCCTCGCCCGCCTTTTGCAGGCAAATCTTGCGCCGATCGGCATAATCTCGAATCTCGTCCGTTCCCAGGGCCAGCGAGGCGATTCGAGAGAGATTCAATTTGGCCGCCAGGCTTAGTTTCTGTCGCTGGCCAAGCAGGGTGCGCTGCCAAAAAGCCGGCGGGGTGTCTGCCGAGAGCACTTTCGCGTTCGACAGCGGCAGGTGGTATTTCTCAACCAGGGCGCGGGCGCGGGCCGGATTGCGGTTGATAATGTCAATCTCCTGACGCTCGGCCGTGAAGCCAAGCAGGGTAAAAGGCCAGACAATCAAGTCTGGCTCATATTTCATGACTTCGGCCATCAGGAGTAAGTCCTTGACGCCAGAAGTAAAAGGATACCCCAGATTGTAAACCACAACGCGCTGACCGGTACAGGTGCGCAAATGCAGGGCGTTGATCCTGGCTTCGAGCGTGTCTTCTGGCTTTAGAATCACGCCCCAGGTGGACGAATCACCAATCAGGACAACCCGGTATTCATCCTGGGCTTTCGGCCGAGAGGAGATGACATGAGACTTAAACAGCAGGTCTATATCGGCCGTCAAAAAGCGCTGAAACCCCAGCCTGCCCTGGCCGCTGAGAGCGGGCTGCCAGATGGGCGGAAAACGCCGGGCCTGCCGAAAGATGAGCAATTCTGCCGGGTCTGGGACGAGGAAGGCAAAGAGCAAATTGGCCGCCGCAAAAAGCAGCAAGGCTTTGATCAAAACCCATTGCGGGCGGACGGTAGAACTAACAGGCTGGTGCATGCACTTCCTCACGGCTGGCGGCAGGACTGGTCAAGGATGATTTCGGCGATCTTTTGCGCCAGGCGCTGCTCGCCTTCAGGCGTATGGTGAAACGGGGTATCAGAAAAATCGGTAGGCGGCAAATAATCCCATAAGTCATAGTAAGCCCACTGCTTTTCGGCTGCGATCTCTGCTATTCGGCGGCGGTACTGGTCGTAAGCCCAGCGCGGATAATACGGGTTATAACGCGCGCCTGTTGGCTGCCCCCTGCCGATTGGCTCATTGATATAGATCATTCTTACCTGCCGCGAAATCTCTTCTGCCGTGTCCAGCACCTCGAAACCGGCATAGGCCTTCAACGGCGCCGGCGGATAGAGGCCAAAAAAGTCGGTCTCGTCGCTGGAATAGGCGGCTGAGGCCCGCGGCCGCGGCGCTTTCAGGTCGGGCACATCTGTCCCCAGCATAGAGAGCATCCATTGCGATAAATTCAGACGGAGGAGGCGATTGAGTTCCCGGCGGCGGCCAATGATGGTACGATGCCAGAAACGAGAGAGGCGGCCGGCCGCATCGTCGGGAGACAAGGTATCTTCACCCTCAGGTTCGCCTCCCTCCAGTTTTTGCCGATTCTCGGCGACAAAGAAGAGACGTTCGCGGCGGTGGGTAAAGCCAACCAATGAGAAAAACCACACAGCCATATCCGGATCATATTTCAGCGCCTCCGAAAGGATGATCATATCTTTCGGAGCCGACCCGAACTCATAGCCGAGGTTGTAAACCACAACCCTCTCTCCTGAACACGTATGCAGATTCATCTCGTTGATGAGAGGAGCCATGGTCTCATGCGCAAAGAGGGACACGCCCCAAATCGACGAGTCGCCGATCAACACGACGCGGTACTCATCATCGGCCGGAGGGGTAGAGATGAGGTGCGAGCGAAACAACAAATCCAAATCGGTAATATAGGTGCGTTGAAACCCGCCTTCGGGGGAATCCGGCCCTGCTGCCGGCTCCAAGATCACCGGAAAACGCAGAGAATCCCGCCGCCAGACCAGCGCGGCAAGCGATGGATGCGCCATTGCAAAGCCTATATTCAAAACTGCAAAAAGCAGCAAGGCTTTGATCAAAACCCATTGCGGGCGGACGGCAGAATTAACAGGCTGGTGCATGCACTTCCTCACGGCTGACGGCAGGACTGTTCAAGGATGATTTCGACCATCTTTTGCGCCAGGCGCTGCTCGCCTTCAGGCGTGCGATGAAAAATGGAATTGGAAAACCTGGAGGGCGGGAGATAATCCCACAAGTCCACATAGGTCCAGCCATTTTCCAGCGCCATCTCATCCAGCGTCAGGCGGTATTGGTCATAGGCCCAGCGAGGGTAATGCACGTTGTAGCGTGTGCCCGTGCGGCCGCCGGGCTGAATACAGGTCGGCTCATTGACATAAATCAGGCGCGCATCGCCGGCCAGTTGGGCAGCAATGCTCAAACTGTCCAGGCTGGCATAGGTTTCCAGGCCGGCCGGTGGGAGGAAACCCAAAAAGTCCAGAGCATTGCCCGCCAGTGAACGGCAAGTTCTGGCTTTGTCTTCTGAGGCGTGTGGCTCATCTGTCCCAAGCGCGCGCAGCATGAGTTCCGAAAAATTGAGCCGCAGAGCAAAATTCAATTCGCGCCGGCGCCCAATAATGGTTCGATTCCAAAACGAGTTGGGATGCGGCGCAACCTGAATTTCCGGCTTCAGGCCATAGGTCTCGGCCAGATCCTTGAGCCGGGCCGGGTTTTCGGTGACAAAATCAATCGTCTGCCGTTCGGCGGTGAAGCCGATTAAGGAAAAAGACCAGATAATCATATCCGGCTCGTAGTTCATCGCCTCGCTCAGGATCATCAGGTCTTTGGTGGCCGAAAGAAAAGGGTAAGACAGATTATAGACTTTTACCCTTTTCCCGTCACAGGTACGCAGGTCCATGCGGTTAATCAATGCGGAGACGGTCTGCTCCGGCAGGAGATAAGCCCCCCAGCCGGCCGAATCGCCCAGCAAAACGACGCGGTACTCGTCTCCTGCTTTGGGCTGAGATGAGATCTCATGAGCATGGAACAGCAGGCTCAGGTCTGAGAGCATCACGCGGCGAAAGCCGGTGCCGCTCTCGTCTTCGGCGCCTAAAGCCGGCTCCCAAATGGACGGGAAGCGCGGCGCGCGTCGAAAGAGCAGCAGGTACTCCGCCGGGGGGTTGAACCAGGCAAAGAGCAAATTGGCCGCCGCAAAAAGCAACAGCGCCTTCAACAACACCCTTCCAGGCGTGGATACGCGTCCCAAGACAGACAAACTCATCCCCCCGCCAGACCCAGCAAAATGCCAAAGACGCGCGGGACGGATTCAACCGGCAAGACAAAAAGCACCCAGCCAAGGGCAACGTAGTGGAAGGTAAGTACAACCCCCAGCCCGTACAGCACCTTTTGCCGCCAACCCGCATCCGCCCAGCGGCCGGCATGGGGACGCACCCATTCGCTCCAGCGGTTTTGGACGAAAAGGCCGATTCCATGCCAGAGGCCCCACAGCACAAAGTTCCAGGCGATGCCGTGCCACAGGCCAATCAAAAGCATGGTGCTGACCTGAGTGATGAAGATGATGAGCCAGACCAGAAGCGTCCGCTTTGAGGCCCGCAAAGCGCGCGTCAGCGGATTGAAAAAGTAGGCTCGAAACCATTGTGTCAGCGTCATGTGCCAGGCGTTCCAAAACTGGGTCAGATTGGGCTTCAAATAAGGGGCGGCGAAGTTCTCCGGAAGGCGGACGCCCATCAGCCGGCCAAGCGCAATCGCCAGGTCGGTATAACCGCTGAAATCAAAATAGATTTGAAAAGCGTAGGCATAGACCGTCATCCACATCCAGCCGGGTTTGCTCACCTGCGCCGCAAAGACCTCGTTGAGCGCCAGAAAAGCCAGGACATCGGCCAGGACAAATTTCTTGAACAGACCGACAAAGAAGCGCTGCCCCACAAACAGCCAGCCCTCTGCATCGAGAGGCTGCGGGCGGCGCACATCCTGCACAAAACGTTCGGCGCGGTCAATCGGGCCGGCCGAGAAGGCCGGGAAAAACACAGCATAGGTGACGTATTCGGCCAGGGTCAGGGCCGGCAAACGTCCCATCTGGCGGTCGCGGAACGTGTGAAGCAGGCGAAACGCAATGTAAGAAAAGCCCAGCCACGAAAAGGCAATCCGCCCGCCCTCTGTTTCCACCCCCAGGCGAGAGGCTGCCTTTGAGACAAACCACTCCATCAGGCCGGGCGCCTTAATCAGCACAAAAAGCAAGAGAATGCCCACGCCCGCCAGGCCAAGCAGCCAGCCCCGACGGGAGGCAAGGTAACCGAGCGCCAGTCCGGCCAGAAGCAAACCTGCCAAAAAGGCCAGTGTCAGGTGCGGGCGGGGGGTGAGAAAACCGAATAGATGCTCAAGGCCTGCATAGCGGCTCAGGTCCACCAGCAAGACCGCGCCCGCAATAGCCACTCCGGCCGGCCAGTTTTGCCGCCAGGAACGCGTCTCGGGCGCGGCAGTCAAAAACCAGCCAGCCACAGCCAGCGCCAGGGTGGCAGAAGC
The DNA here is from genome assembly GCA_019873735.1 of Chloroflexota bacterium. Taxonomy (GTDB): domain Bacteria; phylum Chloroflexota; class Anaerolineae; order Anaerolineales; family Villigracilaceae; genus DSXF01. The sequence continues at coordinate 79,322 of JAIOAQ010000003.1, read as the reverse complement.
CAGCCAGAAGCCGCGATTCGAGCCGAGGAAGTCAATATCCGGCTGCAACCAGTAGATGAGGACGACGCTGGCCGTCAGCATCCCGTAAAGACGGCCGCGGCGCATCAAACCGATGACCAGGGCAATGGCGGTCAGGACGAGAATTTGAACGATTGACATTTAAAACCCCTGATAAATCCACGTTGGCGTCGTGTCAACGGTAAAAATGGTGAGGGCAATCAAAATCAGGCACAACAGAAGTGCCAGCAGGTTTTCGCGGGAAAAAATTCGAGCAAGGATTTTCTTCATACTCACCTCTGCGGACAAGAGATTTTCAAAAGCGGCAGCGTCAGGGCATCCGCCAGGAGCGATTCCCCTTCTGCCGAACGGTGAATGGGATTGTCGCTAAAGCCGGTAGGCGGAAGCAGATCCCAAAAATCCAGGAAGTCATGCCCGTTTTCTTCCATCCAGTTTCGCAATTGATTCCGGTAGGCATCATAAAACGGTCGCCCATAGCGGGAATTGTAATCAACATCGGGGGAGTCGCGGTCGGCAATGAAAATGGGTTCGTTGACCACTATCATTTTGATGTCACCGGCCAGGGAATAGCCCGCCCGTAAAATCGAAAAGTCGGCATCGCTCCAGGTCTCGGCCTGTTTTTTGGCCTTGGGGCGGGCGCTTTCCGTCCGCCATACGGGCTCGTAGGGCCGTTCATAAAAGTCCACGCCGGTTGCCATCCAACCCAGGCCATAGATTTGCAGGGTGATGATTTTCTTGAGCACCTGCCGCCTGCCCCACAGGGTTCGCTCCCAAAATGTCGGCTCTGTCAGATACTGGGCGACCTCCGGCTCCAGCCGATAGTCTGCAAACAACTGACGGGCACGCGTAGAGTGAGGAACGATCAACGATTTTGCGCTGCTCTTATCTTGAAGGCTCATCGCGGTTACAAACCAGAGTACCGCGTCAGGTTCATACCTAAGTGAGTAGTCAAGAATCAACAAATCCTTGACAACATCCGGCAGGGGGTAGGCCAGGTTATAGACACGGATTCGCTTCCCATCGCAGGTGAGCAGATGCCTGGCGTTGAGTTGCTCGGTAAAGACTTTCTCCGGCGGCAGGTGAAAGCCCCAATCAGCCGAATCGCCCAATACCACCACGCGATATTCATCTGCTGCTTTTTCCTGCGAAATGACATGCGAGGCAAACATGGCCTCAAAATCTTCAAAAACCGGCAGGTTATGGGCAAAATTATAGTAACCGGGCTGTTGTTCATAAGGCACACGCACCCTGCCGGGAACGATGGTATTGTAAATTGAGAGCCGGCCCCAGGGGATATCCAGCGCCGCAAAGGCAAAATTGAACACCAGGAATAAACCCACTGCTTTCAGGAGCAGCCGCGCCGGATGGACGCCGTTTGTCGCCATGCATCTAACCCATTTGCCGCAAATAGGCTTCCATGAAACCGTTCAGATTGCCGTTGAGCACCGACTGGGCATTGCCCACCTCGTAGCCGGTGCGGTGATCTTTGACCATCTGATAAGGGTGTAAGACATAGGAGCGAATCTGGCTGCCCCATTCCGCCTTGGTATATTCGCCCCGCAAAATGGCAATTTCCTGCTCCTGTTCAGCCTGTTTGAGTTCATACAAACGCGCGCGCAGGACGCGCATGGCGTTCTCGCGGTTTTGCAACTGCGAACGCTCATTCTGACAGGTGACCACGATGCCGGTTGGCAAATGGGTCAGGCGGACTGCGGTGGCATTCTTTTGAACGTTTTGGCCGCCGGCGCCCGAGGAACGATAAATGTCTATCCGCAAATCGTTCGGGTCAATCTCGACTTCCGGGTCGTCCACACCGATCTGAGGCAGGACCTCCACCAGGGCAAACGAGGTATGACGGCGGTGGGCGGCATCGAAAGGCGAAAGCCGCACCAGGCGGTGGACTCCCTTTTCAGAGCGCAAGTAGCCATAGGCGTAACGGCCGTTGACGGCAATCGTCACACTTTTGATACCGGCCTCTTCGCCCTCGGTCAAGTCAAGGATCTCGGTCTCGTAGCCGTTGTCTTCAGCCCAGCGCAGGTACATGCGCTCCAGCATCTCGGCCCAGTCCTGCGAATCGGTGCCGCCCGCGCCGGCGTGGATGGCCAGCAAGGCATCCTCGGCGTCATACTTACCCGAAAGCATGACCGCAAACGAGCGCTTTTCCAGTTCGCGCTCGATGGCCTCCGTCTCGGCTTCCAGTTCGGCGCGCAGGCCTTCGTCCTCCAGCCGCGCCAGTTCAAGCGCGTCGTGCAAACGGCGCTCAAAAGACCGCCACGAGTGGACGTCCTCGCTCAACGCGCTGGCGGTCTTCATGACCCCGCGCGCATGCTCGGGGTCATCCCAAAAATTTGGGGCTTCAATTTGCTTGTTTAATTCTGCCAGTTGCGATTCTTTGGCCGTCAGGTCAAAGACGCTCCAAAATTTGTGCCAGTGTTTCCCCTGCCTGAGTCAAACGGTCAATCAAATCTTGCATGTTTCCTCCAAAAGTACGCCCGCTTCTAGGCTTCGAAATCGGCCAAAATGCCGTCCACAAAGGCCTCTGGGTCAAAAGGCGCCAGGTCTTCGGGCTGCTCGCCCAGGCCGGCAAAGAGAATCGGCAGGCCAAGTTCGCGCTGAATGGCAAAGACCATGCCGCCGCGAGCCGACGAATCCAGTTTCGCCAAAATGACACCGGTCACCCCGACGGCTTCCTTAAATTGCCGCGCTTGTTGCAGCGCGTTCTGGCCAGTCGTCGCATCCAGCACCAGCCAGACGGCATGCGGCGCGCCGGGCAGCGCCTTGCCAACCACCCGATAGACCTTCTTCAACTCTTCCATCAGGTTATAGCGCGTGTGCAAACGCCCGGCAGTATCAATCAGGACGATATCCACGCCGCGCGCCAGGCCGGCCTGAACGGCGTTATAGGCCACCGCGCCGGGGTCGGCATCCTGCTGTCCCGCCACCAGCGGGACCTGGAGCCTGTCTGCCCAGACCTGAAGTTGGTCCACCGCCGCGGCGCGAAAGGTATCGGCTGCACCCAAAAGCACACGCTTCCCCTCGCCTCGAAAACGATGCGCCAGTTTGGCGACAGTCGTGGTCTTGCCCGAACCGTTAACGCCCACCAGCAGGATAATTGCCGGCGAGACATCCCAAACGGGCAAAACCGGCGCGTCCAGGCGGGCGCGCAGTTCCTGCCGCAGATGAGAACGAAGTTCGGCCGTGCGGATCAGGCCCAGGCTGCGCGTGAGCCGTTGCAAGGAACGGATGACATCTGTCGTCGTCTCCACGCCAAGGTCGGCCTGAACGAGCAGGGTTTCCAAATCATCCCAGGTTTCGGCGGTAATCTCGGTCGCGCCAAAGACATCGGCCAGGCGGCCAAAAGCGGCCTTGCTGGTCTTTGCCAGACCGGTGCGCCAACGGTTGAGAAATTCGGCCATAGCGGGCTGATTATATCACGGCAAAAGGAGGCGGCTTTTTGTGATATACTTTTACGAAATATTGGTCATTTTTTCTCCCCCAACAGGTTCACATGAGCGATGACTGGAAAGAAATAACCGCTTTCTGGAAAGGCGGCATGGTTTTTACAGGTCAAAGTAGCAACGGCGGTCAGGTCCAAATGGGCGATCTGGAAGGTCAGCCGGGCATTGGGCCGATGCAATTGTTACTGGTTGCCCTGGCAGGCTGCACAGGCATGGACATCATCTCCATCCTTGAGAAAAAACGTCAGCGGCCGGCAGACTTTCAGGTGAAAGTGCGCGGCAAGCGGGCGACAGACTACCCGATGATTTGGACGGAAATTGAAGTGACCTATCTGCTATGGGGGGACCATCTGAAAGAAAAAGATGTAGAGCAAGCCATTCGTCTCTCAGAAGAAAAATATTGTTCGGTTGGCCTGATGCTGGGCGCCAGCGCCAAGATTACCTCGTCCTATCAAATTTTGCCGCCTGGCGAAAAAGCAAACACCCATTGAAAGGAAGACGCTTCATATGATTGACGAACCCATTCATGTGACCGACGCTGCTTTTCAAAAGACCGTGCTTGAGTCCACCTTACCGGTCATTGTCGATTTTTGGGCGCCGTGGTGCGCTCCCTGCCGGATGGTGGCGCCGATTCTGGACAAACTGGCGAAAGAATATGCCGGCAAACTGATCGTGGCTAAGGTCAATACCGACGAAGAGACCAAATACGCGCAACAATACGGTGTACAGGGCATTCCAACCATGCTCTTCATTGCCGGCGGGAAAGTCCTGCATCAGCAGGTGGGGGCAATGCCAGAGCGTATGCTGCGCGAGACGGTAGAGCAGTTTTTAGAGATCGCCGGACAACCGAAATAGAAAAAGACAAATTGCTTCAGGGAGGGCGCCATGAAGAAATCGGGCTTCTTTTTTGTTCTTTCTGCGCTGCTTCTCGTTTTGAGCGGCTGTTTGCCAGCATCCCCAACGCCTCAACAGGCCAGCGAGCCAACTGCTGATCTTCCGGCTACTGCCCAGGCGTTAGCCGAAATCATGGTGATGCAAACGTTAGAATCCCTGCCGACGCCCACCCTGATCCTTCCAACCGAGACTCCCACCCTGGAACCGATTATCCTGCCAGAAACCCCCACGCCGGGGCCGGCTTCACTTCTCCCTGAGTTGCCCACCGCCTCGGCTGTCCCCACCGCCACCGCAAAAGGCAGTGAAGAAGCCTGGTCTTGTGATATAATTCCAGACTTTGTAGACCGGGGCATTCTCACCATCGAGAATGATACCCACAAATCGATTTACATTTCGCTCTTTGGCGTTTCGAGACCGCACGAGTATCACGTTTGCTATGAGTTCCCCTTGCGGCACTCCACCAGCCTGGAGATACCGTTGGGCAGTTATACGTATGTTGTGATCGTTGGCGGTGCAAAATTCAGAGGTACCTTCGAGTACAAGACAACGAATAAGATTGCAATCACCGTCTACAAAGACCGGGTTGCAATTCATTAGGCTTCTTGCAAAGGCAACTTGTAGCCACAGATTTCACAGATTGACACAGATTTTTCAAGGCAAATCTGTGAGTTCACTGAAAAAGACCTTAAGGAATTCCGAAAGGCACAATTCAGAATCTTGAAGTAAGGTGTCTGTTCAAAGAAAATTTATAAAAGGATCGAAAAGGTTTTACAAATCATGAAAAAAATTGCTTTCCTGATTCTGGTGGGCGCGGTGCTGTTGAGCGCTTGTGGCCCGGCGACGCCGCCCCCCACCCCCACCATGAGCATCGCCGATATTCAAGCCACCTCGGTCAGCATGGTGTGGACCATGGTGGCACAAACCCAGGCGGCCATGCCTACCGCCACCCCGCTGCCAACCGAAACCCCCACCCCCTTACCGACCAACACTCCCCTTCCATCTCCTACGGGCAGTTCCTTACTGGTCATCAACACCCCCACCACAGCCGCCAGCACCGGCGGGGGCGATCCCTGCAATGGGCCATTGAACTCATGGGTAGGCAAAAGCGGACGCCTGGCCATTGAGAACCAGACCGGCGGTAAAGTGACGGTGACGGTGTTCATGAAGTCCAACCGCGGCGGCGAATGCGGTTACAAGACTTTTCAACTGGGCAACAGCGTCGTTTTTGACCGCCCCGAACTGATGTGCTTCAGCGTTTATGCCTGGGTAACAACCAAGAAAACAACCTACACGCTGGAACGCTACGGGCTTTGCACCAATAACCCCGACAAATACACCGTCATTTTGATGGAAAAAGGCATCAAGTTCGAAGGTCCGTAAACCATCTATACTATGTGAAGCAAAAAAACGAGTCTGCCATCTACAACGCGGCAGACTCGTTTTCTTATTTTTCGGATAAGCGCTCAATGCGCGCCCCCAGGGCGCGCAGTTTTTCGTCCACGCGTTCGTAACCGCGGTCAATCTGGCCCACATTCCGAATAACCGACTGTCCCTCGGCCGCCAGCGCCGCCAGCACCAGCGCCATACCGGCGCGGATATCGGGGCTTTCCATTTTCTCACCCGATAAGCGCGTCGGCCCGTTGACAATGCAACGGTGCGGGTCACACAACACAATCTGCGCCCCCATGGCCACCAGTTTATCAGTGAAAAACATGCGGCTGGGGTACATCCAATCATGAAAGAGGATGCTGCCTTTGGCCTGGGTAGCCATCACAATCGCGATGCTCATCAGGTCAGTGGGAAACGCCGGCCAGACATTGACCTTAATCGAGGGGATGGCATTCCCCAAATCCGGCTCAATTTCCAACCTTTGGCTGGCCGGGACGACGATGTCATCGTCATCTACCACCCAGTCAATCCCCATCCGATTCAGCACCATGCGAATCATATCCAGATAGCGAACGCCTGCCCGGCGGATACGCACTTCGCCGCGCGTGACGACCGCTGCGCCCACAAAACTGATGACTTCCAGATAATCCGGCCCGATTGTAAACTCACCGCCGTGCAAAGCGGGCACGCCTTCGATATGTAAAGTGTTTGAGCCGATATTTTCAATACGCGCCCCCAGCGTGTTCAAAAACTGACACAACTCCTGAATATGCGGTTCCGAAGCGGCATTTCGCAGGATGGTCGTTCCGCGGGCGCAGACTGCGGCCATGATGGCATTCTCCGTGCCGGTCACGCTGGCCTCATCCAGCAAGATATCTGCCGCCTGCAGCCCATCTGCCTGGAAGGTAAACGTGCTGCGATCATAGACCACCTGCGCCCCCAGGGCCTGCAGGGCCAGGATGTGGGTATCCACCCTGCGCCGGCCGATCACATCGCCGCCCGGCGGGGGTAAGCGCAGCCCGCCCGAGCGCGCACACATCGGACCGGCCAGCAGGATGGAAGCGCGGATGCGGCGGCACAAATCAGGGTCCAGGTCTGCAGGCCGGACGGTCCGGGCAGTAATCTGCCAGGTACCGGGAGCCAGGTCAACAACTTCCACGCCCAGGCTCTCAATCAGCCGGCGCATATCCTGCACATCGCGGATCGCGGGCACATTATGCAAAACGACCGGCTCATCGGTCAGAAGACAGGCAGCCAACAAGGGCAGAGCAGCGTTTTTGTTGCCAGACGGGGCGACCTCGCCGCTGAGCGGGACGCCGCCATCAATGATGAATTTTTCCATGCGCAGGCACCTCCGCCAAGATTGTAAGGCAGAAGTGCCAATTCGCCAAGCCGTAAGGCGAATCTAACAATTCCAAAACTGGGCTTTCTCCCCATTGAGGGCGCGGCGATTACTGACCGACGTTATAACTACCTACCCTCCCGCAGGTTTTGGCGCAACGTCCGAACCACAAGACGTCTTCGCGAACGCTGACATTGGCTGCCAGCCCCGTTCTAACCTGCGGGAGGGTTAAGGATAGGCAATTACCCGACATTACAGATTTATTATGTTGATTCAAGCCTTTTTCGTTATAATGTAAACATGAGTTACTTTGCCTTGCCTGTACTTCTGGCCGGGTGGATTGCCGGTTTGGGGGTCAATTATCTGGCCGACGTTTTGCCGCGCACGCGGCGCTTCAGTCGGCCAGTCTGCCGGCGATGCAATCAGCCCTGGTCGAGCCGCGCCTACCTGCTGATGCAGCGACACACCTGCGGCGCGGCGCGTTCCCTGCGCACATGGATCGTACAGGCAGTTTTCCTGGCCGCGGCGTTGGCCCTGTGGTTGATGCCGCCTAAGGGACTGGGCTTTGGACTGGGTTTATTACTCCTGACCTACCTGGGCGTGGTCTTCGTCATTGACCTGGAGGAACGTCTCATCCTGCACCCGGTCAGCCTGGCAGGCGTTGTCCTGGGCGGCGGCATTGGCCTGTACTTGCATGGCCTGCGTGCCACCTTGTTGGGCGGCCTGGCCGGCTTTGGCATTATGTTCTTTTTCTATTTACTGGGAGTGGCCTTCACCCGTCTGCGGGCGCGACGGATGCGGGCGGCGGGTCTTGAACCGGACGATGAAGAGGCGCTTGGCTTTGGCGATGTGGCGCTGTCAACCGTTCTGGGCCTGACGCTGGGCTGGCCGCTCATCTGGTTTGGCCTCCTGTTGGGCATTCTGGCCGGCGGCGCGGTCAGCCTGCTCATTGTCATCATTCTGCTGGTTGTACGCCGCTACCGCAGAAACGCGCTGATGGTCTTCATTCCATACGGCCCTTATTTTGTTCTGAGCGCCATTCTGCTTCTTTACCTGCCCAACTGGATTATCCAGGCGGTACCAAAGTAGGATTTTACGCCGTCTGGACGCGACTAAAATTTTTGATTAGAGACAGTGTGATATTATGAAATCTTTCTTCTCTCCCTCCTGCAAAAAGCGCACGCCGGCCCAGAGCATGGTGGAATTTGCGCTGGTTTTGCCGATTCTCATGCTATTGGTAGTGGGCTTGATTGAGGCCGGACGGCTGATGTTCATTTACAGTTCCATCACCACCGCCACGCGCGCGGCCGTTCGTTACGGCTCGGCCACAGGCCTCAACCCAGGCGGCACGGCCCTGCGCTATCAGGACTGTGCCGGGATTCGCGCCGAAGCCAAACGCATGACCTTTATCTCCCCGCTCAACGATACAGATATCGTCATCGCCTATGACCATGGACCCGGCACAACGCCACATGATACTTGCGACGGAGCCGTGGATACCCACGTCAAAGTCAACAACGGCGACCGGATTACCGTCACAATTAATTACCAATATACCCCCATGCTGCCGATTACGCCGCTGCAAGGCTTCCCAATCAACGCCCAAAGTTCACGCACTTATCTGGTCAGCATTCAGGTATTGGGTTCGCCGCCGCCCACTTCTGTGCCCAACCCTCCTACTTCAACGCCAACGCCGATTCCCACCGATACACCGACGGCTACCGCAACGGCCACCTCAACGCCAACCCCTCTCTTCTCGCCAACGCCCTCAAACACGCCAACGATCACAGAGACACCCACCATCACCCAAACGCCGACGGAGACCAGCACGCCTACGCCTTCTCCCACGCCGATGATCATCAACACGCCAGCCTGCCAGTTAACCGGCAAGTTCACCAATTACACGACTGACGGCTTCATTATCAACAACATCGGCGGGCAAACGGCCACCATTTCTCTCATCAAGATGCACTGGAACAAAGACAGCCATCCTAACCAGGCGCTCAAAAAAATTGAGTTACTCCCGCCTAGCGGCAACACCCTTTGGAGCGGCAGCACCCGTTTAGAAGATGTGGTCATCAGCCCAAGCACAGGTATCCGTACCATCTTGCCAGGTGAGACCAAGACATTGATGTTCAGTTTCTTCAAGACACATGTCAACGATGGAAATGAATGTGTAGGGATTAAGTTCCTGGAGGAGGGCTGTCCGTACCTGGTAGGCGGGCCCGGCAGTTTCTGTATCTCACCGCCGCCGCCGCCAACACCGATACCGTGATCAAAAGGGAGTGGCCATGAGACGCATACCGACTCAAGAACGTGGACAAAGCCTGGTGGAATTTGCCATCAGCCTGACTCTGATTCTGCTCCTGTTGGCCGGAGCAGTGGATTTTGGCATGGCCTTTTTCTCATTTATTGCCCTGCGCGATGCTGCTCAAGAGGGCGCCTTGTACGGCTCAATGTCACCGTCAGATACTGCCGGGATCATTGCCCGCGTCCGCAACGCCTCGAATCGGCCGGTTGACCTGAGCGACACAAGCACGGTCCAGGTCACACCCCAGATTATCGGCCAACCCTGCGAAGGCGGCGGGATTCAGGTAACCGTCGTGTACAGTTACCCGATTAGCATGCCTTTTATTTCAGCAATTCTCGGCCGAAACACCATCCCAATTCGCGCTAGCGTCACCGATACCATTTTGCAGCCGACTTGCCCATAATATTTATTTGCCCATCATATTTTTTTAGGAGATGCACATTATGAAACATCATCCATCAGAACGCGGCCAGGCACTCATTTTGATTGTGTTTGGCATCATCGCCATGGTCGGATTGACCGCCCTGGCTGTGGACGGCGGCGCGACCTATGCCGACCGAAGGCAGGCGCAAAACGCCGCGGATAGCGCGGCGCTGGCTGCGGCGCTGGCCAAAGTACGCGGCGACTCGCAATGGCAGGCCAGGGCACTGGCCACCGCTGCCGGCAACGGTTATCCCAATGACGGTGTTACCAGCACGGTCGAGGTGTACAGTCCGCCTGTCAGCGGGCCTTACGCCACTCATCCCAAGAGAAACGAGTACGTACAGGTCATTGTCACCTCTCACATCGACACCAGTTTTGCCCGCGTGATCGGCATTCAACAGACAACCAATGTTGTGCAGGCCGTAGCGCGCGCCAAACCGCCAGAAATAGGCGCATTGTTCAACGGCAACGCCGTGGTAGGCCTGGATCCTAGCGGCTTCAGTTTCGATGCCTGGGGCACCTCGGACTGGTACATCTACGGCGGCGGGCTTTTTGCCAACAAAGATGCCCGCGCCAAAAACAACAAGGACAATGTCCAGTTCCCGGATGGCCATTGCGTCACAACCGTAGGCACGCCGTATTACTTCCGCTGCAGTCCCCAGCAGACCGGCGCATCCCAATACAAGTATCCGGATGACATCCGCCCCCTGCTCCCGCCCATTCCGCCCTGTGACGGAAGGGCCTACCGCGGCGCAGATGGCAAACTGCACGAGCAAGTCGGCAAAGAGGGCCGCGGCAGCCGCGTGGATCACTTCGAGGATACCTACGCCCCCGGCCTGTATTGTATCGAAAATGCCGGCGGCAACATCCACGGCGGAATCATCGGCACCGACGTGACCTTTTACATTCTGGATCAGTCTTTTACGATGAAATTCAACGGTCACGGCTACTTTGCCGCTTCGGCACCCACCAGCGGACCCTATGCAGGCGTTTTGATGTTCTCGGATATCACGCCCACCCCCTGCACGCAGAATGTTGAATTTCGCGGCAACGGAAGCGCCTCCAACATTGGCACAATCTTCATGCCATCGGCCTGCATTGACGACCGCGGCAACTCGGATGTGTTTGAAGACCGCACGCAACTGATCGGCTACCGGGTTACGTCCAACGGTACCGGCCAGGTGCGGATTCGCTATTCAGCGGACGACAATTATAAGAGACCTCAACCGCCCGCCGTTGAACTGGTAGAATAAAAAAACGGCTTCTCTGTAGTTAACGGGAAAGAGCCTAAACACAAAGGACACGAAGTACACAAAAGGACGAAAAGGCATAAATCCTACGGGCAATTTTCCTTCGTTACCTTTGTGTTCAAAAAGATTTTCCCGTTATAAACGGTGGGGCCAAAAAACTTATCGGCGGCGTGGGCCGGGTCAAAAGGAGCGTGATTTATGAAAACAAAGCACTGCAGGTATGAACGCGGGCAGGCGTTGATCATCATCGTCTTTGGCATTGTCGCCCTGATTGGGCTGACAGCGCTGGCCATTGACGGTGGCCGCGCCTTTGCAGACCGCCGCCATGCCCAAAACGCTGCCGATACGGCGGCCCTAGCCGCCGCCCTCAAAAAAGCGCGCGGCGATTCGGCCAACTGGCAGAATGCCGGCTTCCAGCGCGCTGCCGAGAACGGTTACAACAATGACGGCGTCAACAACATTGTTACCATTGTCACCCCGCCAACAGAGGGACCCTACGCCGGCAACGCCGAGTACATTCAAGTAACCATCATCTCACATTTAAGAACCTATTTCGCGCCCATCATCGGCATTGATCAGGTCACCAACCGGGTGCAGGCTGTTGCGCGCGCCAGAGAACAAAAAATTGAAGAAATGTTCTATGGCAACGCCGTTGTCGGTCTGGCCCCGCATGAATGTAAGGCTGTCGTCTATCAGGGCAATGCCAACACGCTGATCACCGGCAGCGGGCTGTTCGTCAACTCCGACTGTCCGTGTGCAGAAGGCGCGGCCTTCTTCAACAATAGCAGTTCCGCGGCGCTGACCATTCCCACCGGCGGCCTGACGTCGGTCGGCTGCGTGCAATACAAACCCGGTGCGGTTAATGCCACCATCAATACCGGCGCAGCGCCCTTCCCTTACCCGCCGCCCTATGCCCTGCCCGACCCGGCCAAAATGTGTTCCGGCACAGCCACCAAGAGCGGCAGCACGCTCTCCGGCGGATACTACAACGGCTCCTTCCCCCCCAGCGGCGTGACCACCCTGCAGAGCGGCGGCATCTTCTGCGTCAATGGTGAATTCAAGATGAATGCCGGCGACACCCTGATCGGGCATAATGTAGTCATCGTTATGTTGAACGGCGACGTGACCTGGAACGGCGGCGCGACCCTTGTCCTGGATGCTCCCGATAGCGGCGAGTACAAGGGGTTGCTGCTTTACATGCCCATCACCAACCACGGCACCATCCTCATCAACGGCAATTCAGACTCCTCGTTCACCGGGACATTTCTGGCGCCGGCAGCGGATATTACCGTCAAAGGCACCGGCGGCGTCACCGGCATGAACAGCCAAATCATCGGCTATACCGTAGATCTGAGCGGCACGAGCGACACCTTGATTCACTACGATGCAGCCGACAACTGGCAAGCGCCCATTCCGGCTTCCATCGAACTGACTCAGTAAAGGTCGTCTGGTTGTAACTACCCACCCTCCCGCAGGTTTTGGCGCAAGGTCCAAACCAGAAGCCATCTCCTTGATTGCCGGCGCCATTCAAACCTGCGGGAAGGGTTAAGAGTGGGCAATTTCGAAATCTGTGTCCACCTGTGGCAAGGGAGTGAGCCTGCTTAAATGCGATTGCCCTAAACAGCCGAACCGACATCGGTCAGTTCGGCTGTTTTTGCAGTATAATCCCGCCACATCACAAAAAGGAGAGAGAAACAGCCCCCACCTTATTTCAGGGAAAGACAGCGCATGGACTGTATCGAGTCTGATAGAGATGCATTGAACGTCGTCCGGGCATTTTTTGGCCTGCCAGCCTATCAGAAGATCAGTTGACGAGGACGAGGGTTCTCTGCCTCGCGGCAGAGCCAATTTCGGCCCGATGGGCCGGAAGAAAATCGAAAGATCAGCGGATGCCCTCCGGGGAAGCCACACCCCGACTCCTTTCCCTCCAGAACAGAATCCTGCAACAAAGCCACCGGGCAACCGGCCGGACAAAAAGCCAGGAAGTGGCCGTACCAAATCAGCAAGGAAGAGAAAGCAGGCAGAGAAATTGTACCGTCGGCCTGCCGCCCGCCCGGCAGGCAAACTCTGGCGGTACAGCAAGCAGGCCCATGCTTTGAAAAGACCTGCCGGTCATGTGCCCTTCTCTATCCTTTGCCCATCAATCAACAAAACTGGAGGAATCCAATGTGTGGAATTGTCGGTTATATCGGCCCGCGTCAGGCAACGCCAATTATCTTAAACGGCCTGAAGCGGCTGGAATATCGCGGTTACGATTCGGCCGGGATTGCGGTCCTGCAAGATGGTAAAATCGAGGTCCGGCGCGATGCCGGAAAACTATCCCGCCTCAATGAACTGGTGTCTCAATCGCCGCTAAACGGCAGCGTGGGCATCGGTCATACGCGCTGGGCAACGCACGGCGCGCCTTCGGCTCGCAACGCCCACCCTCATCTGGGCAGCACCGGCGAAGTGGTTGTGGTCCACAACGGCATTGTCGAAAACTTCCTGGAACTGCGCGATGAACTCAGCGCCGAGGGCGTGACCTTTAACTCGGAAACAGATACCGAAGTCATCGTCCACCTGGTGGAACACTACCTAGCCGCCGGGCTGGACCTGACGGCCGCCGCGCGGCGCGCTTTTCAGCACATGCGCGGCGCCAACGTGGTCGTCTTGATGTCGGCCCGCGAACCGGACAAAATCGTTGCCGCGCGCCTGGGCAATGCCGGCGGCGTGGTGGTCGGCTTTGGCGAAGGCGAAATGTTTGCCGCTTCTGACATCCCGGCCATCCTCGAACACACCCGCAGAGTCGTCTTCCTGGAATCGCGTCAGGTGGCTATCCTGACACGGGAAGGGATGCAACTCGAAAGTCTGGAGGGAGAACCGCTTGCATATCAGCCCCAGACTCTGTCCTGGGACCCGGTCGCGGCCGAAAAGGGCGAATACCGCCACTTCATGCAGAAAGAAATCCACGAACAAGTGCGCGCCCTGACCGACACATTGGCCGGACGGGTGGATTTCGAAAGCGGACGCATCCGCCTGCCCGAACTTAACCTGACGCCCGAACTGGCCCGGCGCATCTCAAAAATCGTCATCACGGCCTGCGGCACGGCCGCCTACGCCGGCATGGTGGGCAAAATTCTGATTGAACGCATTGCCCGCATCCCTTGCGATGTGCAGATCGGTTCCGAATTTCGCTACAGCGACCCCATCATTGACGAAAACACGGTCGTGCTGGCCATCAGCCAATCGGGAGAAACCGCCGACACGCTGGCCGCCATGGAAGAGGGGCGGCGCAAAGGAGCCATCATTTGGAGCATCGTCAACGCCATCGGCTCTCAGGCGATGCGCATTGCAGATGGCTATATCTCCATGCAAACCGGCCCTGAAATTGGCGTGGCCTCCACCAAAGCCTTCACCGCCCCGCTGGTGGACCAATATATGCTCGCCATCCTGCTGGCCGATCTACGCGGCTCGCTGGACGAAAAGACACGCCGCGCCCTGGTAGCCGACCTGCGGCTGGTACCTGACCTGGCCGGCCGCACGCTGGAGCGGGAACCTGAAGTAGAGAAAGTAGCCCAGGCCCTGAAAGACATTCGCGACTGCCTCTACCTGGGGCGCGGCATCAACATGCCCATCGCCTACGAGGGCGCCCTGAAACTGAAAGAGATTTCCTATATCCACGCTGAAGGCTACCCCGCCGGCGAGATGAAACACGGCCCGATTGCCTTGATTGACGAACACATGCCGGTTGTCTGCCTGGCCCCGCAAGACCCCTGGCACGAGAAAATGATCAGCCAGATTCAGCAGGCCAAGGCGCGCAATGGCCGGGTCATTGCCGTAGCCACAGACGGCGACGACCTGATTGCCGAGATGGCCGACCATGTACTCTGGGTGCCTCCCACTCCCTGGATGCTCAGCCCGGTGGTGACCGTGCTGCCGCTGCAAATGCTGGCTTACCACATTGCCACCCTGCGCGGCTTAGACGTGGATCAGCCCCGCAATCTGGCCAAAAGCGTCACTGTTGAATAGCGCCTGAAATCTTGAGCGCAACGCTTCCAGAAACAGCGCGTCTTTTTATGATAGACTCCGCTCTGCAACCATTGCTGTTGCACGCGTAGAGACCCTTATGACTGGACCTTTCATGACTGGACTCTCCCGGCGCGACTTTCTCAAACTCTCTGCCATCCTGCCCGCCGCCCTGGCCGCTTCGCACCTGACCCCAGGCCTGCTCCAGCCGCCCAGGCCAAACGTCATCCTCATCCTCTTCGACGCCATGAGCGCGCGCAACCTCTCCCTCTATGGCTACCCGCGCCCCACCACCCCCAACCTCCAACGCTTCGCCCAACGCGCCACCGTCTTCCACAACCACCACTCCGCAGGCAACTTCACCGTCCCAGGCACCGCCTCCCTGCTCACAGGCCTCTACCCCTGGACTCACCGCGCCATCAACATGGCCGGCCTGATGAAACGCTCCCTCACCCCACACAACCTCTTCCACACCACCTCCTCAGCCTACCACCGCTTCGCCTTCTCCCAAAACCTGTGGGCCAACCACATCTTCAACCAGTTCAACCAAGACCTCGATACCATCCTACCACCAGATTCCTTCGCCGCCTTCTCCCAGGTCATCGGCAAAGCCCTCCCAAACGACCTCAACGCCGCCTACCGCTCCACCGACGACTTCCTCTTCCAGGACGACGACCCGCCCGCATCCCTCCTGCTCGGCCTCTCTGAACGCCTCGCCTACCAGCGCAGCCTCGCCCACCTCCAGCAGCAGGCCAACGACTACCCTCTCGGCCTGCCCGCCACAGGCCTGCTCCCCATCGCCTTCCGCCTCGACCACCTCTTCCAGGGCCTCGCCCAGACCCTCCCCGCACTCCCCACACCCTTCATTGCCTACTGCCACCTCTGGTCTGTCCACGAACCCTACCGCCCTCACCGCGACTTCTTCGACCGTTTCAAAAACGACAACTTCTCCCCCATCGAAAAGCCCCGCCACCCGCTCGGCGGCAAGAACCCCCCTCAGAAAGTCGCCAACCGCAGAAAACTCTACGACGAGTACATCGCCAGCGCCGACCACTACTTCGGCCTCCTGCTCGACGCCCTGCAAAACACCGGCCTGCTCGATACCTCCTACCTCATCGTCACCGCCGACCACGGCGAATGTTTTGAGCGCGGGACATTACGGCATATCACGCCTCTGCTCTTTGAGCCGCTGGTACACATCCCCCTGCTCATCTCGGCCCCAGGCCAGCGCCAGCGGGTGGACGTCCACACCCCCACAAACAGCATTGACCTGCTGCCTACCCTCGCCGCACTCACCGGCAACCCCATCCCCGACTGGGCCGAAGGAAGCCCCCTCCCCACCCTGGGCGGCAGCCCAGACCCGCAGCGCGTCACCTTCTCGGTCGAAGCCAAGAGCAACTCCTCCTTCGAACGCCTGCGCAAGGTCTCGGTTGCCATGTACAAAGGCCCCTACAAACTCACCTACTACACTTCATCCGATTACAACTTCTTCGAACTCTACAACCTCGAGACCGACCCTGAGGAACTCAACAACCTGATCGACTCTCAGCCCGCACTCGCCAAAGACCTCCAGAACGAACTGCTCCGCCACCTGCAACAGGCCAACGCAGGCTACGCCTGAGATTTGAGTCCCCTTTATAAAGGCAGAACCGTGTCCATCAAAAGCCGCTTCCCCAAATTACCGCAAATCCTTGCCGTCTATGCTGTCGGCGCAATTTTTATTTATACCTGGACCATGCTTTGGTTTTTCTGGAAACTTCCCAGTTGGCTTTTCTATCTCAATCTTGGGGAAATCTTTACCAGCCTGGCCTACGCGCTTACCGTCAACCTGTTCGAATCAGTGCTGGCAGTCCTGCTCCCAATTTTGCTGGCATTTGTCCTGCCGCGCAAATGGTTTCTTGAAACCTTTACCGCGCGGGGCGCCACCTTGCTGGCTTCCCTGCTGACGTACACGGCCTATGTCCTGTACCGTTTTCCGGTCAAGGAAGAGCCGCCCTTGCACTTGATGACTACGCGCACGCCCCAGGTGCTGATTGCAACCGCCCTCCTGGTGTTCCTGGCCGGGCGATTGCCTTTTCTGCGGAAACTCATCGAGTCCCTTGCCGACCGCGCCATTGTGCTGCTCTATCTTTTTATTCCGGCCAGTCTGATTTCAGCACTGGTCGTATTGATTCGCAATATCCTGTAAGGCTTCTTCCATGACTGGACTCTCCCGGCGCGACTTTCTCAAACTCTCTGCCATCCTGCCCGCCGCCCTGGCCGCTTCGCACCTGACCCCAGGCCTGCTCCAGCCGCCCAGGCCAAACGTCATCCTCATCCTCTTCGACGCCATGAGCGCGCGCAACCTCTCCCTCTATGGCTACCCGCGCCCCACCACCCCCAACCTCCAACGCTTCGCCCAACGCGCCACCGTCTTCCACAACCACCACTCCGCAGGCAACTTCACCGTCCCAGGCACCGCCTCCCTGCTCACAGGCCTCTACCCCTGGACTCACCGCGCCATCAACATGGCCGGCCTGATGAAACGCTCCCTCACCCCACACAACCTCTTCCACACCACCTCCTCAGCCTACCACCGCTTCGCCTTCTCCCAAAACCTGTGGGCCAACCACATCTTCAACCAGTTCAACCAAGACCTCGATACCATCCTACCACCAGATTCCTTCGCCGCCTTCTCCCAGGTCATCGGCAAAGCCCTCCCAAACGACCTCAACGCCGCCTACCGCTCCACCGACGACTTCCTCTTCCAGGACGACGACCCGCCCGCATCCCTCCTGCTCGGCCTCTCTGAACGCCTCGCCTACCAGCGCAGCCTCGCCCACCTCCAGCAGCAGGCCAACGACTACCCTCTCGGCCTGCCCGCCACAGGCCTGCTCCCCATCGCCTTCCGCCTCGACCACCTCTTCCAGGGCCTCGCCCAGACCCTCCCCGCACTCCCCACACCCTTCATTGCCTACTGCCACCTCTGGTCTGTCCACGAACCCTACCGCCCTCACCGCGACTTCTTCGACCGTTTCAAAAACGACAACTTCTCCCCCATCGAAAAGCCCCGCCACCCGCTCGGCGGCAAGAACCCCCCTCAGAAAGTCGCCAACCGCAGAAAACTCTACGACGAGTACATCGCCAGCGCCGACCACTACTTCGGCCTCCTGCTCGACGCCCTGCAAAACACCGGCCTGCTCGATACCTCCTACCTCATCGTCACCGCCGACCACGGCGAATGTTTTGAGCGCGGGACATTACGGCATATCACGCCTCTGCTCTTTGAGCCGCTGGTACACATCCCCCTGCTCATCTCGGCCCCAGGCCAGCGCCAGCGGGTGGACGTCCACACCCCCACAAACAGCATTGACCTGCTGCCTACCCTCGCCGCACTCACCGGCAACCCCATCCCCGACTGGGCCGAAGGAAGCCCCCTCCCCACCCTGGGCGGCAGCCCAGACCCGCAGCGCGTCACCTTCTCGGTCGAAGCCAAGAGCAACTCCTCCTTCGAACGTCTGCGCAAGGTCTCGGTCGCCATGTACAAAGGCCCCTACAAACTCACCTACTACACTTCATCCGATTACGACTTCTTCGAACTCTACAACCTCGAGACCGACCCTGAAGAACTCAACAACCTGATCGATTCTCAGCCCGCACTCGCCAAAGACCTCCAGAACGAACTGCTGCGCCACCTGCAACAGGCCAACGCAGGCTACGCCTGAAAACGGCAATCCAACCCTATCACAAAGCGTCCCAAAGGTGCTTAGGCTGACCTTTGGGACGCTTGCGTTATCCAGCAATTTCCTAAAAGGGAGTCATGCCCCGCTCAAGATCGCCTCGATGGCCTGCAATTCCTCCTCGCTGAAATCGAGGTTGTTCAGCGCGGCCAGGTTATCCGCCAATTGCTGAACGTTGCTGGCGCCAATCAAGGCCGAAGTCACCTGCGGCTTGCGCAACACCCAGGCAATGGCCATCTGCGCCAGTGACTGACCGCGTTTTTTGGCAATTTCGTTCAATTTACGCACCTTGGGCAGGTTGGCTTCTACATCTTTGGGCGTCAGCCAGACGCGTTCGGTGCGGGTGGCACGCGCTCCAGATGGGATTCCGTCCAGGTAACGGCCGGTCAACTGTCCCTGCGCGAGAGGCGAGAAGACGATGCAGCCAATGCCCTCGGCCTCCAGCACATCCAGCAACTCGTCTTCAATCCAACGGTCGAACATGTTGTAGCGCGGCTGATGAATGACACAGGGGGTTCCCAAATCGCGCAAGATTTTGGCCGCCTGCCGGGTTTGTTCCGGGTTGTAATTCGAGAGGCCAACATAGAGCGCCTTCCCCTGCCGCACGGCAGAAGCCAACGCCCCCATGCTCTCTTCCAGCGGCGTCTCCGGATCCGGGCGGTGATGGTAGAAAATATCCACATATTCCAGCCCCATCCGCTTGAGAGACTGGTCGAGGCTGGCAAGCAAAAATTTGCGCGAGCCCCAATTGCCATAAGGGCCGGGCCACATGTCGTAGCCTGCTTTGGTAGAAATGATCAACTCATCGCGGTAGGGAGCAAAATCCTGCTTCATCAGTTTGCCCAGTGTTTCCTCGGCCGAGCCCGGCGGCGGGCCATAGTTATTGGCCAGGTCAAAATGGATGATACCGCGGTCAAAAGCATAACGGGCAATTGCGCGGCTGTTCTCAAATACATCCACGCCGCCAAAGTTGTACCACCAGCCAAGTGAGATGGGCGGCAGTTTCAGGCCAGAGCGCCCGCAACGGACATAGGGCATGGAATCATAACGGGTTTCATAAGCAATGTAAGGCATTTGATGCTCCTTTTCGGTAACGTTTTACCCTGCCGCAGGTTTTGGCACAATATCCAAGTCAGAGGTGTCTCCATGATTGCCGGCATTGGTTGCCAGCCTTGTTTGAACCTGCGGGAGGATTGAGAATAGGCTCTTATCCTTTTCAAGAGAATAACGCAGTCACCTTGCAGATGACCGCTACCACTCCCATTGTCTCAGGCTCTCGATGGCACCATAGGCGGTCAAATCCAGGTGCAGCGGAGTAACCGAAACGTAACCGGCCTTCATGGCCCCAAAATCGGTGCCGTCTTCGGGGATGCCGGTGGGGTGCTCTCCGCCAATCCAGTAGTAGGGCCTGCCGCGCGGATCTTTGCGCGCATCCAGCGCATCCCGATAGACGCGCATCCCATGCCGGGTAACGGCAAAACCCCGGAACCGCTCAAAAGGCAAATAAGGCACATTGACATTCAGCAGCACCCCGGCCGGCAGCCCATAACGAATCACCTGACGCGCAACCACTTGCGCCGCGCGTCCTGCACCGGAAAAATCAAGCGTGCCTACAAAGCCATCCGGCGAATCGAGGGAAACGGCTATGCCCGGCACACCCGCGATGACCGCTTCCATCGCCGCCGTGACCGTCCCCGAGTAGGTCACGTCGTAGCCGATATTCGCATTCGGGTTGATTCCCGAAACCACCAGGTCAACCGGCTCCGGCACCACGCCCAGCAGGGCCAGCGCCACACAATCCGAAGGCGCCCCGTCGCTGGCCAAAGCCGGGCTGCCATCGCTCAACTGCGCATCGAAAACGCGCAAAGGCCGATTCATGGTCTTAACATGCCCCGACGCCGACCAGTTATGATCAGGCGCCAGGACAGTCACCTTGCCCAGCGGCCGCATGGCTGCTGCCAGGGCCAACAAGCCGGGGGCAGAAATACCGTCATCGTTGGTAACAAGAATGTGCATCGCGTACCGACCCAAAAATGTGAGTTTTCATGCCTGCGATTATAACGCTATAATTCCATCATGCCGCGCCTGAGCATTTGTGTTTGCTTTGCCATACTCATCGCCGCCTGCAGCGTCCGGCCGGCCCTGCCCGCCACGCTTGTCTATGCGCAAGACAATCAGATCATGACCCGCACCGACTGGCGGGCTGAAGCCTCGGCGCTTGAATTTTCGCCGCCAGATGGCTGCACCATCCGCAGCCTGTATCCGGCCCCGCAGGGCGCCTACCTGGCCATTCTGCTTGACTGTGCTTTTGGCCCGCTGACCGAGGTGGCAGACCTTTCGGGCGGCAAATTCGGCCGTCCGCTGGCCGAACCGGTTGACACCCGCTTCCTATCCTGGAATGCGGAGGGAAACAGCCTGTACCTGCTGGCCGACTCGCTCGGGGATGCGCGCGTCTTGCGCGTGAATCTGGACAACGGCAGGGTAACCCGTCTGCCCCTCCCCGCTTCGACCTACGCCCTGGCCTGCTCGCCAGATTCTCAGACGCTGGTCTACGCCCAGACGCCCGGCCTTGGATTCGGCAGTGAACTGTGGATCGCAGACCTGAACGGAAAAAACGCCCGCCTGCTGATTGCCGAGAAAGAGTACATCCTTGCCCTGCCGCGCTGGTCTCCCGACGGCCGGCAAGTGGCCTACATCCAGATGCCCGATACGCCGATTCCCTTTCCGCCCGGCGAACTCTGGCTGCTGGATATCAGCAGCGGCGAAAGGCGCTTTCTTTCCGCGGCAGATGCCGGCCGCGGTTACGCCCCGGCCTGGTCGCCGGACGGGAAATGGATCGCCTTCGTCGGCCGCGAGGAGGCCGCGCCCTCGGCCGGCGAAACGGCAGGGAACCCGGAGGGGAGGATTTACGTCCTCGAAACGGAAACAGGCGCGAGGTCCGCAGTGAGCCGCCCCCAAGATGCCAGGGTCGGCGCGCCTGTCTGGTCGCCGGACGGCACATTCATTGTCTTTCCACTCAGTTTAGATGGTAAAATGAATTTGTGGGCTTACAACGTGACCACAGGTGAAACCACCGCCCTGACGCAAACCGGCGCATGCTGTCCGGCCTGGATTGGAAAGTGAGGCCGCAATGACCTGTTTGAATCGCACGCTCCTATTGACCCTGATTGTCGCCTGGCTGACAGCCTGCTCTCCGGGCAATTCTCTGGTGGTAACCGTTCCTCCACAGACCGAAGAGCCGCCTGTCCTGGCGACGCCTGTGGCTTCGGCCGAGGCCGAAAACGTAGAGCCGCCTACCCAGGTAACGCCCGTGGCTTCGGCTGAGGCTGCAGGCATTGAGCGTTCTACTGCCGTGATAACAGAGACGCCGCTGCCGCCGCTGGAAGTGGCCCCGCCGGAACCGAATCTGCCGCCGATTGAAAACTGGGATGGACTGCCCACCTATCTGGCCGAATCGGCGCCGGATACTTATTTCCGCCTGAGTTACAACCCTTACCTGTGGGCGCAAACCGAAGATCAATTCGGTCAGATTGTGCTGGCACACCGTGAGATAGCGTATTGCGTCATTGCTCCTACGGTTGGTCGCGGCCTGCCCATGAGTTTCAACACGGAACGCGAAACCCGTCTGATTGGCCCGATTGAATACGAGATCAACCGGGCTTATAAAGATGATGTCCTGGAATTTGTTTCCTATTATGGCGGCATACCGGCCGAGATATATACCGGTTTCCAGGTCTCTGTACCGCCCGAACAGCCTGAGGCCTGCCTGCAGGCTGCTGAAACCGTGCTGGCCACCTTGCGGGCTGTGCCGCTGGCCCAGGTCACCCCAGCACCCTGAGATAAGGAGGGATGGTGAAACGCAGACGCGCACATCTACTCGCCCTGCTGGCTGCGGGCCTGGCGCTTGTTTTCTTCCTGGCCCCCAACCCGCTGCAGGTACCGGCGGCGCTGGCGCGCCTGTTGGCACGCGCCGCTGTCCAGTCGGTTGAACCGTTTCTTTACCCGCCTTATCCGGGTTCGGCCTCGCAGGAATCTATCTTTGACCATACCAGCCCAAACTACGATAAAACCGATAAACGCATTGTGGCTTTCAGCGGCCACGAGGCGCGCAAGGACTGCCCCGTCCCGGCCCCGGCCGGCACGCCCCCGCCGCAAGACGGAGTCTGCCATCTCGGCTATGAAATCTACTGGAGTTACTCTCTGGGAGATTGGATCGCCTACAATGGACACGACGGCACCGATTACGGCCTGAGTTACCGTCCGCTATACGCTGCGGCCGACGCGGACCGGGTCACCGCAGCCGGCTGGAACAATCCTGAAGACCATACGTTTGGATTGGGGTTATACGTCCGCCTGCATCATCCCAACGGATATTCTACCGTTTACGGACACATGAGCGCCCTGGCCGTGCAGGCCTGTCCTACCAACGGCTGCGCGAACATTCCACACGGCGAAGTAATCGGCATCAGCGGCAATACCGGAAATTCCACCGGCCCCCATTTGCATTTCAGCGTTCTCAACCCACAGAATCAGCGCGTGGACCCTTACGGCTGGAAAGGCAACGGCGCCGACCCCTGGACGTCCAATCAGCCGCAATCGCTGTGGGTAAACTACCCAAGCCTGGTATATTACAGCAAGAAACTCTTGCCTTCTGGTGAAGCCTTGCCCTACCCGCCCGTTTATGCAGGCGGGTTTATTGTAGATGATAGTGAATCCGGCTTCACCCAATCGCCGGCAGGTTGCTGGAAAACCGCCACAGTCTCCAGCACGGCTGCCGAGAACGGCAACCTGCATTACCGCAAGGCCAGCAGTGCAGCCACCTGCACCGGCACATGGACTTTGCCCGAGGCGGCCAAAGCCGGAACGTACGCGGTTTACATCCGCATTCCTAACGGCCATGCTACGAGTGAGGCTGCAATCTATACCATCTATCATGCTGGCCAGTCGCACCAGGTGATCATCAATCAAAACGTCTTCCCCAACGGCTTTTACGTCAAAGACGGGTGGGTATATGCGGGGAAATACGTTTTCAACCGCCAGGGCAGCGAGTACATCCGCCTGTCCAACAAGACACAAGATCAGCCCGCCGACTATGACACGTTGGAGGTAGGCGCCGACGCGGTCAAATTCGTCTACCTGGATGAAGTGCCGCCCACGGTTACGCCTACGGTCACCTTTACTGCCACCGTCACACGAACCCCAACCGCTACCCGCACACCCACCGCGACCCGCACAGCAACGGTTACCCGCACGCCAACCGCCACCTATACTGCCACGCACACGCGTACACCCACGTTTACGTCCACGGCGAGCAAGACGCCGACGGCTTCGCGCACACCTACCGCTTCGCGTACGCCGACCGCCACGCGCACGCCCACCGCCACACGTACACCCACCCTCACCTTCACCCCCTCGCGCACGCCCACCGCCACACACACCCGCCTGCCGACTGCGACCCCGCCCTATACGAAAATCGGAGTCGTCTTTGCCAACCGTTACCGTCTGGCAAGCGGCACGCCCCCCTACGAAGTGACAGGCACGCGCTGGGTGACCTCATCCTCCAACCTGGCTGAACAATCCCTGCGCGAGTACTTCAAAGGCCCAGGCGCGACCGAACGCAGTTGGGGCTGGATTGGAATCTACAACGGCTTCACAGGCTTCAGCCGGCTGGAGGTACAGGACGGCACGGCCCGCGTCTTTTTGAAGGGCAATTGTCAGTACAATGGAGAGACCTACACGGTTGCAGACCTGATTCAGGCCAATCTTCGCCAGTACCCGTTCATCCAATACGTCAAAGTCTACGACCAGGACGAACAGACTCAAAATCCAGACGGGCAGGGCGACTCCATCCCCTCCTGTCTCGACCCGGCAAATGCCCCCACCAAAACGCCAACGCCGACATTGACGCCCACCCCAACTTCCACGCCGACGCGCACACCCACGCCGACCCGCACCATCCGTCCTACCGCCACTCCCCAATGGACGCTGATCAACGTCTATTTTGTAGATGGCAAACGTTACAAAGCCGGCCTGACACCCTATGAAGTGGCCGGTGTCCGCTGGGCGCCCAGCAACAATCAGCCGGGCACAGCCCTAACCGAGTACTTCAAAGGCCCAGGCGCCACCGAACGCAGTTGGGGCTGGATTGGAATCTACAGCGGCTTCACAGGCTACACCAAACTGGAAATTGCCGATGGGGTGGCACGGGTGTATTTGAAAGGCACCTGTTTCCCTGAGGCTTCTGGTTATACGATTGTCCAGCCCTTGATGTTCAACCTGAAGCAATTTGGCCACATTCAATTTGTCAAAATCTACGACCAGGACGGCAACACGCAATCACCAGACGGAGCCGGGGATTCCATTCTTCCTTGTCTCCAACCATAATTACGAGAGGTGCGATCATGAACCTACGCTGGCTTCTCCTAACGAGTTTGCTACTTGTGATCCTGGCCTGTCAGACCATCTTGCCGCAAAGTCCGCAGGCTACCCCGCCAGGTTTACCGGCCGAGCCGCCGACGGAATCTTCAGCGCCGCCATCTGAAGCGAGCCCTCAAGGCATATCGGCCGTGCGCGGTTTTGCGGCAGTTGTGGGTCACACCATCGAGTTCCGCGAAAAAAACGGCACCAAGTACGCCGAAATTCAAGGACCAGAATCCGCCTTTTGGGAAGCAGACCGCCTCCATATTGCCGGATCCATGCCGGCCGGCAGTCAGACCGTGCCATTGTTGTATTTCGTGTTTGACAATGGCGAATCGCTGGTCTACCGCGACCCCAACGGCCAGGCGTTTACCCTCTCGCAGGGCGAATCCTTCATGGGTCTGACAGGCATTCCAGCCAGACCGGTCATCGCCTTTTCGCAACTGGAATACCTCCCTACCAGTCTGCGCAGCAAAATCTACGCTGGTACAGCACAAAACATCTCATCTGCCGCACCGCTGCTGACCATTGACGACCCCGAGAGTTGGGCAATCAAGGTCATCCTGCTGGAAGCCGTTAATGATGTGCCGACGCGCGTCTGGTACACGCGCATTGCCTACGGCATCGGAGGCGATATCGTCTTTGAGCCGCGCAAGGGACTATGGTATCTGGATGTGGCCAGCGGCCAAACTTTTCAGGTCCTGGAAGACGAAGCCGCTCCCTGGGATCTCTCTCCCGACCATACGCGGGTGGCCTACTCCAACACAGGAAGCGGCCAGCCAGGCGGCATGGCTCTGCGCGACCTGCAAAGCGGCGCCTCGGTGGCCTATCCCCTGCGCCCGGCATCTGAACCGCGCGGGGCGGGCAATGCCCATTTTTCCCCAGACGGACGCTATCTGGCCTGGATGGAAGGCGAAGGCTGGATGATGGCCGACGTGCCCACTTTCCACGCCACCGTACGCGTGGGTGACTTGAACGGCAATGTACTGGCCGAGTTCAGCGACATTGAGATCGGAAACGCCCTGCCGGGCGGCAAGGCCGCCTGGATCCAGCCGGTTGGCTGGCTCGACACGCAAACGCTGCTCATCCAGGCCCGCGGCCAAAACTGGGAAGAGGCCGCAATTATGAAGATTGACCTGCCCAGCAAAAATGTTGCTTACCTGGCGCCGGGAGTGTTTGTCGCTCTGGTATATCCCTAGCCTAATGGGCTTTGAGATCCTGTTTGAATCCTTCCAGCGCCGGCACAGGTGTAGGATCAGCGCCATAGATGGCGGCCAGGTAGTACGCCAGATAGTCGCCAAAATGTAAAGCCGTCCAGATGTGCGCCAGGGCAGAGTTTCCCTGTGCGGTGTAAATATCCGCGTTCAGGCCAGCCCGCAGGAATCTCTGACGGGTCAGATCAACCCGCAAACGGTTGCGCGGGTGATCCAAAGACGACTGCAGAAACAGCGTCAGTGTTTGCATCAGGATTTCGGGGTTCTCCAGCCCGGCCAGTGCATTATGGTCGGCTTCGGGCAGGAACTCAAAGCCGGCGCCCGCCTTTGCCAGCTCATTGATTTGTCCCTTCCAGCGACGCGCCACCGGCGCAAGCAGTCCGCCCGCGTAGACATTGACCCACCGTCCTGCCAGTTGCCCGGCGAGACGTTTGGCCGGGTTTTGCGAAACCGGCACGTCAACCCGCAGCGTTTCCTGCTGGGACCTCATGGCTGCCAGCGCATCCCGCAGGTCTCTCTCCGGGTTGGGAATCAAGGCCAGGCGGACAAAGCAGGCCAACAAAAGCCCAAACGAAAAACCGACCGCGGCACGCGGTTGACCGGGATGCTCAAAAACCCAAACGGGGAGGCCAGCCTCTTCGGCCCGGCGTTTCAACTCGCCGCCGGTGCAAATGGACAGGATCTGACAGCGGCGCGTGCGTGCCGTTTCAAAGGCGTCCAGCGTCTCTTCGGTATTGCCCGAGTGCGACGAGGCGATGACCAATGTCTCTGCGCCGGCGGCAAAGGCTGGCAAGCCATAATCTCGGTGGACAAAAACAGGCAGGGGGCAGGATGGCAGAGCGTAGGCGAGCAGCAAATCTGCGCCAATGGCCGAACCGCCCATGCCGGCAATCACAACCTGCCTGAGGGCCGTCCACTCCGGCAGCGGCAGAGACAGGCCCAGGGTCCAGGCCGAAGCGAGTTGATCGGGCAGAGAATCTATCTGGCCGAGCATGTCCTGCAAGTCGTTCTTCTTGATAAAAGAGACGTCGTCCAGATTCATAGATCCATCAGCAAATCACTCGATCTCAATTTCTTCCATCAAGTTGTCGAAAATATCCACTCCCAGATACAGCAGGTGCGAAATGCCCTGCAACACCAGGAAGTAAAACCCGCCCATCAGCGGCAACTGGAGCAGGATTTGCAGCACAAGGCTGATTTGGTCACCAATTTGTTGGGGGAAGGCCCCAGGTGTGGAAAAGATGGAAACCAGATTGGTGATGAAAAAGTAAAGGTAGATTAACAAAATCAGCCAGGAGACAATACTGGCAGCAGCAGCCACGCGCAAAACCGCATTCGGCTTGTGCAGGCTTTCTACGGGGGTAGGGGTTTCTTCGCTCATGGAATACTCCTATCAAAAAGAATTGGGGTTATTGTACGCTACTTTCAAGAAAAGGGGGGAATTTCACCCTGCCGGTTAGTGACCTGTCAGCCTTTCAACTCTGTCCATGTCAATCCGCTTTGCACCTTCACGCCCTTGCGTTTCAAAAACCTTTGCGTTAAGGTTTCCTCAGACAAGATCAAATGGAATTGCCAATTTGGGTGAAATGGGGTAAATTTGATTTAACTTAACGTCAGTTCGGGATAGAAAAGCCGATTGTAAATTTTCACCGCCGAGACGCAAAGGGCGCAGAGTTTTCTCAAGAAACTGACATTTTCTCTGCTTCTCTGCGGTGGGAAAAATTCTTATCCCGAACTTATCTCTGAGACACAGGAGTATTCGATGGAGGCAACAAATTTCTACCTGGGCCGCCTGACCGATGCTCAAGGCAAACCTACCGATAAGCCCCTGCTTTATGATCCTGCCGACCTGACCACTCACGGCATTGTCACCGGCATGACCGGCTCCGGCAAGACCGGTCTGTGCATCGGCCTGCTGGAGGAAGCGGCGCTCCAGGGCATTCCGGCCATCATCGTTGACCCCAAAGGTGACCTGACCAATCTCCTGCTGCACTTCCCCAATTTAGCGCCGCGTGATTTTGCTCCCTGGCTGGACGCCGAAGCCGTCCGGCGGCAAGGGAAAACCATAGACCAGGCCGCCGAGGAGACGGCCGCATTGTGGAAAAAAGGCCTGTCTGAATGGGGGATCGAACCGGCCCGCATTCTTACCCTGGCCGAGTCGGTACAGTTCGCCGTCTATACCCCCGGCTCCGACGCCGGTTTGCCGGTCAGCGTCCTCTCCTCGCTCGAAGCGCCGCCTATCCCCTGGGAGGGCAACCGCGAGATTTTGCGCGAGCGCATTTCCAGCACGGTAACGGCGATCTTAGGGTTGGTGGGCATGGACGATATTGACCCGCTGCGCTCCCGCGAACACATCCTGCTTGCCAACATCTTCGAAAACGCCTGGAGTCAGGGTCTTTCGCTTAATCTGACCGAACTGATCCTGCAAACACAAAACCCGCCTTTTGAAAAACTCGGCGCATTTCCGGTTGAAAACTTCTTCCCCGAAAAAGACCGCAATCAACTGGCCATGCTGTTGAACAACATCCTGGCCGCACCCGGCTTTGAAACCTGGCGCGAAGGTCAGCCGCTGGATATACCGTCTCTGCTCTATGCCGCCGACGGCCGCCCGCGCCATTCGGTCTTCTACCTGGCGCACCTGCCCGAGACCGAGCGCATGTTCTTCGTCACCCTCTTATTCACTGCCGTTGAAACCTGGATGCGGACACAGGCCGGCTCCACCAGTCTGCGCGCCATCCTGTACATGGATGAAATCTTCGGCTATCTGCCCCCGCTTTCCAACCCGCCGTCCAAGACCATCCTGCTGCGCATGCTCAAACAGGCGCGCGCCTTTGGGGTCGGCATTTTGCTGGCCACACAAAACCCGGTGGATGTGGATTACAAAGGTCTCTCGAATGCCGGGACATGGATCATCGGCAAACTGCAAACCGACCAGGATAAACAGCGTTTGCTGGACGGCCTGGAGGGCGCCTCAGGCGGGACCCTGAACCGGCGCGCGCTGGACAGCATGATCTCGGCTTTGGGCAAACGCGTCTTTGTCATGCACAACGTCCATGAGAAACAGCCGGTTGCCTTTCAGACTCGCTGGGTCATGAATTATCTGGCCGGCCCGCTGACGCGGGCTCAAATCCCGGCCCTGAATCGGCTGGTGGGCGCTGCCCTGCCCGTCTCTCGCCCCGAAGCATCCGTCCAAACGGCTGCCCGGCCCGAGGTCCAGCCGGAGCCGCCGCCCGGTTTTGCCCCCATTCCATCGGCAGAAGCGGCGCGTCCGGCGCAGCCCGCCATCAGCCAGACTCGTCCGCCGGTCCCATCCGGGATCGCGGAATACTTCCTGCCGATGAACCTGAGCCTCTCAGAAGCCTTCGCCGCCGCCGGCAAGCCTGTCCCGGAGGGAGCGCGCCAAAAATATGTGGTCTACCGCCCTGCCTTGCTGGCCGCGGCGCAAATCCGCTACTTTGAACGCAAATACGGCGTGGACAGCGAAATTGTGCGTGCGGCGCTGGTCACAAAGCCCGATAAGCGCGGCGTGGTACGCTGGGAGGATTTTCCGTACCAAGGCCCCAGCCTGGAAAACATCGAAACTGTTCCCGCGCCGGTGCAGGCGCGCTTTGCCCTGCTTGAGCCGCCGCTGAACGATGTCAAAATCATCAGCGCCCTGCAGCGCGACTTTACCGATTGGCTCTACCGTACCACCTCCATCAAGGTGCGCGCCAACGAAATTCTCAAGGTGTATGCCGGGCCGGATGTATCCCAGGCTGAGTTCATGAAAGCCTGCGCCGAGACCGCCCGCGAAGCCCGCGACGCCGAGGTCGCCAAGGTGACGGCCCAATACGATCGACAATTGAAAACCCTGCGCGACAAATTGGAGCGTGAAGAACGCGAATTGCAAATGGACCAGGAAGAACTATCGCAGCGGAAAATAGAAGAGATAGGCACCCATGCCGAAAATGTGTTTGGCGCCCTCATGGGCAGCCGCAGCAGCCGCCGGGTATCCACCTCGCTGACCAAGCGCCGCATGACCGCACAGGCCAAAGCGGACGTAGACGAATCGGTGCAGGCCATTGCCCAGTACAAGCGCGAAATTGCCCAACTGGAGCAGTTGCGCCAGCAGGCCGAGGAGCAGGTCCACCAACGCTGGGGAGACGTGGTCAACAAGATCGACGAAATCACGCTGACGCCCAAGAAAACGGATATCTATGTCCACCTGTTTGGCGTGGCCTGGGCGCCGTATTATCTGGTGGAGGCCGGCGGACAGACTTTTGAATTGCCCGCCTTTGGCGAGTGAAAAGACGATTTGCATTCTAACAATGTACGGCGCAGCCGACATCGGCGCGCCGTACTTCTAAAAGGCCATGAATATCTTAATCAATGTCTTGACTTTAGTGGTATCTATCCTGCTCTGGGGAGCCGTACACTCCATTCTGGCCTCTGTGTGGTTTAAGGCATGGCTCCGCCGCAAGGCCGGAGAGAAAATCATGCGCTTCTACCGGCTGGCCTACAACCTGGTTTCGCTTCTCACCTTCCTGCCGGTTTTGTGGCTGGCGGCTACGCTTCCAGACCAGACGTTGTATATCATCCCCTGGCCCTGGGTGGCTCTGACCACAGCCGGGCAACTTTTTGCAGCCATTTTGCTGGGGGTTGGCGTTTTCCAAACCGGCGTGCTGGACTTCACCGGCCTGAGCGCGCTGCTCTCGTCCCGCCCCCCTGAGCCTGAGCGGTTGGTGACCAACGGGTTATATCGCTGGGTACGCCATCCGCTCTACACTGCAGGCTTGCTCTTCATCTGGCTGACGCCCGTAATGACCATTAACCTGCTGACCATGTATGCAGCGGCTACAGTGTATATCATTCTGGGGGCTTACTATGAAGAACGTAAACTGCTGCAAGTTTTCGGCGCAGAATATGCCCGCTATCAGGCATCCACGCCCATGCTCCTGCCGCGCTGGAAGCGGCCGGGCCAATAGCCGGCCATAATGTCTGAGAGAAAAGTGACCTGGGATGGTGTTCCCCGCGCATGCAAGCCGCCGGTCAAACCATCGCCGCCAAGTACGTTATAATCACCTTGCAATGACAACGCGATCTTACACCGCACCACGCCGACCTCGTCTCCTGGCACAGATTCTTGCCGCTCTGCTTGGCGGCTTCTTGTTGTTTCTGCTGGCGGCTCTTGCCTGGACAACCGCCTACCAGTTGTTCTATGCCGGGCGCATTTTCCCCGGCGTGAACGTGGCCGGGGTAGACCTTTCGGGCTTATCTCCCTCGCAAGCGGCCGTTCACCTGGCGCAAACGCTTTCTTATCCCCATACCGGGCGCATCTTGCTGCGAGACGGCGACCGTTTCTGGCCGGTTACGCCGGCAGAAATGGGCATGACTTTTGACGCTTCGGCTTCGGCGCAGGCCGCCTACAAAATCGGGCGCCGAGGCGGGCCGTTTGCCAGTCTGTCTCAACAATGGAAGGCACGGCAGGGAACGATCACCGTCCGGCCGGTGATTATTTTCGATCAACGCGTTGCCCATGCCTACTTGCAAAGACTGGCAGCAGAAATCAATCAGCCGGTCCTTGAAGCCGATTTGCAATTACAGGGGACAGAAGTCGTCGCCACGCCGGGTCAGGTCGGACGCGCCCTGAACGTAGAAGCCAGCCTGGAGGCGCTGACGGCCCAATTGCAAACCTTCCGCGATGGCGAAGTGGTTTTAACTGTCCAGGAACAGGCGCCCGAATTACTGGATGTCAGCGCTCAGGCCGAAACCGCTCGTCAGATTCTCTCTGCCCCACTCGTCTTGAGCGTGCCAGACGCCGCCGAAGGCGATCCTGGCCCCTGGACATTTGACGTCCCGACCCTGGCAAATATGCTCAACGTGCGCCGCGTCAAGTCGGACCACGGAACCGAAATCCAGGTGAATCTGGATCCCGAGGCCTTGCGCCAATCCCTGACTGGCATTGCCACGCAGGTCAACCGCCCCCCAGAAAACGCGCGCTTCTACTTTGACGACCCAAGCGGACAACTGGTGCTGATTCAAAGCGCCAAAATCGGGCGCACCCTGGACGTAGATGCCAGCATCGTAGAAATTAACCGGCGCCTCCTGCTGGGCGAACATTCGATCCCGCTGGTGATTCAGGCCAGCGATCCGCAGGTCAAAGACACGGCTACGGCCCAGGAACTCGGCATTCGCGAACTGGTCGGCTCTTACACTTCATACTACTATGGTTCCAGCGCCGAGCGCATCCAGAACATTCAGGCGGCTGCAGAACGCTTTCACGGCGTGCTGGTGGCTCCCGGCGAGACTTTCTCCATGGGCCAGCAACTCGGCGACATCAGCCTGGACAATGGTTTTGCCGAAGCACTCATCATCTACGGCGGCCGGACCATCAAAGGCGTCGGCGGAGGCGTCTGCCAGGTCAGCACCACACTATTCCGCGCAGTTTTCTTCGCCGGCTATCCCATCAACGAACGCCACTCACATGCCTATCGTGTCTCATATTATGAGCAAACCGCCAGCGGCAGCAAAGACGACAATCTGGCCGGGCTGGATGCCACCGTGTACTTCCCGCTGGTGGATTTTAAATTTACCAATGACACCCCCTACTGGCTGTTGATGGAAACCTACGTCAATGTTGGCGCCCGCACCCTGACCTGGAAACTCTACTCCACCTCCGACGGGCGTACCGTCAGTTGGGAAACAACCGGGCCGGTAAACCGCGTCCCGCCGCCCAAAGCCCTGTTTGAAGAAAACCCCGAATTGGGCAAGAACGTCATCAAACAAGTGGACTGGGCCGCCGAGGGCGCCGACGTGACCGTCACCCGCACCGTTTACCGCAACGGCGCGGCCTACTTCACCGACATCTTCAAGACACATTACGAACCCTGGCAGGCCATCTGCCAGTTTGGCCCCGGCACCGAAGACCCAGAACGGCTGGCAAAAAAGAAGCAACTGTGTCAGAATTAGCCCCTGCACAACGTGGTAAAATAGCCGTCTGTTGCAATCAGGAGAAACCATGCTCAGTAAAGACTTGCTCGAAATTTTACGCTGCCCCGCCTGCGTGCGCGAAAAAGAAGGCCTGCTCGTCCTCGAGCGTGATTGCTGGCTCGTCTGCCAGGACTGCGGGCGTAAATATCCCATTGTGGACGAAATCCCGGTCATGCTGATTGACGAGGGCGATAAGTGGATTCACACGGCAGCCGACAAATTGCCCGTTCCGCCGCCAGAACGATAGGAAACCCCGTGCCTTCTCTCGAGAATCTGCTGAACGACCTGTTCAGCGGCGACGAAAACCGGGCCGAAGAGGCCGTCATGGCCCTGGCAGAACAGGGCGCAGACGCCATCCCGTTCCTGCTCGACCTGCTGGATTCGGCCGATGTAGAACGGCGCTGGTGGGCGTTGCGCGCCCTGGCAGAGAACCCACAGGCAGAAAGCCGCTGTTTCATCCCCTACCTGTCGGATGCGGCAGAGGAAATCCGCCAGTGCGCCGCGCTGGCGCTCACGGCTCATCCCGGACCCGAGGCCGTTCCCGCTTTACTCCGCGCCTTATCTGACCCCGACGACCTGACCGCCATGCTCGCCGCCAAGGCGTTGGCATCCCTGGGGAGCGAAGCGGTGGAACCCCTGCTCCAGGTCCAGCAAGAGGCGCCGCTTACGGTTCGGATTCAGGCAATGCGCGCCCTGTCCGAAATTGCCGACCCGCGCGCCATCCCGGCCATGCTTTCCGCGCTGGAAGACGACTCCACCATCCTTCGGTATTGGGCCGAACTTGGGCTGGAACGTCTCGGCGTGAACATGGTCTATCTCAAACCCGACTAAAACTATGACAAATCGTTTCGCTTTCTTGAAAAATATCCAACTCAAAAGGCCGTCTGTCGGTCAAATCATCTTCTGGGTCATTACGCTTGGCATAGCAGTGGCCATCTTCATTTTTGGCCGCGGCTTCATCGCCTGCTGGACGCTGACCGCCCTGCCCGGATCGCCGCCGCCGCACTGCGTGGCCGCAAAGCCGGCTGCTTTCGCACCTGTCACCAACGAACAGGGCACGCCCCAGCCCGTTGAGGCCACGCCAACCCCCGAAGCATCTGCCCCAGAGGCCCCCTTGCCCGAACCCTGGGACGGCGCCAGCCGCATTAACATCCTGTTCATCGGCGTGGACTATGGCGACTGGTCCGCCGACCGCCAGGGCGCTGCGCGCTCAGATACGATGATTCTGTTCACCATTGACCCGCTTAGCCGCACGGCGGGCATGCTCTCCATCCCGCGCGACTTGTGGGTCAACATCCCCGGTCACGGATATGGGAAAATCAACACCGCCTACTATATCGGCGATGCCTTCAAACTGCCCGGCGGCGGCCCGGCGCTGGCCATGAAAACCGTTGAGCAGGTGATCGGTGTGCCGGTGCATTACTATGCTCAGGTAGATTTTCAAACCTTTATTGACATTATTGACGAGATCGGCGGGATTGATATCTACGTCCCTGAAAAGAAACTGATTCTCGACCGTATCGGTTCGGGACAGGATAAGGTCAAACTGGTTGGCCCGGGCATGCGTCACCTCAACGGCTGGAAGACGCTGGCCTACGCCCGCATTCGCGAACAGACCGAAGGCGGCGACATCGACCGCGCCGACCGCCAGCAGCGGGTTATCCTGGCCATCCGCAAGAAGGTGACCAAGCCAGAGAACTTCCCCATGTTGATGGCCAAAGCACCGGCAATTTATGCCAAACTCTCAGACGGTATTCACACCAATATGTCCTTTGAAGATGCCATGCGCCTGGCCATGCTGGTCAAAGACATTCCGCCGGAAAACATCAAGCGCGGCATTATCAATTACGACATGGTGACGCTGGCAAAATCCCCCGATGGCCTGGATATCTTCAAACCCATCACCGACAAAATCCGCATCCTGCGCGATGAAATCTTCACTTCCACCGGCGCAATTGGCCCGATGGCCACCGGTGACCCGGCCGAGTTGATGCGCAGCGAAGCGCCGCGCGTGCGCGTGCTTAACGGCGCATCGGGGATTCAACAGGCGACAGGTCTGGCTGCCCGGACGGGCGACTATCTGACCTCGCAAGGCATAACGGTCGCGGAGATCGGAGATGCCGGTCAGCCCTACAGCCGCACCACGCTCACCATCTATACCAGCAAACTGTACACCATGCGCTATCTGATTATGTTGTTTGGCATTAACAGCAATGCCCAACTTGCCTTCAAGTATGACCCGGCTTCACCGGTGGACATTGAAATTCGCCTGGGGAACGACTGGGCGCTCAACAACCCGATGCCATAAGGACACAACATCTCCCCGATGCAAGACGCCCTGTAACAGCCTTTCAGGGCGTCTTTTTCTTAACTGAAGATAATGTCGGCCGTGTGAAGTTGCCTAATGCGTTTCGGTCACCTTGGTGATGCTGCGCGGCCTTTCCGTATCCAGGCCTTTTACCTGCGTCAGGTGAAAAGTGAACAACTGTGCCGGCAAAATGCTGATCAGGGGCGACAACCATTCGGGTACCTCTGGCGGTAAAGGGACAGGCGACTGGGCCAACGCCAGCGCTTCTGCAGCATCAGAGATGATCACCAACTCAGCCCCCTGTTCACCGTGAAGGCGTGTTAAGACCTCTAGCATGGAGGCATAAACCGCCCCACGCGGAGCAACCGCCATCACCGGAAAACCCGCCTCAATCATCGCAATTGGACCGTGCAGAAAATCGGCGGATGAATAAGGCTCTGCAATTGTGTAGGTTAATTCCTTGAGTTTCAAAGCCCACTCAAAAGCCGTGGCATAGTTGTAACCGCGTCCCAGCACCACACACTGGCGCATGTAACGATAACGCTGTGCCATGCGAGCAAGTTCATCGTCCAGGCGCAGCGCTTGTTCTGCCCAATCAGGCACCCGCGCCAACTCTTCCCAAAGCGTATGCGAATCCGCCAATGCCGCCGAGAGCATGGCCAGGGCCATTAACTCGGCAGAATACGTCTTGGTAGCCGCCACTGCCCGCTCTGGCCCGGCTTGAATATCAAGATGCAAATCGGCTGCTTGCGCAAGCGGCGAATCTGGCGCGTTGGTAATGGCGAGCGTCAAGCAACCCTGGCGGCGTCCCTCGCTCAGGACACTGACAATATCCGGCGATTTACCCGATTGAGAAATCCCCACTACCAGCGCCCCTTTTAAGCGCGGAGGGTGTTGATAATACGTGAAGAGTGAAGGCGTTGCCAACGCTATGGGCAGGCCATTTTGGGCTCCCCAAAGGTAATTTGCATAGCGGCCGGCATTATCTGATGTGCCGCGCGCCGCCAAAAAAACATATTGCACCCCTTGCGCCTGGATAACCCGTGCAATTTCATGCACAGCATCTCTCTGAGAGGCCAGCAAACTGGCTAATCGCTCTGGCTGTTCAAAGATTTCGTCGCGAAGTGTCATATACGTGCAACCACAAACCGCTCGTCAAGGATAAAATTCAAAGAGAAGGAGTAACTGCTTCGGCAGCCAAACAGCAGCCAGAGTTAGGCAGTTACGCAAAGCGACTCAATTATACAATGTCCACTCCGAGAAGAAAGCAACAAAAGAGATGATGCCCCAAATCGTCCCGCCGCTTGATCCAGTCTTTCGTCCTGCAGTTTTGGCCAGCCAGTCATTCCGCGAGCAGGTGAAAGAATCGGGCATCTCCCTGATCATTGGCCTGGAACGCCAGGGAGGGCACATCTCCCGCTTTGAGACGCGCCTCTTTCCGGCCTCGCATCCCCAAGCCGAGAGGAATTGGCCTTACGTTGAACGTTTAGTCAAGTTTTTACTCTGGCAGCGCGGCGCGCATACCATTTACATTGGCGGAGCCCCAGAAATAGCCGCCCGGCTGTCCGCTGACTATGCGCAAAACGGATCTCGTGCCCGTGACGCCCGTTTCATGGAACGTATCTATGAACGGCCCTTTCGGGTCATCTCCCTCTCGACCGAGGAGGTGCCGCCCGCCAACGAAAGTGGCACCACAGCCGGACATCATCTGAACGGTTGCCGCGTCGGGTTCGACCTGGGCGCGTCTGATCGTAAGGCCTGCGCCGTCGTAGATGGACAGGTAATCTACAGCGAGGAAGTCATCTGGGAACCGCGCTTGCAAAACGATCCCGATTATCACTACCGCGAGATCCTGGCTTCCATTCACAGCGCGGCTTCCAGGCTGCCGCGTCTGGACGCAGTAGGCGGCAGCGCCGCCGGCATTTACATTGAAAACCAGCCGCGCTATGCTTCCATTTTTCGCAGCGTTCCACCACAGAACAGACCACAGGTGCAAAATCTTTTCCGGCGCATCAAAGATGAGTTGGGCATTCCGCTAGAGGTGATCAACGACGGCGACGCCGCCGCCCTGGCCGGCGCAATGTCCTTACATGACAACGGCGTGCTTGGCCTGGCGATGGGGTCGAGCCTTGCTGCCGGTTACGTTGATTGTCATGGCCGCATCTCCGGCTGGTTGAACGAACTGGCCTCCGCGCCCGTGGACGACGCGCCCAATGCTCCCGCAGACGATCTGACAGGCGGCCATGGCGCCGGTTCGCAGTACCTCTCTCAACAGTGTATTTTCAGACTGGCCCCCCGCGCCGGCCTGCATCTGCCGCAAGAAGCGGCTCCCGCCGAAAAACTGACTTTTGCCCAAAAGCAACTGGATGCCGGTCACCCGGGTGCACTGGCCATTTGGCAGACATTGGGCATCTATTTAGGATACAGTTTGGCACACTATGCAGATTTCTATGAAATCAAGCACGTCTTGCTGCTTGGGCGCTGCACATCTGGCACGGGCGGAGCATTGCTTCTTTCCGCCGCGCAGCAGGTGCTGAAGCATGAATTCCCATCCCTGGCTGAACGCATACAACTTCATTTGCCAGACGAAAGAACCCGCCGGCTGGGGCAGGCCATTGCAGCCGCCAGCCTGCCCCAAATCCCCACACAGCCTTCAACCCCAGGATAGACCACATAGTTCCATACCCACTAGAGGGGATATACCGGGCGAACGGATCGGCGAATCGAAACAACTCCAGCACAATAATGCTTGAAAATTAACAAATTCCCCTTGTTTTTAACGCCCAAAACCCTTTACAAGCCCCAAAACGGGGGTATAATTGTCATAAAATAAACATTTTTCCGCAGTTATCGTCATGAACAAACAAACCCTGGAGGTATAAAATGGCAAGTGTCACCTACGAGCACGTGTACAAAAAATTCGGCGATGTCGTTGCAGTAGACGACCTGGATATTCAAGTAGCCGATAAGGAATTTTTGGTACTGGTTGGTCCCTCTGGTTGTGGCAAGACAACCGCTCTGCGTCTCCTGGCCGGCCTGGAAGAAATCACCAGCGGACGCATTCTGATTGGCGACCGGGTGGTCAACGATGTGGCCCCCAAAGACCGCGACATTGCCATGGTCTTCCAGTCCTATGCTCTCTATCCCCACTTGAGTGTGTACGATAACATGGCCTTTGGCCTGAAACTGCGCAAGGTTCCCCGCCAGGAAATTGACCGCCGCGTGAAAGAAGCCGCTGAAATTTTGGGCATTCAAAACCTGCTTGACCGCAAGCCGCGCCAACTATCGGGCGGTCAACGACAGCGCGTGGCCGTTGGGCGCGCAATCGTGCGCGAACCAAAGGTCTTCCTCTTTGACGAGCCGCTTTCCAACCTGGATGCCAAACTGCGGGTGGCCATGCGCGCCGAAATTTCGAAACTGCATCAGCGCCTCCAGACCACCTTCATCTATGTTACCCACGACCAGACAGAGGCCATGACCATGGCCACGCGGATTGCGGTCATCAACAAGGGCAAACTACAACAACTGGATACCCCCCAGAACCTTTATGACCGACCTGGCAACCTGTTTGTGGCCGGTTTCATCGGTTCCCCGGCCATGAACTTCTTCAACGGCAAACTGGTCAAAGATGGAGAAAAGTTGATTGTGGACACGGGCGACTTTGCAGTGCCAATCCCCGCCGAACGCGCAAAGGTGTACCTGCCCCACACAGGCAAAAACATCGTCTTTGGCATCCGCCCAGAAAACATCCACGACCCCGATTTCATCCCACCGGGCATCCATGCCGAAAAAGTGGCTGCACGCGTTGACGTGACCGAATTGATGGGGAACGAAATCTTCGTGTACCTGGTGAGCGGACAAAACACCTTCATCGCCCGCGTGGACCCGCGCTCCCGCTTCCGCATCGGCGACCAGGTACAGATCGCCCTCAACATGGACAACTTCCACATCTTCGACGCCGAAACCGAGCAAGCCATTCGCTAAAAACTTACCCGCCACGAAAAGCAGAGCATACCCCAAAAAGTATGCTCTGCAGGGACTGGTGGCTGAGAGGAAAGGCTAAACGCCAAGAATTGTAACTGCTTACCCTCCCGCAGGTTTTGGCACAATGTCCAAGCTAAAAGTTGTCTCCATGATTGCCGGTATTGCTTGCCGGCCCTGTTCTAACCTGCGGGAGGGTTAAAGGTGGGCAATTACCAAGAATCTGGAAATTCCAGATTCCGAAAAGACAGTTTTGAACAAACAACGGCCGCCAGAGATGGCAGCCGTTGTTTGTTGTTGTTTCAGGTGCGCAGCAAGAGAGTAATTGCCTACCCTCCCGCAGGTTTTGGCGCAATGTCCAAACCGCAAAACGCCTCCATAATCGCCGATCTCTGCTGCCGGCCCCATTCTAGCCTGCGGGAAGGTTAAGAAAAACTGTTCCCCGGCGCTTTTACAACAACCGATCCCCGCCTTCGACCGAATCGACCCGGTAGTGGCAGCCGCGGCTCTGGCGGTTGTGACGCGCCGCCTGGGCGACGATCAGCGCCACCTCCACCGCGTTGCGCAGGCCGATCAGCCCGTCGCTCAGTTTGGTGGCGCGGTAGAAGGTCTCGATTTCGTTCTGCAGGTGACGCAGTTCGCGAATGGCGCGCGAGAGCCGGTCGCCGGAGCGAATCAGGCCGACGTAGTGCCACATGATGTTCTGAATCGTCTGCATATCGCCCTGGATGAGGGCCGGGTCGGAGTCCTGCGTCAGGTCGGATTCGTCCCAGGGGGGGACGTCGTCGCGGGTCGGGATGGCAGGCTGCGGGTCGGCGGCGAAGCGGGCCTCCAGGTCGCGCGCCGCCCGCGTGCCCCAGACCAGTCCCTCCAGCAGAGAAGTGGAAGCCAGTCGGTTCGCCCCGTGCAGGCCGGTGCAGGAGACTTCGCCCACGGCGTAGAGGCCGCGGATGCTGGTGCGGCCCCACTCGTCCACGGCCACGCCGCCGCAGGAGTAATGCGCCGCCGGGACGACCGGAATTGGCTCGCGGGTGATGTCTATGCCGACGCGTTTGCACTCGGCGTAGATGTTGGGAAAGCGCTGGCGGATGCGCTCGGCAGGCATGTGCGAGGCGATGTCGAGCAGGACGTGCGAGTAGCCGTGATCTTCCATTTCGGTGTGAATGGCACGGGCGACGACGTCGCGCGGGGCCAGGTCTTTCCACTCCGGCGAGTATTTTTCCATGAAGGGGCGGCCTTCGGGGGTGAGCAGGATGCCGCCTTCGCCGCGCACGGCCTCGCTGATGAGGAAGCCTTCGGCCCCCGGCACGGCCAGGGCGGTGG
This sequence comes from Chloroflexota bacterium, assembly GCA_019873735.1. Classification (GTDB taxonomy): domain Bacteria; phylum Chloroflexota; class Anaerolineae; order Anaerolineales; family Villigracilaceae; genus DSXF01. The sequence goes on along the minus strand of JAIOAQ010000003.1, from coordinate 38,301 downwards.
GGTGGAACTGGATGTATTCGGCGTTGAGGATGCGCGCCCCGGCGCGGTGCGCCATGGCCAGGCCGTCGCCGCGGGCGCCGGGCGGGTTGGTGGTGTTGCGGTAGATGCGCCCCAGCCCGCCGGTGGCCAGGATGGTGGCCGCCGCCAGCGTGCGGTGAACGGCGTGCCCTTTGCGGTCAAAGACGTAGGCGCCGTAGCAGGTGACCGGTTCATAGGCCTTGAGCGGGTCGCGCGAGTGGTGCGGGTAGGTGATCAGGTCCACGGCGGTGGCGTTGGGGATGAGTTCGACATTGGGCAGTTTCTGCAAGGCGGCCATCAGGCCTTCGATGATCGCCCGGCCGGTCGCGTCGCCAACGTGGAGGATGCGCCGCCGCGAGTGGGCGCCTTCCTGACCCCAGGCCGGTTCGCCGTTGGTCTGGATGTCGAAGTGGACGCCGGCGATTTCGACCAGAATCTTTTGCAGCAGGGGCGGGCCTTCCTCGGCCAGGATGCGCGCCGCCGAGGGCAAACTGGCGCCGGCGCCGGCCTCGAGGATGTCTTCGACGAGCAGGTCGGCGCTGTCGTTGGGGCCGCGCCCGATGATGCCGCCCTGGGCGTAGCGGGTGTTCGACTCGGCCGGGTCGGCCTCGCGGGTGATGAGGATGACCCGCCGCCGCGGGTTTTGGGCCAGTTGCAGGGCGGCGGTGGCCCCAGCAATGCCGGAACCGATGATGAGAACATCAGTGGTTTTCATAGGTGAGTGCTCTGCCTTATCCAATCTGAATCATCCGCTCGACGGCGCGGTAGGCTCGCAGGCGAATCTCTTCCGGCACTTCGATGATGTAACGGTTGTACTTGAGCGCGTCGCGGGTCTCTTCCATCGTGATCATGTTCATGTGTGGACAGCGCACCATGCACAGCCGCAGCATTTCCTTATCGGGATTGGCGGCGGCGATGTTGTCGCCCATGGCGCATTCGGTCAGCACCAGGTAGCGCGGCGCGTTGGATTGCTGGACGTAGCGGATCATGGCGTTGGTCGAGCCGGAGAAATCGGCCGCGGCGGTGACCTCGGGGCTGCACTCCGGGTGGGCGAGGACGACCACATCCGGGAATTGGGCGCGCACGGCTTCGATGTCCCGGACGGTAAATTTTTCGTGGACTTCGCAGCGGCCGCGCCAGCCGATGAGTTGGTAATCGAGGTCGCTCTCAACCCTCACCCCTGGCCCCTCTCCCACAGGGAGAGGGGTAGGAAAAATGATGTGCTTGCCGGTTTCGCGGGCGACGTTTCTCGCCAGGTACTCATCGGGCAGGAAGATGACCGTATCGGCTTTGAGCGATTCGACCACCGCCACGGCGTTGGAGGAGGTGCAGCAGATGTCGCTCTCGGCTTTCACATCGGCGTAGGTGTTGACGTAACTGACCACCGGCACGCCGGGGAAGCGTTGGCGCAGCAGGCGCACGTCGTCAGCGGTGATCGATTCGGCCAGCGAGCAGCCGGCCTTGTTGGAGGGCAGCAGGACGGTTTTGGTCGGGTTGAGAATCTTGGCCGTCTCGGCCATGAACTTGACGCCGCAGAAGACGATGACGTCTTTGTCGGTTTGGGCGGCCTTGCGCGAGAGATCGAGCGAGTCACCGGTAAAATCGGGCACCGAGTTGAAGAGCGCCGGCTCCATGTAGTTGTGACCGAGGATGACGGCGTTGCGCTGCCGTTTCAGGGCGTTGATCTCGACGGCAATTTCGGCCTTGTAGCGCAATTCCACATCGGGCACGATTTTGCTCAATTTGGCTTTCAGCGCTTCGTACATTTGCTCTACTTCAGGATTCATAGCAAACGCTCCTTTGGCTACATCTAAAGTCGTTCGTAACTGTCTATCCTCCCGCAGGTTTTGGCGCAATCTCCAGGCCAGAAGACATCTCTATCATTGCCGGTATTGCTTGCCGGCCCCGTTCTACCCTGCGGGAGGGTTAAGGGCAGGGAATTACAGTCGTTCCAGATAATCAAAACTGACATCGAACACCCGCGGCGAATGAGTCAGGGCGCCGGAGGAGATGAAGTCCACGCCGGTTTCGGCAATGGCGCGGACGGTTTCCAGCGTCACGTTGCCGGAGGCCTCCAGGCGGGCGCGCCCGGCGGCGAGTTGTACCGCGGCGCGCATCATGTCGAGGGACATGTTATCGAGCAGGATGCGTTCCACGCCCAGGTCGAGCGCTTCGCGTACGTCCTCCAGCGTGCGGGCCTCCACTTCGATCTCCAGGCCGGGGGCGGCGGCGCGGGCGCGGCGGACGGCCTCCCCGATCGAGCCAGCGTAGTCAATGTGATTGTCCTTGATGAGAATCATGTCGTAGAGGCCAATGCGGTGATTCTGCCCGCCGCCGCGTCGGACGGCGAGTTTATCGGCGGCGCGCAGCCCGGGGGCGGTTTTGCGCGTGTCGAGGATGACGGCTTTCGTCCCGGCGACGGCGTCCACGAAGGCGCGCGTCAGGGTGGCGATGCCGGACATCCGGCCGAGGAAGTTGAGCGCCGTCCGTTCGGCGGTCAGCAGGCTGCGGGTCCGGCCGGAGACGAGGGCCAGAACCTGGCCGCGGGTCACGCGCGCCCCTTCGTCCACCTGCGGGCGGAAATCCACCTGCGGGTCCACGGCGAGATAAACCGCCTGGGCCACATCCAGGCCGGCGACGACGCCCTCCTGCTTGGCGATGATCTGGCCGCGCATGCGCGCCTCGGCCGGGATGATGCTCTCGGTGGTCACGTCGCCGGGGCCGATGTCTTCGGCCAGGGCGCGGCGGATGGTTTCGAGCAGGTCGGGGGGAAGAAGAAGGGGGGTAGACATGGGGAGTATTCTACCCCAAAAATTCCCCATCCATCGGCCCAGTATCTCAAAGTCCCATGACTGTATAATTACATAGCACCGATGAACACACACCGGTTTTCCAACCGCTCTATCCCCCTTGCCTTTCTGATCCTGACCATTTTGGCCTATGGCCTGCTGCTTTCCCGCCTGGGCCTGTATTGGGACGATTGGCCTTTTCTGTGGAACGTCCACCAGCGCGGCCCGGCAGAAGTGGTGGGCATTTTTGAACATTCACGCCCGTTCCTGTGGCCGATTGCCTGGTTGACGACCAGCCTTATTCCCGCGACTCCCCTTGCCTGGCAGATCTTTGGCCTGTTCATGCGGCTCCTCACCGGACTTTCGGCCTGGTTCTGTCTGCGGACGGCCTGGCCCCAATCCCGGCGTCAGGCTCTGGCCGCCAGCCTGCTTTTCCTGGTCTATCCGGCTTTTACCCAACAGTGGCTGCCGGTCACCTATACCAATCAACATTTTATCCCTCTCAGCGCCTGCCTGCTCTCGCTGGGATTGTCCATTCGGGCTGCGCGCCAGGCTCACAGGTTCTGGCCCGACACCCTGCTGGCGCTTGGCCTGCAGACCCTTGGGCTCCTGCCCACCGAGTACTTCCTCGGGCTGGAAATCCTGCGCCCGCTCTTTCTATGGCAGGCTTCAGAACATCAGTCATCTGCCTGGCAAAAAGCAGGCTTTGTCTTCAAACGCTGGCTGCCCTACCTGGCAATTTGGACTGCCAACCTGCTCTGGTTGATTCATTTTTACCAGTCCGGCAAGTATCACTATTACAATCCGGCCGGTTTGACGGAAACCCCAAACTGGCCTTCGGCCCTGGGCCACATCCAGGATCTGGCCGAAGCCTTGCTGGGCTGGTTCTGGGGGCTAAAAACCCTGTGGGGCAACCGGGATATCGCCTTGCTGGCCGCGACCGTCATGGTGATCACCTTCCTGGCAGCAAAACATTACCAAAAACACTTTGAGTCAGACGCGCAGCCTGCCAGTGCCAACTGGGCTTACGGCGCGATGCTGATCGGCCTGGTTGGCATGGTTGGCGGCCGCTTTCCCTCCTGGGTTGCAGGCCTGCCTCTGCGCTTCAACTTTGGCTGGGATCGTTTCTTCCTGCCGATGATTCTTGGCGCCAGCCTGCTCCTAACCGGTATGCTTGCCCTCATAAAGTCAGAGGCCCGCCGCATCACCCTGGTCAGTCTGGTCATTGCTCTGGCTGCCGGTCAACACATCGGGCATGCTTATACCTACCAAAGAGATTGGGCCAGACAACGCGATTTCTTCTGGCAACTCATCTGGCGCGCGCCGGGCATTCAGCCGGAGACTGTGATCCTCTCCCCCGACCTGCATCTGACCTACGAAACCGATTTGAGCCTGACCGCCCCGATCAACTGGATTTACGCGCCCGAAAATACATCGGACAGAATCGCTTATCTCCTTCTATACCCCGAACTGCGCCTTGGCGGGCCAAAACTCCCGCGCCTGGAGGCGAATCTGCCGATCAACGTTGCCTATGCCACCACAACCTTTGAGGGGACAACCTCTCAGGCAATCGCAATTTACTTTCCTGCCCACGGGGGCTGCTTGAAGGTTCTGGATGCAGTCCACAATAATCAAAAGACGATTCCCGGCCTGGAACCATCTATCCTGCCGGCCATTGCCCTCTCACGCCCGGATAGGATTATCCCAGAGGCGCAAGCGCCGCTTCCGCCGCCCGCCATCTTCGGCCCCGAACCCGAACACGACTGGTGCTACTATTACGAAAAAGCCGATCTGGCCCGTCAGGTATCCGACTGGACCGCAGTCGTTCGGGCAGGCCGCGCCGCGCTGAATCACGGCTACCGTCCACGCGATCCGGCAGAATGGCTGCTCTTTATCGAGGGATATGGGCGTACTGAAAGCGTCTCTTCTGCCGAAGAATTGAGCCTTGACGTCTGGCGAGAAGCCCCCTATCTCAAAAACGCCCTGTGTCAACTATGGCGCCGGCTGGAAGAGGAAGCAAGCATTGCAGAAGCCGCTAACAGGATTCGGCAGCGCCTTAACTGCAAGCCATGAGGCATAAAAAAGGGCAGCGTCTCCTCTGCATAGTTTGCAGAGGTCATACGCCGCCCCTTCTGTTAAATAAAACCCGCCTACCTCTTCATACACCGCTCGTTGGAGGAGTCCCAGTAGCAGCCCATTACGCTCCAACAAGTTTTAGGATCGGTGTATTGAGCACAACCGCCTGTCCTATCCCTTCTTGTGGGCAGGGGTTCAAATTCAACAATGGGCAACTGGTCGGTATCGCCTTCTGTCTCGCCGGTTCTGCGCGCAATCCAGCACAGCAGATTGCCTTCAAGGCGGACGTAAAACCAATCACCTTCCGGATTACGCCCTAGAATGGGGATTTCCTGTCCCGCCGCGGCCACAGCCAATAGACCATACTGCACATCCGGTCCCTTGCGGCAATTCGCGTCGAGGCTGGGAATGAAACTGGGGTTGAGCGGAGTCAACGTAGGGCACACCTTCATCTTCTGCGTGCTGAAGGACTGCACTTCAGAATAGGGGCCAACGAGCGTCCCGCCTCCTGGCTGATCACAAACCGCAGCCACGCGCCAGTAATATGTGGTACAGTCGGCCAAACTTTCTGCCGGCCCCCAATGGGTAAACGGATTGCCCGTCCCCCCGCTCAGGCTGGTGTCCTCAAAAGACGGGTCGGTGGACAAATCAATGCGGTAGCCTTGGGGCAGGCAGTCGCCTGGATAATCCCAGGAGAGACCAGGCAAGAGACTGTTCACCGATGCAGGCAAAGGCTTGAGCGTAGGAGCCAGCAAAGATTCCGGCGTGCATTCGCAGAGCGGCCCGGTAAAGAAGTAACGGTAGCCGGCAAACGGACCAACCCCGCCGCCGCTGACTGCTGCTACCCCCCAACGATACTCTGTTGCAGGCTGCAAAGGTGTGCTGGGTGACCAGTGGGTATTGTTTGTATTCCCACCCAAATCATCGCTGAAATTAGGCCCGGTCTGAAGGCTGACGCGATAGCCTTGAGGCGAACAACTGGCGGTTGTATATACGAACTTGTAAGGCAATGGTTCCAGAGCAGGCCAGAAGTAAGGCAAGAAGAAGTAGGGTGTTTCAAAGTAAGGAAAATAAGAAAACGGAGGGTGTGGATAAAAGTATGGGACTGGCACCGGTTCGAACGGCCCGCCTGGCGGCACTGGCGCCGCCAGGGTTGGAAGGGTTCCAGGAACCAGTGTCGGCCCACCAGGAACAGAGCCGCCCCCTCCAGAGCCGCCGCTTGCCGGCACCAGCGTAGGTGTAGGCGAGGGGCCAAAGATAACCGTGGGGTACTTCCACGTCAGACTAGGCTGTAATGAGTTGACCACTTCCCACATGGCAGGAGATTGCAATTGAGGCGCCACCAGCATGGCCGGTGTACAAGGCTTGGGAAGGTTACAACTTGCTAATGCGGCAATGCCCAAGAGAACAAAAACAACCAGAAAAATTCTCATTTTGGCGTTCATCGCCGCCTCCTTTTAAATTCGAGAAACCTGGCTGGAAATGTCAATTCCATTGTAGCACTTATGGAATTGAAATAATAGTATGAATGTATGAACAACTTTGCTCCCCCAACCGCTCAGACCATCAGGGATGTCTGTCGCTGCAATTCTGCACCTTGTAAATCCGAGTCCCCTCAAACTCATAAACTACCTGATACCACTCCGGACGGTACAACAGATTGCGGTCAAAACTAAATTCCTGGCCACCCGCGTAAATGTACGGCTCGCCCCATTCAGGCTTGCAGACAAGCGCCCGAGCAGAGGCCTTATCCCACGGCAGGTCATAACGCACCTTGTTCATGTTTCGGCCCGTCAACGCCCGCACCCATGCGCCGCCATCGGTTGCTACCTGATAATTTTTCATCTCATAGCCTGCAATCAACACAATTGCATCCGGCGCAGTTTCTGACTTAATCCACTCCATAGCGTACAAGTCACCCCTCTCTACGTAGTTACAGCAGCGGTCAGCGCGCAAGGAACCCTGCAAAGAAAACGAGAGGAAGATGACGCCTGCAAAAAATGCCCCCGCCCCGGCCTGCAAACGCGGCTTAGATTCAAGCCTGAACAAGACCCCCGCCAGTTCCAGACCGACCAGCACAGAAAGCGGCAAAAAGAGCGAAACATCCACAAAGGGCCGATCCAGCAAGAAACGGCTGTAGCCTTTCAAAATTGCGGGCAACCTCATTGCCGAGGCTGCATAGATACCCAACATAAACAATCCCGCCGCCACCGAAACCCCCGGCGCAAACGAAAAGGCAAACGGCAATCCCAGGGTAACGAGAAGCAAGATGATATACACCGGCCCAAAATACCGGCTCAGGAGCGGATCGCGCAGCCAGTAAAACAGCGGCAGCATGGCAAAGGCAGGCAAAAGCGACCAACCCAGCGGCATCCGCCTGGGAAAGCGAATCCACCCCAACCCGAAACAGCAGGCCGCCAGCGCCAACAAGACAAGCGCGCGGGAATGGATCAGCGTCAATCCGGCCGACAGAACCAAGAGCAAAGCATACCTGACCAACACTCCGCCCCTGCCGCCTCGGACAAGCAGCCACAAGGCCACAATAGACGGAAAAGCGGCCACCGCAGCCAGCGCCGGGTACTTACCCCAATTGACTGCAAAAGCAGGCATGGGCCAGCCAACAGCCGCCAACAAGGCCGCAAACCAGGCAAAACCCTGCTCGCCATGCAGCAAGTCGGCCAGAGCAAAGACGGTAAAAGGGCAAATGACCAGGAAAATCTGTCCAAGCAAAGCCAGAGCCGGGGCAATGCCCAACCCCGTAACCGAAACCCACCAGCCAGTCAGCGCGTGAAAGCCCAGATGATAATAACGCGCGCCCGCATCCAGCAAAAAGTTCGCCACATCCACAGCCTCAAGCGGATGAAGCAGGCTTTCCACAAGCATGTAATGCTCCGGCGAATCATGATAAGGCGGCATCAGGATAGAGCGGACGAAGATCAACCGCACCACCAGTAGCGCCAGAAATAACAAACTTCCCAACAGGATTCTCCCAGCCTGAGCCCGAAGCGCGGCGCGCTGTTCCCAGCCAAACAGCAGCAAACCGGCCACAGCCGCCGCCGCAATTATCAGGCTGACCAGTTTCCAAGCCGCCTGCCAGAATCGGGCCAGCAACGCCGTCGCCAGTCCCAAAAACCCCAAAGCCACTATCCCAATTCCCAGGGCCAGCGCAAGCGCACGCGCGGGAGAAACCCGATGTGCGAAAGGACGCATGCACCACAACCCCCACCCCAGCACAGAGACAAAGAAGACCAGCAGCGGCAGCGCGTATTGCCCTAAAACCAGCAAGCCATCAGCAACAATCATTGGAAATGACCCGCTTTCCAGCCATGTACCCCGCGCAATGGAACAAAGGCCACGCTCAAAACCGTCCGGCGCTCATATTTTTCCCCCTGCCGCGTGACCACCACCAACTCTTGAGAAAGGCGTCCGCCCACCGGCAAGACCAGACGCCCGCCGTCGGCCAACTGCTCCAGCAAAGGCGGAGGGACATCCGGTGCAGAAGCCGCCACGAGAATGCCCTCATACGGCGCGGCTTTGGGCCAGCCGAGAGAACCATCTGCCAGGTGACAGTGGACGTTGTTCAAACCCAGACGGTTCAGACTCACCCGCGCCTGCTCGGCCAATTCTGGCAGAATCTCCACCGTGTGGACCTCGGCCGCCATGTGCGCCAACACCGCGGCCTGATACCCCGAACCGGTGCCGACCTCAAGCACACGTTCAACGCCGCGCAGCGCCAGCAGATGAGTCATGAGCGCCACAATATAAGGCTGAGAAATGGTCTGCCCGCTGCCAATCGGCAACGGGCCGTCATCATAAGCGTAATCCAGGTATTCGGCAGGCACAAATTCGTGACGCGGCACAGCCCGCATGGCTGCCAGCAGACGCGGTTCGGTCAGCCCCCGGCGGACGATTTGTTCATCCACCATGCGCTGGCGTTCTGCCTCAAGATCCGTCATCTTCACCGCCATCCTGCAGCCGGCGGGCAATGAGACGGTCCACTTTGCCCATGGGATAAGCGTGTAGGTCTGCCAGAGGCGCCCAGGCAATCTGACTGGCCTGCAGGGGACGCGGTTCGCCCGCCTTCAAGGCGCATTCAAACGCATGCAGCGTGATTCGAAAATGGGTGTAGGCATGGCGAAAAACGCCCACCCGCTGGCCCACTTCTACATCCACCCCCAGTTCTTCCTGTAACTCCCGCCGCAAGCAGGCAGGCAAGTCTTCGCCGTCTTCCTGTTTCCCGCCGGGGAATTCCCACAATCCGCCCAACAACCCGCCCGCCGGACGTTGGGCCAGGAGGACATGGCCATTGCGGCGCAAAATACCGGCCGTGACGGTGTAATGCGGGACAACGGCGCGGGGCTTCAATACCGGCCGCTGTTCCTGCACGCCACGGGCATAGGCCAGGCAGAGATTATTCAAAGGACATGACAGACAAAGCGGTTTTTTGGGCAGGCAAATCAGGGCGCCCAAATCCATCAGCGCCTGGTTGTAGTCGCCGGCCTGGCCGTCAGGCAGGTGAGCCGTCACCAGGTCCAGCAAGAACCGTTCCCCGGAGGGAGTATCCGCGGCGGTGGTGAGGTCAAAAAGCCGGGAAAAGACGCGGCGCACGTTCCCATCCAGGCCTGGCACGTCCAGGCCAAAGGCGATCGAGGCAATCGCCCCGGCCGTATAGGGGCCAATGCCGGGCAGGCTCTGCAAGGCTTCCAGGCTGCGCGGCAGTTGCCCGCCATATTCGCGGACGACAATTTGCGCCGCGCGGTGCAAACTGCGCGCCCGGCTATAATAGCCCAAACCTTCCCAGGCTTGCAACACTTCCTGCTGAGAGGCTTCAGCCAGCGCTTGAAGCGTGGGGAAGCGTCTCATCCAGCGTTCAAAGTAGGGGATGACCGTCTCAACGCGCGTCTGCTGAAGCATGATTTCAGAAACCCAGACGGCGTAGGGATGAGGGGAAGTGCGCCAGGGCAACTGCCGCCCGTTCAGGCGATACCACTCAAGCAAACGCTCAGCAAGTTGCGACCGGCTCATTTTTTTCAAATGGCTAAAATTGAAAACCGCCCCGCGCGACTACAACCTTGTAGGAGAAATTGGTGACAAAAGTGAAGAGTTGTTCTTGCAGGCTCTGCCAATCGGCAGAGTTCATCATCCGCCGGGCAGAGGCGGCGTCGGGCGCCAGCATGCCGACCTGAATCTGCGGGTAGGGGCCGTAGATCGTCGCCCAGGCTTCGGCCGGCTGAAAGCCCAGGCGTTGAACGCCAGGGATGAATTCGCCAATGACAAATTCGAAGTATTCGCGTTCGCGTTCGGGCAGAATATCCCACGTCAACAAAATTTTGACAGGCATTGCCGGCCTCCTAGCCACTCTGGTAATCCAGGACAACCAGGCGGGTTTCATCTGGCAGGTCGCTGGCGCGTTTGACGCTTAACGAGGCCTGCCGGGAGGGTTCTCCCAATCCCATCTCTTTCAGGAATTTGCTCAATGGGTCGAGGTCGAGTTTGGAGGCTGGAGTAGCATAGTGCATCGGAATGACAATATTCGGCTCAAGCAGGCTGACGATCTCGGCGGCTTTGGCCGCGTTCAGCGCGCCGCCGGCTCCTACCGGTACGAGGGCAATGTGCACCGTCCCTAAGGCTTCAATTTCGGCTTGCGGCGGGACTTGCCGCAAATCGCCAAGGTGGGCAATGGTCAGGCCGTTGTAATCGAAGACGTAGAGTGTGTTGCGCGGTCGATCGCCGTTCTTTTTGCCCTGCACATCTGTCTGCACGCCGGTAATGAAAACTCCGCCGATTTCGTATTCACCCGGGCCGCCGATAATGTGAGAGGTTCCCTTAACCGCGCTCACACAGTTATGGCCGGGCGCGTCATGGCTGATGGTGACAATATCGGCTTTGAGTTTGAGGGCCTCGTAGCCAACGACATTGTGGTCAAAGGGGTCGGTAACGACCGTCGCCAGGCCGCGTTCTACCAGACGAAAGCAGGAGTGTCCGTACCAGGTAATTTCCATGTTCAAGCCTCCAGGGCAATTATAACCGCTCAAAAGCAAACGCGGCAGGCAGGAGAGGATCACCCTGCGCAGGGCAGTCCAGGTAAGCCTGAATGGGTTCGGTCAGCAGGCGTGCATCTCGAACCACTCCGGGAACATTGCCCAGCCAGCAACAATCAACCCGCCTCAGGACAACTGTCCTGCAACAAAATGGGAAGGCAGGTAAGGGTTGGCTATATTTTACCCTCGAACTTTCGGGCAAAAAGGCTGATCCATTTCAATAAACGTTATAATGTATATATGAAACACCTGATGATAGACCCATCCAGTCCCCTCCCACTCTACCGCCAGATTTACGAACAGTTGCACGTCCGCATCGTCTCCGGCGACTTGCAGCCTGGCAGCCCGCTCCCCGGCGAGACGCAAATCTGCGCCGAAACCGGCGTCTCGCGCATGACTGCCCGCCTGGCGCTCACGCAGTTGGCCAACGAAGGCCTGGTGGAACGCCAACGCGGACGCGGCACCTTTGTCGCCGCGCCGCAGACCACGCCGCCCGTTCACGCAGCCTTGAAGGGCGGCGATGTGCGCGAGCAGATTGTGCGAGTCACCCATGAACTGTACGCTAAGGGGATGATCACCGCCACCGGCGGCAACGTCAGCGCCCGCTGCGAAGACAACCCCGACGAAATCTGGATCACCCCCAGCGCCATCTTCAAAGGCGACCTGCGCCCGGAAATGATGGTGCGGCTTGATCTGTACGGGCGCACCGTAGGCAAGAGCGATTACAATGCCTCCAGTGAGCGACGCGTGCATTGCGCCATTTACCAGCGCATGCCCGAGGTCAAGTCAGTCATTCACAGTCACGCCATGTACGCCACACTGATGGCCCTGACCGGCACAAAATTCCAGCCCATCTCGGCCGAGGCGGCCTTCTTCGGTGACATTCCGGTTGTTCCCTTCATCATGCCCGGCAGCGACGAACTGGCTGACGAGGTGGCCAAAGCCATGCAGGCCCACGGTCTTGCCGTGCTGATGCAGAATCACGGTCTGGTAGTAGCCAGTTCCAGCCTGCGCCAGGCAGCAGATATAACCGAGAACATTGAAATCACTGCCCACAAACTGCTCATTTGCCGCATGTTGGGTATCGCGCCGCCCCTGCTACCCGAAGAGGCGGTCAAAGCGCTCAGGGAAGTCGGCTCCAGCCTGGCTTGAGGCTCTGTGGTTGGATAGAGCGTGGAGCAAACAGATCATCCTCGACACTGGCTTTTTGTTTGGGTGATTGAAAAAAAGCCAGCCTTCCTCATCGGTTTTTTGAATTCCGTCGCTACCTCCAGCCGTATCTAACGCAAAAAGGATGCTTGTACACCTTTTTTATGAGGAGGGTATCTCTTTCAACTCACCGGTGACGACAAAGACTGTCCGCTCGCAGATATTGGTCACGCGGTCGGCCAGACGTTCCAGGTTATGGGCCACCCACAACAGCCAGTTCGCGCGCTCAATGTTCCTGGGATCTTTTGTGACAAAGGTCATCAGTTCGCGGTAGACCTGATTATAGAGCAGGTCTACTTTGTCATCCTCAACCGGAATCTGGCGAGCAGTTTCGGCATCCTCGTTAACAAATGCCATCAAAGCACGGTGGAGCATATTGATACCGGTCTCAGCCATACGCCGGATACCTATCAGTGGTTCAGGCATAGGCTCCTCACCCATACGGATGTTAATGAGGGCAATGCCTTTGGCGTAATCCCCCATGCGTTCCAGTTCGCCAGCCACTTCGAGAATGGAAGCCAGAAGGCGTAAATCGTGGGCCATCGGTTGTTGGGTGGCAATCATAACCATGACTTTCTCTTCAATGCCGTAGCGTTTGGCATTGATTTTAAGATCTAAGCCATAGATGTGGCGGGAGGCCTCAACGTCCCGTTTTTTGAGCGCATCAACCGAATCAAGGGTGGCCTGGTCCACCATGCTGCCGAGTAGCAGAATTTCATCTTCAAGTTGGTGGATTTCCTGATTGAAGGTTTTACGAATTGCCATACAGGTCTTCTTTACTCACAAGGGATCTTTGGTTTCTGGCTCCACCAGATTGGCCGGTTCTATGCCTTGCTCGCGTAGCCAGAATTGAATTTTTTTGGCCATTTCGTCTCGAATAGCGCGCACTTTTTGCAACACTTCCTCTGGAGCGCCTTGAATCGTTGCCGGATCTTCAAAAGGCCAGAACATGTGTTTGCCCATGCTAAGGAAGACGAGCGGGCATTTTTCCTCGGCCCCGCCGCAAACAGTGATGGTATAAGCAAAGGTGACTTTGCCCAGGTATTCGTTAACGCTTTTAGGGTGTTGGCCTTCCATGTTCAGGCCGATTTCACCCATCACCTGGCGAACAACCGGCAAGATGTCACTTTTTGGCTCTAACCCGGCACTGTACACATCGAAATGCTCCCCAGCATAAGCACGCAGAAGGGCTTCACCCATCTGGCTGCGGGCCGAGTTGCCGGTGCAGAGGAAGAGGACGTTTGGCTTGCGCATATTGGCTCCTTGGGGAAAGTAAACAGGTGGACAAGTACGCTTGTAAACAAGTAACAGGTATACAGGTAAACAGGTAAGCAGGTAACTACGCTATCGCACAACCTGTGTACTTGTATACCCGTATACCTGTATCCTTTTCTACCCGAATCTCCCTGTGACATAATCTTCCGTCCGCTTGTCTTTGGGACGGGTGAAAATGACATCGGTGCGGTCATATTCAATGACTGTGCCTGAACGGGTATCACCGTGCAGCATCATCATGGCCGTATAATCCGAAACGCGGGCTGCCTGCTGCATGTTGTGGGTCACGATGATGATGGTGTAGTTCCTCTTCAGTTCCTGCATCAACTCTTCGATTTTGAGGGTAGCAATCGGGTCGAGCGCCGAGGCGGGTTCGTCCATGAGGATGATTTCGGGCTGAATGGCAATGGTGCGGGCAATACACAGGCGCTGCTGCTGCCCGCCGGAGAGGGCGTAAGCGCTTTGTTTGAGTTTGTCTTTCACTTCATCCCACAGCGCGGCAGCACGCAACGATTGCTCAACAAGTTCGTCCATGTTTCCTTTGTAGCCATTGATGCGCGCGCCCCAAGCAATGTTTTCGTAAATAGATTTGGGGAAGGGGTTGGGCTTCTGAAAGACCATGCCAATCCGGCGGCGGACTTCCACTGGGTCAATCTCTTTCCCATACAGGTTGGTGCCTTGCAGCAGAATTTCGCCTCTCACATGGCTGGTTGGTACAAAGTCGTTCATGCGGTTGAACGCACGCAGCAGGGTGCTTTTGCCACAGCCGGAAGGTCCGATGATGGCGGTGATTTTCTGCTTTTCGATTTGTAAGTTTACATTGGTAACGGCTTCAAATTCGCCGTAGAAAATGCTCAGGTTACGGGTTTCGATGGCGTATTGGGTATTGTTTGCGGGTTGCATGTGTAATTTCTCCTGTGAAGCAGGTCTAAGACCTGTGCTACCAGCGGCGCTGGAAGCGATTGCGCAGCAAAATAGCGGTAGCGTTGAGAGTCAGCAGCAAGCCGAGTAAGACCAGAATGGCGGCGGCAGCGATGGCTTGAAATTCGCTTTGTGCGCGCGATGTCCACTGGTAAATTTGAATCGGCAGGGCGGTAAACTTGGTAAAGGGGCTTTGGGGGTCTATGGTGATGAAAGTTGAAGCGCCGACCACAATCAGGGGGGCGGTTTCGCCAATGGCGCGCGACATCGCCAGAATGCTGCCGGTCAAAATGCCAGGCAGGGCGTTGGGTAAGACATGATGCCACACCGTTTGCCAGCGGGTGGCGCCCACCCCGTATGCCGCCTGACGCAGCGAATCGGGAACGGCTTTGATGGCTTCCTGGGCATTGATGATCACCAGCGGCAGGACGAGGATACCCATCGTCAGTCCGGCAGAAAGGATAGTACGTCCATTGGTGTCGGTGATGCCAAACATCGCCCCGCTGGTGAACGGCTCCCAGGCGCGGACGAAAATCGCCAGTCCCAACATGCCGTACACAATGCTCGGCACGCCTGCCAGATTGTTGATGTTGGTTTGAATGACGCGGCTGATGAAACTCTTTTTATTCGCATACTCCTGCAAATAGACTGCCGCGCCCACGCCAACCGGCAGTGCAAAGGCAATGGCAATGCCAACCAGCCACAGTGAGCCAAGCACGGCAGTGCGCACACCGGCAAATTCGGCTTTGCTCGATTGCGGTGTGGTCAAAAAGGTGGGACTCAGCCACGAGCGGAATTCCAGCCGCGCGCCCGGATACCGTTCTGACACTTCGGCTTCGATGGCGGCCTTCTCAAACAGAGAGCGGAAAAGCGGGTAGGTTTGAAGCGTTTTGACCTGAATGATGCGCTCAATGACGAGATTATACAATTCACCTTGGCTGCGGCTTTCCATCGGCTTTTCGTTGTTCAGTTTGTTGTAGGCGCCGCGTGACAGGTTGGCTTGTAGCAGAGCAATCAGTTCTTGCTGATTCAGTTGGTCTAGCGGTTTTTCGCTGATGGTAAGCGGGTCTTTTTTGAACTCATACGCCACATAGCCAAATGCGCCATCAACAATGTTGAGGAGGAGCGCCGAAAGGCTGAAAATGGCGATGATAAGCGCGGAGAGGAAGATAACCTGCCACACCCAACCGGTGCGGTAACGCGCCGCAACAAAGCGCTCCAGTTCATTTTTCTCGGGGTAGGTAAATGAGGGCATAGGATTACTCGTATTGTTCGCGGAATTTCGTCACAATCCACTGGCTGATGAGATTGAGTATCAGGGTGACGAGAAACAACATCAGCGCGATGGCAAACAGGCTGGTGTAATCCACCGTGCCGTAGGGCAGATCACCGCCGCTGATGCGGGCGATGTGACCGGTCATGGTCTCGGCGGCATCCAGCGGATTGAAGGAGAATTTGGGACCCGCGCCGGAGGCAATGGCGACAATCATCGTCTCGCCCACCGCGCGTGAAATGCCGACAATGACCGACGCGCCAATGCCCGAAAGGGCGGCTGGCACCAACACCTGGGAGCTGACCTCAAATTTGGTCGCGCCCATCGCGTATGCGCCTTCGCGCAAAGAATTTGGCACGGCGCTGAGGGCGTCTTCGCTGATAGAAGCAATCAGCGGCAAAATCATAATGCCCATCACCAGCCCGGCGGAGAGCATGTTGTAAACGCCGACTTTTTCCACCCCAACCAAATTGCGGACAATTGGAGAAACGAAGAGCAAGGCAAAATAGCCGTACACAACGGTGGGAATGCCCGCCAGCGTTTCCAGAATCGGCTTGAGGACAGCCCGCGCGCGGGGTTTGGCGTATTCGCTAAGATAGATGGCGGCGCTTAAACCAAGCGGCAAGGCGACTAGAATGGCAATCGCGCTTGTGGTCAGGGTGGCGCTCACCAACGCCCAAATGCCAAAATCCCCAATTTGCGGCTGCCAGGAAGTGGTCAGGAAAAATTCCTGCAAATTAACTTCCGGCTCCGCAAAGAACAAAAGAGCCTGGTCGCCCAGTACAATGGTGATAGCCAACGTGATAAGAATTGTTAGAATACCGACCGCAAAGAGCGAGGCTTCAATGGCGCTTTCGCCCCAGCGGGCTTTTTTACGCAATTGCGCCGCCCAATTTGGGGCAGCAAGGGAGGATATTTTAGTTGTCATAGTTTCTGTTTTGTTGCTCGCTGCAAAATTGTCCGCTTTTTCCCCATTTCAACGAAAAAGCCGAAAATCTTGCAGAGGGACAAGGGTGGGCTGGCTCCCCCTGCAGAGAGGAGCCAGCCCGGTGAAATGGGATGGGAAATTATTGGCGACCAAGTTCGGCGATGTACCACGCGCCCCAGGCGGAGTAGTAAGCGCTGCGGGGAGCGGGGAAGTAGCCGACGTCGAGGATGTTGTCATCCAACTGGCTGAGGTAGAAGCCGATGAAGGCAGCCACCTGCGGTTTTTCCTGCATGATTTTGGCAGTGGAGTAAATGAACAGCGGGCGGGCGAGCGGGTAAGTGCCGTCATCCACATGCTTCTGGCTGGGTTCGACTTCATTGACCGCCAGCGCCTTCAGTTTGTCGGTGTTTTCGACGTAGTAAGCGTAGCCGAAGTAGCCGATGGCGTATTTGTCGCCAGCCACGCCCTGAACGAGGACGTTGTCGTCTTCGGAGAGTTGCACGCCTTCGAGACCGAGCAGGGCGGCTTTGCCGGCAGCCATATCGGCTTTGCCTTCGGCGTTCTTGAAGGCGGGAGCCATAACGGCTTCGACGAAGTAGTCAAAGGTGCCGCTGTCGGCGCCGGGGGAATAGACCTTGATGGGTTCGGCGGGGTAGGCGGGGTTGAGTTCTTTCCAGGTTTTGACTTGACCGGAGAACACCTTGGCGAGTTCTTCCTTGGTGATGCTGGTCAGGAAGTCGTTCTGGGCGGAAACGACCACAGCCAGGGCGTCGGTGCCAACGCGGAATTCCAGCGGCTCGCGGCCGATGGCTTTGCAGTTTTCGGCTTCTTCTTTCTTGATGGGGCGGGAAGCGTTGGAGATGTCGGTTTCGCCGGTCTTGCAGAAGCGCTCGAAACCGGCGCCGGTGCCGATGCTATCCACCGTCACGTTGCCGGTGTAGCCTTCGTTCTGGAACAACTCAGCCATGCGTTCGGTCACGGGGAACACGGTGGACGAACCGGCGGTGATGATGTCGCCTTCAACCATATCGGGGTTGATTTCGACGCCCTGGGTGGAGAGCCACGCGCCCCAGGCGGAATAGTAAGCGCTGCGGGGAGCGGGGAAGTAGCCGACGTCGAGGATGTTGTCATCCAACTGGCTGAGGTAGAAGCCGATGAAGGCAGCCACCTGCGGTTTTTCCTGCATGATTTTGGCAGTGGAGTAAATGAACAGCGGGCGGGCGAGCGGGTAAGTGCCGTCATCCACATGCTTCTGGCTGGGTTCGACTTCATTGACCGCCAGCGCCTTCAGTTTGTCGGTGTTTTCGACGTAGTAAGCGTAGCCGAAGTAGCCGATGGCGTATTTGTCGCCAGCCACGCCCTGAACGAGGACGTTGTCGTCTTCGGAGAGTTGCACGCCTTCGAGACCGAGCAGGGCGGCTTTGCCGGCAGCCATATCGGCTTTGCCTTCGGCGTTCTTGAAGGCGGGAGCCATAACGGCTTCGACGAAGTAGTCAAAGGTGCCGCTGTCGGCGCCGGGGGAATAGACCTTGATGGGTTCGGCGGGGTAGGCGGGGTTGAGTTCTTTCCAGGTTTTGACTTGACCGGAGAACACCTTGGCGAGTTCTTCCTTGGTGATGCTGGTCAGGAAGTCGTTCTGGGCGGAAACGACCACAGCCAGGGCGTCGGTGCCAACGCGGAATTCCAGCGGCTCGCGGCCGATGGCTTTGCAGTTTTCGGCTTCTTCTTTCTTGATGGGGCGGGAAGCGTTGGAGATGTCGGTCTCGCCGGTCTTGCAGAAGCGCTCGAAACCGGCGCCGGTGCCGATGCTATCCACCGTCACGTTGCCGGTGTAACCTTCCTGCTGGAACAGTTCCGCCATCCGCTCGGTCACCGGGAAAACAGTGGACGAACCGGCGGTGATAATGTCGCCAGTTACTTCGTCGGGAGCAGGGATTTGCGGCAGGACGATGGGGGGGATTTCTTCTGCTGCGGGAGGTTGAGTCGGGACAGAAGTGGCAGGCACGGATACTTCCGGCGCGGCAGTTTGCGTCGCCGGGGTGCCGCAGGCTGCCAGTAACATGCTGGCGAGCATCAGCGCGGCAAAAAGGGTGAACAATTTATTACGCATTTTCTTTTCTCCTCAGATTAATAAATAGTTTTGTTGCAGGTATAATTTTCTCACCTGGCTGTTAAGGCCAATAGAAAGTTTGTTTAACGTCTGGTTAACATCATTTTGTCTATGGAGTGCATTAAGACGATTAGGTGGCAGTTGAACTGCCACCTAATCGGGTCAGTTATTGTGGTTAAAAAGGTTATTTATGACTGCGTGAACGACGGTGCTGGATGACATCAATGGCGACAACAGTCAAGAATGAAATAGTGGACAGTATGAGCATGACTTGCATCTTTGCCTCCTTGTCAGAATTGTGCAGCGGGCGTCAGTCGAAGTGGGACGCTCAAGAGGTACTTCCAGGCCCAGTTTCCTAAAATGCGCAGGATACTCCACGAGGTTTCATGCCTTGGTGTAGTGGTTCCCTGCTGAAGTGCGCGCAGGAAATCGGCGGCAGTGTAGCCAGGGAACTCGGTTGTACCCAATCCGATTGTTTCAATAGAGTGTGCATCGCTGCTGCCGGTCCGCGCCAGCCCGGTGCGGTAGGCCAACACCTCGGCAAACATGCGGCTTTCGCGGTCTATCGCGGTGGCGTTGTAGGTTTCGATGCCCAGCAAGATTGCTCCCGCTTCGGGATGGCGAACGGCTTTGCGAATGGAATAGAAACCCAGGCTCTTCATTCCCATTCCACTGACCATTGGATGCGGAGCAATGGCGTATCCGCCTTGTTCGCCAATTTGTAGCAACGTTTCGATGAGTGGCTGCCCGGCAGGCACCAGTTTGTGAACGCCAAGCGCCAACAAGTCACCTTCAGCAGTAGTGATTTCGATGCCGGGGATGACTTCAAGCCCATATTTTGAGGCGATCTGTTCGGCCTGCAACGCGCCGCGAATTTCATCATGGTCCGTGATGGCAATGACGTTCAATCCGGCCTGGCTGGCGCGTTTCAGCACAGCGGGGACGGTGGCGGTGCCATCATAACTGTAAATGGTGTGCATGTGTACATCAGCAAATCCCATGCTTTTCTCCGTATCTCATCTTCAATATTCTTAAACCGGACAGGCCAGAAACCTGTCCTATACACACATAGTCTAGCCTTAAACATTTAACGCCCCTGAAACGAGGCGTTAACGATAAGTAAAGATTATGGAATAAATGGCTCTGCAAACCCAACAAGCGCAGAGCCGCAAAAGCGGATAACTAGAAAATGGGGATGGTGAAATAGAAGGTAGAACCTTTTTCAGGTTCGCTCTCGGCCCAAATTTTGCCCCCATGCGCTTCGACGATGTGACGGGCAATCGAAAGTCCCAATCCGGTGCCGCCGCCTTTGGTGCGGGCGCGGTCGGCTTTGTAAAAGCGCTCAAAGATGCGCGGCAGGTCGTCGGGGTCAATCCCGACGCCGGTGTCGGTCACCTCGAAACGGACGTATTTGCCGTCTGGTCTGGCAAACAGCCGGATCTTGCCGCCTGGCGGGGTGAATTTGATGGCGTTGTGAATCAGGTTGACCAGCACCTGCTCGAGGCGGCTGGCATCTGCAGGGATGGACGGCAGATCGGCGCTGGGTTCAGCCTGCAAATCCAGTCCGGCGCGTTCGGCCTGTGCCTTCATACGGTCGGCCGCAGAGAGGAGTAACCGGGCAGGGGAGACAGGTTCGATTTTGAGCGGCACCTGTCCCGATTCGATGCGCGAGAGTTCGAGCAATTCCCCGGCCATTTGGGTGAGGGCATCCACTTCAATTTGCATACGCGCCAGGAAACGGCGGGCAGCCGGAGGGTCATCAAGGGCGCCGCCGTTGAGGGTTTCGGTCAGGGCTTTGAGGGAGGCCAGGGGGGTGCGTAGTTCGTGCGAGACGTTGGAGATGAAGTCGCGCCGCACCGTCTCGAGGCGGCGCAGGCGGGTCAGGTCTTGAACCATCAGCAGGATGCTGCCGGTTTCCGAGTCTGGGAGGGCAGTGATTTGCAGAAATTTTCGGCTGGCGGGAAGTTCAACCGATTCGCTCTGGGTTTCGCCGGTTTGCTGTGCTTTGCGCCAGGTCTCAACCAGTTGGTAATGGCGCAGAGCAGTGATGACCGAGCGTCCTATCAGCCCTTCTCCGAATAGTTTTTCGGCAGCGGCGTTGGTAATTTGAATAATGCCGCTGGAATCGACAATCAGCACGCCATCGGTGATTCGGTCAAGGATGGCAGCCAGGCGGGCATGCTCGGCTTCGAGAGCCAAAAGCCGTTGGTGGTAGGTTTCAGTCAGCCCGTAGACGGCGTTAGAGAGGGCTTCAATGTCTTTTATATCGGCGGTCAGTTCAAGCGCGGGTTTGTCGCTCTCACTGGCGCGGTATAAGGTGCGGGTGTAGGAATCTATCTTGCGGCGAAGCGAGAAGTATCGCCAGGACATCCACAAGGCAATTATCAGTAAAACAGTGATCAGTAACCAGGAAAGGATGGTCATCTGTTACGTCGAGAAAAATATAATCCAGCACTACCCTTCGAAGCGATAACCACCGCCGCGCACGGTGACGATTCGGGTCGGGTTGGCCGGGTCGGGTTCGATTTTCTGGCGCAGCCAGCGGACGTGAACGTCTACGGTGCGGCTGTCACCGATGTAATCCCAGCCCCAAACGCGCTCAAGGATGAATTCACGTGAGAGCATTTGGCCTTTGTGCTCGGCGAAAAAAAGCAGCAGGTCGTATTCCTGCGGCTTGAGGGGAATGACTGCGCCATCCAACAATACTTCGCGCCGCGTTCGATTGATGGTCAGGTTGTCAAAGATGAGAGTGTCTTGGGCAGGAGCGGTGGTTTTGAGTTTGTCGAGTTCCTCGCGCAGGAGTTGGGTGCGGCGCAGTTGGGCCTTGACGCGCGCGAGCAGTTCGCGCATGGAAAAGGGTTTGGTGAGATAGTCGTCGGCGCCGATTTCTAGACCCACAACCCGGTCAATTTCATCGTCGCGGGCAGTGAGCATGAGGATAGGGCTGGAGAAGGACTCGCGCCGCAAGGTTTTGCAAACTTCAATGCCATCCAGGCCGGGGAGCATGATGTCGAGGACGATTAAGTCTGGCTTCAACCGCCGGGCGGTTTCCAGGGCTGTGCGGCCATCTCCGGCGGTTTCGACATGGTAGCCTTGTTTTTCCAGGTTGTAGGCCAGAGTCTCTTGCAGGGACGGTTCGTCTTCAATAACAAGGATCGTTTCGGACATAGCAGTTTTCCTGTTCCTCTGATTCCAATATACCATAAGATATTTTTGAGGAGTTAATGGATTGTTAAAGGTGAGTCGTGGAGGCACGCCCGGCGCCTGGTGGGTTGGCAGGAATATCTCCCTTAGCCCCACGATTCGGTCCTTTGCGGTAACTACATCCCCTCCCTCGGGTTTTGGCGCAATATCCAAACCGTCAAATGCCCCATCATTGCAGACGTCTGCTGCCGGCTTCATCCTAACCTGCAGGAGGGTTAAGAAAAGAAACCGGCCTGCCATACGCGCAAACCGGGCAGGGTGTTCTGGTCACCAACCCGGTGCGCAATCGAGTATTATTTCAGTTGTAGGTCGAAATTCATTTTACCCCGCGGATTCCTGCCAGGCCCGTTCACGGCTCCAGGAACGTCCGGTTTCTTCGGCTTGCTGCCAGACCGGAAGGGGGAGTTTTTGGCGCAGCAGGCTTTTTCGTTCCTGGTTGAGATTGCGATAAAACGAAACCAGTCTGATTCCCGATTGCTCGCTCAGGGCTTCGATGGCCGCATACAGGCTGACCGCCCGCGCTAACGCGGCTAAGTCTGTGCTGCTCAAAGTCAGGTATCCTGCCAGGGCGCACAAGAAAACCAGGCTGCGGCGGATGTGCTGGCTGGCGGGGGCGCGCGCCTGTTCCAGCCAGGATTGGGCCTGGGCAAAATCCTTTTGGAGAAGGGCAATTTCTGCCAGGTCGGTGAGTGCCATGGCGCGGAAGATGGAATTCTCTGCCGGAATTTCGTTGAGGGCGCGCTGCAGATGACTTTGGGCTTCCTCCAGACGGCCCTCGAAGAGCGCCACCTCGCCCAATTGCGCCAGCGGGATACCGGGGTTCAAGGATTCGGGTTGGCAATTGGCCTGTTCCAAGGCTTCTTACAGTGCCTGTTTGGCCTCGGCGTAGCGTTCCTGCTCGATGTAGATGCGCCCCAGCCGGTTGAGATATAGGGGATATTGTTGCCTCAAGGCATGCGTGCGCCCCAGTTCGGCGGCTTCTCGGCAATAGAGAATCGCTGTTTCAAAATCGTGTTGCTGCCAGGCAAAGTCGGAGGCGAGTTGCAGCCGCTGGGCGCGCAAGGCAGGCGGTATGTCGCCGGGCAGTTCAAGCAGTTTGCGCAGCATCTCCAGCCCTTCGCGGAAATAGCCATGCACAGACCAGTAATCTTCATTGAGAAAACGCGAAAGTTGATACGCCAGGCCGGTCTGTTGCGCCTCAATCGCCCATATCAGAGAAGAGCCCAAATTGCTGTAATTGACCCGGAAAAAAGCCTCACGCTCGGCAGGCGACTGGGGCAGGGTCTCCAGGCGTTGTAAAAAGTGTTGGGCTTTGCGCTGTTCCACATGGATTCGTTGTTGGGGGGTGAGCCTGGTTCTGGCATAGGCATGGATGAGTTCCAACATGCGCCAGTGATTTTTGCCCGCAAAGACGCCGCGCACCAGCAGGGAATGATTGGACAGGGCATTGAGTAAATGACTCGTGGCGATGGTATCCAGTTCACAGATGTCTGCTGCGGCTTCGAGGTCGAACCAATTGGAAAAAACACCCAGCCGCGAAAACCCCTGTTTTTGATGGTCATCTAACAGGCTGTAACTCCAGGCAATCACATTTTCGAGCGTGCGCTGCCGCGTCGGCAGGTCACGCGCGGGGGTCGAAATCTGGCCGACCCAATCCTGGCTGCGCAGCAGTTGCAGCATCTCGTCGAGCGTCATCTGGCGCAGGCTGGCGGCAGCCAACTCAAGGGCGAGGGGAATGCCATCCAGCAGGGTGCAAATGGTGATGACGGCCCCGGCATTTTCGGCAGTAATTTCAAAGGCGGGCTGATGTTGATGGATGCGCCTGGTGAAGAGTTGCACCGCCTCGAACTCCATCAGGACCTGGGGAGCAGTTTGGGGTGGCGGCAGGGAAAGCGGGGGAAGTGGGTACTCGTGTTCGCTATGTAGATTCAGCGGTACGCGGCTGGTGACCAGGAGTTTGAGCCGCGGGCAAGCCTGCAGAAGTCCCGCCACATCAAGCGCAGCGCCTTCCACGATTTGCTCAAAGTTATCGAGAATGAGCAAGGCCTGGCGAGGGCGCAGGGCGCTGTAGAGTTGCTTCGGCTCGGGAGACGGAGGCAGGCTCAGGTCCGGAATTTCCCGCGCCAGGGTGGGGATGAAAAAGTCGGGGTTGAAGACCTCGACTAAATCCACAAACCAGATTCCATCGGGGAAGTCTCCCAGCAACGCGTAGCCGCATTCCACGCTCAGGCGGGTTTTGCCAATGCCAGGTGGGCCGACCAGCGTGACGAGGCGGACGGTTGGGTCTTTCAACAGGGTCATCACCCTGGCGAGGTCGCGCGTGCGATTAACGGTGGATGTGAGCAGGACAGGGAGCCTGTGTGGAGGTGCATCGGTTTCGGAGAGGAGATCTTCCACCAGAACACCCCGCGCCGCTTGCAGGAAGGTCTCTCGTTGTTCAGCAGGAATTTGCAGGGCCGCGGCGAGTAGTTCGGCCAGTTGGCGGGACGGTTTGCGTTCCTCCGCTTCGATTTTGCGGATGGCGGCTTCGGAACAGCCGGCGCGCTGGCCCAACTCTGCCTGGGTCAGGTCGAGTTGGCGGCGGCGGGCGCGCACCCACGCGCCGAAGGACGTGGGTATTGGGGCGGGATTCATTTTGTCACGGTTTTTGTCACGCTGAGCGTGACCCATGCTCACATTCTTTCGACTATAGTACCTGTAAGAAGCCTGCTGAGGCTTTGAATTATAACTGATTGAGTCAGAAGGAGAAAAAAAATGACAACTAAACCATATGCTTTGCTTATCATCCTGTTGATCAGTGTATTGGCAGCCGGATGCGGGGCGACAGAAAAAGCCAATCCCATGTCAGCATTTACAGGAACATGGTCTGGCGACATGGAACTTTCGAATGGGCCTGGCAAAACACAGTTTGTTGTAATAACCATCCCTGAGAACTGCACTCCTGGCGCAGTCTGCGGCCAAATGGTCAACGATTCGGTTTCCTGTACCTGGGAATTGACTCTAGAAGAGATTAAAGACAATACATTCCGCTATAACTTCTCCCGCGTCATCAGCGGAGGTGAGATTTGCGCTACAGGCCTGGGGACAAGCGGCACAATGACCCGGCAAGCAGACGGCACGTTGTTCCGTGAGCATAAGGGGCCGGGCTTTGTGGCCACCGGCACATTGCGCAAGAAATAAATCTGCGAGGAGAAATGAATTCTATGCAGAATGAAGTCACCCAAATTATTCGCCGCCAGCAGGAAGCCTGGAATCGCGGCGACGCGGCAGGGTATGCGGCGGATTGCGAAGAGCAAATGTCGTTTACGAACATCGTCGGGAAAATGTTGTTTGGCCGCGAAGTCTTCGAGGAACATCATGCTTTCTTGTTTGGAAGCATCTTCAAGGGCAGCCGGCTGGAGATGGACATTCGGCGGATTCATTTTCCTGCGCCAAACATTGCACTCGTGGATATTGCCTGCACACTGGCCGGATACCAGCGCCTGCCCGAAGGCGCTGCGCCCCAAAATGATGGGCTCTTGCATACCTGCCTGCTGGAGGTATTGGTGCGCACCGAGTCTGGCTGGCGGGTGGTTGCCTATCATAATGTGGATGTGAAAAAAGGATAATTCTTATGCGTAAAGTTTGGGTGTTGATTTTTTTGGGGATATGGCTGGTGAGTTGTTCCCTGCCCCAAGCCGCCTCCAACCTCCCGTCTGCGCCGACCGAGCCGCCCCCAACCGAGCCGCCTTCGGCCGCCGCGCCTGTGGAGAGCGGCCCAAACCCAAATGCGGTCATCCCTTGTGCGCAACTCATCCCGCCCGATGAGTGGAATAACCTGATTTTTGGGGCAGAGTCCGCACTGACGGAAAATGCTCTTCCCGGAACAACTTTCTGCGAGTGGAAATATATCCCAAAGGGTGGAACACAGGAGAGTTTGTTTGACCTGCATGTGGGTTTCTCCGGTGATATATCCAGTTGGGAAGACACGCGGAAATCTGAACTATCAAATGAACCGTCGGATATCGTGGTCAACAGCATCGAAGGGCTGGGAGATGAGAATTACACCTGGGGCTCGAAAGTGACCGGCCTGCGCGTGGTCTATGTCCGCCAGGGCAGCCAAACGCTCATCTTTCGCTACAATCCGCAGGAAATTTTGTTCATGGGAACGGAATCGGGCATTATGGATATGGCGCAGCGGGTGTTTGAACGAATGTCTGGAAATTGAAAGGAGATTGGCAATGAATTTGAACGTCCTTTTGCTCCCTGCTGCGGCAGTCCTGATTGTGATTGGCATCTTATGGTTCATCAGGGCGCGATACTTTGCGGATGGTTCGGTGCGTCTGGCGAATTTGTACGTCCCCTTGTTGCTTGCAGGCAGCGGAGCGCTCTTGGCGCTGTTCATCCTGCTGCCGGCGGTTCAAAAGCAGGTGTTTGCTCGAGGCGGGGGAGGCGCGGAACCGGAACCTACCTCAGACCCATTCGTGATTCCTAAACCGGCAGGGCTGCCTGCAATATGCGCTGTTCCGAGCCCCACCAAGCCGCCCAAAGACATGCAAGTCTTGCAAACCTGTTTCGTGACCTTTCCGCAAACCTTGCAAGTCAATTCGTATTGTCTCAACCCGGCCACAAAACTGGGCGGCGCAACGGTCATCCTGCCGCCGGGGACATCCACCTACGTCAATCTGCCCTCCAATTGCAGCGTGGTCGTAGAAGAAGATAAACTGTACTCCAAAAAGGCGGCTTGTTACGGCGCCAGCGGCTCCAAAGTGACCATCACCGTGCAAGATTATTGCGTTCCCCCGGCGGCAAGTTTGCCTGTGCATGTGCAGCCCTCTTGTCCGCCGGATTTCAAATTGAATGCCAACGGCGTCTGCGAATATGTTTTACCGCCCAACGCGCCTGTCTGTCCAAAAGACGCCCTTTTTCTTGGCTCGCAAAACTGTTGTATGGACAAAAAGGTCTTTGCCAATCTCTCTCCCTGTCCAAAAGAATATGAGCTGATGCCAAGCAGAGACGATCCAACAAAATTTGTCTGCCAGCTCAAATTATCCCTTCTTGGTACAACCGCTACACAAAGTTACTCAATTACATTGGGAACCTGCAACAGCCCGAAGAACAACGCCCCTTCGACAGGGAGTGACGATGGAACTAATCCCGGTTGTGTGATTGACCCGGCAACCGGCCACTGCCCGTAAAAAATTGCTTTTAGATAACAACCTACCCTCACCCCAGCCTCTCACTTAGGGAGGGGGTGAGGGTCCTTTTCTCCCCCCAAAGAAGACCAGCAACCCATCCCAAGACTGTTCACTCGCCTGGACGACAGCCTGCGCGCCCTGAGACGCGCCCGCGTCAACGCTTCGGGCTGGACCCGGTGCTGCTCCGGCTGCACCGATGGCTGCTCCTGCCCGAGAACGCTCTCTCTCTCGTCAACAAAAAAACCTTCCCTATGAAAAGCAGGGGAAGGTTTGAAGATAGGTGCCCCCAAGGGGCAACTTTCCTTTCGGGCGATTCAGGCTATTCGGACGGAAACTACGGCAAAGATGGGCCTGTTCCCACAAACCCAGACGATTTTACGATACATTTTCCATAGCAGGAAAGTGCAGCGGGCAAATTTTGCGCTAAAATAAGCACAACCTCGCCGCTGACACCGGCGAGGCTGAGAAATTGCTACGCGGTTACGGCGCGCAGCGGCAAAAAGATTATAGCATATCCCTCTTGCCGCCTTGTGCCTCGCCGCAAGGCGGATTTTGTTTCTTATCCTAACCCTCATCGCGGAGGGGTGAAATTCAATGACAACTCCCGGTTCCATCGTTCAAGTTCGCAATCGCTATTGGGTGCTGTTGCCGCTCTGTGAGACACAGGAGAAGGCGTGATGGCAAAATCGTATCCTGAACGTTTCCCTGAGTGGGCTTTAAATGACCCGAAACGAAGCGCCGAGCGCAAAGTTTTTGACGCTCTCAAGGCGCTGCCAGATTCCTACACTTTTTTCTACAGCGTTGGCTGGCAAGTGCGGAATAGCAAGAGCGGGGCCCGTGATGGGGAAGCGGACTTTGTTCTTGCACATCCAGAGTTGGGAGTGATGATTTTAGAAGTCAAAGGCGGGCAAATTCGTTATGACGCCGAACGAGATGAGTGGTTCAGCGCCGACCGCAACGGCACGGAGTACAGAATTAAGGACCCTGTTGACCAGGCTCGAAACAGCAAGGGAGCGTTGCTGTCGAAACTGAGAGAATTGCCGGGTTGGGGAGAAGGCTTCCTTACCCTTGCCTACCTGGTTGTTTTTCCAGATGTCATTGTGGAACGGGTTGACTTACGCCCGGACTTGCCCCGCGCGCTAGCGCTGGATTCCAATGATTTGACCGCTTTGGAGACAAAACTCAAAGCGGGCTTTGAATGGTTCTTTGGAAACGAGCAAAGAAAGGGCGCTTTGGGGTATGACCGCTTGCTCGTCTTGGAAAATCTACTGGGACAGTCATTTACCTTGCGCACCCCTCTCAATGTAGAGTTGGAAAACGAAGAGCAACGCCTGATTGAATTGACAGAAGCGCAGCTGAGCGTGCTGCAGTTCATTCAATCTCACCGCAAAGCGCTCATTGAAGGCTGCGCCGGTTCCGGTAAAACGACCCTGGCGCTGGAAAAAGCCCGCCAATTGGGTAGCCAGGGATTTGACGTATTGTTGTTGTGCTTCAACGCGGCTCTGGCTGAACATTTGCGTCAGTGCGCTTCCGAAAATGTAGAGGTTTTCCATTTTCACGATCTTTGCAAGAAGATGGCAAAAGAAGCCGGTCTCGGTTACCGCGCCGCGCACAGCGACCAGGATTTGTATGACCGTGTCCTGCCGGAAATGCTCTTTGAGGCCCTCGCAGAGCTGGGTCCGCAATATGATGCGGTCATTGTAGATGAAGGTCAGGACTTTCGGGATGAATGGTGGGAAATCATTATTGAGTTGCTGCGCGAGAAGCAAAACGGGATTTTCTATGTCTTTTTCGATAACAATCAAAACATCTATCGCCGCCATGCCAGTCTTGAAAGTCTGATTGTCTCCCCGCCTTTTACACTGAACGAGAATTGCCGCAATACGCACTCCATCCACCAGGTTGTGCGTCAATTTCATCCTACCCCTCATTTGTTGACCAACCACGCTCCTCAGGGGCGCGCGCCTGAAATCTTCTATTTTGCCAGCGAGCAGGAACAAGAATCTGCCCTTAAGCGCGTGTTGCATCACCTGGTCAATGAAGAAAATGTGCAGGCTTCGCAGATTACCATCCTCACCACCCGCAGCCCCGAAAAAACGGTTTGCTGGCCGGGGAGAAAAATGGGCAATTTTGTGCTGACTGAATGGGGGAATCTCAACCGTCGCAAGACAGATATTCTTGTCAGCAGTGTTCATCGCTTCAAGGGATTGGAAAGCCGTGTTGTGGTCTTGACCGGCCTGGAAGACAACGATCCATCGTGGTTGACACCCTTGTTGTATGTTGCCTGCTCGCGAGCCAGAACGCATCTGGTTGTCATTGCTCATGAACGTTCGAAAAACTACCTGCAATCCATTTTTACTCATCAACGAGGTTGATTCATGAAATACGCCGACCTGATTCATTTCGAACCAATCGAGAGCGTCGTAAAACTCCGCCAGGCAGAGGAACGAAAAGAAGCCGAACGCCTGGTGCGAACTTACGTCATCTCAGACCGCATGGCTGACGTGATTCTTCATCGTATTCTGCCCACTTTGAGTTTAGAGCGGGGCGAAGAAACCGGCGGCTTATTCGTCGTAGGAAACTACGGCACGGGCAAATCGCACTTGATGTCACTCCTTTCAGCCATTGCTGAACACCAAGACCTTGCGCCTGCCGTCACGCACACGGCGGTTGCCAAAGGAATGGAACAAGCAATTGCGGGTAAGTTTCGCGTGGTGCGGCAGGAATTCGGCAGTACGAATATGCCGTTGCGCGACGTGGTTTTGGGATACCTGCAAGAGGGACTACAGAAACTAGGCGTAAAAATCGCTTTTCCAAGCATGGATGAGTCCCCCAACGTCAAAGACCTGTTGACCAGGGCTATGAGCGCGTTTCAGGCGAAATATCCCGGTCAGGGCTTGCTGGTAGTGATTGACGAATTGTTGGAATACCTGCTGGGGCGAAAAGAGCGGGAACTCATTCTCGACCTGGCTTTTTTGCGGGAGATAGGCGAGACCTGCTCTGTTTCAGATTTGCGTTTCATCGCCGGTGTTCAAGAATCGCTGTTCGACAATCCACGCTTCCAGTTCGCAGCCGATTCCATCCGCCGCGTGCGTGACCGCTATCAGCAGGTACGCATTGTCCGTGAAGACGTGGCTTTTGTCGTTTCGCGGCGTTTGCTTGCCAAAACGGACGCCCAGCGTAAGAAAATTCGCGCTTATCTGGAAAAATTCTCCTCGCTTTATGAACTGATGGCGGAGCGCATGGATGAGTTTGTGGAACTTTTCCCGGTTCATCCTGCCTACCTGGAGATGTTCGAGCGGGTGACGGTTGTCGAAAAGCGTCAGGCGCTCAAAGCCATCAGCCAGGAAATGCGCCGTATCCTCCAAAACGATGTACCGCAAGATTTCCCGGGTCTTTTGTCCTTCGATGCCTTCTGGCGATTGATTCAAGAAGACCCGGCCTATCGCAGCACTCCTGAAATCCGTGAGGTGCTGGACAAAAGCCAGGTTTTGGAAGAGCGTATCAAAAACGCTCTCTCTCCCATTTACCGGGACGCCGCTTTACGGGTGGTCCACGCCCTTGCGCTGCACCGCCTGACCACCGGCGATTTGCGCGCTCCCATCGGCTTGACGCCCAAAGAGTTGCGCGACCGCCTGTGTTTACACCTCCCTGTGCCAGAAGCGGAAGCCGCTTTTCTTTTGACCAGTGTGGAGAACGTTTTGCGGGAAATTTCCCGCGTTGTGAGCGGTCAGTTTATTTCTCACAACCGGGAAAACGACCAATACTACCTTGATCTGGACAAAGACATTGATTTCGACGCCCTGATTGAACAGAGAGGCGGGCTGCTCGATGAAGACGCCCTCGACCGGTACTATTTCGATGCCTTGCGCCGCATTCTCGAACTGGAGGAAAGCACCTATCGTCCCGGGTTTCGCATCTGGCAAATCGAAATTCCTTGGCCTGGTCACGGCATCACCCGCGACGGCTATGTCTTTTTGGGAGCACGCGATGAGCGTTCGCATACGCAGCCCGCGCGAGATTTCTACCTCCATTTCATCAGTCCGTTCAGGCAAAATGGGAAAGAGGATAAACCGCAGACTGATGAGATTTTCTTCCTCTTGACCACGCCGGATGATGATTTTCGTCAGGCCCTGCGTCTGTATGCGGGAGCGCGGGAAATGGCGGCGATTTCATCGGGCAGCAACAAAACCCAATATGAAAACAAAGCCGCTCAATCGCTGAATCGGCTTACCCGCTGGCTGCGTGAGAACTTTGCCCATGCCTTTCAGGTCAAGCACGAGAAAGCCAGCCGAAGCATTGCCGAAGCCTGGGGGGAATACCGCCTGGCAAGAGCCGAAGGCAGCCTGCGCGACCAGGTGTATCAACTCTCTTCGGCGATTTTGAGCGATTACTTCGCACAGAAGTATCCTGAATATCCGGTCTTTGAGCGTATTCAGTTAACCCAACTTTCCCTGCCGCAAGCCTGCCAATCGGCGCTGCGCGCCCTGGCAGGCGGACCGCTCAATCAGCAGGCGCAAAGCCTTTTGGAAGGTTTGGGCCTGCTGCGCATGGAAGAGGGACGACCCGTTTATACAGTCCTCGAATCCAGATATGCAGCCCACATTCTCTCCCGCTTGAAAAAGACGGGGGAAGGGCGGGTTTTGAATCGCAAGGAACTCATCGGCGAGGACTCGCGCCGCGAGCGGGAATTGACCTTCCATCTTGAACCAGAACTATTGATGGTCGTTCTCGCCGCTTTGCTCCGTCAGGGAGAAATTACCCTGACCTGGATGGGGCGCACTTTTACATCCGATAACCTGGATGAAATTTCCCGTATCGAATTGGGCGATTTGACGCACTTTTCTACCATTGCCCGCCCCAAACCGCTGCCGCAACAGGCGCTGAAAGCCCTGTTGGAAGGGGTGGGATTGCCCCCAGAGTGGGCCGCTGATTCAGCACAGCAAGAACGCGCCGCTCAAGAAATAAGCCGACTAGCTGAAAGCGAACTGCCGCGCCTGGTAATGGCGCTTGACAATCTGCGTGAGGGATTCCGCTATTGGGGTGAGCCCATTCTCTCGCCCGAAGAGAGTCAACGCTGGCGCAAAGACCTGGAAAATTACCGCGATTTACTCCAAACCCTGGAGCGCATGAACACGCCAGGCCGTTTGCGGCAGTTTTCGCTTGGCGTGGGCGATGTGCGCGCCAAACTTAAAGGACGCGAAACCTTGCTGCAACTTAGCCGCCTGCGCGAGTTGCTTCAGTCTTTGCAGCCTTCCCTCAACTATATCGCCCGCGCCGAACTGCGCTTGCCCTCCGCGCATCCCTGGCAAAAAGAGGCAAACCGCCTAAAGGGAGAGCATCTCGGTTGGCTGCGCGATCCTCAGGTCCGCGCCGACCCGACGTTGTATGCGCGCCTGAATGGAGGGCTGGCGAACCTGCGCGCCGCGTATGGCGAAGCCTATCTGCAACTTCATCAATCTGTCCGCCTTGACCGCTCCGGCGACGAGCGCAAACGCGCGCTCACGCAATCCTCTCACTGGCGGCATCTGCTCGCGCTCCAGTCTGTTTCCATTCTGCCCGAGAGCGAGTTTCGCCGTTTGCAACAAGAGTTCAACGCCCTGCGCGCCTGTCCGCTGTTGACCAAAGACGATTTGCGCGAACATACCGAATGCCCGCACTGCAGTTTTGACCCGCGCGCCGAGCGCATCGAAAAGACGGCTGCCGAGGCGTTAGAGGCGGTCTCTCAATCTCTGGAACGCCTGTATGCCTCCTGGCAAAAACGCCTGCGCGAGGAGCTGCACAAACCGGAAGTTCTGGAAGACATCGCTTTGCTCAAGCTCCCTTACCGCGAACAGGTCCAATCCTTTGTCGAGAGCGGAGAACTGCCCGGCAGCGTTACGAGCGGATTTGTGGAAGCGGTGAACGATGTGTTGCAAGGCTTGGAAAAAGTGGTCATCAATGGCAGTGAATTTTTGCTTGCGCTCACCAAGGCTGGTATGCCCTGCACGGTTGATGAACTCTATCAGCGTCTTGCCCAGCTCTTGGACGCTAAAATGGGGAGCAAAAACCGCGAGAAGATTCGCATTGAATTGGATTGGTGACCGCCTCCCTCACCCCTGCGCCTCTCTCCCAATGGGAGAGGGGTGGGGGTGAGGGGCATAAAGCGAGGGATTGAAAAAATCTTGGGGACGTTTCCTTGCATTTCATTGACAATGGCTTTCCCCAGGCTTGACGCCCATAAATGCATCGTATATGATGCCTTTGGAGACATCGAAAGGAGATGTTATGGCGCGTTACCCGCTCAATTTACCGCAAGACCTGAAGCAGGAAGCCGAAGCCCTGGCGCGTGAGCAGGGTATTTCGCTCAATCAATTGCTGATGTGGGCGGTGGCTGAGAAAGTGGCTGCGCTGCGCAATCGCCTAAACGACCCGCGCTTTCCTCGCATTATCTATCAGCGCGGCGCGGCGGGTGTTCCCACGCCTGTGCTGGCGCGCACGCGGCTGCGGGTGCAAACCCTGGTAACTGCCTTGCAGCAGTGGGGCTACTCCCCCGAACAAGTTGCCGAAGAGTTCGACCTCGCGCTCGATGAAGTCCGCGAAGCGCTAGCCTTTTATCAGGCGCACCGCGCCGAAATAGATGCCGCGCTGCAGAGCGAAGCCGCGCTGGAGGCCGACCGCCCCCATGCCTGATGTCAAACTACACCTCGACGCCGACACATCCATCAAATCGCTTCAGGCCGCCCTGCTGGCGCGCGGATTGGACGTGACCCGCACCCCCAACGCCTGGATGCCGCTCGACGCCAGCGACGAACAGCAACTGCTCGGTGCCACCGCCCAGGGACGGGTGATTTTCACCTTCAACATCCGTGATTTTCTTGTTTTAGCGCGCGTTACCCGCGGCATGGCGGCATTTTGCTGGCTGCCCAAACAGCCTGGACCTTGCCCGCGCTGATTGCCTGCCTGAGCCGCGCCCTGACCGAAACCGCCCCCGAAGATTGGATTGGGCAAACCCGTTGGCTCTCCGATTGGAAATGACCTCGCTATGACGCATCAACCCGAACTCCTCCCCGATTCCCCCCTGTCCGCCCGCGACGAAAGCGAACGCCAGCGCTGGCTGGAAAAACTGCGCCAGCATTTGCAAGACCCGGCCTTTCGCCAAACGCCCGGCTTCCCCAACGCCAGCGACGAAGCCATTTTGGCGCTTTCGGACCCGCCCTATTACACCGCCTGCCCCAACCCGTTTTTGACGGAAATCCTCCAACAGTGGCAGGCGGAGCGCTCTCCCCTCCAGCCGCAGGATGAGGTGGGGTACCACCGCGACCCCTTTGCCGCCGACGTGAGCGAGGGCAAGAATGACCCCATTTACAACGCCCATTCCTACCACACCAAAGTGCCGCACAAGGCCATCATGCGCTACATTTTGCACTACACCGACCCCGGCGATGTGGTGCTGGACGGTTTTTGCGGCACCGGCATGACCGGCGTCGCCGCCCAACTGTGCGGTGACCGCAAAGCGGTAGAAAGCCTGGGCTACCGCGTGGATGACGATGGACTCATCTATAACGCTTCCCCTTCTCCCCTTGTGGGAGAGGGGCTGGGGGGTGAGGGCCGCCCCATCTCCCGCCTGGGCGCGCGCAAAGCCGTGCTGGTGGACCTTTCGCCCGCCGCGACCTTCATCGCCTACAACTACAATACCCCTGTCAATGCCCGCGCCTTCGAGCGCGAAGCCAAACGCATTTTGGCGCAAGTGGAGCAAGAATGCGGCTGGATGTATGAGACCTGGCACAATGAAACAACACAGGGCAAAATCAACTACACCGTCTGGTCCGATGTCTTCCTTTGCCCCTCCTGCGGCGGCGAAATGATTTTTTGGGACGTGGCGGTGGACCACGAAAAGGGACAGGTGCGCGAAGACTGGCCCTGCCCAACCTGCGGCGCCCTGCTGAGCAAAAGCTCCAAGAAAGAAAGCCGCGCCCAGCGCGCCGAGCGCGCCTTTGAAACCCGCTACGATCGCGCCCTGGGTCAAACCGTGCGCCTGGCGAAACAAGTCCCCGTCCTCATTAATTACAGCGTGGGCAAAAAACGCTTCGAAAAACGCCCCGACGAACACGACCTGGCCCTGCTGGAGCAAATTGAGCAGGCCGAGATTCCCTATCCCTTCCCAACCCATGAATTGCCCGATGGCTTCAACACCCAACAGCCGCGCGAAAGTCACGGACTTACCCATGTCCATCACTTCTACACCCGCCGCAACCTGTGGGCGCTAGCGGCAGTGAGTCAGCGCGTAATGGCAAGCGAATTGCCTCATGCGCTAAAAACTCGGCTGATGTTTCTAATCTCGTCTTACAACATGACCCACAGTACCAAAATGACCCGTATAATTTACAAAACGGGTGGGAAAAAGCCTTTACTCACAGGGCATCAAAGCGGCACACTCTATGCCAGTTCATTACCTGTAGAAAAGAATGTGATGTGGGGGCTGGCAGGGAAAATAAGTACGGTAAAAGAGTCAATTCTTGCGGGTAGAACAAATTACACGGCAATTTCTTTGGTATCGTCCCAACAAACATCTATTTCAGCAAATTCGATAGACTACATCTTCATAGACCCGCCCTTCGGCGCCAACCTGATGTACTCGGAACTCAACTTTTTGTGGGAAGCCTGGCTGGGCGTCTTCACCAATAACGCCCCCGAAGCGGTGGTGAATAAAACCCAGCGCAAAGGGCTGCCCGAATATCAAGACCTGATGGAAGCCTGCTTCCGCGAGTTCTACCGCGCCCTCAAGCCCGGGCGCTGGATGACGGTGGAATTTCACAACTCGCAAAACGCCGTTTGGAACGCCATTCAAGAAGCCCTGCTGCGCGCCGGGTTCATGGTCGCCGATGTGCGCACGCTCGATAAGCAGCAAGGCACGTTCAAGCAGGTCACCACCAGCGCCGCCGTCAAACAAGACCTCATCATCTCCGCCTACAAGCCCGCCGAAGACTTCGAGCGGCAGTTCCAAACCGAAGGCGGCAGCGAAAAAGGCGTGTGGGACTTCGTCCGCCAGCATTTGGAACGCCTGGCGCCGCCGCGCTTCAAAGCCCAGGGCGTCATTGAGTTCATTCAAGAGCGTGCTCCCTTCCTGCTCTACGACCGCATGGTGGCCTGGCACATTCAGCGCGGCTTGCCCGTGCCGCTCTCCGCGCCGCAGTTTTACGCCGGGCTCAACGAACGCTTCACCGACCGCGAAGGCATGGTCTTCACCTATCCCCAGGCGGCAGAGTTCGACGCCCTGCGCCTGCAAGCCGAGCGGGTGGAGCAAATGCCGCTCTTCATCACCGACGAAAAGAGCGCCCTGCAATGGCTGCGCCGCGCCCTCGACCCCCAGCAGGGCGGCGCGCCCCAAACCTACGCCGAACTCTCCAACGCCTTCAAAAAAGAAGCCCACCTGGTCCCCTACGAATCCCTGCCCGAACTGCGCGACCTGCTGGAGCAAAACTTCATCCAGGACGAAGCCACCCAGCGCTACCGCCTGCCCGACCCCGCCCAGGAAGCCGACCTGTACGCCCTGCGCGAGAAAGACCTGCTGCGCGAATTTGCCGTTTACCTCAACGGCAAGGGGCGGCTCAAAACCTTCCGTTTGGAAGCCGTGCGCGCCGGGTTTAGCCGCGCCTGGAAGGAACGCAACTACGCCGTCATCCTGCAGGTTGCTGCCCGCCTGCCCGAGCGCGTCTTTGAAGACGACCCGCAACTGATGATGTACGCCGATAACGCCCGCCTGCGCGCCGACGCGCTGCCGAAACAGGAGAAATTGTTGTAACTTGATGTACTTTTATCTACGATAATTTTCAAATTGTTGATTATCGTAGTAAAATATACACATGACAGCCCCTGCACCTTCTCCACGCTCCCAGAGCATCCGCTTGCTGCAAGCCGCGGTGGAAGAGTATGGCCCCTTGTTCACGCTGGAGAACCTGGAGCAAGTTGCGGCGCGGCAAGGCTTGAATCATCGCCAAACCGTTCAGGGGGTCAGCGCGCTGGTGCGGTCGGGCTGGCTGGAAATCCTCAAGCGCGGCGTGTATCTGGCGCGTAGTCCGCTTTTGGCGGCGGAGATTCACCCCTTTGCAATCGCAACAGCCCTGGCGCATCCTTCGGCGGTCAGTCACTGGTCGGCGCTGGCGCACCATGGCTTTACCACCCAACTGCCGCGCATGGTGCAGGTTTCGACGCCCGCCAAGGTGGTCACGCCCGAAATGCGGCAAGGGCAGGCCCATCGTCCGCGCGGACGCGCCGTCTGGAAGGCGGGAGAGGTCGAGGTGGAGTTTATCCACATGGCGCCGGAACGCTTTTGGGGGCATCAGTCCATCTGGGTCAATCGCTGGCAACAGGTCGCCGTCACCGATGCGGAACGCACCGCCCTGGATGTGATGGCGCGGTCCGATTTGTTTGGCGGCATGCAGTCTGCGCTCGAAATTCTCGAGGGGGCGCTGGCTCACCTTCAGGTTGAACGATTGATAGCGTATGCCTTGCGCTACGGAGAAGGCGCTGTGGTCAAGCGGCTGGGCTGGGCGCTGGAGCGGATGGGCGCTGCCCCGCAGCAATTGGAGCCTTTGCAAGCGCTGCCCGTGAAGACCTATTACCGCCTCGACCCGCAAAAGCCCCCCGGCGGCCGGTATGACGCTCGCTGGCGCATCATCGAAAACCTGCACGGAGGCGGGAATGCCTGACATCACAACGCTGCTCAAACGACGCGCCGGCGAAAGCGGTATGCGCCTGGACATTCTGGAAAAGGACTATGCGCTCAGTTATCTCCTTGCTGCCATTGCAGAAGAGCCTGCCCTGGAGAAAGAACTGGTGTTGAAGGGCGGCACCGCCTTACGCAAGTGTTATTTTCCAGATTATCGTTTTTCCGAGGATTTGGATTTCTCGACACGCTCTCCCGGAGCAATCCCCAATGTGGGCGGGAAAATATCTGCGGCAGTCCAGCGCATGAATCAGTTGCTGGAGCAGGGCGGTCCCTTTCAGGCGCAGGTTGAACCGCTCGTCTTGCGCGAACCGCATCCGTTTGAGCAGGCGGCTTTTCTCGTGCGTGTGCAATTTCCTGCGCATCGCCAGCCGTTATGTCGGCTCAAAATAGAAATCACGGTGGATGAGCCTTTGCTCTTATCGCCAGTAAAGCGCCCGCTTCTTCATGATTATGACGAACCGCTGGCGGTGGAAATTCAGGTCTATCAGATTGCTGAAATTGTCGCCGAAAAGTTACGCGCCCTGCTGCAAAGCAAGGCCCGCCTGACTGAACGCGGCTGGGGAGCCAGC
>JAIOAQ010000002.1 GCA_019873735.1 Chloroflexota bacterium | reverse complement strand
CGAGCAAAAACTTTCACCTTGGCAAGAGGATAGCAGGGGGTATGGAATTATTGGATTGTAAAGGTACAGAATTACAGAACAGCAAGAGGTATAGAATTACAAGACCTTACATCGGAATATCGCGGCACGCTGGTCGAGGCGTTCAAAAAGAAGGATATGCCGCGCATCGCCATTTCGGTGGACATGCTCGATACGGGCATTGACGTTCCCGAAGTGGTCAATCTCGTTTTTATGAAGCCCGTGCAATCGCCCATCAAGTTGCAGCAGATGATTGGGCGCGGCACGCGCTCGCAGGCGGCGTGCCGAAACCTGGCGCTGCTGCCGAACTTCGAGAAGAAGGATTTTCTCATCATTGACTTTTGGGAGAACAACTTCAGCCGCGACGCGAAAGAAGTCGTGGACCAGTCCGCGCCTGTGCTGGTGACCATCTTCAACACGCGCCTGAAACTGCTGGAGACGTATCTCAACGACCAGCAAAACCCCGACTGCCAGCAAGTCATCGCCGACCTGCGCGGGCAAATTCGGCAAATCCCGACCGATTCGTTTACCATCCGCAAGCACATGCCAGAGATTGAAGAAGCCTGGACGGACGCTTTTTGGGAGTATCTCATCCCCAGCAAGATTGAATTCCTGAAATTGAAAGTCGCCCCGCACCTGCGGCTTGTGCCTGGGGTGGATGTCGCCGCGGCGACCTTCATCAGCAAGGTGGAACGGTTGAAGTTGCTCCAGCGCACGGGCGGAGACACGTCACAGGCGATTCAATCCATTGCGGAAGACGCCGCCATCCTGCCCGATTTTGTGGTCAGCGACCCGAAACTCAAGCCGCATGTGCAGAAGTGCTTTCCCGAAGAATTGACCAAAGCCAGCCCCAGCGAGTTGACCGCCTTGCGCGACGCGCTCGCCCCGCAGATGAAATACAAGCGGCGGTTGGACACCTTCCTTGAACTTGATCTGGTGGATTCCATCGCCATCAGTGGCTACATTTTGCTCACCAAAAGCGGGGAGAAAATGTACGTGGCGGAATACCGCCGATTGGTGGAGCAGCGCATTTTGGAATTGGTGGCGAACCATCCCACGATAAAAGCCATTCAGCAGGGACAAAACATTGACGACTGGCAACTGCTCGAACTGGAGCGCACATTGACCAGAGAACTCGGCGAAAGCGACCTGGAAGTGACGCCAGAACACCTGAAGAAAGTCTTTTCGCCCGACACAGACAGTTTCCTCGACCTGGTGCGGCATGTCTTGGACCTGACGTACCTGCCCGATTACAAGGACGTGGTGACACGGCAATTTGAATCCTACATCACCCAGCACAACTACAACGCCGACCAGATTCGCTTTTTGCGCGCCGTGCAAAGTGTGTTCTTGCAGAAGCGTCATCTCGAAACCGCTGACCTATACGAGCCGCCGCTGGATATGTTCGGCGCGGACGCGGTGGACAGGTGGTTTACGGAGAAGGAAATCACGGATGTTGTTTCGTTCGCGAACAGGCTGTCGGTGTAGGAATCATTGCGCCAGTAATGTATAATGACACAGGAGGCAGTTATGGACATGGTACAGGTATCCATAGAGTTGCCGCGAGAGGTATTTTCCGCGCTGCGCAAGGATCCAGCGGGATTCGTGCGTGAGATGCGCGTGGCGGCGGCAGTAAAGTGGTATGAAAACAGGATGATCTCACAGAGCAAAGCCGCCGAAATCGCCGGGCTTTCGCGTGCTGAGTTTATCAAAGCGCTGAATCAGTTCAAGGTTTCGCCATTCCAATATGACTCCGATGAAATCGTCGCGGAAGTCGCCGGCCGCTGAAAGATGGGTGATTAACGCTTCGCCGATCATCGCCCTGGCTCGTGTGGGACAGGTGGAGTTATTATCGCGTTTACCCGTCAAGGCGGTCATCCCGCAAGCGGTTGCGGATGAACTGGGGCAGGCACCCGAAGGCGACCCTGCCCGTCAGGCAATCGAAAACAGATTATTCAAAATTGTGCAGACGCCCAACCCGCCGCAAGAACTTCTCGCCTGGGATTTGGGAGCAGGCGAAACGGCAGTATTGACATATGCGCTGACTCATCCCAAATGGACCGCGATCCTGGACGACGGCATGGCGCGGCGCTGCGCCCGCAGTTTTTCCCTTCCCATCAAAGGAACGCTCGCTGTCGTTATTCTGGCGAAACAACACGGCTTGATCGAATCCGCCGCGCAGGTACTCCACGCCCTGCGCGGCGCCGATTTTCGTCTCGACGACACTGTCATCCGTGACGCGCTTGCCCGCACGGTGGGGGAAGCATGGAAGAAGAAGTAATCCCGCTGTTTCAAAACAACGCCGACCAGATTCGCTTCCTGCGCGTCGTGCAAAGCGTGTTTTTGCAAAAGCGCCGCCTCGAACCCGCCGACCTGTACGAGCCGCCATTGGATATGTTTGGTGCGGATGCGGTGGACAGATGGTTTACAGAGAAGGAAGTGGAAGAAGTGGTCGAGTTTGCGAATAAGATGGCGGTAAAATGATCCTAAAGGAATATCTTTCATGGACATTTTGAAGAAGTATTTGACCCTGATGCAAGAGCGCCCTGAAATGTTTCGCAACAATGGCGAAGAAGGCGAAATAAAAATCATCACGGATGAGGAACGAATACGAGTTGAACAAAAGAGAATCCGTGCCAAGCTCAAAAAAGAGGGCAAGCCTTCGTGCTGGATTGACATCGGCGTGCTGGCAGAGGATGAGTGGTTTTATGTTATTCGTGATATGGTTGAATTTCCCGATGGGAAAGTGGGCGGATATATTCGTTGGGTAAATCGAAAAAGCCAAGAGTCTGGAGGATGGAATTGTGTGCTTCTGTGCGTTCAAGGCGATAAAATCTTAACGATTCGCAAGTTTCGACATGAAGAACGAAATTGGAGTTGGGAATTCCCGCGCGGATTTGGTGAGCCAGGACTATCAGCAGAGCAAAATGCCAGAACAGAGTTGCAAGAGGAAGTTGGCATTTCCGATGCAAAGTTGACTTTCCTAACAAAAGTTAAAGAGGGAAAAGGCGGAACAGCGGTATTTTTTGTAGAAGTGCCAGAAGAACAGAAAATTACTCTTGATTCAGGCGAAGGTTTAGCAAAGTATAAGTGGATTAAAATGTCAAATCTGGAAGAGATTGTAAAAAAAGGTCAGCTCAGCGATTGGTTTTCGTTATGGGCGTATACGCTGGCTAAACTCAACAAGTTGGTTTGATACAAGGAGATAAACATGTCCACTATTCTTATTCAGCCAAATGACCTAGATGCTTTAGCAACAAGCCCGCAATGTATTGATAACCAATTTGTTCCGCCATCTCTCTTTGAAACTTTGACAAAAAAGAAAAGGAAAAAATCACTAAAAGAGGTAGTTGACCGCATTCTTGAAGAACATGGTGGCGACCCCTATCTTGGACCTGCCGATAAAGACGCCAATTTACTTTTGAGAACAGAACGCAATGAATATAACCGTTCTTTACTTTACGCAAGGCAAATCGTTGTGAACAGAGCGGCTTTTTGGAATTCTGCTAACCTTGTTGTGTCTGCTCTTTCGGCAGACGTTGAGGGGCTAGCAGAATTAATAAGCACAGGCGCAATTGTTCCTTACCTTTTTAAGGAAGACACTCTAGACCAACCACCTAAAAATTTCGATTTGTTTTTAGGCGAAAAAGCAATGAAGCGTCTAATAGAGGCACTGGGTACTCGCCCAGTTAAGTGCGTGCGATTAGCTATTGACAAAGCGGAGAACGATGCGCAAACTGCCGCTCTTGCCACACGATTCTACACTGAATTCACAAAACTTTTGGCTTACGAAAACAGGGACAAGATTGACAACATTGTTCAAATGCTTTTGCCTGAAGAAGCATCACCAGATATGGTAAGTGGGCTTAAGCAAAAAATCAGAGATGTTGCCCAAAAAGTAAAGCTAAAAATAGAAGAGCAATCTGTGGGAAGGGAGCATATTTATCAATGGTTTATTGTAGAGTCAGAGACAAAAGTCTCGCATGGAATTTATAGGTCAGAACCATTTACGTTTGAAATAAAGAAATGGGTAGACGCAATTTACAACTCAAATCTTCCTGACGCTCTTGGCTCACTTACTTTTACGCCTGAAGGATTCCCAACGGCATATGATTTAGGTATGGTGTGGAGTCTGGGAAGAAAAAGAAAGAGATCATACACAGGTTCGGAAATGATTGATGAGGTAGTTGACCGCGCTCGCAACGAAGCAACATGGAAGCGTTGGAATGTTTTTCAGCGGAATGCGAACTTAATGTATTTACCATCTCCAGACCAATTAACGCATAGAGACATTTTAGAAATTCGGAAATTAAATGCATGGCAAAAGATGATTGAAACTCTAGAGATTTTCCTTGACCCAATCTCCTCAGAGGGAAAGTTTGATTACAACAGTTCAGTTGACGAAATGAAAGATGCTTTTGAGCAGTTTAACCGCGCTTTAAGTGCTTGGTATATACAAAAAACTGGACTCGACCGCTCTAAAATGGCCGAAAAATACGCCGTTGCAATTGGACGGATATATCAGTGGGGAGAGTGGATG
This sequence comes from Chloroflexota bacterium, assembly GCA_019873735.1. Classification (GTDB taxonomy): domain Bacteria; phylum Chloroflexota; class Anaerolineae; order Anaerolineales; family Villigracilaceae; genus DSXF01. The sequence continues at coordinate 190,360 of JAIOAQ010000002.1, read as the reverse complement.
GTAGGTTTACTTTTTGGACCAGAAGGCACAGTTTTTCCAATTTTGCCCGCTCGAGGGGTAAAAGCACCCAACCTAAATCAAGAAGAAATAAAGCTGGGAATTGAAGCGGGACTTTTCTTTATAAACGAGAAAGGGATTAATTGGCACAGAAGTCAACTCGTTCAAAAAATGGATAAAGAATTGAAAGTAAATACGCAAGATGTGCGAAAAATGATCGAGCAAATCATCGCTCTGTTCCCCGAATCAGAAATTTATCTGAAGCCCGCTCTGCTAGCAGAGATGGAAGGTTGATAGCATGGAAATTTATAACTTGCTGTTAAGTAAAAACAAGCATTTAGCCGGTAATTTTCGAGATGACCCTATAAAAATAATCCTCAGTGCCGATGAAATTGAAAAGTGGCAAGTTCAAAAGATAGCATTTTTGAAAAGAAAACGAATTAGTTCTAAGTGGGCTAAGATAGGGATAGTTTTTGAAGACCCCTATATCATCATCTTTCGCGATTTAGTTGAGTTTCCTGGCGGCTTTCGCGACGGGTATATCCGTCTTTATAATCGTGCTTATCTTGAAGGAGGCGCAGCAGGTGTAGTAATGCTGCCTGAAATGGGCGGCAAATTGTTGCTAATGCACCAGTTTCGCCACGCAACGCGTTCTTGGCATTGGGAAATCCCACGCGGTTTTGGCGAGTCTGGAGTAAAAGCAGAAGACCAAGCTAGAGCAGAAATCGAAGAAGAAATCAGTGGTGAGATTGCCGATTTGATCAATCTTGGGTTGTATTTCAATAATACTGGATTGGAGGGTAACCCTATTTACCTTTTTCTAGCAAAAATGTCTTCGATTGGCAAACCGCAGCTGAAGTTCGGCGTGGATAAATTCATTTGGGTATCAGTCTCCGAGCTGGAAAAAATGATTGCTGATGGCGAAATCACCGACGGCTTTACCATTGCCGCATACACCCGTGCCAAACTCAAAGGACTGATTTGACATCTCATGCTCACCGACCCCAAACTCCGCTCGCAAGTAGATGCCCTCTGGGATAAGTTCTGGACGGGGGGATTGACCAACCCGCTCGATGCCATCGAGCAGTTTTCGTATTTGCTCTTCCTCAAGCGGTTGGATGACCGCGAGAACGCGGCTGAACGGCAGGCAAAACGCAAGGGGACGACGTACCAGTCCCAGGTCAAGAAAGAGATGCGTTGGAGCGTCTGGAAGCAGATGAAAGCCGAAGAGATGCTCAAGCATCTGAAGACGGTCGTCTTCCCGCAGTTGGCGAGTCTTTCCAATGGCGATTCGTCGTTTGGCGAGTATATGCGCGGGGCGGAGTGCAAAATCAACAAGCCTAGCCTGCTGGTGGAGGCGGTGAATCTGATTGACCAGATGGAAATCAGCCAGCAGAATCAGGACGTGCAGGGCGACCTGTACGAGTACCTGCTCAGTCATTTGAGCATCGCGGGGCGCAACGGACAGTTCCGCACGCCGCGCCACATCATCCGCATGATGGTGCAGATGCTCGACCCCAAGCCGAAGGAACGCATTGGCGACCTGGCGGCTGGCACGGGCGGATTTTTGATTAACGCGCACCAGTACATTCTGGAGAAAGCCACATCGCCGAACATCCTGGAATATGACGCGGACGGACTGCCGCATCATCTCATCGGCGACCTGCTGACGCCCGACGAGCGCAAGTTCATGCAAAGCAAAAAATACCTGCGCGGCTTCGACAACGACTCGGGCATGACCATGCTGCGCATCGGCTCGATGAACCTGATGCTGCACGGCATTCAGCAGCCGCAGTTCTTTTACGGCGATACGCTCTCGAAGGATTTCAACGACACGGGCGAGTACGATGTGATTTTGATGAATCCGCCCTTCAAAGGCGCGGTGGACAAAGGCACGATTCATCCCGACCTGCCCAACGACACGACCAAGAGCGAACTGCTCTTTTTGCACCTGATTTTGCGCGCGCTCGATATGGGCGGACGCGCGGCGGTGATTGTGCCTGACGGCGTCTTGTTCGGCTCGTCCCGCGCGCATGTGGAGATTCGCAGGAAAATCATCGAAGAGAATCGGCTCGATGGCGTGGTCTCGATGCCTTCGGGCGTCTTCAAGCCCTACGCGGGGGTCAGCACGGCGGTGTTACTCTTCACCAAAGGCGCGCAGACGGAACGCATCTGGTTCTACGACATGGCGCACGATGGCTTTTCGCTGGACGACAAGCGCGTGAAGATTGACGAGAACGACATCCCCGATATTTTGGAATGTTGGAAGAACCGCTTCGACAAGAAGTTTGTAGAGAAGAGAGAGCAGAGAGTAGTGGAACTGCGCGCGGCGTTGGCGCCGTTGAAGGAGGAACGCCTGACGTTGCAAGCGGAAGTCAATCGCTTGACCTTTGAGCAGGCGTTGAACGGCGATGGCAAGCACGCGGCGGAACTTGCCGAAGTGCAGCAACGACTTTCCCATCTCCAATCTCAAATCTCTCCCCTGCAAGGGGAACTCGACCGCCTGACCCGCCAGTTTTGGGTGACGAAGGAACAGGTGAGGGCGAATAACTACGACCTCTCCGCCAGCCGCTATCGCCGGGTGGAAGCGGATGCGGCGTATCACGAAAGGCCTGTGGTGACGCTGGAACGCCTGGCGCGGTTGGAGCAGGTGATGTTGGACGAGATTCGGGAACTTGGGAAGTTGGTGAATGGTGAGTAGTACAACGTCCCGAAGGTTTTATTTTGGCGATATGCATTTTCTGCACGAACCTTCGGGACGGTTTTGGATGATGAGATGAAATATCCACTTGTTCCACTTGGCGAAGTGTGCGACTTTGTTTATGGCGATAGTTTGAAAGAAACTGATCGCAAAGGTGGCAACGTTCCTGTTTACGGCTCAAATGGAATTGTTGGCTGGCACGATGAAGCAATTACAAAAGGTGAAACGCTCATCATTGGCAGAAAAGGCTCAATAGGTGAAGTTCATTTGAGCAAAGTTCCTTGTTGGGCAATTGACACAACTTATTACGTTGAAAAAACAAAAGTACCTTGTGATTTCACTTGGCTTTATTACACGTTGAAAGCACTCGATCTAACACGATTGAATAAATCTGCCGCTGTTCCTGGCTTGAATCGAGAAGATGCTTATGAACAAAAAATCCCCCTCCCCCCGCTGACCGAGCAAAAGCGGATAGCGTCCCTGCTGGCGCGGGCGGACCGTCTCCGTCAACTGCGGCGCACCGCGCGCGGACTCGCCGACTCCCTGCTCCAGTCCGTATTTTTGGAGATGTTTGGGGATCCAAAGATAAACTCAAAGAAATGGGATGTTGAAGTAATTGGCGAATTTGTAAAACCCACAAAACAAATGAATCCCCAATTGTTGGGTTGTTCTGACTTTTGGTATGTTGATATAACTTCAATTGACAGACAAAGCAAAACGATTGTTGAGCCGAAATTATTGAAAACAGAAGATGCACCGAGCCGAGCAAGGAAACATATTTCCGCCAATGATATTCTGGTGTCCACTGTGCGCCCAAATCTAAACGCTGTGGCAAAAGTTCCAGAACATCTTGATAATCAAATTGCCTCAACGGGCTTTTGTGTGCTTCGACCAGATACAAAAAAAATAACTTCGGAGTACCTTTTTGCTATTGTCCAGTCGCAATACTTCATTGACCATCTGGTTCAAAACGAGACTGGCGCAAATTATCCCGCCGTGAGTGATGGAATTATTCTTGATACACCAATCCCTGTCCCCCCGCTTCCCCTGCAAGAAGAATTTGCGCGCGTCGTGGCGCGGGTCGAGGGGCTGCGGCGGCGCATGGCGGAGGCGGAGCGGCAAGCGGAGGGGTTGTTCCAGTCCCTGCTGGCGGAGAGTTTTGGGGCATAGCCCTACCCGCCCTTGCGGGCATCCTCCCCAAATCCTTTGGGATTTGGGGAAGGCTGGGGTAGGGCCAGAACAGGAATCACCATGCCGCCGAGAAGATCCACACCGAAGATACTCCATCAGGCGGGCGAACTGCGTAAACAAACCACGCCCGCCGAGAGAAAATTGTGGGCATACTTGCGTCTCATGCGCGCAGATGGCATCCACTTTCGCAGACAACATGCCATCGGAAGATACATCACTGATTTTTGTGCCCCCCGCAAGAAACTCATTATCGAACTGGACGGCAGCCAGCATTTGGAGCAGGAAGAATACGACAAGGAAAGAACCCAATACCTGAACTCGCTCGGCTACACCGTCCTGCGCTTTTGGAATAGCGATATGATGAAAAATATTGACAACGTCCTTGCGGTAATCCTGCAGGCGCTTGAACGGGAACACAAGGAATAACACTCCGCAATCCCTGTTCCCCCGCTTTCCCTCCAAGAAGACTTTGCCCCTCCGTTCTGCTTCGGGTATCTTCAACGCGCGTCGTGGCGCCGGTCGAGTCACTGCCCCTTCTGCTGCGCTCCAGGGGTGCTTCGCGACGGCGGCGCATGGCGGAGGGGATGTTCCGGTGGCGCCTGGCCGGTCACAGACCTGCCCTCCGTGTATTCACATCACCTGTCCCGAAGGATTCGGTCCAGCCTTTGGGATGTTCGTTTGAAATGTAGTTGAGTTTGCGAACCAAATGGCAGTATAATTATCTTACGATTTATTGTTCGATAAGGAGAAGTAAGATATGGATACTGCAACAATTTCATCAAAATACCAGGTCGTTATTCCCCGCGCCATTCGGGAAAAGTGGAACGTCAAGCCAGGGCAAAAAGTGCGATTCATCATTTACGGCAACCGCCTTGAGATCGTTCCTGTACGGGACATCAAAGAAGCACGCGGATTTCTCAAAGGAATGAGCAGCGACATCGAGCGCGAAGAGGAAGACCGCGTATGAACGTTGTCGATTCATCGGGTTGGCTGGAATATTTCATCAACGGCAGTAACGCAGACTTTTTCGCGCCCGTCATTGAGAATACAAGGGAAGTTCTCGTACCCACCATCAGCCTATTTGAAGTGTTCAAACGCGTCTTGCTTGAAAGGAACAGGGATGACGCGCTTGAAGCGATTGCCCAGATGCAAGAAGGGCGTGTAATTGACCTGGACGACAACCTCGCCCTGCTTGCTGCCGAACTTTCTTACGAATTGAAACTCCCCCTGGCAGACAGCATCATCCTTGCCACCGCCCGCGCTCACAACGCCACGCTCTGGACGCAGGATGAGCATTTCAAAGGGTTGGAGGGGGTGAAGTATATCGAGAAGAAATAGGGAATAGAGCGCTGAACAAACCAACTTGCAGGTTTGGCAGGCGACGCATGGCGGAGGCAGAGCGGCAGGCGGAGGGGGTGTTTCGGTCGCTGCTGGCGCGTGGCAGGTCAGAGACCTGCCCCACGTGCGTCAACAGGTTGGAAACCTGTGCTACGTGCCGCATCAGCCGTCCCGAAGGAACAGGTTGGAAACCTGTGCTACGTTCTGCATCGGCCGTCCCGAAGGGGGCAGTCCAGCCTTTGGGATGTTTGTTTTTTTTTGCGTGTGAACAGGTCAGAGGCCCCCTCTACTCCCCCAAAATCCCCTTTTGCAGCGCAAAGCGCACCAGGGCGGCGCGGTTGGTCAGGCCGAGTTTTTCCATGCCGCGGGCGCGGTAGGTTTCGACCGTTTTGGCGCTCAGGTTCAGGCGTTCGGCGATTTCGGCGCTGGTGTGTCCCAGGGCTACCAGGCGCAGCACTTCACGCTCGCGCTCGCTGAGCGTCTCCCAGGCATCGGGGGCGGTTTGGGGCTTGGGCAGCATGTCGTCGAGCAGGGCACGGGTGAGCGAGGGGTGAACGTACATCTCGCCGCGCAGCACGGCGCGAATGGCAGAAATCAGTTCGGCATCGGCGGCCTTTTTAAGGACATAGCCCGCTGCGCCGTTTTTGAGGGCGGCGCGCAGGTATTGCGGGTCGTCGTACATGGTCAGAATCAGGATTTTGGCCGCCGGGGCAGCCTTGCGCAGGGCGGGGAGCGCTTCCAGTCCGCCCAGGCCGGGCATGGAAAGGTCGAGCAGGAGCAAATCGGGCTGCAGGCGGGCAGCCAGGTCGAGGGCTTCCAGCCCGCTGGAGGCTTCGCCCACCACCCGCAGGTCGGGCTGACTTTCGAGCAGCAGTTTGAGGCCGGCGCGCAGCACGGCGTGGTCATCGGCGAGGAGGATGGTGGTCATGGGTTTCCCTCACCCCCGGCCCACCTGCCCCCGTCAGGGGGTCTCCCAGCGGGAGAAGGGTGGCCCTCACCCTGGCCCTCTCCCAGGGGGAGAGGGGGGATGGGGATTTGAACGTGGATGCTCGTGCCTTTGCCGGGGGCGCTTTCGATGGTCAGTTTGCCGCCGAGCAGTTCGGCGCGCTCGCGCATTCCCTCCAGGCCAAGGTGCCGGTCGCCGGGGTCACGGTAGGGGTCAAAGCCCTGACCGTCGTCCTCCACCAGGGCAATCAGGTCTGTTCCGCGCCGCTCCACCAGCACCGAGACGTTGCGCGCCCCTGAATAGCGGGCCGCGTTGGTGAGCGATTCTTGCACAATGCGGTAGATGGCCGTTTCCAGCGGGCCGGGCAGGCGTTCCTGGCCGATGTGAATGAGCAAGTCGATCGGAATTTGGTGCCGCGCCTGCCATTCGCGGGCCAGCCGCTCGAGGGCGGCAGGCAGGCCGAGGTCATCCAGGATGCGCGGGCGAAGACGGGCCGAAATGTCATGCACTTCTTCCAACGTTGCGGCGGCTACGCTGCGCAGTTCCTCCACCTGGACGTTCAGGCGGGGATCGTGGCAGATGGCTTTGAGGTTCTTCAGGCCGACCATGAGCGAGGTGAGATTCTGGGAGGTGCTATCGTGCAGTTCACGGGCAATGCGGCGGCGTTCTTCTTCCTGGGTGGCAATCACTTTTTCGAGCAGTTGACGGCGCAGTTGTTCGCGCTCGCGGCGGACTTCATCGGCGCGGCCCAGTTCGGCGGTCATGGCGTTGAAAGCCTCGGCCAGGTCACCGATTTCGTCCTCGGCCCAGCGCGGCACGCGCGGCGAAAAATCGCCCTGTGCCACGCGGCGGGTGGCCTCTACCAGATCGCGCAGCGGACGGGTGAGAACGAAGGTGAGGAAGGTGACAGTCAAAACCCCCACCGCCGAGACCAGCACCATCATAAGCAGAATTTGCCCGCTGACCAGGTTAATTTCCTGCCGCAAACGGGAATCGGAGATGCCAACGCGCATCACCCCGGCACGGCCGTCGAAAATCGGCGCGGCAGTATCCCACACCAGGCCGTCTTCGGTTTGCAATACCAAAGTCTGCGAGGACTGGTCCGCAGTTAAGCGGTTAGCCTCCAACAGGGGCAGAGGAAAGCCGCTGCCAAAGGTATGCACCAACACCTGGCCATATTTGTCTATGACAAAGGCGTAGCGCAGATCGGGGTTGTTGGCCTGGGTCTCGTCCAGCAGGCGGCGGAGGGCCACCAGGTCGTTGAGCAGGATGGGGTCAACGGCGCGGGCGGCCAGGTCGCTGGCAGTGGTGATGCTCTCGGTTTGGAGTTGGGTTTGCAGGGTGCGGGTGAGGGAGGCGCGCACCTGCCAGAGAATGCCGCTGCCGAGCAGCAACACCAACCCCAGCGCCATGCCCATCACTTTGACGCGCACACTGACGGCGGAAATGAGCGGCCACAGGCGATTCCACAGAGCGGCAAGGGCATTTTTCATGGCTGAGCGGGAAGGGAGACACCTTGCATAATTGAACGGACGCTGGCATAGGCTTCGTCGGAGATGAGCACAAAACGTTCCACACCAATGGCGCGCAGGGCGGCCTGAGCTTCAGCGTCTTGGGCCATATCCAGCAAGAGCGATTGCAATTCGGCCTTGACCTGCGGGCGCAGGGCGGGGTTGACTACCACCGGCGGGATGCCAAAAGGCGGCGATTGGTGAATGACCTTGACCTTTTTTGCCAGGGCGGGATCGCGCCCCAGGGCGTATTGGTACACCAGGCTGTCCACGCTGGCGCCATCGGCCAGACCGTTGGCAACGGCGTAAATGGCCTCGTCGTGGCTGTAGGTGAAGAAGGTGCGGCTGAAGAAGGCTTCGGGCGTTGTGCCGAGTTGCTCCACCAGCGAGGTGGGGTAGGCGCGCCCGGTGAATGAGATGGGGTCAGTGAAGGCAAAGACTTTGCCGCGCAGGTCGGCGATATCGCGCGCCGGGCTATTGGCCGGTACAATGAGATAGGCGTGATAGACCGTCTCGCCGTTCACCTGAGGGGCGGCGAGCAGTTCCATGCCGAAATCTTCGTGACCGACGATGTAGGCGCTGGTGCAGACGAAAGCCAAGTCCACGCCGCCTTGTTCAATCAAGTCGTTGACCTCCAGGTAGGTGCGGCGCTGGACGAGTTCGACCGGACGCTCCAGTTTCTGGCTAAGGTAATCGAGCAGGAGAGAATACGATTCAACCGTGCCTTGCGGCGAGATGACCGAGGCCACCGCCACCCGCAGCGGGGTTTGCTCCAGGGCGGGCGTGGGGAGGGGAGAGAGGTCGCTCAGGTTGACGGTTGCGGCAGGTTTCACACCGGGCGAGCAAGCCGCCAGGAGGAAGAGAAGCAGAAGAAAAACCATGCGTTTTCGCATGGCGTGATTCTACCTGATATGGGGAGAAAGGCGGGAGGGATTCTAGAAACGCCAGGACGCAAGGGAGCAAAGGCGCAGGGAGGTGGGTTTAGAAACGCAAGGACGCAAGGGAGCAAAGGCGCGGGGAGGTTGGTTCAGAAACGCAAAGGCGCAAGGGAGCAAAGGCGCACGGAGGTGGGTTTAGAAACGCAAGGACGCAAAGGAGCAAAGGCGCACGGAGGTGGGTTTAGAAACGCAAGGACGCAAAGGAGCAAAGGCGCGGGGAGGTTGGTTCAGAAACGCAAGGACGCAAGGGAGCAAAGGCGCCAGGAGAGGGGCAGTTAACTTCTTTGCAAATAAACAAAACCCGCCCTACGGGTTTGCTTTGAGGTATAGCAGGATGGCCTGGATTTCGCTATCCGAAAGGTGAAAATTGGGCATGGGGGTGTTGGGGCGCATGGCGCGCGGGTCGGCCAGCCAGGTGGTCAGGGCCTCATTGGTCAGGTAGGTGATGGATTTGTCGAGGTTGGGGGCGTAGAGGGCGCCCTGCCCGCCGACGATGTGACATTTGCGGCATTCGTATTTCTCCACCAGCGCCGCGCCGGTTTCAGGGGAGATTTCTACCCGCTTGGTCAGGTTCAGGTACCAGCGCGGACGGGCGATCAGGAGGACAAGGACCGCCAGCAACAAGACAGCCAGGAGAATGTAGAGCGTTCTTTTCATCGTCATTCCTCCGGGTAGATGATTACATTCCCCGCCTCGTTGACCTCCACCCGCAGCCAGGCGAGCGGGGCGCCGGCCGGACCGCGCGTCACCTGACCGGAGGGGTCGAAGCGCGAGCCGTGACAGGGACAGGCGAAGCCGCCTTCGGCCGTCTCGACCGTGCAGCCGAGGTGGGTGCAGACCAGGCTGAGGGCGCGGAATCCGGTCTCGTCGTGGATGAGCAGGGCCGGGATGGAGGCGATCAGAGTGCGCGAACCGAGGGGGTAACGGTCAGCAGGCCCGAGGTCGAATTGGCTGCGGCGGACCGTTTCGGGGGTGTAACTCAGGAAGCGCAGAATCGCGCCCAGGCCGAGCATCCCGCTCAGGGTGAGCAGTCCGCCGGTCAGCAGTTTGAGAAAGTCGCGGCGGTTAAGGGTGGACATGTCGCTCCACAGCGTGGCAGGTGTGACAGTAGGCCGAGGACTGGTTTTCGCCCGATTGCTGGCAGCCGCTGCCCATCACGGGGCGGAAGGTGAAGTATTGGCGGGTGGCTTTGCCGTACATTTCATAGGTGATGCCCTCGCCCTCACCCCCATCGGTGGAGGGGAGCAGGCGGATGTTCCAGAGCGGCTCGCCTTGCTCGGTGATGAGGATGGTGTCGCCGAGTTGCAGGTCAATGACGGGGTTGAGGAAGGCCAGTTTGAAGGCCAGGTCTTCGGGGTCGGTGAGGGTTTTGGTGAGGGGTAGTTCGGTCGGCGTGCCATGACAGGTTTTGCACTGGACGTATTGGATGCTGGCCTGGTTGGGGTGCAGGTCGCCGTCGCCCATGGCTTCGATGCGGGTATGACAGTCCACGCAGTCGAGGGTCCATTCGCAGAGGACAAATTGGGCAATCGGCTGATAGTAGTCTTCGATGCGGGTGGTGGGCTGGTCGGTGCGCTCGACAAAGGTCATCGTGCGCAGGTCGTAGTTGCCGCGGTTGTGACAGGTGTTGCATTGGGTGTAGGGGATGGCAGTGGTGAGGCGGTGGACCCCCCTCTGGCTCCCCCCATTTTCTCCGAAAATGGGGGGAGAACTGAAGAGGGGGGCAGGCGTATGGCAGGCGGCGCAGCCGGTGAAGCGGGCGTAGGCTTCGCCCTGGCGCGGTTCGGCCCACAGGTGACAGGTGAGACATTCCTGCCCAAATTTCTGGATGGAGGGATGGGTTTCGGCCTGAGGGTCGAAGGCAGCCAGCGAGGAGATTCCGGTGAGGGTCTGGTCGTCGGTCACGGCCTGGATGCCGAGGTAGGCTTGCAGGTCGGGTTGGGCGCCGAAGGTGAAGCGGATGCTGGCAATCGCGCCGGCGTAGGTGGCCTGGACGCTGGTCAGCACGCGCTGGATGTGGTCACGTCCCGCCGCTTCGCTGCCGGAGTGACAGTTGCCTCCGCCGCAGGAGGCTTCGACTACGCTCAGGTCGGAGGGATTGGCGCCGCCGCGCAGGGTGGCGTGGGCCAGGTCGGCGTCGAGGGCGAGACGCTCGCCGCCGTGACAGATGACGCAGCCGAACACGTCCACCGGATGGGAGGGGCTGATTTCGGGCAGGTCGGCGTGACAGGTGAGGCAGTATTCCGGTTCGCCGGTCAGGACGGGGGTCAGGACAACCGGCTGCGGGGCGCGGGCCGACTTCCACCAGGCGAAAAGCAGGGTGACAAAAAGGAGGAGGGCGGAAAAAGCGAGGGAACGACGCATTGGGGTCGGTGATCAGTAATCAGTGATCAGTGGGCAGTGGTCAGTTAGGTGTGGGCAGTGAGGAGGGGGTGGGAATTGGTTGGGTTATCTTGATACCTGTTTACCTGTTTACCTGTTCACGAGTGTGAGAACAAGAATAAACACTGCAATCAGTGTAATCACCACCTGGGCGAGGCGGTTGGAGGGCGGGAACCAGCGCCCCACGTCTTGCGGGGCGGGGGGAGGGAAGATGTAGGGGATGAGGATGAGAGCAAGCAGAATGGCAAAGGGAATCAGCACGCCGAAGACGAAGGGGTCGCCCCATTTGAGCAGTTGCTGCACCCAGAGGAAGAACCAGGGGGCGCGGGCCTCTTCGGTGAGAACCGGCTGGCCGATCATGGCAGGGGCGATGGGGGCGGGGAAAAGCACTGAGAGGACGACGAGCGCCGCGCCGACGATGAGCATGGCCTGTACTTCGCGGCGAACTAACTCGAAGCGGCTGATGCGCTCCGGGTTGGGACGCAGGGCCGGCGGCGGGACGGCGATGCCCCCATCGCGGCGGACGCGGAAGGCGTGCCAGACGCCCAGGATGACCACCGGCAGGGTCAGGGCAAAGATGTGCCAGGTGTAAAAGCGCAGGAGGGCGCTTTCGCAGGCATTTTCGCCGCCGACGGCCAGGCGGAAGAGGAAGTCGCCGATAAGGGGAATGGTCTTGAGCAGGTTGGTGCCGGTGACGAGCGGCCAGCAGACCTCCACGTCCCAGCGCAGGATGTAGCCGGTGAAGTCGAGCAGAAAGGCCAGCACGAACAGCCCCATGCCGAGCAGGTAGTTGAAGCGGCGCGGCGGCCCATAAGCAGCGGTGAAGACCACCCGCAGCAGGTGAAGCGAGGCGAAGATGAGCAAGAGTTGGGCGGCCCAGTAGTGCAGATTGCGAATCAGCCAGCCATAGGGGACGTGATACGTGATCCGCTGTACCGAGAGGGCGGCTTCTTGCGGGTTGGGGACGTAGTAGAACATCTCCAGGATGCCGGTCACGAGCAGGACGAGCACCAGGAAGACGGCCGTTCCGCCTGCGCCGAGGGTGTGACGCCAGCGCGCCTGTTCGGCGGGGATGGTGGGCGGGTGGAGGTGGTGGAAGAAGTTGGGACGCATTTTTGAGGGGAGTCGTCGGTCGTCGGTCGTCAGTGAGCAGTGTTCCGTGTGTACCTGTTACCTGTCTACCTGTGTACCTGTTACCTGTCTACCTGTGTACCTGTGTACGTGTCACCTGTGTACCTAATTGTACTCTTTCCTAATTGTAACCCTCCCGCCTGCTCAGCGGGAGGGTCGTCAGCGTGGGCAAAAGCCCGTTGAAACGGAGGCGGGTCGAGGGTCAGGAACGAAGCGGGATGTCAGTCTCCGGCGTGCGCCCCGTGATGTTCCGGCTCCAAAACCGGCAGGTACTTGACCGCCAGGCCAAAGGCCAGGATGCCGAAGGAGAAGATGCCCACCGAGACCAGGATTTCGGTGATGGAGGGGAAGTAGGTCACTTTGCCCATGAAGGCCGGGGCATAGGTGAGCGGGTCGTAGTGTTTGACGGCGAACCAACTGACATCAAAGCGGTTGAGGATCATCCCGGCCAGGGTTAGCAGGGCGCCGGTCAACAGGCTGCCGGGGCTGGTGCGCACCCGTTTGAAGGAGAACAAGACGATGGGCAGCAACACGCCGATCAGGATTTCGGCCCAGAACAGGAGGCTCATCCCGCCGCTGGCAAAGAGCAGCGAGAGTTTGCCCTCCAGCGTCAACTGGACGAAGCGCATCACCAGATAAAAGCCCAGCACAAAGGGCAGCCCGCGGGCCAGTTTTTCGAGCAGATGCGTCTCCAGGGCGCGTTTGAAGTAGCGCGAGGTCATGGACGACTCGAAGATGGTCATCGCCAGGCCGATGGCAACCGCCGAGACGAAGAACAGCGGCGGGATCCACGGCGTCCACCAGAGCGGATGGAGTTTGGCCGGCTGAATGAGCAGCAGCGAGCCAAGCGAGGCCTGGTGCAGGGTCGAGATGACCGCCCCGAAGATGACAACCGGTTTCATCCAGCGTTTGAGCAGGGCAGCGGCCTTGTCCCACTTCAGCCGCTCAAATACAGCCGGGGCAAATTCCACCGTCAGCACGACGATGTAGATCATCACGTAGAGGCCGATGAAGAGCAGGAAGGAGGTGAAGTTCTGGTAGCGCAGGAAGTACCAGATGCGGTGCGGCTGACCGAGTTCTACCAGCAGGGCCATGCCTTCCATGACGTAGCCCAGCAGCGCCGTAACCAGCGTCGGGCGCACCAGCGGACGAAATTGCTCCAGCCCGAAGATATAGACCAGCGAAGCGATGACGAACGCGCCACTGCTGATGGCAATGCCGGTAAACAGGTCGAAACTGACCCAGAAGCCCCAGGGGTAGGAGTTGCTCAGGTTGCTAATGGCGCCGATGCCGTAGATGTAACGCCACAGGGCGATGAAGGCGGCAATGCCCATGAAAACCAGCAGCGTCAGCGGGAATAAGCCGATGCGGAAGCGCGGTTGAATGGTGATGTTCAGTTTCATTTCTCTGCCTCCGGTTTCTTTTCTGCCTCGTCCTCTGCGGCGGACTTCTTCTTGAGCAGCGAGACGCCCACGGTGACCGCCGTCAGCGCCGCGCCCCACCCCAGGGCGACCGGCAGGGTCAGGCCGACCGCCGTCTCACTGACTTCGTTGATGGGCTTCTCCGGCAGAGTCGGCAGGCCGAGTTCCTCGAAGGGAACGTGCGAAATGATGAGGTAAGAGGTGCCGCCGTTCTCGAATTCGCCGTAGACGTGCTGGATATAGCGCTCAGGATGGGCAGCAATGCGCTCGTGGGCCTTCTTCAGCAGTTCCTCGCGTTCGCCGTATTCCAGGGCGTCGGTGGGGCAGGTGTGCACGCAGGCGGGTTCTTCACCAACGTCAATGCGCTGCGGGCAGAAGGTACATTTGTCAATGAATGCGCCTTCCACAATGCCCTTGTCGTAGTCGAAGTGCGGCACGCCGAAGGGACAGGCGTTCATGCAGTAGCGGCAGCCGATACACTTTTCGGGGTTGTAGACCACCGGGCCGTCGGGGCGTTTGCTGTAGGCGCCCACCGGGCAGGCCGACATGCAGTCGGGATGCTCGCAGTGCATACAGTGATAGACCATCGTGGCGCGCTGCAGGTTGGGAAACTCGCCCTTGACGCCCACGCCAGATACCCAGATGCGGGTCTTGTCCATTTCGATGTTGTTTTCCACGCTGCAGGCCACCATGCAGGCGCGGCAGTCAATGCAGCGGGTGGCATCGAACAGGTAAGCATGATGTTTGATTTCAGTCATAGTTCACCTCTACGCCTTTTCCACCGTGACGAAGGTCTGGCTGAGGGCCTGGCTGCCGCTGATGGGATCGGTGTACGTCTCGTGCAGGACCGAGTCGCTGGCGCCGTAGCCGTAGGCGGTGGTCAACCCCTTGGAGATGTGACCGTAGCCGGGGGTCATATAGACGCAGTCGGGGCGGATGGCTTCGGTTGCCTTCAGGCGGATGTGGACGCTGCCGACCTTGCTGGTCACTTTCACCCAGTCGCCGTCTTTCAGGCCTTTTTGGGCGGCGATTTTGGCGTTCATCCACAGGCGCGGCTCGTCGGCGTATTTGTGCAGCAGTTGATTGTTCTGCGTGCCGAACTGCGTGTGCTGCGCCACCTTGCCGGTCAGCAGGTAGAACTCCCCTTCGCCGGGCATGGGCGGCTCCTCCCAGGTTGGCCAGGGTGAGAAGCCGGCGTTCTTGAGCGTTTCGGAATAGACCTCAATCTTGCCGGATGGCGTCTTGAACGTAATTTCGTCGTTTTTCTCTTCTTCTGGAAGTTTGGCATAACCTTTGGCCTTGACTTCTTCCAGACTGACGCCGAGCGGCTTAAGTTGCTGGCGCAGGAAGTCTTCTTCGTCTTCATACTGGAAGTATTCGCCAATGCCCAGGCGCTCGCCGAGTTGTTTGTAAATCCAGAGTGTGGATTTGGCTTCGCCCTGCGGCTCGATGACCGGCTGGCGGATGAAGGCTCTGCCGTCCACCGGCAGGAGCGGGTCGTAACGCTCCAGGTAGGAGGCTTCGGGCAGTACCACGTCCGAGAACCAGGCGGTGTCGTTCATCAGGATATCAATAGTGACGATGAAATCCATCTTGCCGAAGGCCTGGAGGGTCTTGTTGCGGTCAGGCAGGGCAAGGATGGGATTCTGACGTGAGATGAACCAGCCGTGCGCCTGATACGGTTCGCCGCGCAAGATGTTGTCGCGCAGTTCCTGGAAGACGCCCAGTTTGAGCGGCACGAGGGGGTACTTCCACGGCACGCCGTCCAGGCGGAGGGCTGAGATGCGCGGATAGGGCGGCTGAGGCGGTACGCCCAGCCCGGCGCCCTCGGCCATCAGTTCGGCCGAGAGACAGCCTCCCGGCCGCAGCACGGTGCCGCTCAAAGCGTTGAGCGTGGCAATCGCCCGTTCGGTCTGGAAGGAATTGACGAAGTTGGAAGTCCGCCAGCCGGGATGCACCATGGCACACTTTTTGGCGCCGGCGTATTCGCGGGCAATCCGTTCAATGGTCTCGGCCGGCACGCCGGTAATCTGTTCGGCCCACTGCGGGGTGTACTTCTTCATTTCGTCCTGGATGTTATCGCAGCCGACGACATATTGCTTGACGAAGTCGCAATCTGCCAGTTGGTTGGTCACGATGACGTTGATCATCGCCAGCAGGAAAGCCGCATCGGTGCCGGGGCGGATGGGAATCCACTCGCTGGCCTTGGCAGCCGTCTTGGTGTAGCGCGGGTCGAGGTAGACCAGTTTGGCACCGCGGTCGAGGGCGCGAGCAAGTTCGCCTGTCTCGGAGGTCGAAATGGCCTCCATCAGGTTGCGTCCCACCATCAGAATGAATTCGACATTGTCATAGCGGCGGGCGGGCTCTTCAACACCGTAGGTCAACTGGAAGGCGGTGATCATGGCATTGAAGCACAGCGAACGCTGCGTGCCGTAGTTGGGCGAGCCGTAAGCATAGAGCAGGTTCTCGAACTGCGGCTGGGTCAGGCAGTGGGTGGTCGAGAAGACCATTGCCTCCGGGCCATACTTGTCCTTGATTTCCAGCATCTTGCTGGCAACCAGGTCGAGCGCCTCGTCCCAGGATGCCTTGCGGAACTTGCCCTCGCCGCGCTTGCCGACGCGGATGAGCGGGGTCAGGACGCGGTCGGGGTCGTAGGTGTTCATCAGGCCCGATTGGCCGCGCGGGCACAGGTTGCCGCGCGAGTGCGGATGCTCCGGGTTGCCGTCCAGTTTGACGACGCGCCCATCCTTGACCTTGGCAATCAAGCCGCAGCGCCAGACGCACATCTCGCACATGCTGGGGATGTAGCCGTTGCCCTTCGAGTCGAGGAACCCGGCCTGACGGGCCGCCTCGGCCACCGGAGCCGGGAGCAGGCTGCCGGTCGCCAGCGCCGCGCCCGCCGCCGCGCCTAGTTTCAGAAAATCTCGTCGTGAGATGGTTTGGGTCATAGGTAACTCCAGCCTTCAGTTTTCAGTGATCAGTCTTTCACCAGTATCCACTGATTACTGATAACTGATTACTGATCACTGATCACTGCTCTTCCTCTGCCACCCTGCCCGGTCAATCATATAGAACAGGAAGAGCGACATGAAGGCAAAGAGCAAAACGGTCAGGAAGGGGCTGAGATTCCACAGGTCGGGGATGACCACATTGCCATAGTTGGCGATGGCCATGATGGCCGGCTGCACCTGCTGATAGGTCAGGCCGTAGATGGCCGCGCCGGTCAGGAAGCCGAGCACGCCGGGGATGATGTAATCCAGTTTGCCATCTCCTGCGCCGGCGGCGGCTGTGCCGGGGCAGAAACCGGCCATCGCCATGCCCACGCCGAAGATGAGGCCGCCCACCAGGTTGCCGACCACATAGGTCGCCGGAGGCGCCGGGAAAGTCACTAGGCCGAGGCCGCGCAGGGCGTACAGTCCCGCCATGGCGACTACCAGGGCCGTCATCATGAACTTCAGCACCGCCATATCGGTGAAGCGGAAGACATTGACGATTTTGTGATACTTGGTCAGCCCGGCCTTATTGAGCGCAAAGCCGAAGGCAAGGCCCAGCACGAAAGCAACAATAAACGAAGTCATGGCTACCTCCTAATAGCGCTTGCCGTAGATAATCTTTGCCGTCACGATGCCCGAAGCGAACATCCCGGCAATGAACAGGAACGCCGCCGGGTCGAGCAGCATGCCGCCCGAAATCGCCAGGCCACTGGTGCAGCCGCCGGCAATCCCCGAAGCGTACTCCAGGATAATGCCGCCCACGAAAAGCAGCAGCCAGCGCTTCCACAGTTGCGGCCCGTAGATTTTCTTCCATTGCTCGTTATCGTTCACGCGGAACTTGAGCGTGCCGCTGGTCAACGCCGCCAGCATGCTGCCGAAGAAAATGCCCAACAGCAAGATGACATTGGTGGTAATCTCGGCCGGCATGACGAAGTTGAAGTACATGTTGTCGAACAAACTCGGCGCAATTGCCTTACCGATAATGCCCACCAGGTTCTCAAACGCGCCCGAAGCGCCCAGCAGGCTGTTGTTAATCCACACCGCCAGAATGCCCACCACACCGAGCAAAACCCCGGCGATATAGGGCGACCATTCTTCTCTGCGGATGTAATTCCAGATGGCTTTCATGGTTCACTCCTCTTCAGACAAAATCGTATCCAGCAGGTCGAGCGCCTTATCGGCCTTCTTGTGCGCCAGCACCTTCTCCAGCGACTTGCGGGTGCTTGCCTTCAGCCCGGCAATCTTGGGCAGCATATCCACCACATCGGCCGGATACTCGGCATCCACCGCTTTGGTATCGCCAAACTTCACGCTGACCAGTTTCTCGCGGGTGATGACATACCCGCCGCCGCCGACCACAATACCGGCAATCATCACCAGCAGGATGATATTGCCCCAATTGACCGGCTTCTTGCCCAGAACGGTCTGCTCGTAGTGAGCGGCGTAATCCACCAGATTGGGATCATCCACCACAACTTCGTTGCACTGACTGACCGCCGCGGCCGCCGGAGCGGATTCCGTGGCCGGATCCGCCGGTTCGTTCCCCGCCGGAGCCTGTCCGCCGGAACCCGAGCCGATCGCCACCCCGAGCGCGTCCGCATACACCTGAGCGCGTTCCTGCAAATCGTTCACGTGACACTGCTGACAGGAAGCCTGAATATCCTCCAGCGGCGGCACCATGCCCGTGTGGGCAGCGGCCGCATCGGTGGCCTGCTGATTGCCCGCGTGGCAGATGTAGCAGAAATCGCCGAAAGCATGCGACTGATGCCAGCCCGTCCCGTCGTTGTTGACCGGCATCTGTCCCTGCACCTCGTGGCAGTTCTTACAGGACGAAGCCTGCGAACCACATTGTGCGCTGGCCGGCTGGACGCTCATCAGCGAAACGGCGCTGACAACCACCAGCGTCAGGCCCAGCAGCACGAACCAAAAAGTCAAACGTTTGAATTGCATCCTCTTCCTCCGTAAAGAAATTTGTTACAGGCGAAAGCCTGTGCTTTTTTCGACAGGCTGAAGCCTACGTTTTTTCGACAGGCTGAAGCCTGTGCTACAAAATGTGCTACGGTTACGCCGCAATGAGACTGGCGTGGTACTGAATGCGATCGCGCATGATGGCGCGTAAAATATCCAATGCCTGGATGATGCGCTCATCGGTCAAGGAATATTGCACCGTCATTCCCTGACGGGTAGCCGTCACCATGCCGCGCTCGCGCAGAATCTTCAAGTGCCGCGAAACGGTCGGCTGCGGCAACTCAAGTTGCTCCGTCAGTTCCGACACGTTGCGCGGCCCATCGGCCAGAGCATAGAGCAAAATCAGGCGGGTCGAATCGGCCAGCGCCGAGCAGAAATCGGCGTGGAGTTGGGTAATTTCCTGAATGAGGGTGGGAGAGAGCATAAATTACCTTATTCGGATAGGCGAATATATCTAAATGCATCTTACCTTTGCGATGCTTTGTACAATAGTGTTGTTTGTCACAAGACCGTATGATCATTATCACCTTGTTGTTGGAAACAGCGCGCGGTCTGGTTGTTCCCAAAGGCGAGGAATGCTTTGCCGCGTCATGGAATTGTGGCTCGCAGACAGTGCCAAATCGGTTAAAATTAATCATCTGGAGATGCTTACATGACCAAATTCATTGGCTATCGTTGTTCGCTTTGTGGAAAAGAATACCTCCCCGGGCAGGTAACCTATACCTGCCCTTCTGATGGCGGAAACCTGGATGTTGTTTTGGATTACGCCGCCATTCAGAAAAAATTTCAGCCAGATGACCTGGTGTGCCGGGACGAGTCTTCGTTGTGGCGCTACCTGCCATTGTTGCCGGTGGCTGAACCGGGCGGGGAATCAACCCCCCTGCATGCCGCCGGCTGGACGCCTGTCTTTGCCTTGCCGCGTTTGGGCCAAACGCTGGGCCTCAAATACCTGTGGTTGAAGGATGAGAGCCGCAATCCTACCGCATCATTCAAAGACCGGGCCAGCGCAATTGTTGTGGCGCGGGCGCGCGAGATTGGAGCAGAAGTAGTGGTCACTGCTTCTACAGGCAATGCCGGGGCGGCGCTGGCCGGGATGTCGGCCGCGATTGGTCAAAAGGCTGTCATCTTCGCACCGCGAACAGCGCCCCAGGCGAAAATTGCCCAACTGTTGGTCTTTGGCGCAAAAGTGATCCTTGTTGATGGAACGTATGATGACGCTTTTGATTTGACCATTCAGGCAGCAAACGAATTTGGCTGGTACTGCCGCAATACCGGCTACAATCCGTTTACCGCCGAAGGCAAGAAGACGGCTGCTTTTGAAATTTGGGAATGGTGGCTGAATGAACACCGTTCCTGGCATACTGCCGACAACCCATTGGACAAACATCCCCCGCTCACAATCTTTGTCTCGGTCGGCGACGGCAATATCATTTCCGGTCTGCATAAAGGCTTCAAAGATTTATATGCCCTGGGGTGGATTAACCGTATGCCGCGGATTATCGGCGTTCAGGCTGAAGGCTCCGCGGCGATTGCCAACGCCTTTCGCGCGGGTGGAGAGACGATTACTCCTGTCTCAGCAAAGACAATTGCCGATTCGATTTCAGTGGACCTGCCGCGCGATGGCGTCCGTGCGGTGCGCGCCGCGCGCGAGACGGGCGGCACCTATATCACGGTCAAGGATGAAGATATTTTGGCGGCCATTGCCGCGCTTGGACCGTCAGGCGTCTTCGTTGAGCCTGCCGGGGCGGCCGCGTATGCCGGTCTGGTCCAGGCAGCCAGCCAGGGGGTCGTCGGAGCCGATGATCCTGTCCTGGTCTTGAATACCGGCTCAGGTCTTAAAGATGTCCGCGCGGCGATGCAGGCTGTCCCTGAGGCCCCGGTCATTGAGCCAACCCTACAAGCCCTCAAGAAATTCTTATGAAGCAGTGGAGTTTGCCATTTCGCTATACTGTTGGCATTCTGCTGATTGTCCTGTTGGCGCTGTTTCTCTGGCATATCCGCAGCGCGCTTCAGCCCGTCATCATTGCGGCTTTTGTGGCATATCTGCTCAACCCGCCGGTTAGTTTCCTGGTTCGGCGGGCGCATTTTTCACGCCCGGCGGCTGTCAATCTGGTCTTTTTTACTGCTGTACTCCTGTTGATAGCCTTGCCGGCTACGGTGATGCCCGTATTCTTCAGCGAAATCAAAGTTGTCTTCAATGATGTGCTTGACTTGTTTGATGAGTTAGATCTTCTGCTGTCCCGTCCCGTTATTGTCGGCGGACAGCGCTTTTATCTTGACCAAATGGCCGAGGCGGTGAGCCGCTTTCGCACAACGGTCATCTCTCCGCTGCCAGATGCCATGTTTAAAATCATTGAGACCACTTCGCTTGGCGCGCTTTGGGCGCTGGTGATTCTTGTCAGCGCGTACCTTTTCCTGGCCAAGTGGCATCTTATTCGCGACTGGCTGTTGAGCCTCTTTCATCCGGATTATGCTGAAGAGGCTCAGGAGTTATACCAGCGTATACGTGCCATCTGGTTGAATTACCTACGCGGCACGTTGCTCTTGATGTTTGTTGTTTTTGTTGTTTTTACGATTGCCTGGGCGGTGATCGGCATCCCCGGGGCGCTGGTGCTGGGCTTGCTGGCCGGTTTTCTCACCATCATTCCGGATATTGGTCCGGCCATTGCTGTTTTGCTGGCAATAGCCGTGGCCCTGCTGGAGGGCTCCACGTGGATTCCCCTCTCAAACGGCTGGATTGCTTTGATTGTCTTGGGTGTGTATCTGGTTTTAATTAACGTCAAGAACTTGCTCATTCGACCGTTCATTATGGGGCGCAGTGTGCACATGAACGAGGGGTTGGTGCTGGTAGTGATTTTGTTGGCAACCGTATTGTGGGGGATTTTGGGGGCTTTATTGATTGTGCCGGTGCTGGCCTCAATGGCGGTGATTGGCGACTATTTGCGGCGGCGCATTCTGGGGCTTTCTCCTTTCCCCGAATCGTTGCCGGTTCCTTCCGACCCCGGGCCTGGTCCGTCGGACCCTGAAATTTCTAAAGAAGAGGTTGTAAGTGGCTGAGACTCCGGTTTACTCGATTGTTGCTCCTATTTTCAATGAATACGATAACATCCCCGAACTGTACCGCCGCGTTTCCGAAGTGATGGACTCGACGGGGGAAACGTGGGAATTGGTGCTGGTGGATGACGGTTCAACCGATGGTTCGACAGATCGGATTCGCGAACTGGCCGCGCGGGACAAACGCGTTCGTCAGGTGATTTTTGCGCGCAACTTTGGCCATCAGATTGCGGTTACAGCCGGTTTGGATTACAGCCGCGGCCAGGCGATTGTCATCATTGATGCTGATTTGCAAGACCCGCCAGAGGTGATTTTGGAATTGGCTGAAAAATGGAAAGAAGGTTATGAAGTGGTGTATGCAGTGCGTGCTGAGCGGGAGGGCGAAACCTGGTTCAAGAAAGTGACGGCGGCGTTGTTTTACCGCCTGATTTTCCGGATTACAGATGTGAAAATTCCCCTGGATACCGGCGACTTCCGCCTGCTTGACCGCAAAGTGGTCAACGTGATGAATCAAATGCGGGAACGGCATCGCTTTTTGCGCGGCATGGCCTCGTGGGTGGGCTTTAAGCAAATTGGGGTCAGGTACAAACGTCTTGCCCGTCTGTCAGGCGAGACCAAATACCCGTTTAGCAAGATGCTCAAACTGGCGTTGAATGCCATTACCGGCTTTTCTTACTTTCCCTTACAGGTGGCTACCTATGTGGGTTTTGTTGCCGCCGGACTTGCCATCATTGCCATTCCGATTGTAGCGGTTTTACGCGTGACCGGCTCTCACTTTTTTGAGGGTCAGACGACGACCCTTATTTCCGTGCTGTTTTTGGGCGGGGTGCAATTAATTTCGCTGGGAATCCTGGGCGAGTATGTTGGCCGTATTTATGATGAAGTCAAGGGGCGGCCTTTGTATGTGGTGCGAGAGGCTCCCGAAGATGACAGGTTGAATCAGGCCTGAGCAGATCAACTCAGGGAAATTTTTCTTCGCGTCTCTGGGCTGGGGGTACATTTTTGCAGAACAATTATTTTCTCCTGAATAGATAAGCCGCTGCCAGGGTCAGGGCGACCAGGCCGAAGGCAACCCAGATGGCTGCTGTGACGATGCCTTGCTGCGGGAACTTGACGCCAATGCCGGCCAGCGCCCAGAGGATGACGGCGGCGTAGGCCAGATCGCGGCGCGACAGGTTGACCAGCGTCACCAGGCCCACCACGACCGCCAGGATGAGAATCATCCAGGTGCCATCGCTCAACCCCCACTGATTCCAGCCCACGTAGTCCAGCACGTCGGTGACGTTGGCGACGGTGGCGACCGTGATCCAGCCGAGGTAAATGCTGAAGGGCAGGCGCACGGCCCAGGTCTCGGCGGGCGGGGCGGAGGTGCGGCCTGTGCCGAGGTGCAGATAGACGACGATGAGCGAAGCGAGCAGCGTCAGCATGGCGAGCAGGGTGAGGGGGAATTGTTCGTAATGCCAGAGGAAGATCCAGGCGCTGTTCGCCAGCCCGCCCAGAACCACCCACCAGCCGGTTGCTTGCAGGCGCGGGTTGGTCTTTTGCGCTGGCAGAGCCTGGTAGGCGGCGTAGGCGATCAGGCCGAGGTAAATCAGCCCCCAGATGGAGAAGACGTAGCCAGCCGGGACAAAATAGACCTGGAAGCGGTCCGAAATTTCGCCGGTGTTCAGCCCGTTGATGGGCAGGGCATTGGCCAGGATGTTGATGACAATCGTGACCAGGACGGTCAGCACAACCGCGATTTGACGTAAGGTGTCTTTCATGTTGTCTCCTTTCAGACGGGCTTTTTGAGCCACAGATTACACAGATTGGATGTAACTGCCTACCCTCCCGCAGGTTTTGGCGCAATGTCCAGGCCAGAAGAGGTCTCCATGATTGCCGGCATTGGTTGCCGGCATTGGTTGCCGGCCCTGTTCTAACCTGCGGGAGGCTTTAAGGGTATCCACAGATTACACAGATTGCACAGATTTTTTGACGTGGACGGCATGGTACCAATCGAAGAAGAACAAAAAGGCGCCATGGAGGTAGGGTTGGGTGGTGAAGTTCATTGGAGGAGGGTAAACAGGTAGACAGGTACGGATGTAAACAGGTATCAGGAGACAGGGCGAATTTCGAGGGCAGTGTAGCGGCGGCCGCGGCCCAGCAGGCGAAAGAACAGGAAAGCCAGGCCGTATTTGCGGCGCAGGAGCGTCTGAACGTGCTGAAGGGCTTCGGGCGAGGCGTCGGCGCGGGCCTGCGCCTCGATCCACTCACCGAGCAGGGAGCCATCGGCGCGGCAGGGGGCGATGCGGATCTGCCCGCTGCGGCGGATGCGTTTGGCTTTGCCCGAGTCGGCCTGCGTCCAGACGTAGAGGCTATCGCCTTCGGCCGCGAACCAGACCGGCGTGCGGACGGCCCTTCCGTCCTTGCGAAAGGATTCGATGTTGAGGTAACTGTGTTTGGCAAATAAATCCTGAGTCATTTTTTCCTTTCCTGGTATCAGGGCTGTTCCCTGCTTATCAAGGCGTGGGCGTCTTTGGAAGCCTGGTAGGCTTGCAAGGTGCGTTCTTTGTCGCGCTCGATGATCGGGCGGGGGGGATAGCCTCTCACCTTGAGGTCTTTTTCCCACGGGGCGTGAATATCTTTGGCGTCCAGCCCGCGTAACTCCGGCACCCATTTGCGGATGTAGTCGCCGTTGGGGTCGAATTTCTGCGATTGCAGCACGGGATTAAAGATGCGGAAGTACGGCGCGGCGTCGGTGCCGGTACCGGCCGTCCATTGCCAGCCGCCGTTGTTGGCAGCCAGGTCGCCGTCGAGCAGGTTTTCCATGAACCAGGCTTCGCCCCAGCGCCAGTCAATCAGCAGGTCTTTGACCAGGAACGAGGCGACGATCATGCGGGCGCGGTTGTGCATCCAGCCGGTCTCGCCGAGTTGACGCATGGCCGCATCGATCACCGGGATGCCAGTCTCGCCCCGCTTCCACGCTTCGAACTCTGAGGTTCGATTGCGCCAGGGGATGTTTGCAAGCGCCGGGTTGGGGAGTGGCTATTTGGGTGGGCTTTTGACCTGTTTTCAAGGGCAAATTCGCAAAAAAGCCCACGAGTTTAGCCACTCCCCCGGGTTGAAGGCGGTGTGGGCGACGTGCGGGAAATGGTAGAGGATGGAGATGTAGAATTCGCGCCAGATCAACTCGTTCAGCCAGGTAGCAGCGCCCTCACCCCCGCCCCCTCTCCCAGAGGGAGAGGGGAGTGCGGCGTGGACTGCCTGGCGCAGGGAGATCATGCCGAAGCGGAGGTAGGGGGAGAGGCGGGAGGTGCCGTCGAGGTCGAGGCGGTTGCGGGATTCATGGTAATTGGTAATTGGGGAATTGGTAAATTGGTTTAGGCGGCGGAGGGCTTCGGCTTCGCCGGCCGGGAAACCAGGATTGGCCTGGAAGGCGGGAAGCGGGTCGGTGCGGATGCCGGCAGGGGTGGGAATGGTCTTGGGCGCGGGGAGGGGAGTCAGGTCGGCGGGCAGGAGGGCTTTCCAGGTTTTGCTGAAGGGGGTGTAGACGGTGTAGGGCGTACCGTCGGGCTTGAGCAGCGCCAGCGGGTGGTGGACGGTCTGGCCGTGGATGAGGGTCAGCGGCAGGGCGCGGGCGACGGCGGCGTCACGCTCGCGGGCGTAGGGGGTGAAGTCTTCTTCGGCGAAGATGGCGGCGGCGCCGGTTTCGGCGAGGAGGGCACGCAGAACTTCCAGCGGGGGGCCGCTCCGCAGGACGAGGTAGGAGCCGCGGGCGCGCAGGTCTCGGTCGAGGGCGTGCAGGCCTTCGTAGAGGAAGTTGCGCCGGCGAGGGGAGGCGGAGTCAAACTTCGGGTCGAGGATGAAGAGCGGGATGACGGAACCAGCCTCGAGCGCCGCATAAAGCGCCGGGTTGTCGCTCAGGCGCAGATCGCGCCGCATCCACCAGATCGAGGTTTTTTCCATCATCGAAGCATCTTTCAAGAGATGTATCGGCCTTTCCACTCGATGCGGCGAGTCAGGGTTTGGCCCAGGGAGTGGAAAGAAAGTAAAACGGAACTAAAAACGATTGCGGGCGAGAGCGGCACAATCAGGGGGCGCATCCCGCTCATGTTTACCACCAGCCCCCAAATCAGCAAGGTGAGGGCCGCAGCCGCCCAGGCGGGGAAATACTCGGTTGCCGCGCCCGCCGTCCAGTTCCAAAGGATCGTCAGCCAGGGGCCGGTGAAAGCAACGCCGAGCCAGAGCCAGACGAAGAGATAGGTCGGCAAACGGCGCTCGAAGACCGAAAACAGGTTCTTGCCAAAACCGGCGAGGGCTTCGGCGGTCGAGCGGTACATGCGACAAAAGACTTGCCCGCGGCCGGGCAACAGCAGTAATCGCAAGCCTTGCGCGGCTGCGCGCCGCGCCAGCGCCATGTCCTCGACGAGTTCGCGGCGCACAGCGGCGTGACCGCCCACCTGCTGATAGGCGCGGCGCCGCCAGAGCATGTGCTGTCCCACCGCGGCGGAAAGCCGCGGCCAGCGCAGGCGGCGGGTGAGCCAGAGCGGAAAGTGGCTGAGCAAGGCCCAGGGCAGCAGCGGCACGGTGAGCATCTCGGCCAGGGTGCGGGTCTCCTGCTGAGGCAGGACGGAAAGCAGGTCGGCCTGGTGGGCCTGCAAGGCGGCGACTGCGTTGCGGAGCATGGCGGGCGCGTGCCAGGTATCCGCGTCCACGAACAGGAGCAGGGGAACGTCCGCCGGGAGGCGCTCAACCAGTTGGTGACAGGCCCAGTTCTTGCCCAGCCAGCCAGAGGGCAGGGGCGCGCCCTGGATGACGTTCAGACGCGGCTCGCCGGCGGTCAGTTCGGCCAGGATGCAGGGCGTGGCGTCGGTGGAGGCGTCGTCCAGTACCCAGACGCTGAAATCGGGGTAGTCCTGCGTCAGCAGGGAGGTGACGCAGCGGCGGAGGTTGGCTTCTTCGTTCCGCGCCGGTACCAGAACGGCCACGGCCGGCCAGGAGGACGGCGGCGCAGCCTTGCCCAGCCGCGGCAGGAACAGCCAGTTGAGCAATGTGTTCAGAACAATGAGGCTCAAATAGAGCAGGATGCCATTCAGTTGACTGCCCCATGTAAAAAACGGCGTTGGGTTCATCAGATCTTTTTCCCTTTGAAAGGCGCCCAATAAAGGGTGTGGCGGGAGCCAGCCCCGATCGTGTGCAACTTGTTTACGCTCCCAGTGCTTTGGCGGCGAGACGGCCGGTCAGCAGGGCGGTAGGCACGCCGGTTGGACTGTAAGCCCATTGCCCGGCTTTGACGATGTGCGGGAAGGCCGTCTTGGGCGCGTCGTTGATGCGCAGCAGGCTGTGGGTGACCGGGATTTCGTCCTCGAAAGACCAGCCGACAATCGCGCCTTCGGAACTTCCGGCGGTGTTGGCGATGGTGATGGGCGTGGCGGTGAACCGGAAGAGAATCTTCGACGGGTCGCGCAAAACCGGATAGACGCTTTCGCCCAGCGTGCGCACCATGCGGTCGGCCACGGCCTCCTTGAATTCCTGATACCAGCCGTCTTCCTGCACGCGCTTGACGAGATCGTACTCAAACAGCGTGCTGATGATGAGGCCGGTCTTGCCCGGCGGGGCGGCGTTTGGCTCTTTGAAGACCGGAATGGCGATTTCGTAGGTGTTCAGCGCGGTGAAGCGGTCCAGCCAGGCGAGAACGTCTTCCCGGCGGATTTGCTCCCATTTGGCCAGCATCTGGCGCAATTCGGTGGTGTGAATCTCGCCCAACCCCTGACGGGATGGGGTATAGAAGAAATGCCCGTGCGAGATGCGGCGGAAGGTTTCGGGCGGCTCATCCACGCCCAGGTAGACGGTGAAGACCGAGTCGGCGCCGCGGCGCGGCAGGATTCTGGCTTTTTCGGCCTCGATGGCGGCGGTCACCGCTTCGGGCAGGCCGTCGGTTTGGGCGATGCGGTACAACGTCTTCAGGTCGGCTGCCCAGACCAGGTCGGCGTAACGGTATTGTTCGCCGCGTTCATCGGTCACGATGCGCTGCGCCGCGTCCAGGCCGGTGACGCGGGTGTTGAGGCGGATTTCCACGCCCAGATCTCTGGCTTTTTGGGTCACTTTTTCCGGCAGTTGCCCCACGCCGCCGCGCGGGTAGATGTAATCGGTGTACAGGTAGAAGTAACTCAGGGCGAAGAAGGCCGGCGTGCCGCGGAAGAAGTGCTGGGCGACGATGTCGCGCAGCGAGCGGTTGGGGAGGCGCGCTTCCAAAAACGGCTCCACCGCTCCGCGCATGTGACCGATGGCGTAAAGGGTGCGCAGGAATTGGAACATCCACGGCAGGTAATGCTGGAAGAAATACTTGCGGTCATCGAACAGGCCGCGGAAGGCCGGGTTGTCCACGGCGTAGAGGATTTCCATGTCCTTCGTCACCTTGCGGATCACGCGGATCAGACGCGCCACCTGGTCGGCGCTTTCGGGATAGAGGTGCTTCAGCATGGCGGCGTAATCGGCCAGCGCCCCCTGCCCCTCCACGTGGACGAACTGGTCTTCCACGCCCACGGTGACCGGGCTGGGGACGGTCTCCATTTCGATGCCCAGTTCATGCAGCATGGGGGAGATGATGCCGGCGTCAATGAGCGCCCGCACACCGCCCTCGAATAGGAAGCCGTCCTTCTCGAAGGTGCTGACCAATCCGCCGCATTTCTCGTTTTTTTCGAGCAGCAATACCGAACGTCCGGCGCGCGCCAGGTAGGTGGCCGCGGTCAGACCGGCCATGCCGCCGCCCACTACAATCGCATCATAGGTTTTCATGCCAACCTCCCAAGGTTTAGGCTGATCTCCCAGAGTCTTGCCGCTGCCTCCCGGTCTTGGGCCGGGGGCGCCAGTTCTTCTTCGGTCGTAAAGTGGAAGAATCTGCCGGTCACGCCTTCCAGGGCAGGCGAAACGCCCAGATAGTAGAGCGCCTGCGCCGAAAGTTCCGCCGACTGCGACAATCTATCCAGGATGTTTTTCTTGAAATAACGGTAGAGGGCGCTGTTCTCGTGTCCTGTGTTGGTGCGCACCATGCCCGGATGCATGGCGTTGACCGTCACGCCGCTGGGGGCCAGTTCTTCTGCTAGAATGTGCATGGTCAGGATTTGCGCCAGTTTGGCCGCACCGTAGGCTTTCAGTCCGCTGTAGCGGCTCTTTTCCCATTGCAAATCGTCGAAGTGCAAGCCCCAGACGGCGAAGCGGTAGCCCTCGGAACTGACGAACAGGATGCGGCCGCGCCCCTGCCGTTTGAGTTTTTCCTTCAGCAGGTGATTGATGACGAATGGGGCGAGAAAGTGGACGACGAAATTCATTTCCAGCCCGTCGCCCGTGACCTGCCGCTTTGAGACGTACAGCCCGGCGTTGTGAATCAGCACGTCAATCGGCTCGTCCAGCGCGGCCAGCGCCTGCCCCACCCGGTGCATGTTTTCGAGCAGGCTCAGGTCGGCCAGAATGTAATCGCAGTCGGCGCGAAAATCACGCCGCAGGCTGGCGCACAGGGCTTCGGATTTTTCCGCGCTGCGGTTGACCGTCAGCAGGCGCGCGCCGCGGGCGGCGTAGTAGTGGGCGGTGTGATAGCCGATGCCGCCCGTCGCGCCGGTAATGACCACCAGACGCCCCGAAAAATCGTCTTCGCAAAGCGCCGGCGGCTTGCTCATGTTGCGAATCATGGCGCCAACATTGGCCCATTCGTACTGCGGCCAGTATTTTCGCATCGCTTCCCAGGTTTGCCGCATGGTCATCCAAATACCTTCCGCATGAATTTTCGATAGAGTTTGTTCCACACGGGGATATTATCGAAAATATCGCCCCATAAATCGTAGTAGTCGCGCTGCTCGATGATTTTCCCGTCCGCGTTGAGGGTCAACCGGCTGGCGCCGTGCAGGACCGAGGTGCGCGTGTTGCGAAAGAGGATGGTCATCTCCCATTCGATGAAAATCACGTTGTCCTGCATCATCCCGCGCAGGACGGCCATGCGCAATTCGCCGGAACGCCTGGTCAGCCGCTCGACCATTTCGCTGAAGGGCTTGATGCCGTGAATTTCCTGCACGCTATCGGTGAAATGAATATCGGGCGCGTAGTAAGGGAGAAGGTGCGACCAGTCCGGCTTGCCCGCGGTGTTGTATGTGCGAGTCCACGACTCTATCAGTTGCTCTACGCTTCGAATCGAGAAAGGATCCGCGCTCATGGGGTGACTGTTGTCTCCATCGCTTTTTTCTGCCATTCTTCACGTTTGCGGCGGTACTCGATGATGGGCAGGTCGCCCTGGATGAGGGCCTCGCCGATTCTCAAGCCGCTAATCTGGGGCTGGTGAGTGACGACGACGCGGCGGTCTTCGTGGGCAATGCGCAGGTTGAAGGGCATGGCCAGTCTGGCAACCAGGTTGCCCAGCAGCGGCAGGCGCAGGAAGCGCTGGTAGAAGCGCAGGTAGAGCAGGGTGTGCGCCTCGTCCACCGGGACAAAGGCAATGACAACGCGGACATCGGGGCTGATGTAATTTTGCCACAGGTTGGGCATGATGAATTCCAAGTGGACGCTGGTGGCGGCTTTGGGCGAGAGTTCGCCCGGCTTACGCGGCGGGGTGCCGTCATCGTGGCGGTTGAAGACGTAGGTGTAGAGCATCTTATCGCCGCGCCATTCGACCAGGGGACCATCCACCAGGGTCCGGCCGCCGCGGCCGATGGTGTTGCGATGGACAAAGGGCAGATGGACGACGTCGAGTTGGTTTTCGATGACGCGCGAGTAGTGAGCCTCCCAGGGGTCGTGGGCCGAGGCGTAGGAAAAGGTCTCGTCGAGGTTGTCGAAGAAGAGCGGCGGTTCGAGGTCGGCGGGCGGATTCTGTCCCCACCAGACCCAGATGTAGCCGTGCGCTTCGTAGGTGGGATAGACGTTCAGGCGCAGGGTGGCGGGGATGACGCCGCCGCGCCCGTTGGCCGGGACGTGGACGCATT
Organism: Chloroflexota bacterium; assembly: GCA_019873735.1. Classification (GTDB taxonomy): domain Bacteria; phylum Chloroflexota; class Anaerolineae; order Anaerolineales; family Villigracilaceae; genus DSXF01. The sequence continues at coordinate 159,841 of JAIOAQ010000002.1, read as the reverse complement.
TTCCGCTGGCGTCGTACTCGAAGCCGTGGAAGGGACATTGCAAGTGATCATCCACCACCGCGCCGAGGCTGAGTTGGACGCCGCGGTGGGGGCATTTGTCCACGGCGGCGTGGACCTTGCCGCTGCGGTCGCGCCAGAAGACCATCTTTTCGCCCATGCGGGTCACGCCGATGGGAGTGTCGCGGACTTCGTCCGATTCGAGCAGGACGTACCACTGGTTGCGGATCATGATTTCTCCAGGTTTAAGAAGTTGCGCCTGGTTTGGACGGACTGAGGAGGCCAGGCTACAGGCTTCAGTTTTTCAGCAGTTCGGGAGGCACAGGCGCCGGCACGTTTTCAGGAAAGATCGCATGTAAAACGTTCAGCACTTTGTAGGCGAAGTCGGGGTCGAAGGTGTAGAAGCCTTCGTACATGCGCGGCTCATGCGGCAGCCGGTCGGCGCTCGTGACCTCTTCTGCCAGCAGGGTCATGTGAACGCCTGCCCCGTAGGCAATGACGAACCAGTAGCGTTCAAGCGGCGTGCCGGTAGTGTCAATAATACTGGTGCGGGGGAGTTGCGGCGGGGGCACATCGGGGGCTCCGTAAAGCCACAATCCTTGCGCCGATTCGGCCAAACGATTGTAACGCTGCTCCTGGTCGGCAAAGCGCGAGAAGGCCTGAAACGAAACGTGGGTATCCGCTACGCCGGGGTTGGAGATGACGAAATCCTCGATCATGTGGCTGATTTCTACCATTCCGTTGACGGTGAAAATGTAGCGGAAGTTGACCCGTTGTAAGTCTTCCTGACTGGCGCTTTTCAGGAAGGCTTCGCTGCGCGGCGGGAAGAGGGGCAGCAGTTTGCCAAAAAATTGAACGAGAACATTGGGGGGAGTGCTCATGGTCTTTCTCCGAAAATTTGAATGACTTTTTGGCGGCGAAAATCGAAGATGTGGGTGAGTTTACGCCGCACCCACAGGGCGTGGACCAGGTCGCCGAGCGGACCGAATGGCAGGGCGTAGGTGATACGGTCGGTCATCCAGACGCCGCCGTCGGCCGGCTCGAAGATGTGTTCATGATACCAGAAACGGTAGGGACCGAGGCGCTGTTCGTCCACGAAATAGCGGCCCTCCACGACGTGGGCAATTTCGGTCAGCCACAGGGAGCGGAGGAAAGGCAGAAAGCGGACGCGATACTCGATGATCTGCCCTGCGTACATGGGCGGTTCCCCGCCGGACACGATCTCGAAGTCCATGTCGGGCGGGGTCATTTCGTTCAGGTTGGCGGGCGTGGCAAAGTACTCCCAGACGCGCTCGATCGGAACGGGGATGAACTGGCGGTTGACGAGACGATGAACCATATCCAACCTATGCGCGCGCCAGGCGCTGTCCCAGGGCGGCTTGCAGCATGAGAAACTCGCCCACATTTTCTGAATTCAGCAGCCCGACGAGCGTCCCGTCCTGCACCACCGGAAAAATGTGGCAATCGCAGGATTGCAGGCGGCCCAAAGCGGCCTCGAGCATGTCGCCGGGGTGAACGGTCTCGAAGTCGCGGCGCATGACGGCGTCCACGCGCAGGGCGTCATCTTGACCGGAAAGCGCCCGCATCAGGTCGGTGCGGGTCAGAATCCCGACGACGCGCCCGTCCTCCACCACCGGGAAATCCTGCTGCGGGGTGGCAAGCAGATAGTCCACGGCGCGGCTGAGGCGGTCGGAGGGGACGAGGGTCTTGAACTCGGTCATCATCGCCCGCCGGACGGGGATGCCGCTCAGGCCGGATTTCATCTGCACCATGCTGGCTTCCTGCTGAGCGCCGATCCAGACGAAGAAGGCGATGAAGATCAGGAAGGGATTGCTGAGCAGGCCGATGATGCCAAACAGGAAGGCCATCCCCTGACCGATGCTGGCGGCGATCTGCGTGGCCTGGACGTATTCCAGGCGCAGGGCGAGCAGCGCCCGCAGGACGCGTCCGCCGTCCATCGGGAAGGCCGGCAGCAGGTTGAAGCCGACCAGGAACAGGTTGACGACCATCAGCCTCTCGAGGAAGGGGCCGCCGGTGAGGGGCAGGCCGGGGATGGCCGCCAGGGTGCCGCTGACGAGGAGATAGACGAACAGCAAGAGGGCAATGACCACGTTGACCGCCGGGCCGGCCAGGGCTACCCAGAGTTCCTGGATGGGCTTATCGGGCATCCGTTCCAGGCGGGCGACGCCGCCAATGGGCAGCAGGGTGATGTCGCGGGTGCGGATGCCGAAGCGGCGGGCGGTCAGGGCGTGTCCGTATTCGTGCAGGACGACCGAGAGGAAGAGCAGCAGAAGGAAGCCGAGCCCTTCGAGCGTGCCTGCCAGGGTGCGGGTCTGCACCCAGTAATTGAAGCCAAAGAAGGCCAGAAGCAGAAAGAAGGTGGTGTGAATGTAAACGTCAATGCCGGCAAAGCGGCCGATTTTCCAGGACCATTTCATGGGGAACCTCCCGATTCGATTGAGCATTGTCCGCGCGGCGGTAAAACAGCGTTACGCGGAAGAAATATCCATGTTTTGGATAGATTTTGTATAGATTTTACCCGCAAAGTATTAACGTTGTTTCAGAAAGTTGTTAGAGATGTGTAGATTTCAGCCGGTTCTTTGTGTCGCAGACGAGTATACTCTGGGCTGATTTCCTGCCCGCGGATCAAGACCATGAGAATCGCCTTTGCCGGGCAAAAGTCGGGCATTTTGGAGAGTTATTTGCTAAAATACAGTCACCACCTGCTTGCCCTCACCCCCAGGGAGAAAACAGTGATGATTTGTAACTACCCACCTGTCACTGCGAGCGAGCGCAGCGAGCGTGGCGGTCTCCCCGCAAATGGTGGAGATTGCTTCGGGCTGCGCCCTCGCAATGACACACCGCGGCAGGTTTCTTCCCCCTTTTGGCTGTCGGTGGGTGGTTACTGAAACTTTCCATCTCCGGCGGTGGGATAAATCCCCCGCCTCAGTTCGTGGAAGTCGGCTGGAAGCAAGAAGATGTTTGGAGTCCGAGGTCTCCAGACTTCGGCATACCGACAACTGATGAAGCCTTAAAAAATAATTCAGTATCTTTCCGGCGGCACTGTAGCGCAAGTTTCTGACTTGCGCAGCAACGCGGCAGTTTGCCCCACCTCGCCGGGGGATCAATCCCCCGCCTCAGTCCTTGAAAGTCGGCTAGAAGCCGACTCCGAATCCGCTTCGCGAAGCACCCTTTAGGGTGAGCCCCGGCGGATGGGCGGCGCAGGCGGCCTGGGTTTAGCTTTTCCTTCGCTGCCTGGAGACGAGCCGCTAAGCACAAGATCACCGAAATAATTTGTTAAGCCTCATGAAGCCGACTCCCAATTGCGGCTGGAGAACGCGTTATGACATTTTTGACGATTGTATCATTTCTCGCCGGGCTGGGTTTCCTCATTCTCGGCGCGGAATGGCTGGTGCGCGGCGCCTCGCGCCTGGCGGCCAAAATCGGCATTTCGCCGCTTGTCATTGGGCTGACGGTGGTCGCCTTTGGCACCAGTTCACCCGAAATGGCCATCAACATTCAATCTGCGTTGGCAGGCCAGGCGGGGATTGCCCTCGGCAACGTGGTGGGCAGCAACATTTTCAACATCCTGGTCATCCTCGGCCTTTCGGCGGTCATCACGCCCCTGGTGGTACATCAACACCTCCTGCGCCTGGATGTGCCGCTGATGATCGCTTTGTCTCTCCTGGTGTATCTTTTTGCCCTGGATGGTTTGCTCAGCACGCTGGAGGGCTTTGTCCTGTTCGGCGGATTGATCGTCTATATCGTCTTTCTCATCCGGCAGAGCCGGCAAGAGAGCGCCGAGATCGAGCAGGAATATGCCCAGGAATACCAGAAGAAAGCAGATGGCGGCTGGAGGCCGTGGGTCGTTAATCTGGCCCTGGTAGCGCTGGGCTTGGGCGGCCTGATCCTGGGGGCGCGCTGGCTGGTGGCAAGCGCCGTGCAGATTGCCCGCTGGCTGGGACTGAGCGAACTGATCATCGGGCTGACGATCGTCGCGGCCGGCACGTCCCTGCCCGAAGTGGCGACCTCCGTTGCGGCGGCGCTGAAGGGAGAGCGCGATATCGCCGTCGGCAATGCGGTGGGCAGCAACATTTTCAACCTGCTCTCGGTGTTGGGTTTGAGTTCGATCATCGTGCCGGTTGGCATTCCGATTTCGGAAGCCGCGCTGGGCTTCGACATTCCCGTCATGACTGCCGTTGCGGTCGCCGCGCTGCCGATCTTTTTTACCGGCAGCCGCATAGACCGTTGGGAGGGCTGGCTCTTTCTGGGGTATTATGTCGCCTACACGGCCTACCTTATCCTCGAGGCGCTGCAACATGATGCCTTGCAGATTTTCAATACCACCATGCTCGGCTTTGTCCTGCCGCTGACGGTGGTGACGCTGGGCATCGCCCTGTGGCGCGAACCGCACGTCAGACGGCTTTTCAGGCAAAAGACTCGCTCATAAACTGGAAGCGTTTATGCCGCATGTTCTCATCTTACCCTTGCTCCTGATCGCTTTGGGCGTTTTCCTCGCCCTGCTGCTGCGCCGCGCCCCGCTCACCAATCCGCAGGCGGGCTGGCTGCTGGCCGTCTTCCCCTTCGCCGCCTTTCTGACCCTGCTCATCGCCTACGGCCAGGCCCACCCGCAGACCTTTTCCGTGCCCTGGATGCCCGCCCTCGGCCTGAACTTCTCGCTCTACCTGGACGGGCTCTCGGCGCTCTTTGGGCTCATCATCACCGGCATCGGCACGCTGGTCGTCATCTACACGGGCTATTACTTCGATGGCGCCCATGCGTCTGAACACTTGCAACATGCAAATCGCAAATCAGCAATCACCAATCACCAATCCTCAATCGAAACCCGCTTCTTCGCCTACATCCTGCTCTTCATGCTCGCCATGCTCGGCCTGGTGCTGGCCGGCGACCTGATCACCCTGTTCGTGTTCTGGGAAGGAACGAGTATCACCTCTTTCCTGCTCATCAGCTACAAGTACAAAGACGAAGCGGCGCGCAAGGGCGCGTTCAAGTCGCTGTTCATCACCGGCGGAGGCGGTATCGCCCTGCTGGCGGGCTTCCTGTTCGTCATCCACCTGAGCGGCGGGGCCGACTTCCAAACCGTCCTGGCCAGCCGCGAAATTCTCACCACCAGCCCGCTCTACCCGGTGCTGTTCAGCCTCATCGCACTGGGGGCGTTCACCAAGAGCGCCCAGTTCCCGGCCCACATCTGGCTGCCCGAAGCGATGACCGCCCCCACCCCGGCCAGCGCCTTCCTGCATTCGGCGACAATGGTCAAGGCGGGCATCTACCTGCTGGCGCGGCTCAACCCCGCCCTCGGCAACACCGACCTGTGGTTTTGGACGCTCTCCCTCATTGGCCTGACCACCATGCTGGTCGGCGCATACCTGGGCGCCAAACAAAACGACCTCAAGCCGCTGCTGGCCTACTCGACGGTCTCGCAACTCGGCGTCCTCGTGGCGCTCATCGGCCAGGATACCGAGATCGCCTTCAAGGCCCTGGTCATCAGCATCCTGGCGCACGCCCTCTATAAATCGGCGCTCTTCATGTCGGCGGGCATCATTGACCACGAAACCGGCACGCGCGACCTGCGCAAACTGGGCGGCCTGCTGCGGCAAATGCCGATTTTGTTTGGGATTATGGGAATCGCCGGCCTCTCGATGGCCGGACTGCCGCCCCTGTTTGGATTCCTGGCCAAGGAGACCCTGCTCGCTTCGGCGACGCACCCCAGCCTGCCCGCCGTTATCTCAACCGTCTTCCCGCTGACGACGGTCCTCGCCGGGGCGCTGATCCTGTTCCAGGCGGCGATCCTCGTCTGGGGCACCTTCCTCGCCCCGCCGGCCGACCCGAAGCATCCCGCCCACGGTCACGACCCGAAACCGGGGTTCTGGCTGCCGCCCGCCCTGCCGGCCCTGCTCTCGCTCCTGATCGGCGTGACCCCCGTCGAACCGGCCTTCCTGGCCAACTTCCTGGCCGAGGCCGCCAAAGCCGCCTACGGCGACAAGGTCAAGGTCTCGCTGGCGCTGTGGACGGGCATCAACGTGCCGCTGATTCTCTCCCTTGTGGCGGTCTCGCTGGGGCTGGCGCTCTTCTGGCAGCGGAATCGCCTCCGCCCGGCGCTGATGGCCTTGCTGCCCAACCTGACCGTCAACGCCCTCTTTGACGGGACCCTCCGGGGGCTGGATCGGCTCTCGAAAACGGCGACCAGGCTGCAGGGCGGAAAGTTGCGGGTGTACCTGTCCATCATGGTCCTCAGCCTGGGCGGGCTGCTCGTCCTGTTTAACGGCCTCCCATTTGGGTTTGTCCTCGAACACCAATCCCTGAATCTGACCGGGTTGAACGTCCTGCGCCTGTTCGCCCTGCTCATGCTGGCGGCTTCGGCGCTGCTGAGTGTCTTCCTGCGGCGCGACCTGCACGCCATCCTGGCGGTGGGCGTGGTGGGGCTGGCGGTGGCGGTCTGGATGGCGCTGGAGCCGGCCCCGGATGTGGCCCTGGTGCAGGTGGTGGTGGACATTTTGAGCACGGTCATTCTCATCCTGAGTTTGACGCTCATCCCGCGCGCCCTGCGGTTGCGTGCCATGGAGTTCACCCACAAGCAGAGCCGCCCCGGCCTGGTGCGGGATGCGCTCGTGGCCGGACTGGCCGGGCTGGTGATGATGGCCGTGACGCTGACCGCCCTGGAGACCCGCCCGCGCCTGAGCGTGGTGACGCCGTTCTATGCCGAGAATGCCAAACCGCTGACCGGCGCCAAGGACATCGTTGGCGCGATCGTGGTGGATTTCCGCGCCGCCGATACGATGATGGAAATCCTGGTCTTTGCGCTGGCCGGGTTGGGCATTTACACCCTGCTGCATTATGCCACCCGCAAGGCCGGAGTCCACAGCCGAGAAGCGTCCGCGCCGGACCTGCCCCCGCACACGCCGCTGGGGGTCCACAACCTGCCCACCTCGCCTTTGCTGCACGTGCTGGCCTATGCCGTCCTGCCGCTGGCCTTCGTGCTGGGGATCACCCACATGATGTACGGCCACGACCAGCCGGGGGATGGCTTCACTGCCGGCGTCATCATCAGTCTGGCGATTGCGCTCTGGTACATGCTCTTCGGCTACTACGAGACGCGCCGCAAGTTGGCCTGGCTGAACCGCAACACGATGATCGCCGTCGGCCTGACTCTGGCGGTGCTGAACGCCCTGGGCGGCCTGGCCTTTGGCGGCGGCCTGCTGGCGCCGGTGGATTACGGCAAAATGCTCGGCCTGCCACTGCCGCCCGGCTTTGCGCTGACCAACTCCTTCCTGTTCGAGGTCGCCATCTGCCTGACGGTGATGGGCGCGGCGACGCTCATCCTCGATAACCTCGGTCACCCGCGCGAGGACGACCCCGAAGCCGAAGCGGAACTGGACGCGATTGGAGAACGATGATCCCGCGCCCGCGCGCGGCGACACTTCAAGGAGAACGTGAACGATGAATCTTCTCACTGCTCTTGCGATTGGTTTGCTCTTTGCCGCCGGAATCTTCCAGATTTTGCGGCGCAACCTGATCCGCGCCGCGATTGGGCTGGTGCTGATTTCCAATGCCATCAACCTATTCCTGTTCAGCGTGGGCGCCTACAACGGCATTGCCGCGGCCTACGCCAATGCCACCGGTCAAATCAGCGATCCGCTCCCCCAGGCCCTGGTGCTGACGGCCATCGTCATCAGCATGGGCGGCTTTGCCTTCGTCTTAAGCCTGCTCTACGTCATTTCCACCCGCTACAAAACCAGCGACAGCGACCAGGTGACAGGCCTGAAGAACTGAGTTTCGCAAATCCGATATTTGCGCCACACTGACCACTGAACACTGATTACTGAACACTGAATACTGATGACTGTCCTCCCCCCTCTCCTCCTCCCCCTCCTCGGCGTTCCGCTGACCCTCTTCCTGCGCAAGAAGCGCAAGATTCAGTCGGCGCTGGCCCTGACCCTGATGCTGGCCGCGCTCGGCGCGACCCTGGCCCTGCTCGCCACGGTTCTGACGACCGGCGAGCCGGTGACCGTTCAACTGGGGCGCTGGCCGGCCCCCTTTGGCATTACCCTGACCGCCGACCCGCTGGCCGTCTTCATGCTCCTGATGGCGCATCTCGTCCTGGCGGCGGGCTTCGTCTATGCCGCCGGCTCGACCGAGAAGGTGGTGCAGTATCCCACCTTCTACCCGCTCTTCTTGGCCCTGGCCACCGGCCTGACCGGCGCCTTCCTGACCGGCGACCTGTTCACCCTGTTCGTCTTCGCCGAGGTGATCGTCATCTCCGGCGCGGCTCTCACCGCCATGGCCGACGACCGCTACGGCGTGGAAGCGGCCTATAAGTACTTCTACATTTCCACCCTGGCCTCGGCCTTCTTCCTGCTGGGCATCGGCTCGCTCCACGTCTCCTACGGGACGCTCAACCTGGCCGACCTGGCTACGCGGATTGCCGAGAACCCGTCTGCGCCGTTGACGATGGCCGGGCTGGCCTTCCTGACGGCGACCTTTCTCATCAAGGGCGCGGTCTTTCCCTTCCACTTCTGGCAGCCCGATTTTCACGCCGCCGCGCCGACGGCGGTCAGCGCGATGCTCTCGTCGCTGGTGGTCAAGGTGGGGGTCTATGGCCTGCTGCGCCTCACCACCCTGCTCTTTGCCGGGCAGACGGGCCTTCTCCCCTCCGTGCTGGTTGTCCTGGGCGTGGTGGGCGTCATCTACGGCGGCTTCGGCGCGGCCGGGACGCACAACGCCAAACGCATGCTGGCCTATTCCACCCTGGCGCAGATCGGCTTTATGCTGGTCGGCATCGGCTGGGGGACGCCGCTTTCGCTGGCCGCGGCGCTGGTCTTCACCTTCAACCATGCCCTGGTCAAGGCGGCCATGCTGATGCTGGCCGGGGCGATGGCCAGCCGGGCGGCGGTCAAGTCGGCTTCGTTCGAGGTGGTGGTCGGCGTGGGCAAGTATCACCCCTTTGCCGGCGTTCTGTTCCTGCTGGGCGGGCTGGCGCTGGCGGGCGTCCCGCCGCTGAACGGCTTTATCAGCAAGTTGCTGATATTCTGGAGCGGGGTGCAGGCGGCGCAATACCTGCCGCTGGCGGTCATTGGCGTGGCCAGTTTGGTGACGCTGGTCTATGTCGTCCGCTCGTTTGTCAAAATCTGGTTCGAGGCCAATCCCGAAGCCAAGCCCAAAGCGGGCGATCGGTTGTGGGCGCCGGCCTTCCTCATCGCCCTCAGCCTGGGGCTGGGACTCTGGTCTCAGCCGCTGGTGGCCCTGGCGCAGTATGTTACCGACTGGCTGGGCGACCCGTCTCTGTATATCCTGTCTATCTTGAGGTGAGCATGCGCCGCGTTCAAATTGCCATTCCCCTCTTGCTGGTCTATCTGGCCCTGAGCGGCAACGTCACGCTGCCGAACCTGGTCGTCGGGGCGCTGGTCGCGCTGGGGGTCAGCAGCCTGCTGCCGGTCGGGAACGGAGCGGCTTTTTCCTGGAAACGGCTGCCGCGCTTCCTCTGGGCGCTGATTCGCTACTTCTTCGTTGTCGTGACCGACATCCTGGAGGGCGGCCTGTCCACCGCCCGCCTCGTCCTGGACCCGAAACTGCCCATCCACCCCGGCATCATCGCTCTGCCGGCGGGCAGTCGCACCGAACTGGGCGCGGCGTTGAGCGCCCATGCCATCAGCCTTTCGCCCGGCGAACTGGTGGTGGAGATGGACGACGAGGGGACGCTCTTCGTCCACTGCCTGGATGTGCAGCAGTCGGCGCAGTATGCCGAGGCAGCGCAGCGGTTGCGTCGGCGCTTGCTGCGTGAAATGTTCGAGTAGGACGCTATGGAACGGATTCTGGATATTACCCTCTGGGTTGTGCTTGGCCTGCACCTGCTGATGGCGCTGATCGTCGTCTGGCGCGTCTGGCGCGGCGAGAACAGCGTGGCGCGGCTGATGGGCCTCGACCTGGCCTCCACGCTGACGCTGGCCGTGCTGGTCATCGTCGCCATGCTGCGCCAGAATAGCATCTACATAGACGTGGCAATTGCGCTGGCGGCGTTGAGTTACATCTCCACCGTGGCCATCGCCAAATTCATCTCCGACCACAAGGTGTTCTGATATGACCCTGATCGCCCAAAGCATCGCCCTGTTCTTTCTCGTGGCCGGGACGGCCTTTTCGCTGATCGGCATTTTCGGCTTCCTGCGCCTGCCGGATGTCTATACCCGCCTGCACGCCAGTGGCAAGGTGAGCGTTTTCGGCGTGGTGTTCCTGCTGATTGCAGCCATCCTGCTCACCCCGCTCAGCGCCTGGAAGGGTCTGCTGCTGATTTTCTTCGTCCTGCTGGCAGCGCCGTCGGTCTCCCATGCCCTGGCCTCGGCGGCCTACAAGACCGGCATCCCGATGGCGAGGGTGGAGCGGGATGATTTGAAGGGGAAACTGGAGAAGAGCGGGGAGGAGGGTTAACGCCAGGGCGCGAAGACGCGAGGGATGATGGAGGGGGGTATCAATCCCCTACCCCAGTCCATGCAAGTCGGCTGGAAGCCGACTCCCGTGTTGCTTTGAGCGTCGTCCTACGCGGTCTCAAGATACAATTTTCCCTCTTCGATCACCAGCGAATAGACTTGCACGGAGGCGGGCTGTTTGCCCATCTCCAGCAGGCGGCGCGACCATTCGGGGATGCGCATGCCGGCGAAACCGGTCACCCAGTCCAGGTTTTGGCCGGTTTTCAGGTCGAATTTGCTGCCGTGGAAGGGACAGGCGATGGTCTCGCCGTCCACTTTGCCGCTGGCCAGCGGCAGACCGAGATGGGGACATTTGTTGGCGATGGCGTAGAAGGACTCGCCAGATTTGACGACCAGCACCGGCTGGTCACCGACTTTGAAGACGGCTTTGCCGCTGGAGGGGAAGTCGGAGAGGGAGGTGAGGAAGGTGCGGTTGCTCATGGTATCTCCTGTCAGTTTTTAGCATCGAATGGCACGAAGGACACGAATTGTCAAATTATTTTGGCATCGAATGGCAGACAGTCTCCCCGTTGAGTGTTGATGAACCATCGCGTTGAAGATCGGCCACGAATTTCACGAAGGAACACGAATTTTCTTGACATTTTTCGCGGAATTCGTTTCATTCGTGGCAAATTGCTTTCACCAACACTCTTGAGGGAGACTACCGAATGGCACAAATTGAGCGAAAAACCGCCTCATTCACTTCATTCGCTCCAGGAAGAAAGGATTCGCATCATTCGCGTCATTCAATGCAAAAAACAAACATCCTACCGCAGACGCGGGAACAGGACAGGAGTTTTTTTCTTATACGCTTCGTACTCCGCCTGGCCGCCCCATTTGGCGTCGGCTTTTTTCTCCAGCAGCGGGATGCCGCTGACGCGGGTCAGGAGCAGGGTCACGAAGAGCGGCGAGATGAGCGCCACCCAGCCCCAGCCGCGCAGGACGGGCAGGGCGATGATCAGCACGCCGATCCACAGCACGATCTCGCCGAAGTAGTTGGGATGCCGCGAACGCGCCCACAGTCCGCTTTGGATGAACTTGCCCCGGTTGGCCGGGTCGGCGTTGAAGCGGCTCTTCTGCGCGTCGGCAATGACCTCGAGGCTGAATCCCGCCAGCCAGACGAGCAGCCCCGCCAGGGCGAAGACGTCCAGCCCCTTGCGCGTCGTGCTGGTGATGGCAATCAGCGCCGCCGAGGCGGTGAAGGTCACCCACAGGGCCTGAATCGTCCAGGCGTTCAGGAAGCGCAGGAAGTGGGGCTTGATTTAGTCGAAACGGTCGTCCTTGCCGGCCTTGCGGATGCGGCGGAAGAGGAAGATTCCCAGCCGCAGCGCCCAGACGATGACCAGCGCGGCCAGCAGGAAGGAACGGGCGTCCAGGTTCGGGCTGAACGCCAGGGCGGCGGCTGTCACGGTCAGGTAGGTCAGGCTGCCGGTCAGGTCGTAGAATTTTTCGGTTTGGAGAAGATAAGCCGGGAGAAACGCCAGCCACTGGATGACGAAGGCCAAGGCAACCAGCAGCGCAAAGACGGGGAAGCCGCCGATCGTCGCGCCGCCCCAACTGCCCGCCAGCGCTACCAGCGCGCCGACAATCAAAACGAAGAAAAAGGCAAGCAGGTTACGCATGTTTTCCCAGCCAGAATTTGCGCCAGTCGCCTTTGCTGGCTTGCAGGGCAAGGAAGGCGTAGAGCGCGCCGGCGAAGAAGCCGAGGGTCATCATGGCAATCACCCATAGGATGGCAACGGGCAGGGATTTCTCGCGGTAGAGGATCCACATCGAGAAGAGGGTGAAGCCGGTGTACAGGTCTACCAGCGAGACGATGCCCCAGGGCATGGACAAGAGTTGACTGCCCTCGGCGGAAAAGTCGCCGCGGGTGAGGCCGTTGGCGATGACAACGGCCATGGCGAGGACGCCGAGCAGGGAAAGGAGTTTGGCAAGTTTCATTTTTTACACCTTGTTTTCCCTCATCCGGAGTCCCCTCTCCCTTTGGGAGAGGGCTAGGGTGAGGGAGAATCCTTTTCTAAAGAACCAAAATTACACCCAGCACGATCTCCGTGGCGACGCTGATCCAGTTCGATTGCACGGACGATTTGTCCACGAAAATGGAGACGATGCGCACGGCGGCGATGGCCAGGTACATGATGCCGAGCATTTGATAGGTTTGGCGTGTCCCGAGGACGAAGACCGCCAGGCCAAGACCGATGAACAGCCCGCCGAGGATGGCGCGGATTTCGGTGATGCCGCGCGGACCGGGAGCGGTCAGTCCCGTGAAGCCCTGCACGCTGCGCGGCCAGAGCAGAGAGACGAGTCCCGTCCCGATGGTGAGCAGGACGGCGATGAATTGCAGGATTTTGAGAACGGTCATGGTTATTCCTTTCTTGAAACGCAGGCGAAACCGAGCGCGCCCACGCCGAGATGCGCGCCCAGGACGGGCGTGATTTGCACAATCGGAATTTCTGCCTGAGGAAAAAGATGCTTGACACGTTCCAGCATTTCCTCGGCTTCTTTCTGCACGCCGGCGTGGAGGATGGCGAGTTTTTCGAACGGCGTGTATTCTTCCAGCCAGGCCATCATCCGCTCGGTGGCGCGTCCCTGCGTGCGGACACGGTGGGCAACAGGATTGCCCTGGTTCATGTGCAGAATCGGTTTGATTTGCAGCAATTCGCCAAAACTTGCCAGGGCGATGCTCATCCGTCCGCTGCGGCGCAGGTATTTAAGCGTCTTGAGCGAGGCGAAGACGTAGGTGCGCTTCATCATCTCCGCCAGGCTGGCGAGGATGTCTTCCATTTTCGCGTCCGAGTTCTGCCAGTTGTGCGGCTTTTTCGACCAGGAAGCCCATCCCGAGGCTGAGTTGACCCGAGTCCAGCACGGTGACGGGGATGCGGGTGAATTGCTCTGCGGCGACGCGCGCCGCGTTGATGGTGGCGCTCAATTTTTCGGAGATATGAATCGAGAGGATGGCCTGCGCACCCGCGTCGGCCAGTTTGTTCCAGACCTGTTGGAACAGGTCCGGGCCGGGGGTGGCTGTGGTGGGAGCGGGGTCCAGGTTTGGCAAGAGCCGATAAAATTCTTCGCGGGACAAATCTATGCCATCTCTGAGACGTTGTTCCCCCTGCTGGATGTGGAGGGGGATAACCACAATGCCATATTTCTCCACGATGGAGACGGGCAGGTCGCAGGTGCTGTCGGTGGTAATGGAAATTTTCACAGGCGGTGTTTTCTTTCTAGGATTGGAGTTTGTCTATTTCGCTGAGCAGCCATTCAAAAATAGGATGGCCTGCGCCGTTAAGATGTTGCTCTACGGCATGGGCATAACTTTTCAAGAAACCGATCAATTCCTGTGACGGCTGGCCGTGAGTCTTCATCAGGGTTTTCAGCCATTCTATTTCACCGGAGGCATACGTCATTGCACCAAGCCGCAGCGAGGCAGAAATGATATTGCCGAGATGGGCGATGCCCGAGGTCAGATTGCCGGGGCTGATGGTCAACGGTTGGACCAGTTGGCGCAACGTTGCTTCGATTTCAGGGCGCCTGGAGAGGAAAAATTGATGTGCGACCATACATTCCTGAGGAATCGGCTGCGTTTGCAATTGCCCGGCGGGTGTGTTTTCCTCAAGCAAGCGTTCCACGGTTTCAATCGAATCGCTTATCTCCTGACCGAGAAAGTGGGCGGGGATAACGTCTCTTATGGATGGGTGCAGATTGAAGATGCGCCCGCCATATGCCACGCGGATGCCCTGGCTTGACAGTCTCTGCGCGACCTCTTGCAGGTTGGCGGCCGTGACCAGGGTCTGTGCCACCAGGACGACCAGGTGAGCATGGAGAGAGTCGGCTGTTTCGGCGAACTTATCGTTGGGGACATTGGCGCCCAGGTAGATGACCGGCAGTCCGCGCCGCCGTAAAAGTAATGTGAGCAGCAAGGGCATGAAAGCATGCCATTCGTCTGCCGGACAGCCAATAATGACGGACTGTTGCCGTATCGGAGAAGGGGAAGCGGTTAGCAGCGCGTCCAGCCGGCGCATGGCCAAAGCCGAAGCAAAGTGCTCTTGCTGTACGCTGGCGCGGTCTTCATACCAGAGGTTGCCCATTTCTGCCAGGCCTTTTTGGAAGACTTCAAGGCAGACGGTTTCTACGGGATATACAGAAAAGGCCTGATTGACAACCTGTTCGGCAACGCTTTCGTTGAAGGACATGCAGGCAGACAGCCATTGAGCGCGGATGGTTTCCAGGCTGAGATCGGCTTTCAGAAGGCCAGAGATGGCAGGATGCCACGACAGCGAGGATTCGGCCGCTTGGTCAGAAGCAGACAACGGGTCCAGGCCTTGAGCCGTTTGTTCGTTCCACAAATCCACGGCGCGGGAGATAGAAAGCCCTTCTTTCTGGCGCGCTATCAGCCATTTGAGGATGTGGATATCGCGTTCAGAGTAGAGACGATGTCCGCCGGGCGTGCGTTGCGGCGCGGGCAGGCCATAGCGGCGTTCCCAGGCGCGCAGGGTGTCGGCGGCCAGACCGGTCTCTTTGAGAACGACTTTCAGATTGAAGACGGGGTGGGTGTCTGGATACATAAGAAGTCCTGACGACAAGGTTTTGGTCAAATTGCGCCTTGTCAATAGGGTGGATTATCGCTGTTCTTTCAGGATGCGCTCTGCAACCAGTTTGGCCGAGAGCAGCACGATGGGCAGCCCTGTGCCGGGATGCGTGGATGCGCCCGCAAAGTACAGGTTTTTATATTTTTTATGGCGGTTTTGCGGGCGCAGATAGCCCACCTGCCAGAAGTTGTGGCTGAGGCCAAAGGCCGCGCCCTTATCGAGGTTGAAGCGTTCTTTCCAATCGAGCGGCGTGTACGTGATTTCGAATTTGATGTGTTCGCGCAGGTCGCCGATGCCCAGGTCTTTTTCAAAGCGGGCAAAGACGGTTTGGCGCGCTTTTTCGGTCATGGCTTGCCAGTCTTGCCTGGTGCGGGCGCTCAGATGGCCGACCGGCACCAATACGAAGAGCGTGTCTTGACCGGCAGGCGCGGCGGCGGGGTCGGTGCGGGCCGGGGCGTGGACGTAGAAGGATGGCGATTCGGGCAGGCTGTGGTCTTTGAAAATCCGGTCAAAGGAGGCTTTGTAATCGCCGCCCAGGAAGATGTTGTGATGCTGGATTTGCGGATACTGCCGGTCTACCCCCCAATAAAACATCAGGGTGGAGCAGGTGTAAAGTTTTTTGTCCAACGCTTCGGCTTCGGCGCGGCCGGGCAGCAATTCTTTGTAGATGTAGGGCAAATCGGCATTGCCAATGAAGAGATCGGCGGTCATTTCCCGGTCGTCCTCCAGCAAAGCGCCTGCGATCTTGGAACCTGCAACCTTCAATGCCTTGACGGGGGCGTTGTACACGAACTTCACGCCCAGTTTCTCTGCAATTTCAACCAGTGCCTGGATGGCAGCATACATCCCGCCCATCGGGTACCAGACGCCCTCGGCCAGTTCGGTGTATTGTAGCAGGGAGTAGGTGGCGGGCGCGTCATAAGGACTGAGACCCAGATACATGTTCTGGAAGGTGAAGGCGGCTTTCAGGCGTTCATCCTTGAAGAAGCGCCCGGCGTTGGCGTAATGCTTTTGCAGCGCCTTGAGTTGGAAGATAAGCGGCAGGTTCTTCGGGCTGAAATACTCGAAGATGTTATAGAAGTTGCGCCCGACGAATTTTTCCAGCGAGAGTTTGTAGTGCCTGGCGCCCTCGGCGATGTAACTCAAAAAACCGGTGAAAGCGGTCGGCTCGATGGCCTCCAGTTGCGCCTGCATCTCGCCGATGTTGGAGGTCAGGCGTATTTTCAGGCCGTCGTCGAAGTGGACGGTGTAGGTCGGGTCAATGCGGCGCAGGTCAATATGCTTGCTCATCGTTTCGCCCAGCGCAGCAAAGGTCTCCTCCCAAACTTCGGGCATCAGGAACAGCGTCGGCCCGATATCGAAGCGGTGACCGTCGCGGATGATTTGACCGCAGCGGCCGCCGGGCTGACCGTTTTTTTCCAGCACGGTCACGTCATAGCCATTGCGCGCCAGACGACCGGCAACGGCAATCCCGCCGATACCGGCGCCGATCACGAGGGCAGTTGGTTTTTGGGGCATTTTTCTCCTAAATTTACCGAGGTCATCCTTTTTATTATACCACTTGTCAATATTTTGTCAATAATTTTGCTTCAAAACGTTGACAAAGTGGATAAAACCTGTAAAATTATTCTAACTTCATCAAAAAAGCGGCCGCATTTGGGTACGGCGCTGCAGGTAGGCTTCCAGATTAGAAGCCGGCCAAAATGATAGGAGTTGTGGTCACAAGACTGGAGGAGCAAAACGTGGAATCTTCGGCAAACTGGGAAGATAACCTCTTAATGCTGGCCAGAGATGCTCACAGGGATGATGTTCTGGGTGATGTTTTTCTGGATAGCCGGCCAAAAAACTTTGACCTGAGGCAGGCTTATGCCCAATGCGGCCGCATCACGGCCCAACACAGCAAATCTTTCTATTGGGCCTCGGCCTTGCTGCCGCGCGAACAACGCGATGCCACGCGCGCTCTGTATGCTTTTTGCCGTACGGTGGATGACCTGGTGGACGAATCGGACGTGCCGGATCGTCTTGAGCGGCTGGAGTTTTGGCGGCGGCTCTCAACGGGTCAGGCCAGGCCTGGGCCGGGTCCCGTTTCTCAAGCCTGGGCCGACACCCTGAGACGGTTTCACATCCCACCCGTGTATGCCCTGCAACTGATTGACGGCGTCGCCAGCGACCTAAACCGGGTGCGCTACGAATCGTTCGAAGAATTGTCCACCTATTGTTACCGCGTGGCTTCTACGGTGGGACTGATGAGCATGTACATTACCGGATTTTGCTGCCCTTAAGCCGTCGCCTATGCTGTCCGCCTGGGCGTTGCGCTGCAATTGACCAACATCCTGCGCGATGTGGGCGAAGATTACCGCAATGGACGCGTCTATTTGCCCCAGAACGAACTGCGTGCTTTTGGAATCGAAGAATCCGAAATGGCCTCTGGCCGGGTGACCGACAAATGGCGTGCCTTCATGCGCTTCCAAATCGAAAGGACGCGCAACCTGTATGCCTTCTCGTGGCCTGGCGTTCGCCTGCTAGGCCGCAGTGGACGCCTGGCCGTTGCCGCCGCCCTGGATTTCTATAGCGGCATCCTGGACGATATTGAGCGTCACGACTTTGATGTTTTCAACCGCCGGGCACATCTCTCTGCGAGGGGGAAGTTGAGCCGTTTGCTGTCCGTGTGGTGGAGACTGAGCCGCATGTAACTTTTGCGGTCGGCAAGGGCAAGGAATCGTCAGATAGGGTAAAATAGGGGAGATCAACCCATCTGCGATTGGTAAGGGAAATTTCAACATGAATCGAAATGAGATTCTTCGTAACCTGCGCCAGCATCCTAACATCAATGTCCTGATTGTCGGCGGCGGTATCAATGGCATTGGCGTTTTTCGCGATCTGGCGCTTAACGGCGTAGATGTATTGCTGGTGGAACGCGGCGATTTCTGTTCTGGCGCCTCGGCGGCTTCCTCGCACATGGCCCATGGCGGTATCCGTTATCTGGAAAATGGCGAATTTCGTCTTGTGCGCGAAGCCGTTCGCGAGCGCAATCGCATGATTGAGAACGCGCCTCATCTTGTCCGCCCTTTGCCCACCACCATCCCTATTTTCAAAATCTTTTCTGGCCTGTTCAATGCTCCTCTCAAGTTTTTAGGCTGGCTGGACAAGCCTGCCGAACGCGGCGCATTCATCATTAAGGTCGGCTTGATTTTGTATGATGCCTTTACCGGCAAGAAACGCGCCGTTCCCCCGCATACCTTTGAACCGCGCCGAAAGGCACTGGCAAAGTTTCCGCGTCTCAATCCCAAGGTTTGCTACATCGCCACCTATTATGATGGTTCCATCTTCAGCCCCGAACGGCTGGCGCTTGAAGTTCTGCTGGATGGCGAGGCCGAAGGCTCTCATGCCCGCGCCCTCAATTACGTGAGCCTGGTAGGCGCCCAGGGCGGTCAGGTGACCCTGCGCGATGAGTTAAGCGGGGAGACCTTTGAAGTGCGGCCAAAACTGCTGATCAACGCAGCCGGTCCGTGGATTGACTTTGCCAATCGGGCGCTGGGCGTTTCCACCCGTTATATCGGCGGCACCAAAGGCTCTCATATCATTCTTGACCATCCCGCCTTACGTCAGGCGATTGGCGATCACGAGTTTTTCTTTGAAAACAAGGATGGGCGCATCGTGTTGATCTTCCCTCTGGCCGACAAGGTCATGTTGGGGACCTCAGACATCCCGGTGAGTGACCCCGATTCGGTGCGTTGTACCGACGATGAGGTGGACTACTTTCTCGGTATGCTTGAGCGGGTCTTTCCGGACCTTGAAGTGGGGCGTGACCAGATTGTCTTCTCTTTCTCCGGCGTTCGCCCGCTGCCCGCCAGCAACGCCAGAAATGCTGGCCAAATCAGCCGCGACCATTCCATTCAGGTACTCGACGGGCCATGGATGGGGATCACCTTCCCGGTCTACTCCCTGGTGGGCGGCAAATGGACTTCTTTCCGCGCCTTTGCCGAGCAGGTGACCGACAAGGCCCTGGCCTACCTGGGCTTAAGCCGCCAGAAACACACCTCCAACCTGGCTATTGGCGGCGGCAAGAACTACCCTCGCTCTGAGGCAGAGCGCAATCGCTATATTGAGGCCTTGTGCGCCTGGACGGGTCTGCCGCAGGAACGCGTCTCTGGTCTCTTTGAGCGTTATGGGACGCGCGCCGAGCAAATGGCCATGTATCTGGCCCGCGAGGCCGACCGTCCGCTAAAAACGTTGCCCGGCTATAGCCGCCGCGAGATCGGCTATCTGGCTTTGTATGAAAAGGTTGAGCATCTTGACGATGTCGTCCTGCGTCGTTCCATGCTGGCTTTTCTGGGTCAACTTACCCGCCCGGCGCTGGAAGAGTTAGCCGAAGTGATTGCCCAGGTGCTTGGCTGGGACTCTGACCGCCAGTCTGCTGAGGTGAGACGCTGTCTCGAGATTCTGGCAGACAGGCACGGGGTCCGGTTATGAGCCGGCTGGAATGCTTTAGGCAGAAGCGGCAAGAATGAATTGTTCCATCGTTGTCCCCGTCTATCGCGGCGCTGAAACCCTGCAGGCGTTGGTTGAACGGCTGGCACAGGTCTTGCCGGCATTGGCAGATGCCTATGAGGTCATTCTGGTCAACGATGACAGCCCGGATAACTCGTGGGAGATCATTGAGCATTTAACTCAACAGTACGGCTGGGTACGCGGCATCCGTTTGATGCGCAATTACGGCCAACATAATGCTACGCTGTGCGGCGTGCGCGCGGCGCGTTATGAGGTCACCGTGACGATGGATGATGACCTTCAACACCCGCCGGAAGAGATTCATCGCTTGCTGGCAAAACTGAATGAAGGCTACGATGTGGTTTACGGCGCGCCGCGCAAATTGCCCCAAGATGTGTGGCGTAACTGGATGACGCGCACCACCAAGAAATTGTTAGCCTGGGTGATGAGGGTGCCTTCGGTGCGGGAGATTTCGGCCTTTCGCGCCTTTCGGACTCAATTGCGGGATGCCTTTGCGGGGTTCTGCAGCCCAACCCTGACGCTGGATGTGTTGCTCTCGTGGGGCAGCAGCCGATTCTCCCATGTGCTGGTGGATATCCCCCCGGCCAGACATTCCAACTACAACTTCTCTGCCCTGGCGCGTGCCGCCATGCTCATTCTCACCGGCTACACGACTGCTCCGTTACGCCTGGCCTCCTGGCTCGGCCTGACCATGAGTGTGTTTGGCGCGGGGATCTTTATTTATGTGTTGGGTATTTACTTTATAGCCGGCAGTCTGCCGGGGTTTCCGTTTTTGGCCTCGGTGATTGCGATTTTTAGCGGGGCGCAGATGCTGGTGCTGGGCATTTTTGGCGAGTACCTGGCGCGTATGTTTGAACGCGTTATGGACCGTCCGCCCTATGTGATTGCCGAGCAACTTGGTGGCGCGCAAGAATGAATGTTGTTATCTTGCAGCCTTCCTATATTCCCTGGCGCGGTTATTTCCACCAGATTTACAAGGCCGACCTGTTTATCTTCTATGACGATGTTCAATATGATAAGCATGGCTGGCGCAACCGCAACCAGATCAAGACGGCCCAGGGGAAGCAATGGTTGACCATTCCGGTTCATAGCGCCGGTGCAACGGCCGGCTTGTTGATCAAAGATGTGAGAATTGACTGGTCGAAGCCCTGGGCAAAGAGCCACTGGAAGGCTTTGACCTTTGCTTACAGCAAGGCTCCCTTTTTTCGACATTATGCGAATCTGCTGGAATCTTTCTACTCCCGCCGGGACGATTCCCTGGCCGATTTCACGATTGACCTGACGATTGCCCTGGCGCGTGAAATCGGAATTGCACACACCCATTTTATGCGTTCCAGCGAGATAGAAGGGATTGGTGGCGAAAAGACGGCTCGTTTAATTCAGATACTGAAACGGGTTGGCGCAATCCACTACATCAGCGGCCCTTCGGCCAGAGATTACATTGAGCCGGAATTGTTTGCTGCAGCCGGGATTACGCTGGAGTACATGACCTATGATTATCCAGAGTATCCTCAACTTTATCCGCCCTACGATCCGTTTGTCAGCCTGCTGGATTTGCTCTTTATGACCGGTGCGCAGGCGTTGGACTACATCATCAAACCGGAGGAGAGACGGTGAACCTGGAAGAAACCCAAAAGAAGTTGAATGAATATTTCGCGGAAAAACTGGAGCAGTTTGGCGCAACGCCCAAGGGGGTGGACTACAATGGCCCAGAAGCGCAGGCGATTCGCTTCGAGCAACTGGTTAAGGTGATTCACCCTGAGCAGCCGTTTACGGTCATTGACTACGGCTGCGGCTACGGAGCCATGTTTGATTTCCTGCAACAAAAAGGCTGGACCTTTGAATACTGGGGTGTTGACCTGATCGAGAAGATGGTTCTGGCCGGCCGTGAGACGCATCGGGGATTTCCAAACGCTCACTTTACAACCGATGAGCGCGAGGCCCCGTTGGCCGATTACCTGCTGGCCGGCGCGATCTTCAATATCAAACTGGAGACGCCCTATGATGAATGGCGCGACTTTTCCCTGCAGACACTTCAGCGGATGAACGCGCTCTGTTCTAAGGGTTTCTCTTTCAACATGCTGACCAAGTACTCTGACCCTGAACGGATGGCCCAGCGTCCAGACCTGTACTATGGGGATCCGCTTTTCTACTTTGATTATTGCAAACGAAATTTCTCCCGGAATGTTGCGTTGCTCCATGACTACGGCCTGTATGATTTTACGATTCTGGTGCGTAAGGATGTATAGGCCTGTTGTTGGTGGGCGGATATGCGTGTAGTTCTGGCGCCGCGTGCTTCTGCAATCCTGTATCACCTGCTCGTCAGCCGGGTGGACCGGCGTCCGTTCCTTCTGCCGGCCAATATCTGCCCCATTGTGCCGCTCACGTTCTTGAAAGCCGGTATCCCTTTTGATTTTGTGGACATTTCGCCGACCAGCCTGCACATGGACCTTGAGCGGGCTGCCGCTCAACTCGAAAGCGGGCGATACGGCGGCCTGCTTTATGCTCACACCTACGGCGAAACGTCAACGCCGGACGACTTCTTTGTCCAGATGCGCTCTCTGGACGAAAGCCTGCTCTTTGTGGATGATCGCTGCTTATGCCCGCCGGACGCGGCTGCAAGGTCTGGCTGCGGTGCTCAGGTGTCTCTCTACAGCAGCGGTTATGCCAAAGTGGTTGATATTGGATTTGGGGGCTATGCTTTTCTATCCGAAGAGATCGTTTACCATGAAACCCATCTCCCCTTTGGTGCCGCGGCCTTAGAAGCGCTGGAGAAAAGTTACAAGCAGGCAATTGCCGAAAACCGGCCCTACACCTATCAGGATAGCCCCTGGCTGGAGACCTATCGTCCCTTGCCGGGGTGGGAGGGATATTGGGCGATGATTGCCGCTGCATTGGCCGAAGTGGAAGCGCATCGGCAGGCAATCAACACAGTTTACGCCGAGCGCCTTCCGGCGGAAATTTGTCTGCCGCCTGCATATCAGGGCTGGCGTTACAATATTCGTGTCCCGGATAAGCAGCGGGTACTGGCGGCCATCTTTGATGCCGGCCTGTTTGCCAGTTCACACTATGCTTCGCTGGCGGGCATTTTTGCTCCTGGCCGCTGCCTCCATGCAGAAAAACTGGCAGGCGAAGTCATCAATTTATTTAATGACCGTCACTTTACTGCGGCAATGGCCGAGCAAATTTGCGATATTATTTTGGAAAACCTATGAACAACGATTCATCGAAACTGCGTGTTGATTTTAATCGTCCGGTGCCTGTTGGAAGGGAACTGGAATATGTGACCGAGGCCATTCGCAGCGGTCATATTTCGGGCGATGGGCCATTTACCAAGAAATGCCATGCTTTGCTGGAAGGGACTTTGGGGGTTTGCAAGGCCTTGTTGACCACCTCTTGCACTCATGCGCTGGAAATGGCGGCGATCTTGCTGGATATCCAACCCGGGGATGAGGTCATTCTGCCCGATTTTACTTTTGTCTCTACCGTCAATGCCTTTGTCCTGCGCGGCGCGCGGCCGGTTTTTGTGGACATTCGGCCGGATACCCTTAATATCGACGAAACCAGGATTGAGCCTGCTATCACGCCGCGCACAAAGGCCATTGTCCCGGTCCATTATGCGGGCGTGGGCTGCGAAATGGCCGCAATCCTTGATCTTGCCCAACGGCATCATCTGGCAGTGGTAGAAGATAATGCTCATGGCTTGTTTGCCCGGCATAAAGGCAAGTATTTGGGGACTTTCGGCGCGCTGGCAACTCAATCCTTTCATGAGACGAAGAACTTTACCAGCGGCGAGGGCGGAGCCTTGCTGATTAATGACCCCAAATACGCCGAACGCGCCGAGATTATCCGCGAAAAAGGGACCAATCGTGCCCGCTTTTTCCGCGGCCAGGTGGACAAATACACGTGGGTTGATGTCGGTTCTTCGTATCTGCCGTCGGACATTTTGGCGGCGTTTCTTTATGGGCAGTTGGAACAACGCGAGCGCATTCAATCCCACCGTCAACGTTTGTGGCAGACCTATTTCACGGCCCTGAAGGATTGGGGCGAGAAGCATGGCGTGCAATTGCCCTACGTTCCTTCTTATGACGAGCAGGCGTATCACATTTTTTACCTGCTCATGCCAGACCTGGACACCCGTCAACGTTTCATTTCCGCTTTGCGTGAGCGCGGCATTTATTGCGTTTTTCACTACCTGCCGCTGCACCTTTCGGATATGGGGCGTCAATTTGGCGGCTGTCCGGGAGATTGTCCTGTAACTGAAGAGGTCAGCGATCGGTTGGTACGTTTGCCTCTTCATAATGCCCTGTCTCCTGATGAGCAAGAACAGGTGATTGAAGCCATCTTGGAGTTCCCATTCTGATGCGCAACGTTCTGGTGACCGGCGGCGCCGGATTTATCGGTGCCAATTTCATCCGTTATCTACTGACGGCTGAACCGCAGGTGCATATCTTCAACCTCGATGCCTTGACCTATGCCGGCAGTCTGGAAAATTTAAAGGACTTGCCCGACCCATCCCGGCATACATTCATTCATGGCGACATTTGCGATTCGGCGCTGGTAGCCGGCCTGCTGCGCCAGCACAAGATTGATACGCTGGTACATTTTGCTGCCGAATCCCATGTGGACCGCTCCATTTACGGCCCGGCGCCTTTTATTCAGACCAATGTGGTTGGCACATTTACGTTGCTGGAGGCTGCTCGTCAGGAGTGGAGTGGAAGCGGCGGTTTTGACGGACGTCGCTTTCACCATGTTTCTACCGATGAAGTCTTTGGTTCTTTAGGGCCAGAAGATCCTCCTTTCACCGAGATGACTCCTTACGAGCCGCGCTCGCCCTATTCGGCCTCCAAGGCGGCTTCTGACCACCTGGCACGTGCCTATTTCCACACATATGGCTTGCCGGTGACCATTACCAATTGCTCGAACAACTATGGCCCCTACCAGTTCCCGGAGAAACTGATTCCATTAATGATTTTGAATGCCCTGCAGGGCAAGCCGCTGCCGGTATATGGCGATGGCCGGCAAATACGCGATTGGCTGTATGTAGAGGACCATTGCGAGGCCATTTACCTTGTGCTTCAGCAGGGCATCCCTGGTGAGACCTACAATGTAGGCGGCGGCAATCAGCCCTATAACATTGACCTGGTGCGTGAAATTTGTGCCATCCTTGATGAATTCCACCCGCAGGGTGCTCCGCACAACCGGCTGATCACCCACGTCCCTGACCGGCCCGGTCATGACCGGCGCTACGCCATGGATACCACCAAGATTCGCACGCAACTGGGCTGGGCACCGCGCCATCAGCTTGAATCTGGTCTGCGGGCGACGATAGCCTGGTATTTGAGCCATGAGGGCTGGGTGCAAGCCATTTTGGAGCAGAACGATTATCAGACATGGCTAGAGCGAAATTATCGCCAGCGAGGTGAGAAATGAAAGGGATTATCCTGGCAGGAGGACGAGGCACGCGCCTTTATCCAATTACGCTGGGGGTAAGCAAGCAGATGCTGCCGGTGTATGACAAGCCAATGGTCTATTACCCTCTCTCTACCCTGATGCTGGCCGGAATTCGCGAAATGCTGGTCATCAGCAGTCCCCAAGACCTGCCGCAATTCCAGCGTTTGCTGGGCGATGGCTCGCAGTGGGGGGTTCAATTTTCCTATGCCGCTCAGACGGAACCGCGCGGGCTGGCAGACGCCTTTATTATTGGGCAGGATTTTATCGGCGGGGAAAGCGTCAGTCTGGTGTTGGGCGATAATATTTTTTACGGCACCGGCCTGTGGGATATGCTTCGTCAGGCCGCTGCATTGACAGAAGGCGCGCTTATCTTCGCCTATCCAGTCAACAATCCGCGCGAATATGGCGTGGTCGAGTTTGATGCCACTGGCAAAGCCGTCAGCCTGGAAGAAAAGCCGGCCCAGCCAAAATCCCGTTTTGCTGTGCCGGGGTTGTATTTTTACGACTCGCGCGTGGTACAGTTTGCATCTGAGTTGAAACCATCCCCGCGCGGCGAATTGGAGATCACCGACATCAACCGCCGTTACCTTGAACAGGGTCAGTTGCACGTTATTCAACTGGGCCGCGGCGTTGCCTGGCTGGATGCCGGTACCCATGCCACGCTCTTGCAGGCCGCCAATTTCATTCAGACGGTGGAAGAACGGCAGGGGCTGATGATTGGCTGCCCTGAAGAAGTGGCTTACCGCATGTCCTTTATTGATGCTGATCAACTGCGCAAACAGGCCCTTTTGTTAAAGCATAACGGCTACGGCGAATACCTTTTACGCCTCCTGGATGAAGACTTGTAACCCGCCAGCCCTGAGGGGAATGGCGTGGTAAAATGCTTACCTGTGTCTGCCGTATTCCCGCCGATGAAGAAAATGCGCATTGCAATTGTGGTCCCGCTCTATAACGAGGCCGGGATTGTTGAACAGTTTCACCGCCGCCTGCTGGCAGTTGTGGCCAACTTGCCGCATACCTTTGCATTCTATTATGTGGACGACGGCTCGACCGATGCTACGGCCGAGATCCTGGCCCGCCTGGCTCAGGAAGATGCGCGTGTTCACCTCCTGCTGCTAAGCCGGAATTTTGGCCATCAGGCCGCGCTTACCGCCGGGCTGGATCACGCCGAAGGTGATATTGTGGTCACGATGGACGGCGACGGCCAGCATCCGCCTGAAATGCTTCCCGAAATGCTTGCCCTGGTCTTGCAGGGATATGATGTCGTGCAGGCGGTGCATGTGGACGACGGCCAGTCTTTTTCGTTCAAGAAGGCCACCTCGGCGGCTTTCTACCGCCTGATTAATCTCATCAGCGGCACGCGCATTGAACCGGGCGGCTCTGATTTCCGCGCCATGAGTCGTCAGGCCGTGGACGCGCTCAAAACCATGCCAGAGTATCACCGTTTTTTGCGCGGCATGATCCCCTGGATGGGCTACCGTTCCGTCATTTTGCCATACCGTCCGCTGGAACGTTTGGGGGGAAAGTCCAAATACTCCTTTGGCAAGATGCTCAAACTGGCCATGGATGCCATCTTTTCCTTCTCGCTGATACCGTTGTACATAGGTGTCAGCCTGGGCGGGGTGATGCTCTGCCTGGCCTTGCTGGAAATGATTTACGTCCTGAGTTTCTGGCTTACGGGCCGGCAGGCCTCCCTGGCGCCTGGCTGGAGTTCGCTGATGTTTGTCATCCTGATTGTCGGCGGCATGTTGATGGTCTTGCTGGGCTTTATCGGCATTTACGTTGGCTATATCTTTCAGGAAGTCAAGCGCCGGCCTGTCTATTTACTCAAAAAATCCAACCTACCGGAAAAATCCCCACATGAATGAGGCACTCTACTACGTCACCCTGCTTCGACATGGAGAATCTGTGGGCAATGCGGAAAACCGCTTTCAGGGCCACGCCGACTTCCCGCTGACCGAGACCGGCCGCGCGCAGGCCCAGGCGCTGGCCAAACGCTGGCAGGCCGATGGCGTCACTTTTGACTGCTGCATTTCCAGCCGCCTCTTGCGCGCTTATCAGACGGCAGAAATTATTTGCCAGACGCTTGCTGTGCCGCTTGAAGCCTCGGACGACTGGAAGGAAATAGACAATGGCTTATTGGCCGGCTTGAAGGACGAGGATGCCGAACAGATCGCGCCGCGCCCCGACTTTATGACTCCCTACACGCGCTGGGGCGTAACCGGCGAAAGCCGCTGGGAGGTATACCTGCGCGCCGGGCGGGCTGTGCAAAACCTGATTGACCGGCCGGCCGGGCGCTATCTGGTCGTTGCTCATGGCGGCATCTTGAACATGGCGCTCTATGCGATATTGGGCATCGCGCCGCAGGCAGATTTCACCGGCCCGCGCTTCATGTTTCATAACACCACTTTTGCTACCCTGACCTACGAACCAGAGCACCACAACTGGCGCTTGTTGCATTTTGACGATCGCGCGCACTGGAAGGAAAAGTAGGATGGAACGTCTCAACATCTTGAGTTTTGGAGCCGGGGCGATTGGCACCTACGTTGGCGGTTCGCTGGCGCTGGCCAACCATCAGGTTGTCTTTGTTGAACGGCCGGAGGTGGTGGACGAACTGCGTCAACGCGGCCTGCGATTGGATCTCAGCCTTGACCGGCGGCGCCGCTCAAAGGAACGGTTCGTTCTTGGACCTTCGGCCTTTGTCGCCGTTCCCGGGCTGGAGCAAGCCTTTGAGTATGGTCCGTTTGACGTCGCTTTGTTTGCCCTCAAGTCCTACGATACCGCGGCTGCGCTGGAGGGCCTCTTGCCGTTCGCCGAGAAAATGCCTCCGGTTTTGTGTCTCCAGAACGGGGTCGAGAATGAACCGGCTATCGAGGCGGCCTTGGGCGCAGATAAGGTGATTCCCGGCACGGTCACATCCTCCATCGGCCGCCGTTCTGCCGGTGATATTGTCCTGGAGAAGTTGCGCGGCATAGGCATTGCCGCCGGGCATCCGTTGGCCGAGCGCCTGGCCGCTGCTTTCAACGAAGCCTATCTCAACGCGCGCCTTTTCCCGCGCGCTGCCGATATGAAGTGGTCAAAAATGCTCACCAATTTGCTCGGCAATGCCACCTCGGCCATCCTTGATTTGCCGCCGGTTCGAGTCTTTTCGCATCCTGGCCTGTATCGTCTGGAGATGATGCAATTGCGCGAGGCGCTGGCGGTCATGTCTGCCCAGGGCATTGAGGTGGTAGATTTGCCCGGCACGCCTGTGCGTATGCTGGCCCGTCTGACATCCTGGCCATACATTTTGCGCCCTCTGGCGGCAGCCATCCTCGGCGGCGGACGCGGCCGCAAGATGCCCTCCCTGCACATTGACCTGCATGCTGGGCGGGCGAAATCCGAAGTAAATTGGTTAAATGGCGCGGTTGTGCGGGCCGGTGAGAAAACGGGGGTTGCTACGCCGGTGAACCGAGTGCTTAATGAAACCTTGCTGGCGCTGACGCGGGGAGAGATGTCTCTGGAAACGTATCGCGGCAACCCTCAGGCTTTGCTTGGTGCACTGTCGGAGTACATGCCAGGCTTTTGATGCAAACGCCGGCGTCGGTGATAAAATACGCTTCCTGGTGAACGCAATGACCGTTTCCGATTCCTTTTCTCTTGTTTCTCCGCGCCCAAGCGTGGAGATTCATTTGCCGGATGGACGGGTGATTGCCGGTCCGCGCGGCAGCCGGGTGGGCGATTTCCTGCAGGTTGTCGCCGCCAGTTTGCCGGCCCCGGTGGTGGCTGCAATTGTCAATGGCGATTTGCATGAGTTGACATTTCCAATCAACATGGACGCGCGCGTCCAGCCTGTGTTGATGTCCGATTCCGATGGGGCGCTGATTTATCGCCGCTCATTGACGTTTCTCTTGGAAATGGCCTTTGCAGATCTGTTCCCCAAAGCCAAGTTGACCATTGACCATTCCGTCTCCTCCGGCGGCTATTACTGTCAGGTTTCTGGGCGGCAGCCGCTTACCGAAGAAGAAATCGCCTCCTTGCAAACGCACATGCAGCGTCTGGTGGAAGCCGACCTGCCGTTTGAGCGCCAGGAAATTCCTTTGCAGGAAGCGATTGAATACTTTCGGGCGCGCGGCTATGATGACAAAGTTCATCTGCTCACGCACCGCCGCAAAGACTATCTGACACTCTATCGCCTGGGCGAGCGGATGGACTATCATCATGGGTACATGGTGCCTTCTACCGGTTATTTGCGCTGGTTTGGGTTACATCCCACCAACGGCGGGTTTACTCTGCGTTTTCCCCGCCGTCGCAACCCCACCGAACTGGAGCCGCTTGACCAATATCCCAAATTGCTGGCGATGTTCCGTCAGTATGGCGATTTGCTCAAACGTTTGGGGATTGACACCGTTGGCGCTTTGAATGATGCGATTTTGGCCGGCCGCAGCCAGGAAATTGTCCTCGTCTCTGAGGCCTTGCATGAACAGCAAATTGCTTCCATTGCCCGCCAGATTGCCGAACGCGGGAATGTGCGCCTTGTGCTGATTGCCGGCCCTTCATCGTCTGGCAAGACGACCTTTTCCCGCCGGCTGGCCGTTCAATTGCTGGCATTGGGAATCTCTCCTTTCCCGCTTGAATTGGATAATTACTTTGTGAACCGCGATGCCACGCCGCGCGATGAAAATGGCAACCTGAATTTTGAGGCCCTGGAGGCCATTGATTTGCCGCTGTTGGCCGATCACTTGCAGCGTCTTGTCGCCGGAGATGAAGTTCAGTTGCCGCGCTACAACTTCAAGACCGGTCTGCGCGAAGCAGGAGAGAAGATAAGGCTCAAGCGTGGTCAAATGCTGATTTTGGAGGGCATTCACGGCCTGAATCCCGGCCTGATACCGGCTGCCCTCTCCAGCCAATCGTTTCGCATTTATGTTTCTGCCCTGACGCAATTGAACCTCGACCGCCATAACCGCGTCTCTACCACCGACACGCGCCTTGTCCGCCGCATTGTGCGCGATGCCCGCGAGCGCGGCTATACGGCCCAGCAGACGATCAGCCGCTGGGAATCGGTGCGTCACGGCGAAAAGAACTACATCTTCCCTTATCAGGAAAACGCGGACGTGATGTTTAACTCGGCCCTGGTCTATGAGTTGGCGGCCCTCAAGCCGCTTGTCGAGCCGCTGTTGCGCCAGGTGCCGCATGGCACCCCAGAGTACATTGAGGCCAAACGGCTGCTGGCTTTTCTGGAATGGTTTTTGCCAATGGGCGCCGAACTCATTCCAGACAACTCTATTGTGCGTGAGTTCCTGGGCGGTTCGGTGCTAAAGGAATTCAAAATCTGGCAGGGACGCTCGCCTTGGGCGTTGGAGAAGTAATGAAGCGTTTCCGGTGGCTGGCGCTTGTCTTCCTGGCCGCGGCCTGCGGTCAAAGTGCGGCGATCCCAACCCCTACGGCGTTGGAGATGCTCATCCCCTCTGCCACTTTGGATGTTGGCCCTCCGCCTCCCCCTTTCCCTGTTGCTGCGCTTCCTCCACCGACGGCGTTTGCGCCTGTGACGGGCTATGTGCTGCGCGACGAGCGTCTGGTGGATGGTTATGCCTTGCGGCTGTGGGGCAATCCGGCCGATTCAATCGGCTACGATAATTTGCTTCTTCTTGAACAAGCCAATGCAGAACCGGTGCAGATTAAGATGGCCTCTGCTATCCACCCGCAAACCGGCTCCGACCTGAACAATGACGGTTTTCCGGAAGCCGTGATTGAAACCTACTCGGGCGGCGCTCACTGTTGTTTTGGGACCTTTATTTACAGCCTGCGGGATGAACCCCTGCTTATCTTGCATAAGCCGGAGTCCAATGCAGGCGGGCAGTTTCAGGACCTGAACGGCGATGATATCTATGAGTTCGTCACCTACGATGATTTGTTCGCCTATCGTTATTGCGCTTACGCTGTTTCTCCTGCGGTAAAAGTGATTCTGGCGTATGATTCGTCTGCACAACTGTACCTGCCTGCATCTCCTCGTTTTCCCGAACAGTATGTACAAGAGATTGCCGAGCATACGGCGATGGCGCAGGGCAACCTTTCCGATTTTATCGGCGATGATGGTACCCCAAAGTGCGGCGTCCTGCCGCTGGTGCTGGATTACCTGTACATCGGCCAGCCCGAAAAGGCCCATCAGGAACTTTTGCGCCTGTATCCCTATTCAGATGTTGAATCGTTCTGGGCTGAAATCCTGGACGGCGTTCAGCAAAGTTCTCTCTATACACCCCATTAATCAAAAATGACTTTTTTCGAAATTCTGATGATTGCTCTAAGCATGGCCATGGACGCGTTTGCCGTCTGTTTGGGGGCCGGGACACAACCTGCCACAACCGGCCCAAGGCCTACTTTTCGTCTGGCCTTTCATTTTGGCCTGTTTCAGTTCATTATGCCCTTGCTGGGCTGGATGTTGGGAACAACCGTGGCCGGCTACATCGCCGATTTTGACCATTGGGTGGCTTTTGGCCTGCTGGTTTTTGTGGGCGTGCGGATGCTGCGTTCCAGTTTTGGTGCCGAAGAAGAGATTGAAAAATCTGACCCGTCGCGCGGCCTGACCATGGTCCTGCTCTCAATCGCTGTCAGCATTGACGCCTTGGCCATTGGCCTGACATTGGCCTTCTTGAAGGTTTCGGTCTGGTATCCGGCGATTGTGATTGGCATTGTCACCGGCTTGGTTTCCTGGCTGGGTGTGCGCATTGGCGGCCGTTTGGGAAGTATCTTTGGCAAACGCATGGAAGCCCTGGGCGGACTTATCCTGATTTTCATCGGCATTCGTATTGTTGTTGCGCATATTTTCTGATAATTTCGGGGGCGCTAGGGGGCCAGCGGCTTCATTCCTTCGAGGCCGTAATACGCGCTTGCACACGAAGAGACCCAGTCGCTGCGATTGGAATCTTTAGAGCGCATCAGATCGCGGGTATCAATTGCTTTCGTGTCAATCATCTTCACTTCCAAAAAGCGGACGCCGCGCGCTTGTTCGGTGCGAATGTATGCATCGCGCGCGTCCCATAACTCGGCCCGCCGGGCATATTCAGGGAGTTGCGCATAGACAGAATCAAAGGTGCGGATCGTGTACAGGCTGCCTGCCAGCAGGGCAATTAGCGCCAGCAAGTACAGCCGGCGCCCCGGCCATTTGGCGGCGGCCAGGCGCCCTGTTTCCCATGACAGGAAGGCCAATCCTGCCAGCATGATGAAGCGTCCCAGCGACTGGCCGCGCGGATCTGGCGGGGCATTGTAGAAATAAACGGTTGGAGCCTGGATGGCAATAAGCAGCAGCAAGGTGACGCCTGCAATCACAAGCAGCCGCCGGAAAGCAAACCCTGGGTTGAGTGAACCGCTTGAAAATGGGCGGCTGGCGATCGCCGTTGCCGCAAAGGCGAGGATGAACACCAAGTGCGGCAAAGGCAGCGTCTTGAGAGAATCGATGCCAAAATGGATGGCGGCGCGGACAGAAAGCCAGGGCACCAGCCAGACGGGGGGCGGATCGATTTTTAAGTTGCCAAGGCGGGCATTGGCGGGAGAGAGAATCAAGGCCAGCATGGCCAGCCCCAGCGAGATCAGCGCCCCGCTTGCAGCCGGCAGAGAACGTATCGCCCACTCCCTCCTGCGCCGGCTTGCCAGGCAGGTATAGATAAAGAGCAGCGCGGCTCCGCTGAACAGCAGTACACAACCGATTTCCGAGAATCCGCCTGCCAGAAAAGCCAGCAGAATCAGGATGCAATTGGCCATGCCGGATGCCTTTTGCCGAACCATCTGATATGTGATGATGGCAAAGGTGTATAGGCCAAAGACGATGGCTGCGCTATACGGCATGGCGCCGGCGCGCCAATAGAGAATCTGGAAACGTTGAGGCGAAAGGTATAAAACGAAATACAACAGCCAGGCAGATGCCAGTAAGAGGACGTAGCGCGGCAGATGCATGCCCGCCAGGCGGGACAGGTTGTGTAAATTCCAATACAACCCGCCCAGCCAGAGCAGAATGAGCAGCGGGGTCATCAATTGCGTGCCGGGGAGACCAAGCAGGTACAGCAGCCCAGAGAAGAAGGTCAGGGAGTAGCGGTTAGCCGAATAGCCGCCGGGAAAGTCCACATAGCCCCTCAGCGCGCCAAGCGCGCCCATTTGTTTGAAATCGCGGTTATAGCACCAATCATCTGACCAGTAGCGGTTATACAGCCCAAAGTAGGCGAACAGAGCCAGGCCGGCCAAGGCGGTCAGGCAGGACAAGAGGAGGATAATTTTCCCTGCTTTGGATGGCGTGTTCATCTCCAGACCAAAAGGATTGACAAAGCGGCAGACAAGGCGCAGGCGAAATTGACCAGGTCGTTGTTCAGCCAACTCCAGCCGCGGACCTGTACTGTGGTTGTGCCGCAAGTGTGCCGGGGGTGACGTTCTGTCTCCTTGCCGCATTGCGGGCAGCGGTAAATCGCCTGCACGGTGGCGCCCAGGAACGAGTCGAACAGTGCCCCCAGCAGACCGGCCAGACAAACCAACCCAAAGGCGGTGAGCGCGTTGGATAAAGGAACGGGCGGAATGATAACGGCAGGCAGGGCGATGAAGGCCGCTCCGCCCAAGGCCGCCAAGGTGCCCGTCAGTGAGATGGCGCCAGAAGTCCCTTTTTCAACTGCCTTGCCGCTTGTCACCAGGCGCGGCAGCGAAGGGCTTAATACGCCGAGTTCTGTCGCCCAGGTATCGGCGTTGACGGCAGCCAGGGAAGCCGCAAACCCTGCCCAGGTCCAGGAAGAGCCGGGAAAGGCGACATTCAGCAAGGCAAAAAGCGAAGCCACGCCTCCGTTGGCCAATACCTGTCCCAGGTCGCGCTGTCCGCCTTTTTCAAATTTTTCGCTCAGACCGGCTTTGCGCCTTCCAAATAAACGCGTCAGCAGGCTGGATGAAACAAAGAAAGCCAGCAGGACAACTGCCCACTGCCATCCGCCCAGCCCAAAGATAATGGTGCCGGTAGCAAGCGCCCCCCACGCGCCGGAACGGCTGAGGCTGCGAAGACGGTAGGCGGCCAGTGCAATCAATGCTGCCAGTAAGAAGCCGAGAAAAAGTTTTTGCATACGCTATCCTGTTGCAGTGTTCATCCACACGGCGACGATGAAAATCAGGCTGCTCAGCACGCTGGAAGTCCAAACGATAAACGAAAGAATACGCTGTTCGGGACGGCGATAGTAGAACAACCCTGCCAGCCAGCCAATGAGGAAAAAGGCCAGGCTGAAAACCGGCAGGAGGATGATTTGCGTGGACGGCACCGGCGGGAGAGGGGTGCCATCAGATGCAAAGCCCAAATGCACCTGTTGCCGGGAAGGAATCAGCAGGCTGACCCAGGCCAGCAGGCCGAGATTGAGCAAAAAGCCGCTCAGCCATAAAACGCGCGCCGGCGGACTTTCCCAGGCGCGTGCCAGGATAAAGGCGGGATAAAGCGAACGGCTTTTGCTGTGCTCGAGGCTGCCCAGTTCGATAGCCCGTTGAAAATCGCGCACAAATGCATCTGGGCGCGCCGGCGAGATGGCAAAGACGCGCCGCGCCGTAGCCACCAGCAACAGGCCGCGCCTTTCGGAAGCCAAGAACTCAACCGGACCCAGGTCGGGGTGATGGCGTGTGCCCAGGATGGCGCCGGGCAGGCTGAGGGGCGGCAAGACCAGGGGCGTTGTCAGGCCGCTGGCCGGGCGCACCCATTCAATTTCGTTGAGCGGCAGTTGTTCCAGCCGCAGCCCCCACGAAAGCGTCAGCGTATCCCGATCCAGCCGATAGTGGGCGCGCTGCAGTGCGTATAGGCGATAAGCAAGCAAAGGCAGCGGAGCAAATGAGATCAGCCCTGCCAGCAGAGCCAGGGTAAAGGCCAGCCCCACCTCTTGACGCGTGGCGCTTACAAAAGAAAAGACGCTGAGCGTCAACAGAATCACCATCAGCCCGGCGTGAACGGCCAGGCCGCGTTGGCGCGGCGGCAGAAACTCTTGTGCGCTCATGCCACCTCGGTCAGCGTCTGACGCAGATTCTGACAAACAATTTCCACTTGTTCCTCGGTCATCACGCCAGAGAAAGGCAGAGCCAGCCCGCGGCGTCCCAAATCTTCGGTTACCGGAAAATCCCCCTCCTGCCAGCCGAAGCGTTCTACCATGTACGGCTGCAGGTGAATGGGCAGGAAATAGGGGCGGACGGGGATACCGCGCTGTTCCAGGCGTTTGGCTACCTGACTGCGGTTGATTTTTGCATCCAGGCGGACGACATAGACGAACCATGACATGCGAGTCGTGGTGGGGGCGACGTAGGGAATCTCCACCCCGGGGATCTCTGCCAGACGGTTCGCATACCAGGCCGCGACCTGCTCCCGTTTCGTGAGCAACTCTTCCAGCCTGCGCATTTGTGCCAGGCCCAGCGCAGCCGACATCTCGTCCAGCCGGTAGTTGTAGCCCAGGTACGTGTGCTGAAGCCAGGTATCGCCGGGGGCGCGGCCTTGATTGCGCAGGGCGCGCATCAGTCCCGCGGCGTCATCGTCGTCGGTCACAATCAGGCCGCCCTCACCGGTAGTCATTTGTTTGTTGGGATAAAAGGCAAAAACGCCGTAATCGCCAAATGTCCCGGCCAGGCGCCCTTTATACGCTGCGCCAAGTGCCTCGCAGGAATCTTCGATGAATTTCAAGCCATACGTATCGGCAATCTGACGCAGGTTTTCCATTTCTGCCGGCTGGCCAAACACATCTACCGGCAAAATGGCCTTGAGGCGGGCATGCTTCAGGTCGGAGGGCGCGCGCCGCGGCAGGAATCGGGAGATGTCTTTTGCAGCCTCGGCCACCTGGAGTGGGTCTATGTTTCCGCTTTTGGGGTCAACGTCCACAAAAACCGGCACTACGTTTTCAAACAGCAAGGCGTTGGTCGAGGCGACAAAGGAAAAGGGCGTGGTGATGACCAGGTCTCCAGGGGCGAGACCGGCGGCGCGCACACACAGATGCAGCCCGGCTGTTCCGGAGTTGACAGCAATGGCGTGTTTGGCGCCGGTGTACTCACAAAAGGCCCGCTCGAAATCCTGGACATAATGCCCCATGCTCAAAATCGGGGTGTTCAAAACATTCATCACTTCCTGACGGTCGGCATCTGTCAGGTCGGGGGAAGACATGGGAACTTGGATTGAACTTTTCATCGTTTTCGCTTCGGTTCAAGGATGTGTTTTTGCACCAGTTGTTGAAATGCCTTCCACTGGTTTTTGTTGGAGAAAAACGCGCTGCAAAAGACCCAAAGGCTGCCATCGTTGGTCAGAAGGCCGATCATATCGGGGCTGTGACCGGCGCGCTGGAAGGCTTCCCACCGGATCTGGCGCTGTTTGCCGGGGGCTATTTTTGAGAGCAGGGTAATGCCCTGTTCGTTTGCCCGCCCGCTGATAACGCGCTGGGGCCGCCCCTGAAACAGACGGTAGGCAGTCCACCAGGCCGAAAGCCAGGGGGCGGCTGCATACAGGAGCAGAGGAAGGAAGAGAAAGGCCTGATAGTATTCCAAACGGTTGTTTTTTGCCCAGTTGTAGCAGGCTGCGCCCAGCAGAATCAACGCCAGGCCAAGGGCGGCAATCCGCAAAGCCCGGTCCACCCAGGAAGTGTGTTGGACAAGGCGCAAGGCCCGCAGAAAGGTCTTCCGGTCATATTGGCCGTTGAAGGGAATGTCCATCTATGCTAAAGATAAATCTCCTGTAGGAATGCGCGTTCAGGCTTCTCGCGGCTGAGGATGACCATCACTTTTTGACCGGCATAGAGCAGGGAGGTGCGTTTGTTTTTCAGTATCTTTTCGACTCTTTCGTATTTTTGACCCTGAAAAACGTAGGCGTAGGTAACGCGGCCGCGTTCGCGCCGGAAATTGGCCTGCAGGATGGTCCCGTCTACTTGCTCGCCGTTTTCAAACACTGAAACGATGAATCGCCAGCGCCAGAGCAGGATCAGGCTGCAGATGAGAGTCAGGCCGAGGGCAGTGCCAGCCAGCCATGGGTCCCGCGCCTGACCCGCCGGGCCGGGGAGGATGAGATACATTCCCCATCCGACCAATGGGATTGTCGTCACAGTCGAGGCAAAATAGTCTGTTTGGGCGACGCGCCAGAGAGAAGGGTGGCCCACGTTCATTGTGCCGATTCGTCTAACAGGCGGCGGATCTGAAGCGGCAACTCATTGAGAGGACAGGGGATGTTGTCCTGCGCCCGGCGCGGTTTCAACTCAACCGTGCCGCTTTGCAGGCCGCGTTCGCCTGCCGTGACCCGCAAGGGGCAGCCGATTAAATCGGCGTCGTTGAACTTGACTCCGGCGCGTTCGTTGCGGTCGTCAAACAGGACGCTTAAACCGGCAGATTGCAGGTCGGCATAGATTTTCTCGGCCTCGGCCAGCGTATCCAGCATTTTGCCGGGGACGTGCATCAGGTAGATTTCAAACGGCGCTGCGCCGGGAGGCAGGATCAGGCCTTTCTCGTCGTGATGGGCTTCGGCCAGGGCCAAGAGGACGGCCTCAAAATGGATTGCGCTGCCGTCCTTAAGCAGCATAGCGCGCGTTTGTGTGAGCGGGTTGCCGCAGTGGAAACAGGGATCGCCGGCGTGCGCCAGGGTCAGATCGGCAATGTGATCGGCGGTGTAATCGCGGCCATAATTGGTGTTGATCAGGTGATAGCCGGCTTCGTTGGCGCCGGCTGCCAGGTTGGCCGAATGCGGAATGAGGTCGTCCACTACCACCAGGGCCTCGCGCAGCCCGATGGGGGAAGCATACCCCGGCTCGGCGCCCGCCTGGATGATTTCGGCGGCGGTTGCCAGGCGAAATTCCCCTACCAGGTTTCTGAGTTTGGCTTCGCTCAGGGTCATGTCGCCGCGTACAACCACAAAGATGAACTTGCCATCCGAGATGCGGGTAAACATCAGGGCCTTGGCGGTCTTTTCTTGGGGGATGCCCAAGAAGTTTGCCAGCGTTTCAATGGTGTGGCAGTTTGGGGTGAGCACTTTTTCTGGCGGCAGCGGCGCTTCGGCGGGGAGGGGGGCTTTTTTGAAGGCGGCCAGTTCCTGCCGGGCGGCATAACCGCAGGCCGGGCAGTGAATCGCTTCTACCGATCCGCTTTCAAAGGGGAAGAAAACCTGCTCTTTTCCGATGACTTTCAGGCCCAGGCGGGTGAAGAAATCTTCCCCAAACTTTTCGGCCAGGGTGTGCAGGCGGGTAATTTGGTGTTGGCCCAAAGGCGTAAGTCCGCCGGCGTGGCTGAGGTAGCCGGCGCGGACCAGCAGGGCATGCCCTTCGCTGCGGGCATTGGCGGGCGCCTCGCGCTGAGTTTGGATATGAAGGTCAGTGTAACGCATGTGGGTTTCCTGGTTGTAATCTGTAGAGGGTAAGGCTCAGGCCTTCTTTTTGCGGATAGCGGTCGTTTCGGCCTGTGTGTCGGGCATGGCTAAAGGCGCGGCGGCTTCTGAGGCGGCCGCGGCGGCTTCTGAAGGCGTGGCTTCGGGAGCGGGCCCAAGGTCCAGTTCGATCGTTTCTTCCATGCGGATTTGACCGCGCAGGAAGGCGCCTTCTTCTGTTGTGAAGGATGTGGTCACGACGTTACCCCAAACGCGCCCGGTCGAGCGGATTTCGACTTTCTGTGCGGTGATGTTGCCGCGCAAGGCCCCGGCAACAATGACTGCATTGGCGCGTAGATCATCGCAGGTGACGCGGCCGGTCTCGCCGATGACCAGCATGCCGCGTAAGGCGATCTCCCCTTCAAAAGCGCCTTCGATGCGTACGCCGCCAGAGCCGTTGATGCTTCCATGCCAGATAACGCCTGGCCCAAGCACAGAGGTGATGCGTTCCACGGCTTGAATGGGCTGGGTGGTGTCGGTAGGGGGAAGGTTGCGTTTGAACATGAGAATATTTTACCCCGAAAAGAGCGCGGCGTACTTTAGAAGTACGCCGCACCTGAAACCTAAAGCGAGTCCGGTTTATTCCTTGCGGTGTAGATCGGGCGCTCCCATGATGTTGTAGCCTGAATCTACATACAATACTTCGCCGGTGATGTGGCTGGAAAGGTCGGAACACAGGAAAACGGCCGCGTTGCCAACGTCTTCGGCAGTGACGTTTTCATGCAGAGGGGCAATTTCTGCAAAGTGACGGTACATGTCTTTGAA
Source organism: Chloroflexota bacterium (assembly GCA_019873735.1). Classification (GTDB taxonomy): domain Bacteria; phylum Chloroflexota; class Anaerolineae; order Anaerolineales; family Villigracilaceae; genus DSXF01. Next base: position 120,689 of record JAIOAQ010000002.1, on the reverse strand, counting down.
GCCGGTCACGCCGGCTGCCGAGAGGGTGCGGATCGGACCGGCCGAGATGGCATTGACGCGCACCTTCTGCGGGCCAAAATCGTAAGCCAGGTAACGCGTGGAGGCTTCCAGCGCGGCTTTTGCCACCCCCATAACGTTGTAATTGGGCGCGACCTTTTCGGCCCCGTAATACGAGAGGCAGATCAGCGCGCCGCCCGGGCGAAGGATAGGCTGAAAAGCGCGGGCAAGCGCGACAAAGGAATAAACGCTGACGTCCATGGCCAGGTGAAAGCCGGCGCGGGTGGTATTGTAATAAGTGCCCATCAAGTCTTCGCGATTGGCATAAGCAATGGAATGTACCAGAATGTCCACTTCTCCGAAATGCGCCGCGGCCTTTTGGGCAATGTTTTGGATATCATCGTCATTTGAGACGTCACACGGCTCAACAAAGGTGGCGCCAACCTGTTCGGCCAGCGGCAGGACGCGGTGCTTCAACACTTCACCGGCGTAACTGAGGCCCAATTCAGCCCCTTCGCGTTTGAAGGCTTGCGTGATGCCCCAGGCAATTGAACGCTCGTTGGCCAGCCCAAAAACGAGAGCCTTTTTCCCTTCTAACAATCCCATATTTTTTCTCCTCTTCTAGCGAAATTCAGAACGGATCTATCACCCGGAAACGCCAGGGCATAGACTTCCACGGCTCTGGCACTGTATATAACCCCACACGCGGCCCAACCGTCACGCTTTCATCTGGGACCGAAAGGCCCGATTCTATCCATAAGCCGGAAGATGGTTCCGTTAAACGGACCCCATTTAAAGCCCCGTCAATGGCCAGGGCCCGCGTTAATTTTGCCGGCCCGCGCGTGTCCCCTCCGTTGCGGCGTTTGTGAATGATTTCCACGCCTTCTATTGGCAGGATGGCGCGAATCAACACGGCAGCCGGGAAGCCCTCCGCCTCGGTAACGGCGTTCAGACACCAATGCATGCCGTATGTGAAATAGACGTAGGCATGTCCCGGCGGCCCGTACATGACCGCATTGCGTTTCGTCTTGCCAGACTTGGCGTGACAGCCCAGGTCTTTTTCGCCGATATAGGCCTCGGTCTCGGTGATGATGCCGGCCAGCCGGATTCCATCCAGCAGCCGTACCAGCCGGGCGCCCAGCAATTCGCGGGCAACGGTCAGCGTGGGGCGGGCGTAAAAATCGGGGGATAAAATCATGTGACGGCTGAAGGTGAACGGCGAAGCGTTTTCATCCATTTTTGAATCTTGGGTCGCGTTGCAGCGTCAGCCGCAACCCATCTTCAAGCGAAATGGACGGCTTGTAATTCAGCCGTTTTTCTGCCAGGGCAATGCTGGCGCACATGCGCGAGACCCCGCTGTTGGCGTGCGGGTTTTCGATCAGGTTCGACGGGCTGCCGGTGACCTTCAGCACCAGCCTTGCCAGGTCGCCGACGCTGGTTTCCACCCCGGAGCCGACGTTGATTACCAGGCCGTTGATGTCTGGCGCCGTGGAGGCGGCAATCATGGCAGAGACCACATCGTCCACGTAGACATAATCGCGCGTTTGCTTGCCGTTGCCGTGTAAGACCAGGCTTCCATTGCGCGTAGCCTGCCGTAGAAAATAGGGGATGACTGGCGGGTGCGCCGGGGGCAGTTGCTGGCCGGGACCATAAGCGTTGAAAATGCGCAGGCAGACGGTCTCAATTCCCCATAATGTGCCAATGGTGCGGACGTAGTATTCTGCCGCCAGTTTGGAAACGGCGTAAGGCGAACCCGGGTTGGGAATCATGTCCTCACGCAAGGGTTGTTCGGCCTGTTCACCGTAGATGGCGCCCGACGAGATGAATACGACCCGCCGGATGCCGACATCCCGCATGGCTTCCATCAGGCTGACCGTTCCGCCCACATTGGCGGCATTGTACTCGCGCGGGTAAAGAAGGGATTCGGAGACATAGACGCGCGCTGCGAGATGGTAGACACAGTCCACATCCTGGAGCAATGTCCACAATTTGGGCCGGTCGTTGATGTCGCCGCGCGTAAACAGAACACCCGGATCAAGCAAATCAGGGTTGCCGGTAGAGAGGTCGTCCAGGCCGCGAACCTGATGCCCTTCGCGGACGAGGCGGTTGGACAGGTGAGAGCCAAGGAAACCGGCCGCGCCGGTGATGAGAAAGTTCATTGACAGGTTATTCCCTAAATCGGACGAGCCGAAACCAAAAAAGACTTGATCGTGTTAACCCTCCCGCAGGTTAGAAAGAGGCTGGCGGACGATGCCGGTGTTTGTGGAGATGCCTTCTGGTTTGGACAGTGTGCCAAAACCTGCGGGAGGGTAGGTAGTTAAGTTTGTTGCAAAAATTATAAACCAAATCGCCTTTTCGACGTTGCATGCCTGTCCGTTTAAACGATAACCAGAAAATCCATCTGATGGGCGATGTAGGTCAATTTCCCCCGCTCAATCTGTGAGCGTCGAACAGTCAGCCAGTCTTTGAACGCCTGAGGGTCGAGCCGGCGGTTTCCGCTGAGCGACTCTTCTATAAAGTGCAGAATGCAATGCAGAAAATAGTATTCTTCAGGCTGGTACTTTCCATTCCTGGGATATACGACCCAATCCGAAGCGCCAGCAGCCAAAATGGAAGCATCAGATTCGAGTAAGTATGAAAACAAATGCCGTCCGCTTTGAATGTCTCCACCGCCTGGCCGTTCATACATTGACCTGTGGTACAGCCGTATAATATATTCGTCTGTTAGCGGGTTAAGTATGGGTTCGAGAATGGTGACGCCGTCAAAGTTGAGTGTCAGCCAGGCCATGCGGTGGCTCAGGGAGAGCAGGTCTGGCAGGCCGTTGGGCAAAGGCAGCAAATCCAAAAAGGCGTGGGCGATAAGCAAATCGGCCTGTGGCGGGCGCCTTGCAATGAAGTCAAAGATATCTGCGCAAATCAGTCGCAGGTAAACTTCGTGCTTGGCATCGAATAAACGCAATTCGTTTGCCGGCGTTGTTTCGGTTTGCAGGCCGGCCGAGGCCGCCCATTGGGGCAGCCAGGTCTTGGCATAGGCGATATTTTCGGGCATCGAATCGACCAGGGTGTAACCTACATGCGGCGGGAGCATGTTCCAGCGCAGGAGACGGGCGAGCATGGTGCCGATCCCGCCGCCGGCTTCTATGATCGAGAGACTTGGCCCTGCCATGTCGAAATAGGTTTGTAATATCGAAAGTACATCTTTGTTCAGGGCGCGGTCATCCACGCTTTGTTTGGCTAAGAGGTAATCGCTGAATTTGAATTCCATTTTTGCTCCATGTCAGATAGAAATGAGCGGACAGAAGTAGCCGTTTCGTGCCAGGAGGACTGGCGGCGGTAGCGTTCGAGCGCCCGGTAGCCCATCTCGGCCAGGAGGGAGCGATCGAGGGCCAGGCGGGTCAGGTGTCTGGCGAGCGTAGCAGTGTCATCTGGCGGAATGAGGAAGCCGGTTTGCCCGTCGGTGATGATTTCGGGCGCGGCGCCGGCGGTCGTCCCGATGGCGGGCAGACCAAAGCCCATCGCTTCGAGATACACGATTCCGAATCCCTCGTAGGCCGAAGGGAGCACCAGGACATGCGCCTGTTTGAAACGCTCCAGCAGGGAATCGGCCTCCAGCGCGCCGTGAAAGAACACCTGGCCGGGCAGCGCGGCGGCGCGGCGACGCATCTCCTCGGCGTAACGCGGCTCAAACGTCAAACTGCCGACCACGTCCAGGCGCACCGCGGCGGGCAAAGCCTGCAGGGCCTTCAGCAGGGTGTGTAATCCTTTGCGCCGGATGACATTGCCGACAAACAGGAGGCGCAAGTCGCCTTGTCGGGCGCGGCGGTTGATTTCGGCTTCGTCCACCTGCACGCCAAAACGGTCGGTGGGCGGGTAGGCGATCACGTAGGGCTTGCCGGCCCCGATCAGATTTTCCACCACGCGGCGGGTGGTGTGAGAGTTGAAGATAAAACCGTCCACGCTTTGGAGGTAGCGCTTTTCCACCAGTCGGTAGAACCAGTTGATCCAGGCCGGGTGCTGTTCCGACGAACGCAGGTGATGCACCAGACCCACCAATGGATAGGGATGCGGGCGGGCATTGGCAGCCAGGAGCGATGGATGGTTGAGTTCGTCCTGGATGATCAGGTCGAAACCGGCGGGCAGGCGAAAGGTCAGGTTATCGCTCAGGTGGGCGGCGTAGTTGCGCCACGGCAAACTGATGATTTCCACGCTATCGCCGCAGCCGCGCAGGAACTCGACCAGTTTTCGGTCATAGAGATAGCCCCCGCTGAGGGTGTTGATCGAGCCGTAAATGAGGAGTGCCAGGCGCATGCTGCGGTTTAGCGGTTGAGCGTGTAGGAGGCCCAGGCGGACTCGTTTTCCCACAGGCGGACGGTCAGCGCGGTGATGTTGGCGGCCTGAATTTTCAGGTTGAGTTGTTCGGCCAGGAGACGGGCAAAATGCTCCAGGGAGGGGTTCAGGCCGGCGAACTCCGGCAGGTCGTTGAGCATTTGCTCGCGGTAGCGGGCGATGGTCTCGTCCAGGCTTTTTTCTACCTCGACGATGTCGCACAGATAACCGTGCTGGTCGAGGCTGGCGCCGGTGAGTTGCAACTCAAGCACATAGTGATGCGAATTGGGGAAGTTTTCGGCGCCCCAGTCGCCTCCAATCAGGTAGTGACTGGCAATAAAGTCGCGGCGGACAGAAAGGGTGTACATGGCTGCTCCTGGAAAATTGACGGTTGATGCCAGGGTGGGGTTAGGTCTGGTAATCAAAGACAATCTGAATGGCCTGGTCGGGCGATTCGTCCAAAAGGCGATAGGCTTCGGCTGCCTGCTCAAGTGGGAAACGGTGCGTGATCCAGCGTTCGGGGCGAATGCGCTGGAGGGCTTGCCAGGCCACGCCAAAGCGGCGGGCTTTGTTCCAGCGGCCGGAAAGGGAGGAGGCAATTGTGCTGACCTGGGAGGAGATCAGTTTGATGCGCGAGCGGTGGAAACTGCCGCCCAAGTCAAGCGGGGCACTTTTTTTGCCATACCAGGAGCCGATGATGATCCGCCCGTCGAAGCCGGTCAGGGTTAGGGCCAGGTTTAAGGCTTGGGGAACGCCGCTCAGTTCCAGGGTCAGGTCGGAGCCGTGGGGGAGGAGAGTCTTGACCTGGGGGAGGAAATCCGCCGCTTCCGGGTCGAGACAAGCGGTGATGCCCAGGGCTTGTGAGGCCTTGCGGCGCAGGGGGTAGCGGTCGGCCGCGATCAGGGTCGTCAGCGGAAAGGCTTGCAGCAGGGCGGTGGTCAGCAGGCCGACGATGCCCTGACCGAGGACAAGGGCCTGTTCGCCGAGGAGGGGCGCGGCGTCCTGCACCAGGTTGACGGCTGTTTCGGCGTTGGCGAGGAAGCAGGCGGTTTCGGGCGAGTATCCTTCGGGGACGAGCAACAGGCGCTCGGCGGCGGCGACAAAATGTGAGACGTGCGGTTGGAAGGCAAAGACCAGCCGCCCCAGCCAGTCGGGAGAAACGGCCGGGCCGGCCTCGATGACCTGACCGACGCAGGCGTAGCCATAAGCGATCGGGTAGGCGAATTCCTTGTCCGTGTCGGGCAGGTCTACTTTCAGGTGTTGGGGAAACTGGCCGCGATAGACGAGCATTTCGGTGCCGGGGCTGATGGCCGAGACCAGCGTTTGGACGACGACCTGGCCGGCCTGCGGCGGCCTGAGCGTTTCCTGGCGCACTTCCAGGCGGCGAGGCGCAAGGAAGTAGAGAGAACGGCGGGTGGTGAGGGGCATCGTGCTGTAGAACCTATTTGTTTTCGTTCCTGTCCTCCTGGGCGAGCAGGCGTTCCATTTCGGCCAGGACGGCGGCGTGCAATACGGCCGGATCTCTGGAGCCAAGTTCACTCGCCAGGATAGGATGGCCAAAACGAACCAGCGGGGTGACGGGCTTCAGGTCGAAGAGAACTTGCGCCAGCAACTGAAGGGCGGCGCCAAACTTTTCGCGTTCGGGTCCGGCTGGCTTGAGACGGGTGAGGGGATGCTTGACGGCCCGTTGCCAGAGCACGCCGCGCACCAAGACGGGGACAACCCTGGTTTCTGGCACAAAGCGGGCAAAGACGCCGGCCGAGTCGGTCCAGGTTTGCAGGGATTGCAACGCGCCGGGGTAAACGACAGCGTCTGGCTCAATTTTTCCGGCCGGGAAGGTGAGCAGCGCCCCGCCGCTGCGCAGGTGACCCGTTCCCTGGCGCACCGCCCGCATGCGGTCTGCCGGGTGATCGCTGACGTAGAACAGGTGGGCGCTGACGCTGGGCAAGGCCTGCAAGAAGGGACGGTCGAGGGCGATGATGCGCAGGTCGGGCCGGCCGATGGCGGCGAACAGACAAAGGGTGTCGGTCATGCCGGGGTGGTTGGACAGGAAGAGGGTCGGCCCGGCGGCGGGCAGGTTTTCGCTCCCTTCAACGCGCAGCCCGGCGACGGTTTTGCGCAACATGGCCTCGGCAGCAGCCGGCAGCGTCTCGCGGCCAACGTGGTGGTCAAAATCCAGCATCCAGCGGGCGAATTTTTCGGCCGGCTTGCGAAAGATGAACCGCAGGGCAGCCGCCAGGACTTTGGATTTTTGCCACCCAAACGAAACCACCAAATCGTCCAGGTTGATGCGAGTCAGCAGGGTAAGCGAGTCGTCGGTGCGCATAAGACTATTATAGCCGCTTGTTTAGGGGACGATTGACATCACATCTCCTATCTTTTATGCAGGCATGTTTACTTTGCATAAAGACTTGAGTCTATTGCAAAAAGGGCGTTTCAAACGCAAGGGCGCAAAGCCGCCAAGATTTTTAAGGTCTATTGTAACTGCCTACCCTCCCGCAGGTTTTGGCGCAATATCCAAGGCAGAAGATATCTCCATGATTGCCGGTATTGCCTGCCGGCCCCGTTCTAACCTGCGGGAGGGTTAAGGGTAGGCAATTACAACCGAAAAATGAAGATTTTGCATTGTAAATTGCATTTTCTTTGCGTCCTGGCGGCTTTGCGTTGAGATTTTTTGTTTTTTGCAGTGGAGTCAGTCATATAATTCAATTGTTCCAACACTGCACAACAGAAAGCGAAGATAGCCGATGGGAAAAGCCGATTTACACATCCACAGCCTGTATTCTTATGATTCCACCATGACGGTTGAGGCAATTGTGAAAAAGGCAGCGGACGTTGGCCTGAGCGTGATTGCAATTACCGATCACGACCAGATACGCGGTTCGCTCGAAGCCTGCGAACTGGCGCCACGCTACGGCATTGAAGCCGTTCCTGCCGCCGAGGTAACCACCCAGGAAGGTCATTTGCTGGCCTTGTTTATTCGGGAACTGCCTCCTGTGGGTGCATCTCTGGCAGATACCTTGTTTTCCATTGGCCGTCAGGGCGGGATTGCCATCCTGCCTCATCCTTTTACGTCTTTGCCCAATAGCCTGCGGCAGGAATCGGTTTTTTCGGTGTTGGCAAACACGCGGGTTAAGGGGGTTTTGAGAGGCATTGAGACCCATAACATGAGCACGCAGGCTCGCAACCAGACTGCCCAGAAACTCTCTATTTACCTGCCTCTGGCCAGGATTGCTTCCAGTGATGCTCACGTCATCTGGGCGGTTGGCGCAACGTGGACGAAATTCCCCGGCTCAACGGCCCAAGACCTGCGTCAGGCGCTGGATTCCAATCTGACGGTCCCTGTCCCTTACGGGCAGAACTTTCTGCCGTGGGGCATCGTCAGTTGGCTACGATATTTCTTCTTGCGTAAGTTCGGTTATGCCGTTGATGTGCAGGCCAGCCGTCAAATAGATACGCAGAGATTGTCGGATGAGTACCTGCGTTCGATTCGCGAACAGGTTAGAAGCAAGAAAAGGTAATCGGCGCTTGGCTATTGCCTTCGAACAACAGCAGAAAACATCTTGACAAATCGTATACGATATTGTAGTATATGCATAAATCGTATACGAAGCGGAGCATGTTTGACCATGTCCTCTTTTCCCGCCTCTTCAGAAACCCACTATTCGGCCGATACAATTGCCGCCGCCTTGCGTTCCGATATCTGGCACGGCAAACTGCGAAGCGGAGAGCCTTTGCGGCAGGATGAAATTGCCTCCCGCTACGGTGTCAGCAAAATTCCTGTGCGCGAGGCCTTGTATCAACTCAAAGCCGAAGGGCTGGTGACCTTCTATCCCAACCGCGGCGCGGTTGTCTCAGAACTCTCGGCCGCCGAAGTAGACGAAATCTATGCCATGCGCGCGGCTTTAGAGACGACGGCTCTGCAGCGCGCCATTCCGCGCCTGACCATTGCCGACCTGAAACGCGCCGAGGAAATCCTCTCTACCCTCGACCAGGAAAAAAACGTTGCCCGCTGGAGCGAACTCAACTGGGAATTCCATGCCATTTTGTATGACCCGGCCAACATGCCCCGCCTGATGGAGTGGGTGAAAACGCTTCACTTTAACGTCTCGCGCTACCTCATTATCTATCTGGCAGGAATGGATTATCAAAACCAGTCCCAGGTTGAACACCGCCAAATCCTGTCCGCTTGCCGCAGTGGCGATATTGTCACGGCTGTTAACCTGTTGCAGCAACACCTGCAATTGGCCAGCAAACACCTGACCACCTTTTTAAAGGATTTAGAAGGCTGAAACGGAGAAAAATATGGAACCCAATACCTTTGAAGTTCATGACCCAGAAGCGCTTGCCCAGGCCAGAGCCATTCTCAATGCCAGCGAATCGCCTGCCGATTGGGCCAAAGCCGTAGTTGAAGCCGTCCGGCGCAACGAAGAATGGCGCGGCAAACGCTGCATCAATTTGCTGGCGCCCGAGGCGCCCACCAGCCCCACCGTGCGCGCACTGCTCTCTTCTGAAATTGGAACCCGTGCAGCCGAAGGCCATATTGGCCGGCTCAACCGCTGGTTTGCCGGCACCAAGTACATTGACGAGGTGGAAGCCTTGTGCGTGGAACTGCTCAAACTGGCCTTTCGCTGCCGCTATGCCGATCACCGCCTGATGGGCAGTATGCTGGGCAATATGGCCGTTTATCATGCCCTGACCCAGCCCGGCGACGTGATCATGAGCGCCGCCCAGCCCTTTGGCGGACATTCCAGCAACCGCGTCGACGGCCCCGCCGGCATGCGCGGGCTGAAAATTGTGGATGTGCCCTTTGACCCGGTTGAATTGGATGTGGACCTGGAGGCCTTTGCCAGAGTGGCGCGGCAGGTCAAGCCCCGGCTGGTAGTCATGGGCATGTCCATGACCCTCTTTCCGCTCCCTGTCCGCCAGATGAGTGAAATCCTGGCCGAATGGGGCGGCAAATTCATCTTTGACGGCGCGCATCAGGCCGGCCTGATTGCCGGCGGACAATTCCAGGACCCGCTCAATGAAGGCGCGGCCGTATTGACCGGCTCGGCCGGCAAGACGTTTTCTGGCCCCCAAAGCGGCATGATCATGTGGAACGATCCGGCTCTGACCAGGCCGATAGCGGATACCATTTTCCCGGTATTGGCGGCCACCCATCAGGTTAATCGCGTGGCCGCCCTGGCGGTTTCGGCTGCCGAAATGATCGAGTTTGGCAAAGTCTATATGGCCCAAATCGTCAAGAACGCCCAGGCGCTGGCCAAAGCCCTGGACGAGCGCGGCATCCCGGTCCTTGGCGCCAAACGCGGCTACACGCGCACCCATCAGGTGGTTGCAGATGTAAGGCAATTCGGCGGCGGACTGGAGGTAGCACACCGCCTGGCAGATGCCAACCTGATCACCAATAAAAATCTGATTCCCAGCGACGAACCAAAAGACTGGGATCGCCCCGGCGGCCTGCGCATGGGCACAATTGAAGTCACGCGTCTGGGCATGCGCGAGACAGACATGGAAACGATTGCCGGCTTCATTGCCCGAGTGCTGGTTGAGAATGAGGCGCCTGCCGCCGTTGCCAGAGACGTGGAGGACTTCCGCTTGCCCTACCAAACCCTGTACTACAATTTTGATCATGGCTTGCCGCCCTGGATGCAATAACAGAGGCTCCTTTTGCAAAAAGCCTTTGTGCTTTCCTGCTATGTCAGCAATTCTCAATGAATTGCAAGAGAACGTCCCGAAGATTCTTTTAGCGCAAATTTTGAGTAGTTTCCCCGTTGCGTGTTGATGAATCATTTCCTTAGAAATCGGCCACGAATTTCACGAAGGGACACGAATTTTCCTGACGTTTTTCGCGAAATTCGTTTCATTCGTGGCAAATTGTTTTCAGCAACACCCTGGAGGAAGACCGTCAAATTTTGCGATTTTCAGGAATCTTCGGGGCGTTTTTTAGCCATACTGAGAATTGTTGCCTGCCATGCTGTCTTGCCAAAGAGGATTTTTGTATAAAATCATTATGACGCATGGCACTACCCGCACATGTCTGAAAACGTCATAATCAGACTGCGGGCGTAATCCCGCTAAATCTTGTCCAACTTCTCAAATAAAAGGAGCAACTTGGATGCCTGCTAAAGGTTGGATTGAAGTCAATGACCTGTATTGCAAAGCCTGTGAACTTTGCATCAATGCCTGTCCCCAAAAGGTCATCGCCTTGGATATGGGGCGGCTGACTCCAAAGGGCTACCACCCGGCGCATATCGTTGCAGACGGTTGCACCGGGTGTGCTATTTGTGCCCTGGTTTGCCCGGACGCGGCGATTACCGTGTACCGCGAAGTAACCAAAGCCGCTGCAGGAGGTTAACCTATGGCCCGCGAATTGCTCAAGGGAAATGAAGCCATTGCCGAAGCGGCGATCCGTGCCGGCCTGGATGCTTACTATGGCTATCCGATCACGCCGCAAAATGAAATTCTGGAATGGATGTCCAAGCGGATGCCCGAACTGGGACGCGCTTTCGTTCAAGCGGAAGCCGAACTGGGCGCCATTAACATGGTTTACGGCGCGGCCTGTACCGGCGCTCGGGTGATGACATCCTCCTCCAGCCCCGGCATCAGCCTGATGCAGGAAGGCCTTTCCTACATCGCCGGGACAGAGGTGCCGATGGTGCTGGTCAATGTGATGCGCGGCGGCCCCGGTCTGGGCAATATTGCTCCCTCCCAGGGCGACTACAACCAGATCTGCAAAGGCGGCGGACATGGAGATTATCATCCCATTGTCCTTGCCCCGGCCAATATTCAAGAGGCGGTAGATATGATGCCGCTTGCCTTTGATCTGGCCGAGAAGTATCTGAACATCTGTTGCGTGTTGCTGGACGGTTCAATTGGCCAGATGATGGAACCTGCCGAACTGCCCGAAATGCAGCCCTATCCCCGCCCGTTTAACCAGCCCTGGGCTGTGAACGGCGCCATCGGGCGTGAACGCCGCATCCTGACTTCTATTTACCTCGATCCGCCTGAAGAAGAAATCACCAACCTGCGCCTGCTCAAGCGTTGGGAACAAATTCAAAAGAACGAAATCCGCTACAAAGAATATTACCTTGAAGATGCGGAATACGTGGTCATTGGCTTTGGTACCGCCGGCAGAATCGCTCTCTCGGCAGTGCGCGCGGCGCGCGCCAAGGGCATCAAGGTCGGTCTCTTCCGCCCCATCAGCCTCTCCCCCTATCCCTACAAGCGCATTGAGGAACTGTGCGCTAAAACGCAGGCCTTTTTAGTGACTGAAATGAATGCCGGGCAGATGCTGGAGGATGTCCGCCTGGCCGTCCGCGGCCGCGTCCCGATCCGCTTCTATGGACGCCTGGGCGGGGTGATGCCGTTGCCCGATGAAATCCTGGACGAAATTGAGCAAATGGTCAAGCATCCGCCCAAAGCCGAAGATGATCCGGCGGCGATTTGGCTGCACCGTATGCTTGAAACTGTAAAATGAGAGGTATGTATGGCTACTCTGGTGACCCCCGAAAATATCGTCTATAAACGCCCGGTCGGTTTGACCGACACCGTGACGACCTATTGCCCCGGCTGCACCCATGGCATTGCCCATCGTCTTGTGGCAGAAGTGTTGGAAGAGATGAACGTCCTCGACCGCACAATTGGCATTGCTCCTGTTGGCTGCTCGGTTTTTGCCTATAACTTTATTGATTGTGATTTTCTTGAGGCGGCACATGGCCGCGCCCCGGCCATGGCAACCGGCGTCAAACGCGTCCTGCCCGACCGCATTGTCTTCACCTACCAGGGCGATGGCGACATGGCTTCTATCGGCATGGGCGAGATTGTCCACGCGGCAGCCCGCGGCGAAAACATCACGGTCATTTTCATTAACAATGCCATTTACGGCATGACCGGCGGTCAGATGGCACCCACCACTTTGCCGGGCATGAAGACCACATCTTCGCCGAGCGGGCGCGACGTGGAGGCGCAGGGCTACCCGATTCGCATGGCGGAAATGCTTTCTACGCTGGATGGCGCGGGCTACATTGTACGCCGCAGTCTGCATGATCCTGCCAACATCCGCAAGGCAAAGAAGGCCATCCGCACCGCGTTTGAAGTCCAGAAACATGCGCTCGGTTTTTCGATGGTTGAGTTGCTGTCCACCTGTTCTACCGGCTGGGGTTTAACCCCGGTAGAATCCCTGACCTGGTTGGAAGAACACATGATTCCGGCCTTCCCACTGGGCGATTACAAGATTTCAGAGCCAGTGGCAGCCCTGAAGATATAGAAAATCGGAGGAACAAAGCATGCAAATCGAAATTGTTCTGGCTGGTTTTGGCGGGCAAGGGATCATGTTTGCCGGTCAGGTTCTCTCTTATGCGGCCATGGAAACCGGCAAGGAAGTCACCTGGATTCCTTCATACGGCCCGGAAATGCGTGGCGGCACGGCGAACTGCACTGTGGTCATTGCAGATGAGGAGATTGGCTCCCCTCTGGTCAAGAATCCGCCTGTGGCGTTGGTCATGAACCTGCCCTCGCTGGATAAATACGAGCCGTTGATGCGTCCGGGTGGGACGTTGGTAGTCAACTCTTCGATGGTAGATCGTTCGGTCCGACGCGAGGACATTACTGCCATTTATATTCCGGCAAATGAGATTGCAGAAGAAATCGGCGACAAGCGGCTGGCAAACATGGTTGCCGTTGGCGCTTTGCTCACGGCTGTTTCTGTCCTGAAGACTGAAGACATTGAAGCAACGCTCAATGCCCACATGCCCGGCCGCCATAAGCATCTATTGCCCAAAAACATTGAGGCCATTCGCAAAGGCTATGCCTATGCCCAGGCACACACGGTAGCAGCGAAAGCGTGAAAATAAGCAAGGAGAATAAAGGCCCGGCTCGTGGAAGGAGCCGGGTTTTTTATATCTGTGATTGTGGTGTTTTTGGGTGTTGGAGCAGCAATTTGGAGGCTCCCTTTAGTAGGTGGGGCGCAGGTTGACGGCTGTTGAATAGCCATAACCTGCGTGTAGCCAGAAAGGGGCTAGGACACCACCCACTATGTATTGCCGCTTCCGCCAGGCAGGCGGGACTCTCTGCGGCTTGGAAAAATATCAGGAAGATGCGCGTTCCTTCGTGAAATTTGTAGCCGCTCTTCAACGCGATGGCTCATCAGCACATTGTAGCTTGAAATGCTGCTGTTGGGCGCAGTGGATTTACTTTGCCGGCGCTGCGGCGGGGAGAACCACAGATTTGCGCGTTGAGAAGGCGCTGACGACGGATGCGGTCAGGAGGCCGATTCCGATGGCGGTCAGAGCCGTGTGCCAGACATCGGCATAGTTGACCCCGCCGATGGTGTGGGTGGGCGCCATGAGGAACTGGATGGTCAGGGTCAGCAGGCCGACCGCGGCCAGGGCGATTGCCGCGGCGTAGCGTCCGGTTTCCTTTGCCCCATCTGGCTTCTCATAGTTGACGCCCTGCCAGAGGCCGAGCAGGCGGAAGAGCAGGAAGACGATCAGCGTCAGCAGGTTGGTGTACAGAACGGCATCCACGGGCATGGAGGCGCCGCGCAGGGCGCGCGAGGCGAAGACGTGGACCGCGTTGAGGATCGTGCCGAGAATGAGGGCGATCAGCGCGTCGCGGTAGGCGTGCTTCCGGCCGCGGACGAGTTGAATCACGGCGCGCACGCCCAGAATACCGGCGGCCACGCCCACCAGCACGAACAGAATCCACAGCCACTGGAACGGGGCGATGCCGGCGAACTTCCCGTCCCAGCCGGTTGGGTTGAGGGCAACGCAGGCCGTCCCGGCTCCGCCCATCAGGGTGAAGGCGGCGGTCAGGCTCATCAGGACGATGCCCAGGATGCGCAGGGTTTTAGCCCACCAGGTGTTTTGCATAGCATACTCCTTTTTGTTTTTACCACCAAGGACACAAGGGTCACGAAGGAGCAACGACAGAGTTTTCCTTTGTGTGACTTTGTGCCCGTCGTGTTTTTGCGTTACGCCAGCATGAAGCCGGCTACGAAGGTGGCAGTCATCAACAGCAAGAGGGCCGGCAGGATGCGCAGGATCGTCTCGCGCGGCAGGATCGGCCGGCCGGCCTTCAAGAACGAGAGCAGCAGTCCGCCCAGTCCGATCAGCGCGCCGCCCAGGCCGACCAGCGCAAAGCCCGCACGGGTCGTCCCCTGCGCCGCCAGGACGCTCGGCAGGAGGAAGATGACCATCCCAGAGATGCCGTGGACAACCGCCAGCACAATGACCGGCAGCCGTCCCTTGAAAGGCAAGGCACGGGTGACGAGGATGGCCAGAAAGCCGGCCAGGACGAAGGTCAGGTAAGCCGTCCGCCAGGAGGTCAGGTGCTCCCAGACCAGTCCCAGCGAGAGGCTGAGCGGGATGACGGTCGAGACGATGACCACGACCGGGCTTTCCAGCACTTCCAGGCCAAGGATGATGAGCAGCAGGCAGGCAACGAGCAGGATGCCGAAGCCAACGGTATAGGCCAGCACGGGGACGCGCTCCAGCCCTTCGATGCCGATGGCCACCTGCCAGGCAGCCAGCAACGCGGTGAGCAGCAAGAGAAGGCGGGAGAGGGGGGAAGTCTTCATGCGTTCTGTTGACTTTCTTTCTCCAAAACTTCTGCCAGGGCGAGATATTTCTCGTGAACGCCCTCGCCGGTCTCCTCGTGTTCGACGCGCTCGAAGGCTTCGGTCACCGCCTCGTAGCGCTCGGTCGGGATGACGCGCCCGGCCAGGGGGAAGAGGATGTTGTCCTCCTTGTGAATGTGTTGGCGGAGCAGGGCAACGTAGCCGAGGGCGTTTTGGACAACAGCCTGAAGCGCCGAGCGATCGCCTTTCTCCCACATTTCGGCGGCGGCACGCATTTCGCGGGTGAAGGCGCGACCCTGTTCGTGTTCGGCCAGCATGACGGCAATCGGCCCGCCTTCAACAGGCATGCCGGCCTCGTTCATGGCCTTGAAGAGCACGCCCTCCTCTTTCCTGTGGTGGCAGCCATCGGCAAAATTCTTGATGAACAAAGCAGCGTTGATGAAGAAGGCCGGGCGGACGTGTTCACCGGCAGCGGCGCGTTGAGCCGCCCGTTCCAGGGCATTCAGGACGCGTTCGATGACGCGATGTTCTTCCATGAGGATTTCGGTGGCTTTCATAGGGCACTCCTTTTATAGACGGTGGACGGTAGACGGTGGACAGTGGACGGTCTACGGTCTACCGTCTACGGTCAAATCGAAAGCAAAATCATCGAAGCCAGCATGTACAGCGAAGCATACTTGAACAGGCTGTAATTGACCCGCTCGGAGGGGCGGAAGACGGTGGCGAAGGACAGGACGAGCAGCCCTGCCGAGAGCACGGCCATCAGGCGCAGGAAGCCGGCCTGGACGCCGATCATCACCCCCGCCACCCCCATGCTGGCCGCGGCAATGATGGCCGAGAGGGCGATCACGGCGCGGGTGGTCTCGAAGCCGTAGGTGGAGGGGAAGGTGGGGATGCGCGCTGACTGGTAATCGGCGAAGTAACGCATGGAGAAGGTCAGGATGTGAGTGGGAATCCAGAACAGGACGGCCATGCTGAGCAGGATGCCGATCAGGTCAATCTGACCGGTGGCCATCACCCGCCCGGCGAGGATGGGCATGCCGCCCGAGACCCCGCCCCAGACAATGCTCCAGCAGGTGCGGCGCTTGAGCCAGAGGGTGTAGATGACCACGTCAAAGAACAACCCGGCAAAGACGACCAGCCCGTAGAGCGGCGACATCCACACGGCCAGCCCCACGCCCAGGATGGAGAGAATCAACCCCAGGCGCAAGGCTTCGGTCGGCGAGACGCGCCCATCGGCCAGCGGACGGTGGTGGGTGCGGTTCATCACGGCGTCAATATCGCGGTCGTACCACATGTTGAGCACGGTCGAGCCGCTGATGGCCAGAAACAGGCTGACGGCCACGCCCAGCAGGGTCAGCCCGGAGGGCGGCGTGTGCGCGCTCAGATAGCCAGCCAGCCCGGTTGCCAGCAAGAGGCTGGTTTGGAGGGATTTGATGAGGGGGAGGTAGAGGCGGATGCGTTGGAGGATGGATTGCTGGTGATTGGCCATTGGTGATTTAGCGGTCATGCGGACTCCTTCGTAAGTAGACAGGTATACACGTAAAGACGTACACACGTAAAGACATGCACAGGAAAATAATTCAGGTGGCAAGTATACCTGTATACTTGTGTACCTGTCTACGTGCTTACCGCACGCACCTGAACCCCACCGCCGGGCCGTAGTACATCGGCGGGGCGGAGTTGCGCACCCAGATGCGCAGGTCCATATCGTAGGTGTTGCGCGAGCCGCCGTGCATCAGCCGGTCGCTGAAGCCTTCCTGCGGCTGGACATCGCCGATCCATTGCCAGACGTTGCCGGCCATGTCATAGAGGCCGTAGGGGCTGGCCGAGTCGAGCGTCTGGTAGCCGCCGTAGGCGCGGCCGTTGTAGAAGCCGACCGGGGTGGTCAGCGAGCCGTAGGAGGACATGTCCTCGAAGGGATCGCGGCTGGCGTAGAAATTGGCGTTGTTGCGGGCGATTTCGTAGCCCCAGGGGAAGGGGCGGTCGTCTTCGGACCCGCGAGCGGCTTTCTCCCACTCCAGTTCGGTCGGCAGCCGCCAGCCGTAGGAACCGCAGTAGGCCCAGGCGCCAAACCAGGAGACGTTGGTCATCGGGTGATTCTCCCAGCCGGGTTTGACGGCGAAGCGCTGACCGTCGAAGGTGAAGCGTGAGGCCGGGTCGTTGAGCGGCACGAGCAGGTAGTTGCCGGGGTCAATGCGGATTTCGTGCTTCTTGCCGTGGAAAGGATCGCCGGGGTAGAAGGCGACGGCGTATTCGCCCTCCAGCAGAACGGTCCCATCGTTCAGGGCGGCGTTAAGAAAATCTACGTACTGCGCCACCGTCACGGGCGTGACCATGATTTCGTAGTCGTAGGGAATCTCTTCGAGTTCGGCTTCCTGCCCGTGGTAGAACGTCCCGGCGGGGACGCGCGCCCAGGCTTCGGGGTCCATGCCCGTGTCGTAGACCGGGATGGGCGGGTCGAGGTCAACCGGGGCGCAGGCGGCCAGGAGAACGAGGAGCAAGCCCAGGGTCAGAACGATGCGCTTCATTTCGACACCTCCTCGGCGAGTTCGTGGGCGGCTTCTTCCGTCCAGCGGCCTTTTTTCTTGAACAGGTCGGTCAAGCGCCAGACCATCACAATGGCGAGGAGAACAAGCAGGAGACCGAGGCCGATGTCAATCATATACATCAAGGTATTGACAAGCGGTTGCTGCACGGCTTCCTCGATGAAGAGACGTTTCATCTCGAAGACGGTCACCGCGCCCAGGGCGAGGTCGGAGAGGAAGATGATCGCCCAGCCGTAGAGTTGGCGCACTTTGCCCTTCAGCCCGATCATGTCGCCGTAGTAGAACAGGATGATGGTGGCGATGATGGCCGAGAGGGCGTGCCAGTGACCGGTCAGTTCGATGCGTTCTTCGCGGGCCGGCCACATGCGGAAGATTTCGTCGAGGCGGACGGCCATGAAGATGCCAACGCCGCTGGTGGTGAAGTTCATAAAGAGCATCTGCCAGGTGGGACCGAACTTGAGCGGGTCGCGGACGAGAGCGCCGAGTTTTTGCAGGAAGGTCGGTTTGGCGATGCCCGCCGTGCCGTCCTTGATGAGTTTGCCCCAACTCCAGATGAGCAGGAAGAGCGCCGCCAGCATGGACGGGGTCGCGCCGACGTAGATGATCATGTGGGCGACGGGTTCGAGCGGCGTGACCACGCCCCAGACGCCGAGGTTGAGCACGATGCAGCCCAGAATCATCAGCGGCATGGCGGCCTTGTGCCACGCGCCTTTGAAGTTCAGCCAGCGCCCGATGACGAGCGTGATCATGATGGCAATCAGCGCCAGCATGATGTGCAGGTGGCCGATGACGGAATACTCCATCGTGGTCTTTTCGGGCAGGCGGATGATGTTCTCGGCCAGGAAGACTTCGAAGCCATTGCCGAAGTACGAGCCGGGCACCGCGCCGAAGAGCGCAGAGAGGACGGTTGTGACCGCAGTGGTGAAAAACGCCACGCGCTCGAGGTCAACGCCCTTTTTCGTTCGCGCGTAGTTCGTGTCGGTGATGTAGTATTCCCTGTTCCACGGCCACAGCGCCACGCACAGCAAAACCCCGGCGAAGAAGATCAGCGCCAGGCCGGTGATGTACAGCCCGTGAAAGGCCCAGTTATGCCCGAAGTAGGCGAAGCCCATGCCGAAGATCATTGCCATCATGTAACCGACGGTGATGAGCACGCGCACGGCCTTTTTGTAGAACTCGCGCATCGCCAGCAGGCCGGTGATCATATAGACTTCGATGGCCACCACGGCCATGGCGATGGAATGGTACAGGATGATGATGCGCCCCTCGCGCTCGGATTGGACGATGTCCATGCCGAGGGTCTTGATGACCACCTCCCGCACGCCCATCTCGGCCATCGGACCGGAGAGCATGCCCCAGACGGCAGTCACCATGGCGATCATCGCGATGGCCACCAGGATGAGCCCCTTGGTGGAGTTGAAGAGATAGTTAAAGCGGGCTTTGAGAAATTCCATTATGTCTCTCCTCGATTTGAGCGTTGGAAGGTTTGAAAGTTGAAAGGTTGGCAGGTTGAAGAGTCGAACCTTCGAACCTGCCAACTTTCCAACCCATCAACTTGTCAACCTGCCAACGTGCCAACGTGCCAGTGCTTACTTCTTGATATCTTTGACGAACCCAAACGTAAACGCCAGCGTCATGAGCAGCAGCAGGGGGGTAAGAATCATCATCACGAATTCCGGGCTGAAGAAGAGCAATTGCGCGTCGTTGGCGATGAACGCCAGCGCGATCCCGCCCAGGCCGATGAGCAGGCCGCCGATGCCGACCCACCAGAAGCCCTTGGCCGCGCCTTTGGCGATGAACGGCCCGATGAAGATCACCAGCCCGGCCACGCCATGGAAGAGCGGCACCGAAATCTTGCGTCCGATCTCGACGCCGGCAATGCTGAAGACGGCGATGGCTAAAAAGCCGACCAGGGCAAACCACTTGAAGGCCTTCTTCCACTGCGGGAAGTACTGCTCCATGATGCCCATCGAAATGCCCAGCGGGATGAGCGAGGCCACCGTCAGCACATAGGGCGACTCGAGGATGCCCAGCCCCAGGAAGATGAGCAGCAGCCCGGAGACCAGCAGGACGAGGAAGCCCATCATGTAGTACACATCGTACAGGGCTTTTCCCTTGCTCCAGCGGGTGTAAAAGCGCCAGAGCAGGTAGATGGCCGTCAGGCCGGTCAGCAGAAGGAACAGATTGTCGAGGGTGAACAGGTTCATCACATTCTCCTTTTCTGGAGGGGAACAACCTCCATGGGATTAAACCCGACGAACGAGGACGGGTTTTCATGTGAATTATTGCACAGGTACCTGTTCACTTCTGTAACAAAGGTCACATTCCCGCTGCGCGGCGGACCGTCAACCTGCCTCCGGTTTCTGGAGCCAAAGGAAACCCTTCGTGTTCCGTTGTGTCCTTTGTGGTGAGCCTCGTCGCGCGGACCGTCAGCCTGCCTCCGGTTTCTGGAGGAGACTCCGCGTCCCGGGCAGGGACAGGGCGACCAGCAGGAGGGTGCTGATCAGCGGCGCGGGCAGGAACATCGAGAAGCGTCCCAGCCGGATGACGTCGCTGATTCCCAGCGGGAAGCCGCCCAGCATGGACAGCCCGGCCGCGAACACGCCCAGCGGCGCGGCCCAGGCCTTGCGTTTCAGGGCGGCGAAGATGAAGGCCGCCCAGGCCGCCGCACCCCACCAGTTCACCATCTGCGTCACGGCGTAGAGGCCGTGCAGGAAGGCATCGGGGACGGTCTGATAGCGCGAGATGCAGGCCACGCCGTCCATGAAGGTCAGCACATAGGCGATGCCGGCCACAAAGGTCAGGGCGATCAATTTCCAGGCCGCGCCGCCGACGATGAGCATCCCAAACCAGAGGATGGCAGCCAGGCCGAAGGTCGGGGCGGTGGGCGAGGGCAGCCCCACGCTGGCGGGCGGGATGATGGGGAAGAAGGCCGTCAGCATGTAAATCGTCGCCGCCACCGTTCCCCAGAACCAGGCCCAGGGCTGGCGATACGCAAATCCGTACAGCGCCAGTCCCATCAGCGCCGCGCCGGCCAGGGTCAGCCAGCCGAGGATGGCGAAGACAATCTGAACGGTGATGGCCTCGTCGGGGCGGCCGTCGGCGATTTTCCCGTCCATCGTAGATTGGTAAATGCTGGCAATCTGGTAGGCCAGCAGCAGGCCGATGAGCACCCCCGCAACGGCCAGCACGATTCCGATGGCGTTTCTGGTTTTCATCCTTCCTCCTTTCACGACTGGTCGGCAATCAGCGCGCCCTTGAACTTCGGGAACAGCAGCACGAACAGCAGACCGATGATGACCGGCAGGCCGTAGGAATAATCCCACGAGGTAGAGCGGGCGATCACCAGGCGGATGATCTGCATGGGGATGTCCATTGCGGCCAGCGAAACCACCGAGACCAGCGCCAGCCGCCAGCCCCAGATTTTGCGCTCCGCCAGCAGGTAAATCGCCGCGAAGAGCAGGAGGACGCAGATCCACTGAATGGGCTGCGACCAGGCCAGCACCCAGGTGCCGAGGCCGTCGTAGAACGGCTTTTCGGGGCGGGTCAGGAGCATGCGCAGGTTGCCGATGCCGACGATGAAGGCGTGCGTGGTCAGCATGCCGGAGAACGTCAGCGCCAGGAACTGGCCCCACTTCAGCCACTTGTCCACCTTGCGCAGCAGGATGAGCGACCAGAAGAAGGCCAGCCCGACGAAAGAGACCACCATCGGCAGCGGGAAGCCGTCCACAAACGAGACGTAGGGCATGAACATGAACATCCCGCCTGCCGAGGGGAAGGCCGAGGCCAGCAGCGCGGCCGGGAAGGTCCACTCCTGGCCTTCGGCGATGGCTTTGGCCATCAGCAGGAGCGCGATCCCGCCGATGAAAATCAGCCCGCGGTAGAGCGGAAAGGCAAACGAGAAGAGCAGGATGCCGCTGGCATAGGCCGGCTTCTGCTGGGCCACTATGCTCAATTCGGTCAGCACCCGCTCCAGCGAAGTCTGGATGATGAACGGCGCGGCGGCGACCATGAACAGGCCGACGGTCATGGCCAGGGCAGCCAGCACCAGACGGATCGGTTTGGGTGTGTTTTGCATGGAAACCTCCAGGGAAAAGTTTTGGAATCTATGTGAGATATATCACGAAGAGAACATGCCTGTCTTTATCTTAAGTCAAGTCCAGTCTGGGCTATAATTACATCGTGAACCCTTCGCTCTCCGCCTTGCTGCAAGCGCATCCCGTCTTTATGGCGTTGTCTGCTCCCGAGCAGGCACGGTGGGCAGACGCGGCCATTGCCAGGCGTTACCAGGCGGATGAAATCGTCTCGCTGGCCGGCGATTGCTGGCCCTACCTGTTGCTGGTGGCCTCCGGCCGGATTGCCGCCGCCAAGGAATCGGCCGAAGGGCGTGCCTTTGTCGTGGCCGAAATCGGGGAAGGGGAGATTTTCTGGGGAGTGGCCTTCTTTCAGGAAGGCGCGGCCAATCCGGTCACCTTGCAGTGCCGGTCGGCGTTGCTGCTCTATCTGTGGCGGCGCGAGGAGGTGCAGGACACGCTGCTCGCCAACGGACGCCTGGCCTGGGAACTGGCGCGTTTGATGGTCAGCCGCATGCTGCATGCCAGCACCGTCATCGAGAGCCTGGCCTTTCAGCCCGTGGCCGGGCGCCTGGCGCGTCTGCTGCTGGAACAGGTCCCGCCCGACCGGCAATCGGCGCGGCGCGCCCTCACCCTGGACGAAATGGCCGCCCGTCTCGGTACCACGCGCGAGGTCGTTTGCCGGACGTTGTACCGCTTTGCGGACGAGAAGTTGATTGACGTCACCCGCACCGAATTCATCCTCACCGACCGCGCCGGTCTGGCCCGGCTGGTGACGGAGGCGTGATCTTTGTAACCCTTGTGGTTTCACCTTTTATCTCTTAAGAAGGAGTTTCCCTTGGCCATCAAAAAAATGCTTTCCGGCAATGAAGCCGTCGCCCGCGGCATGTGGGAGGCCGGCGTGCAGGTCGCCTCGGCCTATCCCGGCACGCCCAGCACCGAAATCCTCGAAAACTTCGCCCTCTTCCCCGGCGTCTATGCCGAATGGGCCACCAACGAAAAAGTCGCCGTGGACGTGGCCGTGGGGGCGGCCTACGCCGGCAAACGCGCCCTGGCGGCGATGAAACACGTCGGCCTCAACGTCGCCGCCGACTCGTTCATGTACGCCTCCATGACCGGCACCGAGGCCGGGCTGGTCATCGTCAGCGCCGACGACCCCGCCATGCACTCCAGCCAGAACGAGCAAGATAACCGCACCTTCGCCAAATTCGCCCGCGTCCCCTGCCTCGAACCCTCCGACAGCCAGGAAGCCAAAGACCTGACCATCGCCGCCTTCGAACTCTCCGAGCGCTTCGACACCCCCGTCCTGCTGCGCCTGACCACCCGCATCTGCCACTCCACCAGCGCCGTCGAACTGGGCGAGCGCCCCGAACTCCCCGCCGAGACCAAGCCCTTCCCGCGCAACCCGGCCAAATACGTCATGGTGCCGGGCAACGCCATCAAACGCCATCCCGTCATCGAAGAACGCATCCGCGCCATCGCCGCCTACGCCGAAGACTACCCCCACAACCGCCTCGAAATGCGCGGCCGCGCCCTGGGCATCATCACCTCCGGCGTCTCCTACCAGTACGCCCGCGAAGTCTTCCCCGAAGCCTCCATCCTCAAACTCGGCATGTCGTGGCCGCTGCCCGAAGGCCTCATCCGCCGCTTTGCCGCCTCGGTCGAACGGCTCATCATCCTCGAAGAACTCGACCCCTTCATCGAAGAAGGCGTAAAACTGATGGGAATCGCCTGCGAGGGGAAGAGCATCTTCCCGCTGACCGGCGAATTCGACCCCTCCGTGGTGCGGCAGTCGGCGGTTCGCGCCGGACTTCTGCCTGCTTCCGTTATCGAAAGCGCCGCGCCCCCCGATCCGGGTCCGCTCCCCGCCCGGCCGCCTGTGCTGTGCCCGGGTTGCCCGCACCGCCCGACCTTCTACGTCCTGAACAAACTCAAAGTGCCGGTCAACGGCGACATCGGCTGCTACACCCTCGGCCTGATTCCGCCGCTGAGCGCCATCCACACCTGCGGCTGCATGGGGGCCGGCATCGCCGTCGCCCATGGCGCGGCCCAGGCCGGAAGTCCCGAACGACACGTGGCCGTCATCGGCGATTCGACCTTCTTCCACACCGGCGTCCCGGCCCTGCTCAACGTCGTCTATAACCAGGCCCCGGTCGTGACCGTCATCCTCGACAACCGCATCACCGGCATGACCGGTCATCAGCAAAACCCCGGCACCGGCCAGACCCTGCTGGGCAAAGAAGCGCCCGTCGTCGAGTTGGAGCCGCTGGTGCGCGCCTGCGGCGTCAAACACGCCCGCACCCTTTCGGCGCTGGATGTGGACGAAATCGAAAAGACGCTCAAAGAGTACATCAAACTGGACGAGCCTTCGGTGCTGATCGTCCAAGAGCCGTGCGCCCTGCTGCCCGAGGCGCGCAAGAAATGGGTGCCGCTGGAGGTGCTGGCCGATAAATGCAACGGCTGCACGCTCTGCTTCCGCATCGGCTGTCCGGCCATCCTGAAGAGCGAGGAACTGGACGAGAAGACCCAGCGCCCCAAAGCGCTGATTGACGCCAGTCTCTGCACCGGCTGCGAGGTCTGCGCCCAGATTTGCCCGCGCGACGCCATCACCTTCCGCCCCGACAGCATCTTCGTCTAGTCGTTGGGCGCTCCTGCCGGGCAGATGGTTCATCCACAGATTGCACAGATTTTCGCAGATTTTTCTTTCAATTTCATCCATCTGTCTCATCTGCGAAATCTGTGGCTGATCGTTTTCAAAGCAACGAACTCATCGAAAGGAACTCTTCATGAAAGAAGTCATCAACTTCCTGTTGTGCGGTGTAGGCGGACAGGGGACCGTCCTGGCCAGCGACGTGCTGGTCAACGTGGGGCTGGCTGCCGGCCTGGACGCCAAACAAGCCGAAGTGCACGGCATGAGCCAGCGCGGCGGCAGCGTCACCAGTCATGTGCGCTGGGGAAAACAGGTCTATTCCCCCATCGTCGGCCTGGGCGAGGCCGATATTCTGCTGGCCTTCGAGAAACTGGAAGCCCTGCGCAATGTGCGGGCGCTGCGCCCCGGCGGACTGGCGCTGATCAACGACCAGGCCATCGTCCCGCTGACGGTCACCTCGGGCGGGCAAACCTACCCCGCCGATGAAAACATCCTGGGGGCCTTCCACGCCGTGACGGAGCGCGTCCACTTCGTCCCGGGTGAGCGGCTGGCCGAGGAACTGGGCAACCTGCGCGTCGCCAACGTCGTCCTGCTGGGCGCCCTCTCTGCCCTGCTGGAGGCCGACCCGGCCCTGAGCGGCGCGGCCCTCTCCGCCGAGACCTGGCTGAAGGTCATCGAAGAGCGCGTCCCCGCCAAACACGTTGAACTGAACCGCCGGGCGTTCCTGGCGGGCAGGGAGGCCGTTAAAGTAGCCGACATGTGAGTGGGACAGGATTAATCCTGTCCCACTTCGCAGGTTAGAACAGATTGGCAAGCGATGTTGGTCATCACGATGGCGCCTTGCGGGTTGGAAATTGCGCCAAAACCTGCGGGAGGGCAGGCAGGTATCATTTTTCACAAAATTTATGCGATAATAAATAAAAACGCCTGCCCATGCCTGAACTTTCCCTGACCCCCGCCTCCATCAGTTACCTGACCCAATTCATCCTTTCCGGGTTGATTTCCGGCTATCTCATCTTGCGTCTGCGAAAGCCAAAAGGACGCGATACGCAATCTTTCTTGTTGGCAGGGGCGCTCGCGCTGATCACCGTTTTCATCGGCCTGCTGTTTCTTGACCTTTCCCTGCTGCCCACTCCCCGCCTGTATGCGGTGTACCTGGAAAACACGGCGCTGGCGCTGGCGCTCACCCTGCTGATTCAATTTGCTTATCACTTCCCTTCCCTGTAGCCGTGTCGGAAGTGGGAAGCGCGGCTGGCGCTGGCTGTCAGCCTGGGATATACGCTCTACGAAGCGGACTTTGCCGTTTACCGTTATGTTTTGCTTTTGACGCAAGAAACGGTGGCTTACCGTTCTGTCACTATGGACATCGCCCTTCTCTTTGTCATCATCTGGCTGCCGGTAGCGTTTCTGCGCCAGACCGTGTGCATTGACCCGCGTCTGCTGCCCTGGCTGAAAAAACTGCTCCACCCGCACGGAGAAGCCGTCCGGGCGCTGCTTTCGTTTACCCTGATTTATCTTATCCTGCCCGTTTTAGCGCTCATCAACCTATGGCGCAACACCGGAGAAGTCACCACTGCGCTGTACAATATCGTCATGTCAGTGGGGGTGCTGGCGGTTCTCCTGCTCTTCATCCTGGCATACATCAACTACCTGCCTGAAACGACCTCGTTCATGATTAAACTCTCCGGCATCACGCTGACCATTTTGCTGACCTTGTTAGGCATCGTGGGCTGGATTGGTACGCCCACGTACATTGCCACCTATCAGCCAGCCTTGCAAGACAGGCAGACCCTGCGTTTTATCCCAAACGGCGCAGGCGGTTATGCGGCGAGCGAAGCGCCTTTCCGCTTCGAGACCGACTTGGGCGAGCGGCTGGACAGCGGCAGCGAAAATGTGTATTGGAATCAGGCTGTGGACTTTGAGTTTCCGTTTTTCGGAAAAACCTATTCGCAAATCTATGTTACCCCGTCGGGGATTTTGAGCCTGGAAGCGCCGCAATATCACCCCAACTTGCAAAACGATTATGGGCATTTTCCGGGCATTTTCCCGCTGCTGATTGACCTGGAGCCGACAGACGGGGGCGGAGGAGTCTACGTCCGCAAGGACCCCGACCGCCTGGTGGTCACCTGGAACCACATGCGGGCTGACCAGCGCCCCGACTGGATATTCACGTTTCAGGCAATTCTTTACGCGGATGGACGCATTGACTTCGCCTATAACGGTTTGCCGGAAACGCTGGTCTTCGACCACAACCAAATCCCTTCCGCCAACCCCTGGCTGCGCGGACTGACCCCTGGTCTGGACGCCCCGG
The DNA here is from genome assembly GCA_019873735.1 of Chloroflexota bacterium. Taxonomy (GTDB): domain Bacteria; phylum Chloroflexota; class Anaerolineae; order Anaerolineales; family Villigracilaceae; genus DSXF01. The sequence goes on along the minus strand of JAIOAQ010000002.1, from coordinate 94,204 downwards.
TGGGGCAAACCGACAACCTGACATCGGGCGCGATCGTCGGCCCGAACGGCCTGGTTCAAGATTTCCACAACGATTTTCGCCGCTATCTGGGGCGATTTCTTAACCCGCTGGCAGCAGTGGCATTGGGAGGCAGTCTGGTCATCCTGATTGGTTTACCGTTCTTGTTCTATTCCACGCTCATCCAGCCGCTGGAAGTGCTGCTGGTTGGAATCCGCAAGATGGATAAGGGCGATCTAGGCGCGCAATTGGTCATCAAGTACCGCGATGAAATCGGCTTTCTGACCAGAGCCTTCAATGAAATTGGCGCGCAATTGAATATTCTGGTTAATGAGATGGAGGCGCAGGTCAACGAGCGAACGCGGGAATTAGCCTCCGCCAACGACGCTCTGCAATTGCGGCTAGAAGAGGTGGAAAATCTAAAGGAAGAATTGCAAGAGCAGGCAATTCACGACCCCTTGACCGGACTCTTCAACCGCCGCTATCTGAACGAGTGTTTGGAAGGCATTTTCTCTGCCGCTAAAAGAAATCAGCAGCCGGTGGGTATGATCCTATTCGATATTGACCATTTCAAGAAAATCAACGATGTTGCTGGTCATCAGGCAGGAGACCGGGTATTGCAGGCATTGGGGAATCTATTTAACAATTCCATTCGCAAAGAGGACCTGGCTTTTCGAATAGGAGGAGAAGAATTTCTCATCATCATGCCTGGTTCCTCCCTAGAGGATACTGGCCAACGCGCCGAAGAGATTTGTCAGCGCGCTGAAGCGCTGACGGATATCCTGCCGGTAGTTTCATACCACGTTACGCTCTCGGCGGGGGTGGCCGCTTATCCGATTCATGGCACAGACTACAACACTTTGTACCAGAGTATTGACCATGCGCTCTATCAAGCCAAACAAACGGGCAGAAACAGGGTTGTCGTCTTTAGCGATGCCATAGTGTAAGAAAACGTCCCGAAGATGCGCAAACCTTCGGGACGTTTTCTTTTACGCCACCACTTCGCCTTCCACCACCGGCACATCCGCACAAATCTCCAGATTTGCGTCACCCCGCTCTACCTTGATGGTATCGCCTTCCTTGAACTCGCCCGCCAGAATCTTGAGCGCCAGCGGGTCTTGCAGTTCGCGCTGGATGGCGCGTTTGAGCGGGCGCGCGCCAAACTGCGGGTCGTAGCCCACTTCGGCCAGGTATTCGCGGGCGGCTTCGGTCACTTCCAGTTTGAAGCCCTTTTCCGCCAGCAGTTTTGCCACCCGGCGCAGTTGAATATCTACAATGCCGGTCAGGTGTTCCTTACCCAGCGGGTGGAAGACCACAATCTCGTCAATGCGGTTGAGGAACTCCGGGCGGAAGTGCGCCTGCAAGACGCGGGTGATTTCATCACGGCTGACGCTGCGACCGTTCTCCCACAGCGTGTTGCCCAGGTTGGAGGTCATAATCACCACCACGTTGCGGAAGTCCACCGTGCGGCCCTGACCGTCCGTCAGGCGGCCATCGTCCAGCAGTTGCAGGAGGACGTTGAAGACTTCGGGGTGCGCCTTTTCGATTTCGTCGAACAAGACCACGCTGTACGGGCGGCGGCGGACGGCTTCGGTCAGTTGGCCGCCTTCGTCGTAGCCCACATAGCCGGGCGGCGCGCCAATCAGCCGGCTGACGGTGTGCTTTTCCTGATACTCGCTCATGTCAATCCGAATCATGGCGCGTTCATCGTCAAACTGAAATTCCGCCAGAGCGCGCGCCAGTTCGGTCTTGCCCACGCCGGTGGGACCGAGGAAGATGAACGAGCCGAGCGGACGGTTGGGGTCTTGCAGACCGGCGCGGGAGCGGCGCACGGCATTGGAGACGACGCGAATGGCTTCGTCTTGCCCTACCACGCGGCGGTGCAGGTTCTCTTCCATGTGCAGAAGTTTTTGGGTTTCGCCTTCCAGCAGTTTATCCACCGGAATGCCCGTCCAGCGGGCGACGATGGCGGCGACCTCTTCAGCGTCCACCTCTTCCTTGAGCAGCGCGCCTTCGGTTTGCATGGCTTTCAGGCGGGCTTCGGCGGCGCGGATTTGCTCCTCGAGGGCGCGCAGTTCGCCGTAGCGCAGACGGGCAGCCTTCTCCAGGTCGGCGGCGCGTTCGGCGCGCTCCATTTCGGTGCGGGTTTGCTCCAGTTTCTCCTTCAGGGCGCGCAGTTCGCCAATGGCGGCTTTTTCAGCCTGCCAGCGGGCGGTGATGGCTTTGGATTTCTCGCGCAGTTCCGCCAGTTCGCCCTCCAGTTTGCTCAGCCGCTCTTTAGAGGCTTTGTCCTTTTCCTTCTTCAGCGCCTCGCGCTCAATTTCCAACTGCATGATGGCGCGGTCCACTTCGTCCAATTCCTGCGGCTTGGAGTCGATTTCGGTGCGCAGACGGGCGGCGGCTTCGTCAATCAGGTCAATGGCCTTATCGGGCAGGTGACGGTCGGGGATGTAGCGGTGACTGAGGGTCGCCGCGGCGATGACCGCCGGGTCGGTGATGCGCACGCCGTGATGGACTTCGTAACGCTCCTTGAGGCCGCGCAGGATGCTGATGGTGTCTTCCACGCTCGGCTCTTCCACCAAAACCGGCTGGAAGCGCCGCTCGAGGGCGGGGTCTTTTTCGACGTGCTTGCGGTACTCGTCGAGGGTGGTCGCGCCAATCAGGTGCAGTTCGCCCCGCGCCAGCATGGGTTTGAGCATGTTGCCCGCGTCCATACTGCCTTCGGCTTTGCCCGCGCCGACAACGGTGTGCATTTCATCCACAAACAGGATGATTTCGCCCGCCGATTCGGTGATTTCTTTGAGGACGGCTTTCAGCCGCTCCTCGAACTCGCCGCGATACTTGGCCCCGGCCACCAGCGCGCCCATATCGAGCTGCACGATGCGCTTCTTCTTCAGACCTTCCGGCACGTCGCCGTTGACGATGCGCTGGGCCAGCCCCTCGGCGATGGCGGTCTTGCCCACGCCGGGTTCGCCAATGAGGGCGGGGTTGTTCTTGGTGCGGCGGCTGAGAATCTGAATGACACGCCGAATTTCTTCATCGCGCCCGATGACCGGGTCGAGTTTGCCTTTGCGCGCCAGGTCGGTCAGGTCGCGCCCGTATTTTTCGAGTGCCTGATAGGTGGATTCGGGGTCTTGCGAGGTGACGCGCTGTGAGCCGCGCACGCTCTGCAGGGCTTTGAGGATGGCGTCTTTGGTCAGCCCGTAAGAGGCCAGCCGCTTGCCTTCGATGGAATCGGTCAGCCCAAGCAGGATGTGTTCGGTGGAGACGTAATCATCGCTCATGCCTTTGGCGTAGCGTTCGGCGGCGGTCAGGACATCGGCGGCGGCTTGCGACAGCCCAACCTGCATGTTCGCGCCCTGAATCTGCGGGCGTTTGGCGAGTTCGCGCTCCAGTTCCTCGCGCAAAGCGAGGGTGGAGCCGGCCACTTTGGTCACAATCGCCGGGACGACTCCGCCCTCCTGACGAATCAGCGCCAGTTCGAGGTGAATCGGTTCAATGGTCTGATGATGATGTTCCTGGGCGGTTTGCTGGGCAGAGAAAATCGCCTCCTGTGATTTTTGGGTGAATTTATCGAGGTTCATGGTTGTTCTCCTGGGTAAGTCAAATAGTCAAATAGTCGATGGTCGGATAGTCGAATAGTCAAAGCGGGGCGAGGCGGCTTGAGCCGACTTCCATGATCTGAGGCAGGACTTTCGTCCGCCCGCGCCCGACGAGCATAGCGGTTATCAGACAGGGGTAGAAACGCCGTGGCACGTGCCGAGGCGTTCCAGGGTAGAGTATAGGCCGGTTGTGTTGGAGAAAAGTTGGAGGCAGGTTGGAGAAATGTTAAAGAAAACCGTCCTGAAGGGTTGCGAACCTTCGGGATGGGTGTTGGGCGGGTCAGGAAAACACGCAGGAGATTGACTTAACTCGTCAAAGTGACTACAATAGAACAAGAATGTGACCACAAAAGGAGTCTCTATGGAAGAGATCGGCATTCGCGAACTCAAAGCGCGCGCTTCGGAAGTGGTGCGCGCCGTAAAAGAACGCCGCGCCCGCTACGTTATTACCCAACGCGGACGCCCGGCCGCCATCCTGGTGCCGCTGGATGCCCTGCCGCCTCAGCCTGACCCTGAGGAAGTCTGGGCGCGGCTCGAATCGCTTGGTAAGGAAATTGCGGAAAACTGGCAAAGCGAGAAGAGCGCCGTAGAAATCCTCTCGGAGATGCGGCGATGAGCGCTGTTTTTACTGTGGATGCCAGTGTATTTGTGAGCGCTTTCACTCCCTCAGAGCCGGCACATCCGTCAAGCAAAACCTTTTTGCGTCAAGTGCGGCAAGAGGGCGCGGCACTTGTGCTGCCGACCCTGGTCATCGTTGAAATCGCCGCTGCCATTGGACGCGGCCAGGGGAAACCCGAATTGGGGTATGCCTTTGCTATGGAGATCAGCCGCTTTCCGGAACTGACCCTCGTCCCCCTGGATGATGACCTGGCGAAAGAAGCCGCCGAAATTGCCGCCGCGCATCGTCTGCGTGCCAGTGATGCGGTGTATGTTGCGGTTGCGCGCCGCTCGGATGCCGCGCTGGTGACGCTGGATTCCGAGCAGGCAGAACGCGCGAAGGATGTCATCCACGTCCGCCTGCTTTCACTGGACTCCCCCTGAGTCATTCAACCATCTTTCGACAACAGTCCTTTGCTGTCACTCAGACCGGATAACCATATCTGGATATCAAAAGCAGGACGAGTCTTTGACTTGTCCTGCTTTCTGTGTTGTGTTGGCACAGATCAGAGACTTGTCCTACCGCACTTCCACCAGCACGGCGCGCACGATGCGGCGGAAGAGATAGGTGTCGACCCGCTCGCTGTAGCCCTCGCAGGTGAGCAGCGTCACCCAGTCGTAGTCCTCGTGCCGGAAGACGCTCGCCGCCCCGCTCAGGCCGCTCAACAGGCGGTTCTCGCGCACTTCGTAGACGTAGGTCTGATCGAAGGCATGGATGTAGATGCGGTCGCCGTAGCGCAGGTTCTTGATGGGGGCAAAGATGCCGGGGGTGTTGTCCGCATTCCACACATGACCCGTCAGGACGGTGTTGCCCGCCCAGGTGGGGAAGGCGCTGCCCTGCAGCCAGCCGACCGATGTCCCCAGCCAGGTGGTGTCCCAGCCGGAGACGGTCTGCGGCACGCCGACGATCGGGGCGCGCAGGTTCAGGCTGGGGATGTCCAGCGTCATGCCGCTGTCGGCGTAGGCGGTCGTCTGCGGCGGAAGCAGGGTGACCTGTCCCCTCGGAAAGCCGGTCGCCGGCAGGGCTGCCCGTGAGACGGCGAAGTCGAAGGTGAAATCTGTCGCACCGTTGAGCGCATTGCCGGCCAGGTCTACAATGGATGTTGTGCCGCAGACGAACAGGCGGTACGAGCCAGCCCCCAGCGGAGCAGCCAGCGTCACAGTGGATGTAAAGGTCGCGGGGTTGTAACTGACGCTGCTGACCGTCACCTGGCTGTCATCGCCCGCCGGGCCTGCCAGGCAGGAAAGGGTATCGGCCGCGCCGTTGGCGCCTTTGTTGATGAGCAGGTAGTTGGCCGGGTTAGTGACGTCGTCGGGGTTGAGGCCGGGTTGATCATCTATCGCTTCGTTGAAGGTCACCTCGAAGCTGGAGGGGCCGCTACTGGTATAGGAGGGCTGCAAGGAGGTGGAGAGGACGTAGGGAGGGAAGGTGTCCGGCGCTTCGTAGGAGCCGATGTCACAAATGGCGCTGCTGTCGCCATTCCCATCCTGCGGGCGGGTGGCGCCGTTTTGCGATTGATTGCTCACCGGCGCGGCGGCGCAGAGGGCGTTATCCCCGGCGTCAATGGCCAGGCTGCCGGCGTTGAGCGGGAGGTAGGCTGGCGAGCCGGTCAATGTGCCCAGATCCGGGTCAAACCCGATGATGTTGCCGTTCACGCCGTCCGTCAGGCCGCAGGCGCGGTTGCCTGTACCTTCAATCAGGTTGTTCTGGGCGGAGGAAACCGTCCCGACACATTCGCCGCCGTAGGAACTGTTGGCGATGATGGTGTTGTGTAGCGTCAACGTTCCGCGGTTGTGAATGCTGCCGCCGGGGTAGTCAGCCGAGTTGCGCGAGAATGTGCTGTTGATGACCGTCAGCCTGCCGTCGTTTTGAATGCCGCCACCGTTGCCGTAGCGAGCCGCGTTGCCTGAGAACGTGCTGTTGCTGACCGTAATCGTACCGTACACGTTGTTAATGCCGCCACCATTCTCGTAGGTCTGATTGCTTGAAAACGTGCTGTTGCTGACCGTCAGCGTACCGTACAGGTTGTCAATGCCGCCGCCGCCGTAGTTAGCCGAGTTGCCCGAGACCGTGCTGTTGCTGACCGTCAGCGTGCCGGCATTGTAAACGCCGCCACCATGGGCAGCCCCGTTATTCGAGACCGTGCTGTTGTTGACCATCAGCGTGCTGGCGTTGTAGATGCCGCCGCCGTAGTGAGCTCTGTTGCCCGAGAACGTGCTGTTGCTGACCGTCAGCGTGCCGGCGTTGTAAACGCCGCCGCCGTCTGTCGTAGTACGCCCATTCGCCACCGTCAGGTTTTGCAGGGTGAGGGCTGCGCCGGCATTGACATAAAACACCTGCACGCTGTTGTTCCCGCTGATGGTGATGTTCCCGCCGCCGTCAACGGTCAGCGCGCCCTGCCCGCTCACGATGGCTGGCAGGGTGGAACTGAGCGTAATCGTCCCGCTCACGCTGAAGGTGATGGTATCGTCGGCGGTGCTGTCTGCCCCGCAGTCGCCGTTGCCGGCGTTATTGGCAGATTCGATGGCTTCCCGCAGGGTGCAGAGACCATCGCCTGCGGTGTTGTTATCGGCAAGGCTGTCCACCACGAACCCCGCCGCATAGGCCGGGCGGGCAGGCAGGCTGCCCCACACGAGCGCGGCGATCAGCAGGGCGGCGAGAAAACGGTGAAAGTTTTTTTGCATGTTGGTCCCTCCCGCTTGTTAAATCAAAACCACCCTGCAGGCATGAAAATCAGCGCGCCAGTGGGGGCACTTTATGTTTGCAAAGTGATGAGGTAAATTATACTGTCTTTTTTGTGTTTGGGCAGGCAAAACCGTCCCAAAGGTTTGTCAACCTTCGGGACGGCTGTGGGACAGGTCTTTGACCTGTCCATTGCGAGGCAAGTCGGAGATTTGTCCTACCGCATCTCCACCAACAATGTCACCCGTGTACAGCCATCCGTTTGGCAGAACGCGATTTTGTCTCTTCCGGCATGTTGTGACTACCCTGCTTTGCCCGCAGACGGCAGGTAATCAACTCACCTGCTTTTCCGAGTCGGCCAAAAAGGAGCGGATTGCGGCTTCGATTTGGGCCGGGTCAGTTTCGCCGGCCTGAAACCAGCGAATCTGCGGATCGTCCAATCTAAACCAGTTGGCCTGTCGGCGGACAAAGACGCGCGTTGCGCGCCGCATCTCGGCCTTGGCTTGCTCCTCGTCCCATTCGCCGCTTAACACCCGGCAGCATTCCCGGTAACCGATTCCCGACATGCTTGGCAGGTGAGGAGCGTAGCCTTGTGCCAGCAGGGCGCGCACCTCGTCCAGCAGGCCGGCGGCAAACATGGCCTCGATGCGGGCGTCAATTCGGGCGTAGAGTTCTGGGCGGGGGCGCGTCAGGCCGATGGTCAACAAACGGTAAGGGCTCTCGGTTTGGGTGCGCTGCTCGGAGAATTTGCGGCCGGTGGTGTAGATGACCTCCAGGGCGCGGATCGTTCGGCGCACGTTGCGAGGGTCAATTTTTTCGGCGGCGGCAGGATCGAGGCGGCGAAGTTCTTCGTGTAGCCAAAGAGCGCCTTTTGTTTCGGCCAGCGACTCTAGCCTGGCGCGCAGGTTCATGTCCGGACCTGCGGCCGGCGGCCTCCACCCTCGCATGACCGCGTGGACGTATTGTCCTGTTCCACCCACCAGGAAAGGCAACCGCCCGCGGGCTTGGATGTCTGCTATCGCCGCCGCGGCGGCCTGTTGAAACAGGGCCAGGCTCCAGGTCTCGTTGGGAGCCGCTACGTCAATCAAATGATGCGGGACGCGTGATCGTTCCTCTGGCGTCGGTTTGGCGGTCCCAATATCCATGCCGCGGTAGAACAGGCGCGAGTCGGCGGAGACGATTTCACCGTTCAGCCGCTCAGCCAACTGGATCGAGATTTCTGTCTTGCCGACTGCCGTTGGGCCGACGATTGCAATCAGAGGGATTTTCTTTTGCTCAGCCGAGTACATTTTCAAAATGTCGAATGTGTGGATTGCTGCCCGGCCGGCCAAGAATAGCGATGACATCAATCTGCCAGTGTTCAATGCCTTGCCCGGCGGCGTAATGTTCGGCTGCGGCCAGCAGATGTGCCTGCTTGCGCGGCCCAACCGATATCTCCGGCTGGCCGAGTGTGTCGGAAGCGCGCGTCTTTACCTCGATAAAGATGGTGACGCCATCCTGTTGTGCCACCAGGTCAATTTCGCCGTAGGGTGTACGCGCGTTACGGGTGATGACCTGATAGCCTTTGCTGCTGAGGTAATCGGCGGCGATCTGTTCGCCCCAGCGGCCCAGTTCTTGACGGCGATTGGTCATCGTACAACTCTTTCCCAGGCATTGCGCAGGCGCACCCCCAACTGCTACTGGCTTGGAGCGGCCGCTTCAACGAGACGCTGATACCGTTCAAGCATCATTTGCGTTGTGCGCTCAATGGCGTACTTTTCGGCAGCCTGGCGCGCTGCGTTTCCCAGTTTGAGCCGCAAATCTGCGTCCACACACAGGCGTGCCATGTGGGCGGTAAACGCTGCCAGATCGTGACTGGAGAGCAGGCCTGTAGAGCCGTCTTCTACAATGTCGCCGACGCCTACAGAATGGATGCCCAGGACGGGCAGGCCGGCGGCCATTGCCTCGATTACCGAAAGCGGATGAACTTCGGTGATCGAGGCGGTAACAAACACGTCACCCATTGCCAGGCAGCGGGCAACTGCTTCGTGAGGCTGCATGCCCATAAAGTGAATCCGCCTGGAGGCGTTGGATTGTTCGGCTTGTGCCTGCAGGCTTTCTTCCATTGGGCCGCCGCCGACGAAAAGCAGATGCGCCTGGGGGATGGCTTCGGCTACTCCGCTAAAGGCTTTCAAAAGGAATTCCAGATTTTTTTCGGGAGCCAGCCGGCCTGCATAGACCAGCAAAATGTCCTGTCGGTTGAAACCAAATTCTGCCCGGCAGTTGCCGTCTGCGGCCTGGAAGGTTTTTAAGTCCACGCCATTCGGGACGACTTCAATGTGTGTGGTGACGCCCAATTTTCGCAAAACCCCTGCCATGCCCTCTGAAGGGGAGACAACCATATCCACCGCTTCGCAGAAAGGCGGCATGTAGGTTTTGAGCAGGCCTTCGGAGATTTCATCCGGCAAGCCCAGGTAGGTTTGCGCGTATAAGTCGTAGCGTGTGTGATTGGTGAAGACAATCGGGATACGCAGCGGCCGGCAATAGCGTAAGGCCAGCCGTCCGCTCAGGAATGGATGGTGCACATGGACAATGTCCATCCTTTGGAGCAAATGTTTGGCCGGGCGGCTGTAACTGAGCGAAAGGTAATACCCCGTGTCCATCAATGGCAGGCCGGGAGAGCGAATCACACGCGGTTCGTCATCTGTATATTCTAAGTCCCCAAAGGTGAAGACGTAGACTTCGTGCCCGGCCTGTTCCAGGGAACGCTTGTTTAAGTCAATGTAATTTGTGATGCCGCTGATATGCGGTTTGTAGGTGTCGGCCATCATGCCGATACGCATCTTATCCTCCCGGCGTTAGGTTTAGCCGACTGACTGCTTCGCTGACATCATCGGGCCAGACGAAGATGCGGTTATACGGCTGGACCTTGATGTAATTTTGGGGATAGTAAATTTCGCGCGTGGTCATATCCACGCAATAGCGCGAAATCCACGATGGAGTGGATTCGCGCAGCCGCCCGCCGCTGGCTACCAGTTTTTTGGTGACATCATATAATTTGACGCACATACGAAACTCATAGCCGGTCAGCATATCGGCCTCTGCCCAGGCGCCGCGTCCCTCGTTGAATGCCGTCTCAGCGGCATCGTGTAACAGCGTCAGGTCGAGATGTTGCGGCAAACTGGGGTAAATTGGGAAAGGGGCTGCCCAGCCATTGGCTACCATCAGGAGATTGAACGTGGCGCGTTCCATGCGGCTGAGCGTGGCGCGTTCTTCTGGGCTGTAGTTCGGGGCCACATAGGCTAGCAGGCGGCCGTAATCATCAAATGGCTGGTCGGCCACGCGCAAAAAGACAGAACGGTACTTTCCGTTAGCAAGTTTGAGTTTTTCGTCCACCAGTGTCTGCAATGCCTGCATGGCTTGTTGGCCTTGCTGCTCATGCAATGTCCCGGCCTGACCGGTAGCCAGTTTGGGGTACAGGTAGGCTGCCAGATGGTCGTCCACCTGGCTTTTCCCCTGCCTGAGCCACTCGGCCAGTTCTGCCAGTTTATCGTCCATTTTGGATGGCTTCTGGGTGCCGGGGTAATGGACTTCTGGCGTATCTACGCTTAACATACGAATGGACATTGCAACATAGGGCGTATCCCCATCGGTGGCGCGCAGGAATTGCTTGTTGCCAAGCGAATCCAGTTCGATGCCGTTTGGATCCCAAAAAACAGCCACTTTTGACATTTTTATCTCCTTTTGTGAACCGGTTGGCCTGAATGGCCATTGGCACTTTCAAGGCCTCCGTAAAGGCCGGAGGCGTTTCGAAGCCGGGGCCCTCTGCGGGTTTGTTCAGGCTTCGGGTCAAGACCTCTTACGCTTTGCTATTTGCAAACTCAATATAGTCCTGGGTGACCGTCTCCTGGCCGGTAACGCCGAACAAGGCCAGCAATTCGGTTGCCAGCGCCGCTTTGCGCTCGGCGTCTTTGCGGCTCCAGGTGCGGCTCTTTATCTCTACAAAATGTCCAAGGTTGGGCTGTTCAATGGTATCCAGATTGACGAAAAACTCGGTATCTTTGTAGCGAATCAGCCAGCGATGGCGGTCTTTGTAGAGCACCTGTTCTGACCTGGGTTTGAAGTATTCACGGTAGAAACGCAGCGTGTAGGTGGCGGGAGCAAGGTAGCGGCTGCGGGAAAGCAAGACATCGTGAGCAAATTGATCCTCGCGTGCGGGTCCCAGCAGGGTGAGACGGGTGCGCACATTGGTTACGTTTCCTTTCTCGTCAATCAGGTTGTCCTCGCGGAAACGCACCCTGCCCTGACTTGGGTCTTCAAACTCAAAATAGTTGTCGTATTGACGGTAATGCTTGTAGCGCACCACTTCGATTTCGGGGCGGTTCAGGGCTGCGCGGACCGTGGCCGGGTCTGACAACCGGACTTTGACCTGCACCTCGAAGGATTCCACTTCGCTTGAACCACCCAGTGCAATTAACTTTGAAAGCACCGATTGCTCGCGGGCCAGGAGAAAGGTGTCAATTTTATGAGCGTATTCCTGAGCCGCAGCGGCCAGATCGCTTTCGTTAAGCGTCAGCAGGCGATGCTGACGCATCAGCCACTTACCGTTGACCATGACATCGGTCACGTCGGCGGCTTTGGCGGCGTAAACAATTTGTGCATAAATGTTATCGGGGTCGCGGCGGAAGCGGGGAACGTTGTTCAGGCGGGCAATATCTACCAGAATCAAATCGGCGCGCTTCCCTGCTTCGAGCGAACCGGTCAAATGGGAAATGTGAAGCGCCTTAGCGCCCAGGCGGGTGGCCATTTCCAGCGCCTGGATGGCCGGTACGGCGGTCGGGTCGTTGCTCGATGCTTTGGCAATAAAAGATGCCAGGCGGACTTCTTCGAACATATCCAGGTCGTTGTTGGATGCCGGACCATCGGTCCCAATCCCTACGTTCAGGCCGGCCTCAAGCATTTTGGGCACAGGTGCAAAACCGGACGCCAGTTTTAGATTGGATGACGGGTTGTGGGCTACGCCGGCGTTGTAATGTTTGAGCGTGAGGATCTCGCCGCTGTCAATATGCACGCAGTGGGCGGCAAGCACCTTGGCATCAAAAAGCCCTTGCTTTTTCACGTACGGGACAACCGGCATGCCCCGTTCCTGGCGCATGTTCTCCACTTCCAGGGCTGTTTCGGCGATATGGGTGTGCAGGGGGACGTCGAACTCGCAAGCCAGTTCAGCGGTGGCGCGCAGGATTTCGTCTGTGCAGGTGTAGGGGGCATGCGGCGCAACCGAGGGGACAATCAGCGGGTGATTTTTCCAACGCTGGATGAAGTCACGCGCGTAGGCAAGGGAATCTTCGTACGAGCGGGCGTCTGGCGCCGGGAATTTCATCACCGTTTGCGAACATACGGCGCGCAGTCCGGCCTCGCTGGTGGCCTGCGCTACGCTTTCTTCAAAGTAGTACATATCGGCAAACGCGGTAACGCCAGAGCGGATCAACTCGGCGCACGCCAGCAGACTTCCCAGGCGGACAAAATCGGGGGAGACAAATTCGCGTTCGACCGGCATCATGTAGCCCATCAGCCAGACATCCAGCCGCAGATCATCGGCCAGGCCGCGCAGGAGGGTCATCGGGATGTGGGTGTGGGCATTGATCAGGCCGGGCATGAGCACCTTGCCGCCGCAGTCAACGGTCTCTGCTGCGCTGAACCGTCCTTTTATGTCCGTTTCTGGGCCGACGGCCAGGATTGAATCCCCTTTGATGGCGACGGCGCCGCGTTCGTATTGGTCGTGCGCCTCATTCAGGCACAAGACATGTGCATTAACCAGCAAGAGATCTGCTTTCTCTGTCATTTAGCCTCCAAATGGTTTGACAAGTCACGGTTCCCAGTTAAGAAAGGTTTTCAACACACGTAGATTCTCTTCGAAATCGCTGTCACGATGGTTTCGAAGTTCTATATCCACAGCCGCTATGCCGTGGACAGAAGATGCCCAGTCGGCGAGGTTGCCGGTGTAATTACAGCCGGTATCCATCGGTGGGTAGGAGTATGGGCTGACTTTCTCCAGCGCCCTGGCCAGCCGGTCAGATTCAGGCAGGGTGGGAACTCCACCGGCGAAGATTCCCAGGGCCGCGCTGTGGTAACTGATCAGAGCATCGAAATTGTGTTTTTCGATGAAAGCCATTAGTGTTTGTGTTTCTGGCTCTGAGCCCGCATATTCGCCGGCGCTGGTGGGCAGGTAATTCCAGCAGCCTTCGCGATCCCATTCGGCGGCCCAACGGTAGGGCCAGTTGCGGTTTAAGTCCACGCCCCGGTCGTTGACGCGGCCGGTACGGTCGTGGGCTCTTGCTGCGCCGTCGGGGTTGAGAAGCGGCAGAATATACAGGGTTTTATCTGCCGGGACGGTATCGGGGTTCGCGCTGAGGTAGTCAATTAACTGATAGGCCAAAACAACGGTATTCCACTCGTTGCCGCCATGAATGCCTGCAACAATGAGGCGTTCCCGCGCGCCGGTGCCAAAACGATAAACAACGATCGGGCGGCCTGAAAAAGACGTCCCGATGATATAGGGCCCATAAGGCCCGCTTGTGTTTGTGTCTTCAACGGTGTTGTGTGAGGCAGGCGTGGCCGAGGGCCGGAAGAACGGGCCCGGAGTCCACTGGATGAGCGGGGTGGGGGTGTGCTCCGGCGCGGAGGCAAAGACAGGATGACCACTGGCATTGTTTAACCATAGACTGCCAGCCGCCAACCCAAGAATAAGACCCAGTCCCAGGTTGGCCATCCAGATGATCTTAACCAAACGGCTGGAGATGCGCGGCAGTTTCATGTCGACTCGATCTCCAGCCGCAGCCAATCCAGCGCCATGTTAACGGCCCAGCGGGCTGCATTGCGAGGATGCCCGCCGTAGGATAATTGCCGGCTTTGATCAGCAAGCGGGGTGTGCAGGTGCAGGTACACGCGGGTCTGTTCTTCCTGAGGGGCGAGGGCGATTCCCAGGCCTGCGCTGGTGTTGTATTTCTGGCAGGTTTGGCGGACTGTTTCGGCAAGCAGGTCGCTGTCCAGAGAAGGGAGAATCTCTACGTGTACGGGGGCCAGCCCAGGTCCAGAGAGACGACGCGCCAGCAGTCCATCGCAGCCAGCCTCCACTGCGGAAAGCGTCCAGCCTCGCTGTGCGAGTTTTTGCAGGGTGACGCTTTCCAGCGTCTCATCATCTGCGCCGAAGATGGCCCGGCCCAGCCGTTGGCGGATTTCTTTCTCCAGCGCGTCTATCTGACGTTTTGCCTGCTCGGCGGTCTCGGCTTTGGCGGTGATGCGTACGTCAACGATGCCGGAGTGGGCTGCCAGCCCTACGGTTGGGTTCGACCATTGCTCCAGGTCGCCAATTTGGTCGTCAATCAGGCCCTCGCCGATGCCGGAAGTGTGCAGCACGCGCACCAGGATGACTTCATTCAGATTGTATCTTTGCTGCAGGTAGGGCAGGACGTTTTGGTTGAGCAGTGTCTCCATTTCGCGCGGGACGCCGGGCAGGGAAATGATGACTTTTTGGTCGTGCTCAACGATGAAGGCGGGGGCTGTGCCGACCGGATTGGAGATGGCCTGCGCACCGCGTGGGATGTACGCCTGACGCTTTTGGTTTTCGGTGGGAGTGCGTCCGTAGCGGGAGATGCGCTCGGCAATTTGTTCCCAAAGTTCAGGGCGATATTCGAGGTCTGCATTGACCGCCCGTGCCACTGCCTGGCGGGTGGGGTCATCTACGGTTGGACCCAGCCCGCCGGTGGTGATGACAATATCGGCGCGTTGCAGTGACTCTTGAATGGCCTGGGCAATGCGCCCTGGATTGTCACCGATGGTAATGGTGCGGTAGAGGTCAATGCCAATGGCGCGCAGGGCCAGGGCGATGGTGCGTGTGTTTGTGTCTACGGTTTCGCCAAGGAGCAGTTCGGTTCCAATGGTAATGATTTCGGCAGAGGGCATATTCAACCTGTCAAGGATGGTTCTCTACACTCAAGGGTGGGCAGTTACGAAAAATTCATCTGTAAAACGGCATTGCTGGGGCAAGGTTTTTGTCCCAGGTTGTTGCTTGCAGTCGTGGTGGGTATGGTTGAGGCGGAGGCGTAGATTGATGCGGGAAAAACGAAGTGCGGCCGGGTATGCCCATTATATTCGCAGGTTTTATTCCTTGTCAAAGCAGATAAAGGGCGCTTGAGGCCGAATTGCGGCGGCAGATGGATAAAGAAAACAAGAAGCGCAGAGACGATCTCTGCGCTTCTTAAGCCTGCGCTTGTCTCTTTATTCCATGCCCAGGTAGGCTTTTTGCACCATCTCGTTCTTCTTCAGGTTTTCGGCGGTGTCGTGCAGGACGATTGTGCCGGTCTGCAATACGTAACCGCGCGAAGCAATTGACAGCGCCATCAGGGCGTTTTGCTCAACCAGAAGGACGGTAGTGCCTTCCTTGTTGATCTGGACGATGGTATCGAAGATTGCCTCTACCAGCACGGGCGCAAGACCCATTGAGGGTTCGTCCATCAGGATTAACTGCGGGCGTGCCATCAGGGCGCGAGCCATGGCCAGCATTTGCTGTTCGCCGCCGGAGAGGGTGCCGGCAACTTGAGAGCGGCGCTCTTTGAGGCGGGGGAACAGGTTGAAGATGCGTTCCAGGTCGGGGGCAAAGTTTTTGTCTTTGCGGCTGTAGGCGCCCATGTCCAGGTTTTCTGAGACGGTCAGGCGGCCAAAGATGCCGCGTCCCTCGGGCACCATAGAGACGCCCTTGTAGACAATTTCGTGGGCCTTGAACTGGCTCAAGTCTTCGCCATTGAGGGTGACTTTCCCTTCGCGCGGCCGTAAAATGCCGGTGATGGTACGCAGGGTAGTGGTCTTGCCCGCTCCGTTGGCGCCAATCAGGGTGACGATTTCGCCTTTTTCCACCTTCATGGAGATGCCCTTCAGGGCGTGAATGTTTCCATAATAAGTATGGACGTTTTCAAGTTCAAGCATAGCCATAGGACATCTCTCCTTATAGGGTGGCTGAGACCTGGGTTGTCAGGCCAGAGGCGGCGCCGCGTCCGAGATAGGCTTCGACCACGCGGGGGTTGCGTTGGATTTCTGCCGGTGTGCCTTCGGCGATCTTGACGCCAAAATCCATGACCGAAATTTGTTCGCTAATGTTCATGACCACGCGCATGTCATGCTCAATCAGCAAGATGGTGATGCCTGCCTCGTCGCGCAACTTGCGGATGAACTGATTCATCTCTTCGGTCTCATGCGGGTTCATGCCTGCCGTTGGCTCGTCAAGCAAGAGTAATTTGGGTCTGGTCGCCATGGCGCGTGCCATTTCAAGCCGGCGTTGAGCGCCGTAAGGCAAGTTGCGGGCCAGTTGGTCGCCCAGGCCGGTCAGCCCCACAAAATTGAGCCAATATTTGGCCTCTTCGAGGGCTTCTCTTTCCTCGTCTTTGTACTTTTTGGTGTACAGCACCGCGTCGTACCAACCCGCCTTGAGATGGGTGTGCTGTGCAACCAGCAAGTTTTCGATGGCGGTCATGTTTGAGAACAGGCGGATGTTCTGGTAGGTGCGGGCGATGCCCCGGCGCGTGACGCGGTCGGGCGGAAGGCCCTGGATTTCCTCGCCGTTGAAGATGATTTTGCCTTCCTCCGGGCGGTAGAAACCGGTGACGCAGTTGAAGAAGGTCGTCTTGCCGGCGCCGTTGGGGCCGATGATGCTGGAGATGGAATGTTCCGGGATTTCGACGTCGAACTCATTGACTGCCACCAGGCCGCCGAAGCGCTTGGTAACTTTTTGTGCACTAAGTATGGATGCCATTTTACATCTCCTGTATCAGTCTGCCGCTGCCGGGGCGTTTTCTTCGGTATGGAATTCGCGCTTTGCTGCCTCTGCGGGCAACAGACCTTCTGGCTTGACCAACATCATGACTACCAACAAAGCACCATAAACCAGCATGCGGAATTCGCCGAACTCGCGTAACAGGTCGGGAAGGCCAACCAGCGCCAGTGAACCGGCCACTACGCCTGGGATGCTTCCCATGCCGCCAACGATGATCAAACACAAGGCGTTGAGCGAGACCATCAGCGTGTAACTTTGCGGATAGGTGGAACTTAATCGGCCGGCAAACAGGGCGCCTGCTAAACCGCCAAGCGCTGAACTGACGATCACTGCCAGCAGTTTGACGTTGACCAGGTCAATGCCCATGGCTTGGGCTACGTCTTCGTCTTCGCGAATGGCCATCCAGGCGCGGCCTTGGCGGCTGTCGCGCAACCTGATGGACAGAAAGATGCCCACGATGACGAAGAACAGGATGACGTAGTAAACCGTTTGTTGAATCTGGAAGCCTGGGACTGCTTTTGTCAGCCAGAGTGCAATGCCGGGGCGGGCAATTTGGGTGATGCCGTTTGCGCCGCCGATCCAGGGCTTGAGCAGGTCAGAGCCGGCCAGGATGCGGATAATTTCGCCAAAGCCGAGGGTGACGATGCCCAGATAGTCACCGCGCATGCGCAGGACCGGGATGCTGAGCACGACGCCGGCAATGATGGCCACAAGCAGGGCGACCGGCATGGCTGCAATCCACGGGATAGGGTTGGCAGAAGTCTCGGGCGAAGTGAGCACGCCTACGGTGTAGGCGCCAAGCGCATAGTAGGCAACGAAGCCCAGGTTGAACATGCCGGTGTACCCCAGCAAAATGTTCATCCCCAGCCCCATGAGGATATAAATGCCTACATTGTCTAGCACTTCACTGAAATAGACACCCAGGATTGGTGGTACCAGCAAAAGCCCAATTCCTGCTGCCAGCCAGGCGGCGTATTTTTTCGGTCCTTTTTGCTGGAAGATGGAAACCGATCCCGCTTGGGCAGGCTTCCTGCCCTTGAGATAACTCAAGCCAAAGGTTACGGCCAAAATGGCCGCCACACCTGCATATGAAAGGCCTTTGATGGCCAGCATCCAGGAGAGGAGGACGCTGAGGTTGCCCCATTGTTCAATGGTGACGCGGAACAGGTCTGCCAGCAACCCCAACATGATAATAGCCACCAGTGAGTTGTTGATGGCTTGCCGGGGCCAGCCTTTGACCAGGTTGAGCAGCACGGCCGCCAGGCCCGATAGGGCGCCGACGATGGTCAGGACGACCAGTCCCAGGTAGGGTCCGGTTCCGAAAGACAGGATTTTGTATAGTTCGGGGCTGGCGTTGAGCAAGACAGAGCGCAGGTTGACCAGGGTGCCGATGATGGGCAGCAAGCCCGTCGTAAAACCACCCACCGCGCCGGTCAGCATGGCGCCCAGGGCAGATTGGCGCAGGTTGTTTTGGGCCAGTTTGCCGCTTGCCGCACCGGTCAGATACAGCGTGCCAACAATCAGCACCTGGCTCATGGTGAACAGGCCGCCGATGATCTCGCGTCCTTTGAAGGCTTCCAGCATGCCGATCAGGGAAATCAGCAGCAGGATAACGCCGGCAACCAGGCCGCGCTCAAAGGCGATTCTCCAGAACGACTTTTCCTTTTCCATGTGATACCTCGCTTCCTTAGGCCTTCTTGGTGGCCAGGCGTTCGCCTAGGATACCGGTTGGGCGGAAGATCAAGATGAAGACCAGCAGGACGAAAGCAATCGCATCTTTCAGTTGGTTTGGGGCCGGCACGCCCAGACCGTCCAGGAAGATGTTTGGTCCCATGGCCTCAATAATGCCCAAGAACATGGCGCCAATCATAGCGCCGACGACATTGCCGATACCGCCTACGACGGCCGAGGTGAAGGCTTTTAGGGCCGGGAAAAAGCCCATTGCAAAGGCTACCTGATGGAACATGAGCGCATAGAGAAAGCCGCCTGCGCCTGCCAGTGCACCACCAATCATAAATGTAGCGCTGATGATTTGATCTACGTCAATACCCATCAGCGCTGCAGTGTCTTTATCTTCTGAAACGGCCCGCATGGCTTTGCCGAGTTTGGTGAACTGAACGATGCTGTATAGGATTGCCAGCAAGACGAACGCCGAAATCAGGATGACGATGTAGACAATCTGGATATCCATGCCCAGGAATGGGGTGCGGCCTTTGAGAATGTCCAGTTGGGGATAGTCCTTAATGCCTGAGCCAAACAAACCTTTGTAGGTGTACAACAGGAAGAACGAAACCCCAATGGCCGTGATGAGCGGGATCAGACGCGGCGCCTTCCGCAGAGGGCGGTAAGCAATGCGCTCTGCAAGGAAAGCAATAGACATGGAGATGAACATCGAAAACAGCGCGACCAGGACCAGGCCGACGATGGGCTGTTTTGCAAGAAAGCCGTTATCGTTCAATGCCCGTGCCAGGTAGTAGGCTACCAATGGTCCGCCTGAGAAGATTTCACTATGCGCAAAGTTGATCATCCGCAAGATACCGTAAACGACGGTATAACCGATGGCAATCAGCGCATAGATACTGCCAAGTGTCAGGCCTGTGACGATCAGGTTTTGCCAGGCCGCAGAATCGTACTTGCCACTGCTGAGAGTGGCCACAGAGCCCCAGACCACTCCCAGGATGATGATCAAGCCGATTCCCCACATGAGGATATCGGTTGCTGAAATACGTTTCAGCCAGTTTTTCAACATGGGCGCTCTCCTACGAGCAGATTTTCATGGGCAGGGGCGAGGGAGACCTCGCCCCTGCGTCTTGCAACTTTCCTGCCCAATAACCCTTGTTAAGGGGTTTATGGGTAAACTTTCTTGGGGTTGGAATCGGCGGCAGCGCCGGGGTTCCAGGTGGCCGGGTCAGAGTTGGTGACCTGGTAAACGGCGATCTTCGGGTCAGCGCAGTCGCCGCTCTCGGAGCAGGTCAGGTTACCGGTCAGACCCTTGTAGTCTTTCGTGGCCGCAATGGCATCGCGCAGGGCCTGGCGCCCAATGTAGAGGGTGCCATCCACATCCACGGCGACTTTCTCAATCGCGGCGAAAATGAGGCCGGCTGCGTCATAAGCATGGGCATGGAAGACGTTCAGCACCTTTTCGCCGTACTTGGCCTCATACTTTTCCTGGAACTTGGTGTAGGCATCGCCAAAGACAGTGAAGTCCGGGCTGGAGAGATACATGCCATTGGAGGCTTCGCCAGCGGCCTTCAAGAAGTCAGGCGTGTAAATGCCATCGGCGCCCATCAGAGCGGTGTTCTCCAGACCGGGGGTTTCCCTGGCCTGAGCGGTGATGAAGCCGCCAGCCGCCACGAAGATCGGGTAGTAGAGGATATCCGGCGGGTTGGCCGCAATCGAGGTCAGGACCGAGCGCATGTCGGTGTCGGTGGGCTGGACAGCGCCCTGATAGACCACCTCGCCGCCCAATTCCTTGAAGCGGGCCGCAAAGACCTGCTGCAGTTGATCGGCATACAGTGAGCCGTCGTGTACGGTCGCAGCCTTGCGGGCACCCAGTGAGTTGTAGGCGAATTCAGCAGCCACAGCACCCTGCACCTTGTCGTTGTGGGCGGTGCGGAAGTAGCCGGGAACATGCTTGGCCGGGTCGGTCAGGTCAGGAGCCGTGTTCGAGGGCGAAATCATCGAGAAGCCGGCCTCGCTCAGGATGGGGAAACCGGCGCGGGCTTCGCTCGAGCAGGAGGTGCCGACGATGGCCACAATGCTCTTGTCGGTGGACAGTTTGGTAGCCGCAGCCTGGCCGCCTTCCGCATTACAACCGGTGTTCTCGCCAACCAGTTCAATCGGGTGACCGAGCAGCGTGCCGCCATGGTCATCAATTTGAATTTCGATACCGCGCTTGGAGTCGGTTCCCAGCGAAGCATCGGGGCCTTCTACCACCAGGGCGTAGGCAATGCGAATCGGCGCGCCTTTTTCTACAACAACGCAGCCCAGCGGATCGGTGCACTCATAAGCCTTGCCAGCCTTGGGGCCGCATGCGCTCAAAAGCACCGTGACGACCATCAAAATGGACGCCAAGACGAACAAACGTTTTGACATAATACTTTCTCCTCCGTACGCATTTTTTTGAACAGGGATCCCGTGTTCCGGGTTGAGACGGATGCGCCGACCGGGCGCGCAAGATGTCAGACATCACCTCCTTTGTGCTGTCTTGGGGCAACGGATTTGCAAACAACGCAAGGAATCCGCGGCGCGGATTCCTGGATGGCAAAAGTCCGGAGCCTTTCTTCCATGCTTTATATCGTACAAATTTTTCTTTTTAAGGTCAAGAGGTTTTGACGTTTTTTATGTTTTTTTTATCTGCAACTGTAACTGCCTATCCGAAGAGCCCCCTCTTGGCAATGAATGTGAAAAATGCAGCGTATGAAACAGGATGTACAGGATGAACAGGATTTTTGGGGCTTATGCAGGAAAAAGTCAAGCCGCTTGTTTTGATGGCGGCTTGACGGCTGGGTGAATATTTACTTTTCCCGAGGGTTGTACAGTAATTCTTCTCGAATGCGCAAATCCAGGTTGCGCATTTTCATCGCCAGGTCGGCAGCCAGGTTATACATCAGCCGGTAGCCCAACTGAGGATAGGTTTCGCAAAGCATCATCAGTTTTTCGCGTGGAATCAGCACAACGTGGGTGCGCTTGCCGGTTGCGCGCACGCTGGCAGAGCGGAAACCTTCGTCTACCAGGGCTATTTCGCCAAAGGATTGTCCCCGCCGAAGGGTGGCAACCACACCTTCCGGCTTGGTTTCTGAGCCGGGTTTGCCGACCAGTGCCGGGTTGACCACGACCTCGACTTCCCCTTCAGAGATGATGTATAGTTCTTTGGTATGAGTGTTTTCTTGAATGATATACTCTCCGCCCGCGAATGTCTTTTCCTGGCAGATGGCGGCCACCATCTCTAATTGTGTCTGTGTCAGTTGATAGAAGATATCGCATTGTCTCAAGAAGTCAACCAGTGAACTCATATTTGTCTCCTTGTACATGTGTTTAGGCTAGTGTAGCATATGTGTCAGTAGAAGACAATTGGTTTTCTAAAGAGGCGAGGGCCATCGAAAGGGCGGCAATATTGTAATGAGCGAGACGGACGCAATCCCGTCTCGCTCATTGTTGGCAGCGAGGTCTTATTTGTTGACCGGTTGGAAGCAGCGGATATCCAGAATAGAACCGCTGCGTTCCTTTTGGGGCTTAAGCACCGCCTTCATCGGCATGCCGATTTCCAACTCGTCTGGGTTGGCATCCAGTTTGTGGATGATGCCGCCGTCTCCAAAGGAAATAAAGCCGATCAGTTCGGGTTCGTCCAGCGGCTGGCCTTCAAAATCCACAAACAGGAGGGTGTAAGTGTGTAATACGCCCACCAGACCGGCATCCTGCCACTCGGTTAGTTCGGAAAGGCAGCGCTCGCAAAAGTTCACGGCCGGGACATAGGTGTGGTCGCATTTGGGACAATATGAGGCGAGGATTTTGCCCTCATCTTTCAATGCGCGGAAGAAACGTTCGCCCGCCAGCCCATACGTGTACCGGCTGGTGACGGGGAGACTCCCTTTCCACGCAGACGGGGCTTCGCGATCGCGTTCCAGCAAGGTCATCTCAGGCCTCCTCTTTGGGTAACGGTTTGAAGTATAAAATATCGGTGATTGCGCCTTCGCGTTCTTTCTCGGGCTTCCACACGGCCTTAACGCGCATACCGATATGCACCTGTTCCGGATTCACCTCGCCGAGTTTATGCATGATGCCGCCCATAAAAAGTGAAGCCGGTCCAAGTTGCGAAGCGCCGTCCAGCGTAATGACTGCCGGAATCTCCGGCTCTTTGATTCGGCGCACATCCCAGGTGACATAGCACAACGAGAAGGTGTTCACTGTGCCTGTGTCTTGCAGGGGAATGTATTCACTCATTGGCCGGAAGCACCATTCACATACGGTGCGCGGCGGGACAACGGTCTTGCGGCAATGGCGGCAGTGGGCGCCCAGGATGACGCCGCGCTTGAGGCCTGCCAGATAGGTTCCAATGGCAATGCCGGTGTCCCAGGCGTATTCAGCCTTGAGTGCGTCGTGGACGAAAAGGACTTTCCCGTCAGCGAAATCTTGTTCGTTTAGGGAAGTGCCGGGGAAATGGTTAATCCTTGAGGTCATGGTTATCTCCTAAATTTGCGCAAGCCGAAACCGAAAAACGATTCGACCTGTCGCTTTGCTTTAGCGTCCCATTACAATCACCGTGCCTACTTGCATCAGATCGCCCCAGGCCTGGGCCAGACCGCGCCTGGGTTGGCCGGGCACCTGACGCGCTCCGGCTTCGCTGCGCAACTGCCAGAAGAGTTCGGCGACTTTCATCAGGCCGGCCGCGGCGATAGGATTCCCAACGCCAAGCAGGCCGCCGGAGGGACAGATGGGCAGGTCGCCATCGGGGGCAGCCGCGCCGCTCAGGTAGAGTTCAATTGCCTTGCCCCGTTCGGCCAGTTGTAACCCTTCCAGGTGGTGGAGGGCCTTGTAGTCAAACGGGTCGTATGGCTCGGCAATGTGGATTTCTTTGCGCGGTTCTTTGATTCCGGCCATGTCGTAGGCCATTTTTGCCGCATATTCGACATAGCGCGGATAGGCCAGGTCGCGGTTTGTCCAGTAGGCGGTGTCCAAGTGCCAGCCTACCCCCTCGATCCAGACCGGCTTATCGGTCAGGCGTTTGGCCACATGTTCGGCTGCCAGCACCAGGGCTACTGCGCCATCCGAAACAGGCGAGACATCGAAGCGCTGTACCGGCCAGGCCAGGACTTCGGAGTTAAGCACATCTTCTACGGTGATATTTGCTTCGCCCAGCAAAGCGCAGGGGTGGTTGGCTGCGTTGCGTTTGTGTTGTACCGAGACGCGGGCAATGTCTTCTTTCCGAATGCCGTAGGTCGTCATGTAGCGATTCATCTCAAGGGCAAAAATCCACAGCAGATTGGGCTTGAGAGGCCGCTCGGTGGTATGGTCAAAGATGGTCAGAAAAGCGGCCTGGGCATGCGGGTAATAAGAGGACATTTTCTCCTCTGCCACGACCAGCACGACATCAAACAGGC
The DNA here is from genome assembly GCA_019873735.1 of Chloroflexota bacterium. Taxonomy (GTDB): domain Bacteria; phylum Chloroflexota; class Anaerolineae; order Anaerolineales; family Villigracilaceae; genus DSXF01. Next base: position 70,360 of record JAIOAQ010000002.1, on the reverse strand, counting down.
CAGAAGCAACGTGATACCAGCCCTGAATGGGGACAAAGACGCCGGTTCCGCCGCCGACAAAGCAGCGCATGAAAGGTTTGTTCCACGCCCCGGCGCCGTCGCTGCAGTATTCCCCGTTCATGTGGACGCCGTCAAAGGCATCTGGCGCGGTACCAAAGCAGACGCCGTCCACGTCGTCCATGGTCAGTTCGCAGGAATCCAGGGCCATCTTGGCGGCTTCCCACGAGAGTTCTTTGGGGGTTTCCAAAGCGCGGCGGACGAATTTCGTCATCCCGGCGCCAATGACAGCAACTTTTCTCATTCCCATGTCAGCCCTCCTGATTATCAAAGATTGCAACGGCTGCGCTGGTGGTTGGCACGCCGCGCCACGACTGAACCAGGCCGGTGTGCACGTCTTCTATCTGATGTGCGCCGGCTTCTCCGCGTAATTGCAGCACGGCTTCGAGAGCACGGTGCAGACCGGTTGCATCCAGCAGGTGACCCACTCCCAGGCTGCCGCCCGAAGCATTGACGGGGAATTCGCCATAGGGGTCAAAGGCGCCCTGCATGAGCAGTTCTCCGGCCTCGCCGAATGCACATATACCGAGCGCCTCCAGTGATTGCAGTTCTTTATAGGCATAAGTGTCGTCTATTTCGGCGAAGTCCACCTCATCCCATGGGTCGCCGATTCCGGCCTGGCGGTAGGCCATTTGAGCGGCCTTTTCTACATAGGGCAGGGTGCTCCACTCGCGGCTTTCCAGAGAAGCAGAACCGTTGCACCAGCCCATACCCGCAATCCAGACGGGATTGTCGCTCAACTCGGCGGCTTTTCTGCCCGAGGCAAGCACGATGACCACAGAACCGTCTACCGGCGTGGCAGTTTCCAGGCGCCCCAATGGCCAGGCAAGCGGAGGACCCTGCATCACATCTTCGGCTGTCAGGTTGGCCGAATAGGATGCCAGCGGATTCTTGAGAGCGTTATGGCGATTTTTGACCACCACGGCAGCGCACTGTTCCAGGCTGGAGCCGCTGTCGTGCAGGTAACGCTGCATTTCCAGGCCGGCGACAAAGTGCGTGTTGAGCCGCAGCGGGCGATTTAAGACTGGGTCTTGGGCGTGGCCAACGATCGAATCGAGCGTTTGAATATTAGAGGCCTTGCTGTGTCCCTCAACTGCCACCACATCAAACACGCCGGTGCGAATGAGCATGTACGCAGTGGCCAGCCCGTGCAGCCCATCGCCGGTAATGGTATGCACAGATTTGAGCGCCGCCCCCAGTTGGTCAGGCACGTACTCGTCGAAAATGCTGGTGCCTTCAATAAAATCCTCGGCCACGGTGACAAAGGATTCTATGTCGCGGCGGGGATCCACGCCTGCGTCGGCGTAGGCGCGCACTGCTGCGGCGTACATCAGTTCTTTGTAGGAAACTTCAGGTGTGCTGGGGTGAAAACCCGACCAGCCCACGCCAATAATGGCAACCTCTTTGTTCATGTACTCTCCTTTCCTAAATGTAGAATCGCTGCCGGTCAATTTCCTCCCGCAGCAGACGTAACTCTTCCTCGCTCGGAGGGTCGTTGACCGTTACCTGCTCCGGTATGATTAATTCAAAACCGGTATTCGCCTTCACCTCGTCTATGCTGGTGCCGGGGTGGAGGGCTTTAAGGCGCATGCGGCAGGTTTCAGGGTCATAATCCATCAGCGCCAGGGTGGAAACCACAGCCATCGGGCCGGTGCCGCGAGGCAGGCCGGCTGCTTCCCGCGCTCCGGGGCCGGTTAGATAGCCGGGCGTGGTAACAAAATCTACTTTGGGCACGAACCGGCGGGCATCGTGTTGCATAATGGCAATTGTCCGCCAGCAGTGACTGCCCACATCATTGCCGCCGCCGCTTCCGGGCAGGCGCGCTTTGGGCGAATCGTGTTCCCCGATCACCACGCTGTTCAAGTTGCCGTAGGGGTCAATCTGAGCGCCGCCCAGAAAACCGTAGTCAATGAACCCTCTCTGTGCGGTTTCCATCGTGTCGCAAATGCCCAGTGCCGATACCCCCTTATGAAACGTGCGCGCCTCTCCTACCGCTAACGGCAATTCCTCCAGCATGGCGCCCGTGCCGCCAAACTCGAAAACGGGAACGATATTTGGCGCCGTCGTCTTGGATGCCAGCATGGCCGCCAGCATTGGAATGCCGGTGCCGATGAAGCAAGTTGTCCCATCTTCGAATAAGCGCGCCGCCACGCATATCATCAGTTCCGTCTTGGAGTAGGGCAATTGACTCATGCCTGCCTCCTTTCGCGTAAGTCAACGCACCTGGCCAGTCTCTCGCTGCCGATGATTTCCAGATAGCCGGCGTGATCCTTAGGGCCGTAAACGTACTTTTGAAGATAGGCCTGGGCGCCTTCTGCGCTTTTGCTCATTTCCACCCACTCTTTGATGCCGTCCTCATCCCGGCCGTAGAGATAGGCCATCTCGCCGGGGTGTGACCCGTAAGGGGCATGTACCACCGCGTCTACCAGATAGTAAGGAATCACCGTCCGATCGGGGTATTTGCGGATTTCGTCCGTCGAGATAATTTCCTCCGCGCTGATAATTAAACGTTTGCAGGCGCGCGCCATCTCCAGCGCGAAGCCGCTGATGCCTTCAATCTGACAGTTACCATACCGATCCGCGCGATGGACGTGAATCAGGGCCACGTCCAGGATGAGCGCCGGCAGCAGGGCCACTTTTGTGCCGGTAAACGGGTCCTCTACCACTTTGGCGGCACTGTATTTCAACATATCGGTTCCCAACATCGAGCGCGTTGGCAGGAAAGGCACGCCCATGGCGGCGGCTTTCATGCGCCACGAGATAGACGCATTGGACCATTCGACGCAGGCCTCCACCTGTCCCGACTCCACCGCCCGGCGCAGACAGGCAGAAGTGCCGTACACTTCCAGTCCGATATAGGTAATGTCTAACTTCTTGACAATACCGGCAGCCAGCCACAGGTCGAGTTCCAGCACCCCTTGTCCGCAAACGCGCAAATCTTTTCGACCCTGGCGAATCACTTCGCGCGCCAGCGACATCGGACAGCGTACCGTTCCGTATAACTCTGTCCCAATGTAGCAACCATCATAGACAAATTGGGCAATGGCCTCCTGTTCGGTCATTACTTTGTCGGTCAACTTGCGGCTTTTTCTGGTACGGTTCCATTCGCGAAACTCGTCCAGATCGAACGGTTGGATCAGTTCCCCCTGACCCGACTCAAGAATCTGCATCTTCTTCCTCCTCCTTTGGCGTATGAGAGTGAGACGACGCTTGGGCTTTTTGCCCTCAAGGACATTCAGACGAAGTGACAGGATTTGTACGCCAGACGATTCACCTCCAGGTCGAAAGATGGCCCGGCCGGTTCATACCGACCCTTGGCCTGAGAGCAGATGCCGGGCGATGACCAGCCTTTGGATTTCGCTTGTCCCTTCGCCGATGGTCATCAGGCGGGCATCGCGGTAGAGGCGTTCTACCGGGTACTCGCGGCTGTAGCCATAGCCGCCGAAAATCTGGATGGCGTTGCGGCAGACACGTTCGCCCATCTCGGTGGCAAACAACTTGGCCATGGCAGCCTCTTGAGTATAGGGTTTTCCCTGCTGTTTGCGCCAGGCGGCGTAATATACCAGGTTACGCGCGGCGGTGATTTCTGTGGCCGCGTCGGCCAGCATCCACTGGATGGCCTCAAAACTGGCAATCGGCACCCCGAAAGCGTGACGTTCTTTCGCATAGGCAACGGCGTGCTCCAGAGCGGCTTGTGCGAGCCCAACAGAAATGGCACCAATGCTAATCCGTCCGCCGTCCAGCGTGGTCAGGGTCTGGCACAGCCCATTACCTTCTTCGCCGATCAGGTTAGACAGCGGGACGCGCACGTTTTCGTACGTCACCGCGTTCGTGGGCGAGCCTTTGAGCCCCATCTTTTTTTCGGGTGGGCCGATGCTCAGGCCGGGCGTGTCGGTTGGAACCAGAATCATGCTCAGAGAATGTGAGCCGCCTGCCGGGTTGGTGCGAACCAGGGTGATGATGTATTCGGCAATGCTGGCGTTGGTGCACCACATCTTTGCGCCGTTGATAACCCATTCATTCCCCTCTTTTTCGGCTTTGGTCTGGATGCCTTGCAGGTCTGAACCGGCGCCCGGTTCGGTTAATGCCAGCGAACCCAATTTGCCTTTGCCGCTGGCTACCAGGGGCAGCCATTTTTGCTTGAGTTCCTCTGAGCCGTATAATACCAGTGGGGTTGTCCCCAATCCGTTGTGGGCGGCAATGGCCAGCGCAGTTGAGCCGCATGCCCAGCCCAGTTCTTCAATGGCAATCGCCGCGCTGACGGCGTCTACCCCCGCACCGCCGAACTCTTCCGGGATATTGAGGCCCAGCAGACCCAGGGCTCCCATTTTGCGGACGGCGGGCCAGTTGAATTCCCCCGTTTCGTCTGTTTCGTGTGCTTTTGGTCGTACTTCAGCCGCCACAAAATCGTGGACGGCTTTTTTCCACATGCGTTGTTCTTCGTTTAAATCAAAATCCATCGCGCCTCCTCCTATGGCAGCAAACACCTCCAGATACAAGTAATAGTATACAACGGCTTTCCCAAATTTTAACAGGTGAGTTCACTGCAAAAAGCCACAACGCAAAGCCGCCAGGGCGCAAAGAAAATGCAATTTCCAATGCAAAATCTCCGTTTTTCGGTTTTGGATTATGCCTAAAAAAGAAATAGACCTTAAAAAAATCTTGGCGGCTTTGCGCCCTTGCGTTGGAAACGCCCTTTTTGCAGTAGACCCACGGGTGAGTCTGCGAAAAAACTTTAACGCCACCCCCAGATAGGGATGGCGTTAAAACTGCCGTTTTGTAATTGCCTACCCTTAACCCTCCCGCAGGTTAGAACGGGGCCGGCAATCGATGCTGGTAATCATGACGGTGTCTTGCGGCTTGGAAATTACGCCAAAACCTGCGGGAGGGTAGGCGGTTACGCCGTTTTACAGTTGTCTGTGAAACCTGTGGCTGTTTTCGACCACTTACGCCGGCACATCCCACTCTGCGCGGGTCAGGTTTTCGCCTTGGGATAACAGCCGAAAGCCCAGGCGGGTACACAGTTTGGTCATGGCGCCGTTGTCGCTGGCAAAGGTGCAAACCAGGCGGCCAATCTTCTCTTTTTGACAGATGTCCATCAGCCGGCGCAGGAGTTCCATGCCCAGGCCCTGTCCCTGCCAGCCATCACTGACCAGCATGGTGAAATGCGCTTCTTCTGTGCCGGGCAGGCGGGAAAGGCGCGCTACGGCCAGGATGTTGTGTTCACCATTGTGGGGTTCCTGCCGGTCGACAACCAGGGCGATCTCGCGGTCGTAATCGTTGAAGCAAATGCGCGCCAGGCGTTCGTGCGCAACGCGTTCGCCCAACTCCAATGGCACCAGATAGCGCATTGTTACGCTTTGTTCCGAGAGGCTCTCGTGGAAGCGGCGCATCAGCGGCTCATCTTCCGGGCGGATGGGCCGGAAGGTGACTTGAAGGCCGTTCTTCATTGTCCACGTTTGCACATATTGAATGGGGTAAGGGCGGATGGCCAGCGGCGGCAGATCTTCTTCCCTGGTCTGAGGGTCGTGGAGGACAACGCGGGCATCCAGCGCCAGCAGACCGGTGGGAGAGGCCAAGAGGGGGTTGATGTCAATCTCACGTATCCGGCGCTGTTCGACAACCAACTGACTGAAGCGTACCAGCAGTTTTTCCAGCGCTTGCAAATCGACGGCCGGGCGGCCGCGTACACCCAGCAAGGCTTTATAGACCAGGGTTTGCTCCATCATCCGGCGCGCCAGGGTGGTGTTGAGAGGCGGCAGGGCCAGGGATCGGTCTTTGTAAACTTCCACCAACTGGCCGCCTGTGCCAAAGAGCAGCACCGGCCCAAATTGCGGATCGAGGCTGGAACCGACGATGAGTTCATAACCCTCAAGCCGAATCATGGGCTGAACGGTGACGCCCAGAAAATGCCCTTCTCCGGCTCTGGCGCGCACTGTTTCTTGCATGTCCTTGAAAGCGGCGCGCACCTCATCGGCGTTCTGCAGGTTGAGTTTGACGCCCCCCACGTCGGTTTTGTGGGTTAATGTTTCGGAATGCAGTTTCAAGACCACCGGGTAGCCGATCTCTGCGGCGCAGGCGACGGCTTCCTCCGGGTTGGCGGCAATCCGCGTGGGCGTGGTGGGGATACCGTAAGTGGCCAGCAGTTGCTTGGATTCGGCTTCGGTCAGGATGGTCCGCCCGGAACGCCGCGCCCGCTCCAGGATGGCCGCGGCAGCCTCACGGTCTGGACCGGAACCGGACTCTTCGGTCAGGGTAGGGGTCTCGTAAATGCCTTTCAGGTTATAACTGTAACGCCACATGTACGTAAAGGCACGCGCGGCCGTATCAGGATAATTGAAGGTGGGAATGGTGGTGGTGTTCAGGATGGCAACGCCGGCGGCTACGTCCCGCCCACCCATCCACGAGGCCAGGATGGGCTTGTCGTAGCGGTTGGCGTAGGCTTTCAAGGCTTCGGCGGTGGCCGTCGGTTCGGTCATTGCCTGCGGCGTGAGGATGACAAGTGTGCCGTCGCTGTGGGGGTTATCGGCCACAATTTCCAAAGCCTGTGCATAGCGGCTGGGGTCGGCATCGCCCAGAATGTCCACCGGGTTGTTGTGACTCCAGGCCGGCGGCAGGATTTGATTGAGCCGTTCCATCGTATCGGCAGGCAGGTCGGCCAGTTCGCCGCCTGTGGAAAGCAAGGCGTCGGTAGAAAGCACGCCCGGACCGCCGGCGTTGGTCAGGATGGTCAGGCGGGGGCCTTGCGGGCGGGGTTGCTTGGCCAGCACTTCGGCCATGGAGAAAAGTTCGCCAATGGTATTGACTCGCAAAACGCCGCAGCGCCGGAAGGCGGCTTCCAGCACCTCGTCGGAGCCGGTTAAGGAGCCGGTGTGCGAAGCAGCCGCACGGGCGGCGCCTTCGGTGCGTCCTGGTTTGATGACGATGATCGGCTTGGTCAGGGCGACTTCACGCGCAGCCGAAAGGAAGGAACGGGCATCGCCAATGGTCTCCATGTAGATGACGATACTGTGCGTGTTAGGGTCGTTGCCCAGGTAATAAATCAAGTCGCCCCAGCCCACATCGAGCATGGAGCCCAGCGAGACAATGGCCGAGAAGCCGACATTTTCCTGCAACGACCAGTCCAACACGGAGGTGAGCAGCGCCCCCGATTGGCTGATAAAGCCGACATGTCCGGGCTGAGCGATTTCGGCCGCAAAGGTGGCGTTCATGCCGGTGAGCGGATTCATCACACCCAGGCAGTTTGGGCCGATGATGCGCATTTTGACTCGATTGGCATGCTCCATGATGCGCCGCTCCAGTTCTGCGCCCTCGGGGCCGATTTCCTTGAAGCCGGCAGAGATGACAATGGCGCCTTTTACGCCTGCATCCACACACTGACCGATCAGGTCGGGAATGGTAGGCGCGGGCGTGACCAGCACGGCCAGGTCAATTGGATCGGGGATGTCGGCGATGGCCGGATAGGCCTTGATGCCAAGGACGTTTTCCCGCTTGGGGTTGACCGGGAAGACCGTCCCGCCAAAGGGGCTGCGAATCAGATTCCATAGCAAAGTGCGGCCAACGCTGCCCGGCTTGTCGGTGGCGCCGATGACGGCGACACTGCGCGGTTTGAAGATCGCATCCAGGGCGTGCGGCTGGTAATGCAGGACGTCGTGAGCCGGGTCAAAGCGGGGAACGGGTGCGGGTGAAGAGACCATGTTTCCTCATTTCTTGGGTGTCTGTTTCAGGTGGAATTTTACCATCTGATGTAATGGCCTACCCTTAAACCCTCCTGCAGATTAGAACGGGGCCGCCGAAACCTGCGGGAGGGTAAGCAGTTACCGTCTGGCAATTTGCGCGCCTGCCCTGGGGAACTTTTGTCGTTTTCTCTGCGTCTCTCCCCAAAACCTGACCTTTTTCTTGCTTGACAGACTCCTCAAGCCGGGGCATACTCGATTCATCCTCGAAGGAGCGCCTCTTATGAAACCCATTTTCCGTAAGGCAATTTTTCTTTTGCTTGCATTTCTGGTGGCCTGTGGTCCGCTGACGTCCACGCCCACTTCTATGCCTGAGCCCACCCCTCCGAACCCTGAATTGCTCACGGTCGAATCGGCGCCTGCTGGGCCGCAGATTGTGCATCGCTCTCCAATGGAAGGGGAAAGACTGGCCCTGGAACCGGAGATTCGGCTCACCTTTGACCGGGATATGGATCAGACGAAGACACAGGCGGCCTGGACTTTTTCCGGTTCTGACGGCAAACCGATACCTGGTTCCGTTACCTGGGCAGACCGCCGCACCTTTGTCTTTAAACCCGGCAAATTGCAGCCCGGCGCTGCCTACACGGGAGTCTTTTCGGTGCAGGCTGCTGCCCTGGATGGGCAGGCTTTGTCGGAACCCATAGGGTTAAAGTTCTATACCACCGAGGCGCTTGCTGTGGGACAACTTTTTCCGGCAGACGGGGCGCAGAATGTGGATTTGGATAGCACCATTACGCTGATCTTCAACCGGCCGGTAGTTCCCCTTACTATTGAGGAAGAGCAGCCCAACCTGCCCCAACCGCTGACCCTTACGCCAGAAGTCAAGGGAAGCGGCGACTGGCTGAATTCTTCGGTGTATGTCTTTCAGCCGGAAGAATTGCTCAAGAGCGGCACTACCTACGAGGTCCGCGTTGGAGCCGGCTTGCAAGATGCCTCCGGCAGTGTATTGGGTTCTGATTTCGTTGCCGCGTTCACAACCCGCGCTCCCGGCATCGCACATTTTTCTCTGCGCGGCGGCGAGCAGAATCCGCCCGATGATATTCAAAATGTCCGTCTGGATCAGGCTTTTGTCATCACCTTCTTGCAGCCAATGGAACCTGCCAGTGTTGCACAGGCCATATCTGTAGCAGAAAGTGACAGCGGTTTGCCTTTGCCTGTGCGCCTGAAATGGAACGATGCCAAAACCGAGGTTAGCATTCAGCCGGCAGAACGTTACCAGATCGCCACGCGTTATACGCTGACGCTCTTGCAGGAGGCCCTCTCGGCGGATGGCGCGCCGCTCAAGGAAGGTCTGACGTTTCACTTCACGACCGTCCCCTTGCCGTCTATTCTCTGGGTGCGTCCTGCGCCCGATTCGCAGGCTTCGGAATACGATTCGTCGCTGACCATTCGTTTTGCTTCGCCGATGAATTTTAATAGCACCAAGGGAAAGGTCAAAATTTCGCCTGAACCGCGGGAAATGAACTGGTACTACAATGAATATGACTGGGAATTGTACGGCTACGGCCTGGAGCCCGATACCGAGTACACCATCCGCATCTTGCCTGGAATGTCGGATGTGTATGGCAATACCATCAAGACGGAATACACCTATTCATTTCGCACGGGCAGCATGTCTCCTTATGCTCACATGTTGCTGCCCTGGCAGCCGCTGGTCTATCGCGCTCAGGGGGCGCAGGAACTGTTTTTCGATTATGTCAATCTAGATTCGGCTGCGTTGAATGTCTATCCGCTGCCGGTAGAGCATTTTGGCAAACTGGTGCGCGGCGAGTTGGAGATGGCAAATTACATCCCGCAGGAAAAGGCCGTGCGCGAGATTACGCCGGCGCTTAATCAGGTCCGCAACAAGTTTGCCCGCACGCGCCTTAGCCTGAAGGATGCTGACGATAAACCGTTGACGCCGGGGTATTATTTCATCGGGCTAAAGGGCGCGCCGCTTCAATATTACAGCCGTTTTTACGAAGGCGCCGTCTTTGTGGTTGCAACCGATAGTCTGACGCTCAAGGCCACCCAGAGCGAGGCGCTTGCCTGGGTGACCGATTTGCAAACCGGCAAGCCGGTGCCCAATGTGACGGTCGTTTTCTATGACGAGAAATTCAAAGAAGTAGGCCGCGTAAAGACCGATAAGGATGGCCTGGCTGCCCTGCAGTCGGCGGTCAAGCCGTATTATGCCCAGACCGATTCGCCCGGCCACGTGGCTTTCACCTCGTTGGATTGGGGCAGCGGCGTTTCGCCGAGCGACTTTGGCCTGTGGGAGAACTATTATCAGAGCGTTTCGGGCGATTTTGCTTATGTTTATACCGATCGTCCGCTCTATCGCCCCGGGCAGGATGTCTATTTCAAAGGAATCGTGCGGCAAAATGACGATTTGAAATACAGCCTGCCGGCGCGTAGCCAGGCTTACGTCACCGTTGAGTACCAGGGCGAGCGGCTGTTTGCAGAATACCTGCCGCTTTCGGAGATGGGCAGTTTCGAGGGTTCGTTCCGCCTGGCCGACGAGGCTGCGCTGGGCAATTACGATATTTTTGTGCGTAACACGCCCGACGGCAATGATTATGGGTATGTCGGCTTTCGCGTAGCCGAATATCGCAAGCCGGACTATGAAGTACGCGCCACAACCGACAAGCAGGATGTCCTGGCCGGAGAGCGCGTTAACCTGGGCGTGGATGCCGTTTACTATTCCGGAGGCGCCGTAGGGGATGCAGAAGTCTCCTGGTTTATTGAGGCGCGTCCCTATTACTTTACCCCTTCAGACGATTTCAGCCGCTTCAGTTTCATGGACTGGGACCGGGATACGTACTGGTCGCCATCTCTCAGCACGCGCGGGGGCGTCTTGGCCGAGGGCCGCGGGCGGACGGATGAGAACGGCCACCTGGACGTCCCGCAGACTGCCAGCCTGGGTGAGAACAAGACCAGCCGCCAGGTCTCCTTCAACGCAAATGTGACGGACGTGGCGGGGAATGTCGTCAGCGGCGAGACGAGTTTCGTCGTCCACCAGAGCGCGGTCTATGGCGGCATTCGTTCGGAGCGTTACGTCGGCCGGGCAGGCGAAGAGCAGAGGCTGGAAATTGCCGCTGTAAACTGGAATTCCGAGCCGGTTCCCGGCCAGGCCGCCCGGGTGGATATTGTTGAGCGGCGCTGGTACAGTGTGCAGGAGCAGGATGATTATGGCCGCCTGCGCTGGGTGACGTCTGTGCAGGAGATTCCGGTCAAGAGTTTCTCGCGCCTGGTCGTGGGCGAGGACGGCACGGCCAGCATTGCCTTTACGCCCCCCAATGGCGGGGTCTTTAAGGCGACCGTTACCGTGCGGGATAGCAAGGGGAACAAACATCAGGCATCTACTTATCTGTGGGTGTCGAGTGATGAATATGTCTCCTGGCGGCAAACCAACGATCGCAGTTTTGCCCTGGTGGCCGATAAGGACTCCTACTCGCCGGGCGAAACGGCCGAAATTTTGATTGCCCAGCCCTTTCAGGGAGAAGTCTATGCCCTGGTGACGTATGAACGCGGTCACATTTATGCTCGCGAGGTCGTCCGCCTGGAAGGCAATAGCACGATTTACAAATTGCCCATTACCAAGGAGATGGCGCCCGTTTCATACCTTTCTGTGATCGTGGTCAGCGGCGCAGACAATACTGGCAGCCCCGATTTCAAAGTTGCGATGCTGCGGCTGAATGTGGATACCGAGCAGCAAGAGTTGGATGTAAAGATCAGCACGGATAAAGAATCTGCCGGGCCGCGTGAACAGGTGACTTACACGATCAAAACCACCGATTACCGCGGCAAGCCGGTGCAGGCCGAAGTCTCGCTGGCACTGGTGGATAAGTCTCTGCTGGCGCTGGCGCCCTCCAACTCTTTGCCCATCTTGAGTCAGTTCTATCCGCAGAAAGCCCTCAGCGTACGCACCTCTGTCAGCATTGTCCTCACCGCCGAGGACTTCAATGCCAATTACGATGAGATTATTCCAGAGGGTGATGGTAGCGGCTCTGGCGGCGGCGACGGGAAGGGAGAAGGGGACTATGGAATCATTACCGTCCGGCAGGATTTTCGCGATACGGCTTACTGGACAGCGCAGGTGTTAACCGATAAAAACGGCGAAGCGCAAGTTACCGTGACGTTGCCCGAAAACCTGACCACCTGGCGCATGGACGCACGCGCCGTCACTGTCGACAGCCTGGTAGGGCAAGGCACGCATGAGTTGCTCAGCACCAAGCCGCTCTTTGTCCAGTTACAAACGCCGCGTTTCTTTGTGGCCGGCGACCAGGCCAGGGTCGGGGCATTGATTCGAAATACCACCGATCAGGCTCTCAATGTGGATGTCTCACTGGAGGCCACCGGCGCGGAGGTTACGTCGGCCGTCAATCAAAAAGTAGAGGTACCGGCGCGCCAGCAAGGTTACGTCACCTGGGACTTGAAGATTCCACAAGGCGTCACGCGTCTCGACCTGACGGCCAGCGTCTCGGGCGGCGGGTACCGCGATGCCAGCAAGCCTTCGCTGGGCACACTGCCGGGACAGGGAATCCCGGTCTATACCTATGCTGTCACCGAAACGGTCGGCACCGCCGGTATCCTGCGGGAAAGCGGCTCGGTGAGCGAGAGCCTGGTTTTGCCGACAACCTTTGCGTATTCTGATGCAAAGGTGGCGGTTGAACTCTCTCCTTCCCTGGCTGCCTCGATGACCAACGGCCTGGAGTACCTCAAGACCTATCCTTACGATTGCCTGGAGCAAACCGTTTCGAGCGTTTTGCCCAATGTCATTACCGCCCGCGCCTTGAAGGATGCAGGCTTGCCCAACCTGCCGCTTCAGCAGGGGTTGGATGAGAACGTTGGCAAGGCGCTGCAGCGCATTTACGCCAAACAGCGGGGTGATGGCGGCTGGGCATGGTGGGATGACTCCCAAAGCGACCCGCTGACCAGTGCCTATGTTGTGCTGGCTTTGTTAGAGGCAAAGCAGTCTGGTTACGTGGTTGCGGATGGCGCTCTCTCCAGGGGAATCAAATACTTGCAGAGAAGCACTCCCAGCCTGCACCCCAACGATGCCTCCTGGCAGTATAACCGCCAGGCCTTGATCGTTTGGGTGCTCAGGCGCGCGACCGGCGAACTGCCGGCGCAGGCCAATGTCTTATATGAATACCGTCATCAACTTAGTCTGTATGGAAAGGCTTATCTGGCCATGGCGCTGCATTTGGAAAACCCTGATGATGAGCGCATTGCCACGCTCATGTCGGACCTGGTGTCTGCTTCCGTTATGTCATCGGCCGGCAGTCATTGGGAGGAGGAGTTTCACGATTACTGGAACTGGAATACCGATGTCCGCACAACGGCCATCGTGCTGAATGCTTTCACTCAGATTGATCCGCAGAATCCGCTCACGGCGAATACTGTCCGCTGGCTGATGGCTCATCGAGACGGCGGCCGCTGGAAGTCCACGCAAGAAACGGCCTGGGTGTTGATGGCTCTGACGAATTGGCTGGAAGTATCCAGCGAGTTTGAGACCAATTATGCCTATGCCGTTGGGCTGAACGGAGAGAAAATTGAGAGCGGTGTGGCCACGCGCCAAAACCTGACCTCCCCCGTCTATCTGAACATTGAACTTGAAAAGCTGCTCAAAGACGAGGCCAATCGCCTGGTCTTCACGCGCGGAGCCGGGCCGGGCAACCTGTATTACACCGCTTACATGAAGGTGGATTTGCCGGTGGCCTCTATCCAGCCGCTGGACCAGGGGATGCTCATCTCGCGCCAATACTTCAACTTGTCTGACCCGAAAACGCCGGTGACGCAGGTAAAGCGCGGTGATCTGGTGCGCGTGCGCCTGACCCTGGTCGTACCAAATGCCGCGCATTACGTGGTGATCAATGATCCTCTGCCTGCCGGATTGGAACCCTTAGACACCACCCTGGCGACCGATATGGAATTGCCAGCCTCCTACAACCGCCGTGACTATGATCTGCGCGGCTGGGGGTGGTGGTACTTCAATCATGTTGAACTGCGGGATGAGAAGGTGGTTCTTTCTGCCGACTACTTGCCCGCCGGGACCTATGTTTACACCTATCTGGCACGCGCTGGAACGGCCGGGACTTTCCAGGTCATTCCACCCTCTGCTTTTGAGTTTTATTTCCCGGATGTGGCCGGGCGCGGGGCCGGCAGTGTGTTTGTTGTGAAATAAGGGCTTTCCTGTGGAACTGACCGCCGGTTGTCCGAAGCGCAACCGGCGGTTGTTTTTATCCCGTTTTTCGTTTAAGCCTCCTGTGGGATGATAGGCAGTTACGTTTTTTCCACAAAAAGATAGCGCGCCGCGGCGTTGCCGAGCGTCACCGCCTGAGCGTTGACTTCCACCGTGATGGTCTGGTTGAAGGGCAGGATTTCGGTCACGCGCAGCGAGGCGCCGGGGAGGAGTTGTTTGGCCTCCAGGTAGGCGAGCAGAGGGGCGTTTTCCTCCGCCAGTTCGTGGATGCGCCGCAGGATGACCTGTTCGCCCTCGGCGATCTGCGTCAGCGGCAGCCAGGCGCTGACCGCCTGCTCGCAGCCAGGCAGCGGGTTGCCGTGCGGACAGGTGCGCGGGTGGCCGAGTTGTTCCATCAGGGCGGTTTCGGTCATGGAAGAGATGGCGTGTTCCAGGTGATGGGCCTCGGCGTGCAGTTTCGACCAGGGCAGGGTCTGGACCATCATCCACTCCATCAACATGTGACGGCGCATCACCACCCGCGCCGCTGCCCAGCCGCTTTCGGTCAGGTGGGTGCCGTTCTTGTCCATTGTCAGCAGGCCGTCGCGGGTCATGCGCTTGAGCGTGTTGGTGACCGTCGGGGGCGTGACGCCGAGCAGTTCGGCCAGGCGCGAGCCGATCACCGGCTCGCCGTCGCGCTCCATGACGTAGATGAGCGAGAGGTAGTCCTGGATGGTGGAACTCAGGCCGGAGATTTCGATGGCCTCGGAAGTTGTGACATTTGTCATGGCATTTATTCTGAATATTATGGTATGCTAATTTTAAAAATTAGCATATAATAACTGCTGGTGTTTCAAGGTAATTATAACTTGAATCCGCAGGAAAGTCGAAAGTTTGCCGATTGGCACGGAAAGTATTTGCCACAGATTGACACAGATGAGCACAGATTTTCAAACAGATTTGTAACGGCCTACCCTCCCGCAGGTTTTGGCGCAATGTCCAGGCCAGAAGACATCCCTATGATTGCCGGTATTGCTTGCCGGCCCCGTTCTAACCTGCGGGAGGGTTAAGGGTAGGCAATTACACAGATTTTCAATTTTCCTCCTCTGTGTAATCTGTGTAATCTGTGTAATCTGTGGCTGTAATCTGTGGTTATCAAAATTTTAGAGGTGTCTCTCATGTTCTCTGCTTTTCTTCTCTCGCTGCGCGAAGGGCTGGAAGCCGCCCTCATCATCGGCATCGTCCTTGGCGCGCTCAAAAAGATCAACCGCCCCGACCTGAAACCGGCCGTCTGGGGCGGGACGTTCACCGCCGTCCTGCTCAGCCTGCTGACGGGCGGCCTGCTCACCGCCCTGGGCATTTCGCTGGAAGGCAAGGCGGAGGAAATTTTCGAGGGCTTTGCCATGCTCTTCGCCGCCGGGCTGCTGACGTGGATGATTTTCTGGATGAATCGTCAGGGCCGCCACCTGCGCGCCGAACTGGAAAACAGCACGCGTCAGGCCGCGCTGAAGACCGGCCGCCGCGCCCTCTTCGGGCTGGCTTTCCTGGCGGTGGTGCGCGAGGGCATCGAACTGGCGCTCTTCCTGACGGCCAACGCCTTCATCGTCCAGGCCGGGCAGACCATCCTCGGCGCGTTGTTCGGGCTGGCGGCTGCGGTCGCCCTGGGCTGGCTGCTGTTCTCGGCCGCCCTGCGTCTCGACCTGCGCCGCTTCTTCCAGGTGACCGGCATCCTGCTGATTTTGTTCGCTGCCGGGCTGGTGGCGCACGGCGTGCATGAATTCAACGAGGCCGGCTGGATTCCCGCCGTCATCGAGCATGTCTGGGATGTCAACCCCTGGCTGGACGAGAACTCGACCGTCGGCAGTTTGCTCAAGGCACTCTTTGGTTACAACGGCAATCCCTCGCTGACCGAGGTGCTGGCCTACCTGGCCTATTTTGGGCTGATCTTCCTCGGCCTGCGGCGCCAAAACGCCTCCGCTGCTCCAGCGCTGGCATGACATGCCGTTTAGCAAGCCATGGGCTTGTGCCTGTTTGTTTTTTTTCGAGCCACGAATGACACGAATTACGTAACTGCCTACCTGTCGCTGCGAGCGAGCGCAGCGAGCGTGGCAGTCTCCCTGCAAAGGCCGGAGATTGCTTCGGGCTGCGCCCTCGCAATGACACACAGCGGTGTCTTTCTTCCCCCTTTTGGCTGTTGGTAGGCAGTTACCGAATTACACGAAATGGGCAGGTATCTGCCTTCATCCTCCCGCAGGTTAGCCCATGACCGGCAACCGATGGTAGCAACCACAGGGCGTTTTATGGTATTCCGCACACCCATAATTTGGCGGAATTCCATCCCGCCCGCACAGGCCATCACTTACATGATGGCACTACCAAAAATTTGTGCTCATTCGTGAAATTCGTGGCGAAAACTTTTGTTTCAACCCTTCTGGCACTTTCAGGAGTCTCTATGCCCGATTCCCAACCCCCCTTTCCCCTCGCCGACCTCGAAGCCGGGCGGGAGGCTGTCATCGTCGAATTCAAGGCCGGGCGGGCCGTGACCAGCCGCCTGGCCTCGCTGGGGCTCACCCCCGGCGTGCGCGTCAACATGGTGCAGAACTACGGCCGCGGCCCGCTCATCGTCACCGCCCGCGGCACGCGCCTGGCCCTGGGACGCGGCGAGGCGGCCAAAATCCTGGTCGAACGAGGCAATCATGCCTGATTGTCACGCCGCCGTCGCCGCGCCGGAGCGGACGCGCCTGGCCGAGGCCGGGACGCCGGTCATCGCCCTGGCCGGACAGCCCAACATGGGCAAGTCCACCGTGTTCAACCTGCTGACCGGACTCAACCAGCACGTCGGCAACTGGCCGGGCAAGACGGTCGAGCGCCGCGAGGGCCGCTTCGACCTGAACGGCCGTCAGGCGCTGCTGGTGGACCTGCCCGGCACCTACAGTCTCACCGCTAACTCGCCGGAGGAGGTCATCGCCCGCGAGTTCATCCTGCGCGAAAAGCCCGACCTGGTGGTGGCGGTGGTCAGCGCCGCCAACCTGGAGCGCAGCCTCTATCTGGTGGCCGAACTGGCCGCCCTGGATGCGCCGCTGGTGGTGGCCCTCAACATGATGGACGTGGCCGAGCAGGAGGGGCTGCGCGTTGAGCCGCACGTGCTGGAGGCGGCGCTGGGCGTGCCGGTGGTGCCGATGGTCGCCTCCAAAGCCGCCGGGGTGCGCGAGTTGCTGACGGTGGCCGAGCGCGTCTTAAACGGCGAGCAGGCCGCCGGTCCGCGCCCGCCCGAAGTGCGCGCCGACCATTGTCAAATCCTGGCCCAAATCGAGGCGCAGATCGCCCCGCACGTCCCCGCCCCCTATCCGTCCTCCTGGATCGCCCTGAAACTGCTGGAGGGCGACGCCGAGGTGACGCGCCTGATGCAGGCCTCCATGCCGCCCGAAACCTGGGAGGCCGTCCACGACATCCTGCGCGCCCACGACGACGCCTTCCTGGCGGTGGCCTCCGGCCGCTACGAGTGGATCGGGCGGCTGGTGCGCGCTGCCGTGACCCGGCCGCGGGTCGGGCAAATCGGCCTGACCGAACGCCTCGACCGCTGGGCGGCGCACCCGTTCTGGGGGCTGGTCCTCCTGGCCGGGATTCTCGGCCTGGTCTTCTGGCTGACCTTCACCATCGGCGCGCCGCTGCAGGCCTGGCTGGAGCAGGCCGCGGTCGCCCCGCTGGCGGGTCTGGCCGCCGAGGCGCTGACCGAGGTGCCGTTCTGGCTGCAGGGCCTGATGGTGGACGGGCTGATCGGCGGAGTTGGCTCGGTGCTGACCTTTTTGCCCATCCTGGTCATTTTCTTCGCCGCCTTCGCCCTGCTGGAAGACGTGGGCTACATGGCCCGCGCCGCCTACGTGATGGACAACCTGATGCACCTGATGGGCCTGCACGGCAAGTCGTTCCTGCCGCTCTTCCTGGGCTTCGGCTGCAACGTGCCGGCGGTGATGGGGACGCGGGTGATCGACTCCTGGCCGGCGCGTCTGCTGACCATCCTGATCGCCCCGCTGGTGCCCTGCACGGCGCGCATGGCGGTGGTGGCCTTCATCGCCCCGGCCTTCTTCGGGGCGAACGCTCTCTGGGTCACTTGGGGGCTGGTGCTGCTCTCGCTGCTGGCGCTGGTGGCGAGCGGCGCGCTGCTCAACCGGGTCATCTTCAAGGGGCAGCGCTCGGCCTTCATCATGGAGATGCCGCTCTATCACATCCCCAACCTGCGCACCATCGGGCTGCTGGTCTGGCAGCGTTCGATCGCCTTCGTCAAAAAGGCCGGGACGGCCATCCTGGCGATGGCGATGCTGGTCTGGGCGCTGTCGTACCTGCCGGGCGGCGACCTGAACAGCAGTTACCTGGCGCGCTTCGGCCAGTTCCTCGAACCGGTCGGGCGCTGGATGGGCTTCGACTGGCGGCTGACGGTGGCGCTCATCACCAGTTTCCCGGCCAAGGAGAACGCCATCGCCACCCTGGGCGTGCTGTTCGGCGTCTCGCCGGAGGCCGGCCTGACCGAGTTGCTGGCCGCCTCCTACTCCACCGCCACTGCCCTCTCGTTTCTGGTGGTGACGATGCTCTTCATCCCCTGCATGGCGACCGTGGCCGTGACGAGGCAAGAGACCGGCTCCTGGCGCTGGACGCTGCTGAGCGTCTTTCTCCTGCTGGCGCTTTCCATGGCCGCCGGCGCGGTGACCTATCACCTGGCCGTCTGGATGGGGGTGTGACGATGCTCGAAAAACTCCTGGCCGAAATCCGTTCCGGCGGCACGTTCGAGACCGGCGTCCTGGCTGCCCGTCTCGGCACGACGCCCGCCCTGGTGGAGGCGATGCTCGATCATCTCCAGCGCCTCGGTCAATTGCGCCCCTACGAAACCTGCGGCGAGGCCTGCGGCGGCTGCAGTCTGAAAGCAGCCTGCCGGGCAAACGCGCCGGGCGGGGTGAGGTTGTGGCAGGGATGAGTGGCGCAAGTCTTTGACTTGCGCATGAACAGGTTGGAAACCTGTTCCACGGGGACAGGGGCCGACCGTCAACGAATAGGGGAACGAATAAACGAATGGGGGCGATGTGGCGCAAGTCTTTGACTTGTGCAGGAACAGGTTGGAAACCTATTCTACGGGGGGCCGACCGTCAACGAATGGGGAACGAATAAACGAATGGGGAACGAATAAACGAATGGGGGCAGGCAGCCATTCGTTTATTCGTGGACGGCCTCCGCGCTGCATTTTCCATGCTCTCTTATGCTAAAATTGATTCCAAATTCTCTCTCCCTAGGCGGCCATGGGCGACCGTAACCTCTCCATCGGCGGCGACGCCAATAACAGTATCATTATCATCGGCGACCACAACATTGTGAACCAGGGTGTGCCTGCGCTGCCCCCGGAAGAGCAGGAGCACCTGACGCAGGCCTACCTGCAGCATGTGGCCGCTGACTGGTCCACGCTGCGCCTCTACGAAGGGGATGAAGAAGAGCGCGGTATCCCGCTGACCGATGTCTACGTGCTGCTACAGGCCCGGTACATCCCGCCGCCCAAACCGTCCGATCCTCCCCGTCCCGATCTGCCCGCTTCCGAAGAGCGGCTGGAGCATGCCGGGCCGCAACCGCCTTCCATGCCTCCCGAAGAAGAAAAAGCGCGCAAGGAGCATCAACCGCCTCCCCCGCCTCCCCCGCCGCCCGTACCGCTGGGGAAAGCGCTGCAGGAGGCCGCCCACCTGGCGCTGCTGGGTGAACCCGGCAGCGGCAAGAGCACCACGCTGCAATTCATCGGGCTGTGCTTTGCCAGGCGGGAGGAGAACTGGGCGCAGGAGAAACTCCTCCTGCAAGAAGCCCGAGTGCCCATTTTCCTGCGCTTGCCGGCCTGTGCCGGTGAACTGAGCAAGGGCGGCGATGCCCTGCGCCGTGTGCTGATCGAGGAAGTCGCCCGGCGTTTGCAAAAATCCACCGCTACCGCCGAGAAGGTATACGAAGCCTGGGAACGGGACAACCAATTGCTGGTGCTGCTCGATGGGCTGGATGAAGTGCCGGAGCAACGAGAGAAGGTGCGCGAGCAAATTGAAGCCTTTGCCCGCGCCCCGGCCGGTCAGAACGCCCGCCTGGTGGTGGCCTCCCGCATTGCCGGGTTTAGCGCCTTGCAAGGGCTGAAGGAATACACCCTCCAGCCGCTGGAGGATTCGGCCCATATCCAAGGTTACCTGCAAGGCTGGCTGGGAGTGCTGGGGATTGAAGGTAATCCAGAAACCGAAGCGCAGACCCTGCTGGAGAAGATGCGGGCCATTCCGGCCCTGCGCCGCGTGCTGGATAACCCCCTCTTGCTGCGCCTGAGCGCCGAGGTCTATGCCCGCCAGGGGGAGATCGCCCGCAACCGCGCCGACCTCTACGCCCGTTACGTCGCCGAAGCCTGGCGGCGCGCCGAACGCCGCAGCGCCGATCCCAAACAGCGGGAGACGGCTTTGCAGGCCCTGGAAGCGATCGCCTGGCACCTGCATAGCGGCGGTGAGCGCGTTGAAGAGCGCCTGCTCCAACTATTGCAGGAAAAGCGCCTGGCCAGTGATGCGGAGGCCGCGCGGGCGTTGCTGGCCCTGCTGCGCCAGAAGACCGGCCTGTTGGCGCGCCTGGAGGGGGATCAGCATGCCTTTGCCCATGCTACCATCGGCGAGTATTTCGTTGCCCGCCGCCTGCAGCGCGCCTGGAAGCAGAACCCGCGGCGCACGCGGGCCTTCCTGCGCCCGCGCTGGCACCTGCCCGAATGGCGCGAGCCGATCATCTTGCTGGTCGGGGCGCTGGAAGCAGATCAACTCCAGACGCTGATCTCTGGCCTCTGGTCACGATGCGATCCTTTTGAGCGCGCTACCCGTCGCAGCCTGTTCCTGGCGGCTGAACTAGCCGTGGAAGCCGGACATTGGGAAGGTCTGGCTTCATCCTTGCGTCCTGATCTTCTACAAGCCTTGCAGGATGAAGACAAGGGTATGCGCCTGGTGGCAGCCAAGGCGCTGGGGGAAATTGGCGACCCGCAAGTTGTGCCCACCCTGATCCAAGCCTTGCAGGATGAAGACATGGGTGTGTGCGAGGCGGTGGTTGAGGCGCTGGGGGAAATTGGCAACCC
This sequence comes from Chloroflexota bacterium, assembly GCA_019873735.1. GTDB lineage: Bacteria > Chloroflexota > Anaerolineae > Anaerolineales > Villigracilaceae > DSXF01. The sequence continues at coordinate 49,293 of JAIOAQ010000002.1, read as the reverse complement.
CCAAGTCGTGCTGGCCCTGATCCAGGCCTTGCCGGATAAGAATAGGGGGATGCGCCGGCTGGCGGAGACGTTGAAGAAAATCGGCGACCCCCAAGCCGTGCCCGCCCTGATCCAGGCCTTGCAGGATGAAGACGAAAATGTGCGCTGGGTGGCGGTCTGGGCGTTGACGAAAATCGGCGCCCCTGCCGTGCCGGTCCTGATCCAGGCCTTGCAAGATGAAAAGATTTCGGTGCGCTGGGCGGCGGAGGCTTTGGGCGAAATCGGCGCCCCTGCTGTGCCCGCCCTGATCCAAGCCTTGCCGAATAAGAATAGGTGGGTGCGCCGGGCGGCCGCCGAGGCGCTGGGAGAAATCGGCGATCCGCAAGCCGTGCCCGCCCTGGTCCAGGCATTGCGGGATGAAGACGAAGATGTGCGCCGAGAGGCTGCCTGGGCGTTGGGGAAAATTGGTGCCTCTGCTGTGCCCGCCCTGGTCCAGGCCTTGCAGGATGAAGACAGGTGGGTACGCCGGGCGGCGGCCGAGGCGCTGGGGAAAATCGGCGATCCCCAAGCCGTGCCCGCCCTGATCCAGACCTTGCAGGATAAGAATATCTGGGTGCGCCGGGCGGCCGCCGAGGCGCTGGGAGAAATCGGCGACCCCCAAGCCATGCCCGCCCTGATCCAGACATTGCAGGATGAAGTCAAGGATGTACGCCGGGCAGTGGGGAAAATCGGCGACCCTCAAGCCGTGCCCGACCTGATCCAGTACTTTGAAGATCAAGGTAAAAAAGATGTGCGCCGGGCGGCCGCCGAGGCGCTGGGGAAAATCGGCGCCCCTGCCGTGCCTGCCCTGATCCAGGCCTTGCAGGATGAAGACGAAGATGTGCGCCGGGCGGCGGCCTGGGCGTTGGGGCAAATCGGCGACCGGCAAGCCGTGCCGGCCCTGATCCAGGCCTTGCAGGATGAAAACGAAGATGTGCGCCGGGCGGCGGCTTTGAGTCTAGGAAAAATCGGCGCCCCTGCCGTGCCCGCCCTGCTCCAAGCCTTGCAGGATGAAGATGAAGATGTGCGCCGGGCGGCGGTCTCGGTACTGCGACAAATTGGCGACCCCCAAGCCGTGCCCCCGCTGCTCCAGGCCTTGCAGCATGAAAACAAAGATGTACGCCGGGTGGCGGTCTGGGCGTTGGGGGAAATCGGCGTCCCTGCCGTGCCGGCCCTGATCCAGGCCTTGCGGAATGAAGACGAAGATGTGCGCCGGCCGGCGGGCGTGGCTTTATGGAAAATCGGCGCCCCTGCCGTGCCCGCCCTGCTCCAGGCCTTGCGGGATGAAGACAAAGATAATGTGCGCCGAGCGGCGATTTGGACGTTGGGGAAAATCGGCGACCCCCAAGCCGTGCCGGCCCTGATCCAGGCCTTGCAGGATGAAGACAAAGATGTGCGCGAGGCGGCGGCCGAGGCGCTGGGGCAAATCGGCGACCCGCAAGCCGTGCCGGCCCTGATCCAGGCCTCGCGGGATGAAGATTGGCTAGTACGCGGAGCAGCGGCGAAGGCGCTGGGGCAAATTGGCGACCCTCAAGCCGTCTCGACCCTGATCCAGGCCCTGGGGGATGAATACGAAAATGTACGCCAGAAGGCAGTCGCAGCACTAGAGAAAATCTTTGATGCTCTGCGACCGCCCCAAGAGTCAAAGACGCAGCGAAAGCTCTTGAGAGTGCTCCGATCGTGGCAAATGCTTTGGCGGCTAAAGAAAGCCAGAGGCGTTTCTCTCCTCTCCGCCGCGTTGACCTACCGCGACGCGCTGGAGGTCGCCCTCTCGCCGTGGAAGGATCCGCTCCAACCGCCGCCGCAGGAGGGGCGCCGGGCACGATTCCAGCAGGCGGCGCAAGGGGTAGGCCTGGCTCTGCTGGCCGGCTTGGCCGGTCTGCTGGCCGTCCTGCTCAGCGGGGCCGGGAAGGCGCTGGGCGATTGGCTCGCTCCGCTTTGGGCCGCGCAGCCGTTTCTCCTGCTCCTGGGCTCGGTGCTCTTGCTCGGCGCGCTGGGCTGGGCGTTGCAGCGCTGGCTTGGAAAGGGGAAGTGGCGCAAGTGAGTGGCGCAAGTCTTTGACTTGCGCATGGCAGGTCAAAGACCTGCCCTACTTGTGGCGCCAGTCTCTGACTTACGCGGGCAGTCAGAGGCTGGCTTTTGCTGCTCTCTTGTCATCTATTGCGAAAAGTGTATAATATGGGCACTCCCTAAAGGCGATGATGGGAACGAGTAAACCCGTCGAAACGGTCAGCGAGCCCGGGCGTGGTGTGAGCCGGGTGCGTGAAGCGGGTTGAAAATCCTCCCGGAGCCGCGCGCTGAAATCGGTCGGGCGCAATTGCCGGCCGAGAGTAGGTAAGCCGGAAACATCCACCGTTAGCAGGATGCAGGTATAAGCCATTGGCCGTACCTGACTGAGTGCCTGCCTCCGGCAGGAATCGGGGTGGTACCGCGGGCGTCACGCTCGTCCCTGTTGGGATGGGCGTTTTCTTTTTGGTAACCATCCATCACGATGATTCTACGATTGGAGACCTGTCATGTTCAAACCCGTTTCTCCCAAACTTGACATTCCTGCAATGGAGACCGCCATCATGAAGTTCTGGCGCAGTGCCAGGATTTTTGAGAAAACGGTCGAGCAGCGCAAGGGTGGACCCGAATATGTGTTTTATGAAGGCCCGCCTACCGCCAACGGCAAGCCGGGCGTGCATCATGTCCTGGCGCGCGCCTTCAAGGACATGTTCCCGCGTTACAAAATTATGCGCGGCTACCACGTCTCGCGCCGCGGCGGCTGGGATACCCACGGCTTGCCGGTCGAGATTGAAGTAGAGAAACAACTGGGTTTCACCAACAAACAGCAAATCGAAGATTACGGCATTGACCGCTTTAACGAACTTTGCCGCAAGTCGGCCTTTACCTACATCCAGGATTGGGAACGCCTGACCGAGCGCATCGCCTTTTGGGTGGATCTGGATACCGCCTACATTACCTACGAGAACGACTACATCGAGTCGGTCTGGTGGATTTTGAAGAACTTTTGGGAACGCGGCCTGCTGTATCAGGGCTTCAAGGTGGTGCCTTATTGTCCGCGCTGCGGAACGCCTCTTTCGGACCACGAGGTGGCCCTCGGCTACGACGAAGTGTCGGACCCTTCGGTTTTTGTGCGCATGCCGCTGGTGGACCGGCCCGATACCTCGCTTCTGGTTTGGACCACAACTCCCTGGACGCTGCCCGGCAATGTGGCCGTCGCCGCCCACCCGGATGTGGATTACGTCACGGTTGAGCGGGAGATGCCCGATAACGGCAAAGAGCGCCTGATTCTGGCGCAGGCCCTGCTTGAAAAGGTCTTCCATGGCGAAGAGGTCAAAATTGTAGAAACCTTCAAGGGCAAAAAACTCAAAGGCCAGAAGTATCGCCCGCTGTTTACCTTTGTCCCGCCGGATAAGCCCGCTCATTATGTGGTCTTGGGTGACTTTGTCACCACCGAAGACGGTTCCGGCCTGGTGCATATGGCTCCCGCCTTCGGCGCGGAGGATATGCAGGCGGCCCTGGAATATGACCTGCCCGTGCTGATGACCGTTGCTCCGGATGGCACTTTTATTCCCGAAGTGCGGCCGTGGAGCGGAATGTTTGTCAAAGATGCCGACCCGCTGATTACACAAGACCTGGAAGCGCGCGGCCTGTTGTTCCGGGTTGAGTCGTATACGCATACCTATCCCTTCTGCTGGCGTTGTAAAACGCCGTTACTGTATTACGCCCGCGCCACCTGGTACATCCGCACCAGCCAGTATAAGGACCGGCTGGTGGCCAACAACGAGCAAATCAACTGGGTGCCCGAGCATATCAAACACGGCCGCTTTGGCAACTGGCTGGAGAACAATATTGACTGGGCTCTGGGGCGCGAACGGTATTGGGGCACACCCCTGCCGGTTTGGGAGTGCCAGGCCTGCAAACACCAGACCGCCATCGGTTCGCGCGCTGAACTGTCTGAAAAGGCAGGCCAGGACCTGAGCGGGCTTGACCTGCACCGTCCGCACGTGGACAAAATCACTTTCCCGTGTCCGGAATGCGGCGGGACGATGCAGCGCGTGCCGGAACTGATTGATGTCTGGTTCGATTCCGGCTCCATGCCGGTGGCTCAATGGCACTACCCCTTCGAGAATGCCGATAAGTTTAAAGAGCAGTTCCCCGCCGATTACATCTGCGAGGCGGTTGACCAGACGCGCGGCTGGTTCTATTCCCTGCACGCTATCAGCACCCTGCTTTTTGATCAGCCCTGCTATAAGAACGTCATCTGTCTGGGTCTGATTCTGGACGGCGAAGGCCAGAAAATGTCGAAGAGCCGCGGCAACATCGTTGATCCCTGGGATGTGCTCAATCTCCACGGCGCGGACGCCTTCCGCTGGTACCTCTACACGGCCACGCCGCCCGGCCAGGAACGCCGCTTCTCCAGCGATTTAGTCGGCGAAGTGGTGCGCAATTTTACGCTCACCCTTTGGAACGTCTACGCGTTTTTTGTCACATATGCCAACCTGGATGAATGGAAGCCGGCGCCGGCTGCCTTCCGGCCGTCCTCTTTGCTGGACAAGTGGCTGCTTTCTACGTTGAATACGCTGGTTCGCGATGTCACCGTCGCTTATGAGACGTATGATGTTCCGGCTGCCACACGGCCTTTACAGGAATTTGTCGAAAACCTGTCCACCTGGTACCTGCGTCGTTCCCGCCGCCGCTTCTGGAAATCCGAATCGGACGAAGACAAACAATCTGCCTACCAGACGTTGTACACGGCCCTGGTCACCCTCTCCAAATTACTGGCTCCGGCGATGCCTTTCCTGGCCGAAGAACTGTACCAGAATCTGGTGCGCTCTGTGGACGAGAACGCGCCCGAATCGGTGCATCTCTCCCTCTGGCCCACCTTTGACCCGCTTCTCATTGACGAGAGTTTGAATCGCGAGATGGCGGTGGTGATGCGCCTGGTTTCGCTTGGTCATGCCGCCCGCAACAAGGCCAACCGCAAGGTGCGTCAGCCTTTGGCCGAAGCCGCTTTCTCGGTCGGCAATTTGGACGAACGTCATGCTGTGGAGGCCTATGCCGACCTGATCATGGACGAACTCAATGTGAAGAAAGTCCATTTGCTGGATGCCAGCAGCGAAGTGGTGCTGTACAGCGTAAAGCCTTTACCCAGGCAACTGGGACAGAAATACGGCAGCCGCTTCCCGGCCATTCGAGATGCGATTCTCTCTATGGACCCGGAAATGGCCGCGCGCACCCTGCTCTCTGGCCAGGCCCTGAAGGTGACCGTCTCCGGCGAGACCTATCACATCCTGCCCGACGAGGTGGAAGTGCGCGCCGATGCCAGGGCCGGCTTTGCTGTGGCCTCTGAAGGCGCCTATCTGGCCGCCCTGGTGACCGACCTGACGCCGGAACTGATTCGTGAAGGCCTGGCGCGCGAGTTCGTTCGCCGCGTGCAGGACCTGCGCAAGCAGGCCGAATTGGAGGTGGCCGACCGCATCAAACTCTATGTCCAGGCCAGCCCCGGCCTGAAGGACGCCATTGAGGCGCATCGCGAATACATCACCGGCGAGACGTTGACGGTTCACCTGGCATTTGAGGCTCCGCCCGGCTCAGCGGTGCAGACCAGCGATCAGTTCGATGGCGAGACGGTGACCATTGGGCTGATTAAAGCCTGACCCGGTAACCATCTGCCCTTTTGAACAGGATAGGCAGGATGAACGATTGAGGTGCGCAAAAAATCCCGTTTATCCTGTATATCCTGTTTCATACGCTGCGTTTGCCGCCCGAATTGAAAACTGTCCGGCAGGGAGACCTGTCGGACAGTTTTGTTTGTCGCTTCTCCGGCGCTAACTTGTAATTGCCTGCCCTTAACCCTCCCGCAGGTTATTGGAAACCTGCGGGAGGATGGGTACGCTAACTTTCTGTTTGTGTCCGGCGGGCAGTGCGCCAATCTCTGACGGCAAACGGCAGGTACAACAGCAAAAATACCACTACTCCGATTCCTTCCAGGTAAAGCAGGTACACAGGCCATTCGGGCAGCACATCCAACAGACTGGCGGTAGGCGGTTTGTGGTTAATGAACATGTAATTGCTTCCCAGAGCCAGGTTGACCAGAAATACGATTCCCATGTAAATATTGCTCAATACAGCCACGCGCAGCAAAGACTTCCAGGTCGGGCGGAAGCCCTCCACCACTGTCATGTAAATGGCGGCTGTGACAATCAGTCCGTGAGAAATAAAAGTCTGGAAAAAGCGGTAATGCGGATAGCCATACACTCCTAAATCGGGAGTCATCAAAGCCTGGGTGGCGCCGCCAATGCCCAGAAAATAGCAGAACTCGTAAATGGTATAGTTTTTGGTCAACAGCATAAGACCGCCGGTCCACACCAGCAGACTGCAGACGTGCAGGGGGAGCATGGTGTCCAGCCGCCATTGACCCACGGCATAGTTCCAGATGTGCCATCCCAGTTCATTCAGCCACAAGACAATCGCCATTGTCAGGGCAATCCAGCGGCGCGTGCCTTCAGGCGCATTTTTGAAGCGCGCCAGCCCAATGTTCAGCAGGACGATTAGTCCCAGGGCGAAGAGGTGCGCCGGGCCAAGAAAGACAAAAGGTGCACCGTTCCAGTCTTTTGCGAAAAAGTTTTCCATGTTTGTCTCCTGTCCAATTAAAGGATTGCCGGGATGCCATACCTTATTTTGAAACCCATCCTTCGGCCTTTCGATGCGGTACAATCAAAGAGGAGGTTGTTATGGATTTCTTTGAATTGATCAAAACACGTTGTTCCATGCGCGCCTTTACGCCTCAAGCGGTGGAGGACGAAAAACTTCAACGCATTTTGGAAAGTATCAACCTGGCCCCATCGGCGGGCAATCTTCAGGCCTATGAAGTATACCTGGTCACCCGTCCCGAAGAGCGGACGGCTTTGATGCACGCCGCCTGGGATCAGGCTTTTGTTGCTCAGGCGCCGGTAGTCTTGGTCTTCTGTACGCATGCGGCCAGGTCGGCCAAGTATGGCGCCCGAGGGGCGGACCTGTATTGCCTGCAGGATGCGACCATTGCCTGCACCTATGCCATGCTGGCGGCGACTGCCCTGGGGCTGGGCAGTGTTTGGGTGGGCGCCTTTGACGACGATGCGGTTTGGCGCGCTTTGGGTTCACCGCAGGGACAGCGGCCGGTGGCCATGCTGCCCATTGGATACCCCGCTCAGGAGCCAAAATACCGCCAGCGCCGCGCCTTGAAGGATTTAATTCATCGTTTGTAAAACCTGTTAGAATCAGACAAAATTCACCACCACTACGGGAGGCAGCATGTTTCAATCTTTTGAGCAGGCGCGGCGGTACGTTGATGAGTATAACATTGATGTCATTGATTTAAAATTCTGTGACCTGTGGGGACGCTGGCATCATTTGACCGTCCCTGCCAGCCAGTTCACGCCGGAGTTGATGAAGAAAGGCATAGGTTTTGACGGCTCGGCGGTAGGGCTGAAGTCGGTCAAGGCCGGGGACATGGTGTTGATTCCTGACCTGTCTACCGCGACGCATGACCCGTTTTGGGAGGCATCCACCCTCTCATTCATCTGCACGACTTACGAGGCCGATACGCATGCCATTTTTGCGAACGACCCGCGCAATTTGGCCATCCGTGCCGAAGAATACATGAAAACTACCGGCATTGCCGATGAGTCGAAATGGGGGCCGGAATTTGAATTCTATATTTTTGACAGCATCAGTTTTGATAATGGCGTCAATCGGGCCTCTTACAATATTTCCTGCCGCGAAGCCGATTGGAACAGCGGCCAGGACGGTCATGGCCACTACATCCCTCTGCATGGCGGCTATCATGCCATTCCGCCTAAAGACCAGTTGTATAACCTGCGCACTGAAATTTGCCTGCACCTTGAGAAGATGGGCGTGCCGGTGAAATACCATCACCATGAAGTGGGCGGCCCGGGCCAGTCTGAAATTGAGACGCCCATGATGGGTTTGGTGGCAGCCGGTGATGCGACGATGCTCATCAAGTATGTGACGAAAATGACGGCCCGCAAATATGGGCAGACGGTAACCTTTATGCCCAAACCGCTGTATGGCGAGGCGGGTTCGGGCATGCATTTTCACCAGCATTTGTTTAAGAACGGCAAAAACGTTTTTTATGATAAAAGCGGCTACGGTTGTTTGAGCCGCGAGGCGTTATACTACATTGGCGGTTTGCTGACCCATGGCCCTGCCTTGCTGGCAATCACCAACCCCAGCACCAATTCCTACCGCCGCCTTGTGCCGGGCTTTGAAGCCCCGGTCAACGCCTTCTTCTCGCTTGGGAATCGCAGCGCGGCAGTGCGGATTCCGAAATATGCCAACACCCCCGATTCGGCGCGGATTGAATTCCGCCCGCCGGATGCAACCTGCAACATCTATTTGGCGCTGGCGGCCCAGTTGTTGGCCGGGTTAGACGGCATCCAGCGCAAGATTGACCCGACCGAGGCCGGCTTTGGCCCGATTGACCAGAATGTCTTCGCCTGGAGCGATGAGGAGCGCGCCAAAATCAAACCCCTGCCGTTTTCGCTCAATCTGGCCCTGGAGGCATTGGAAGCCGACCACGAGTTCTTGCTCGCCGGCGACGTGTTTAGTGAAGAACTCATTAAACAGTGGATTGACTACAAACGCGAGCAGGAATATTACCCTGTCCGCAATCGCCCCCATCCCTACGAGATGAGCCTGTACTTTGACGCTTAGAGCACTGCCTTGACCTGCGCTTGGGAGCGGTTAACCTGAGGAGGAGGTTAACCGCTCAATCATTTTCAGCATCCTCTCGTAGTGTGAGCCTTGCCAGTAAATTTGATTGCAGGCGGGGCAGATGTGAAATTTGTCGAAATATTTTTTGGTTAGCGGTTCCAGGCGCTCAAGAATGGCTTCTTTGTCGACCGGTTGAAGCAGGGCATTGCAGCGTAAACAACGCCGAAAGGGCCGCACCCAGCGCACCAGACCAAAGCGCCGCACCACCTCTTCGAGTTGCTGGCCGGGATTCAGGCTGCGCAAGCAATAGCCCAGACTGATGACCTTTTGCATCAGCAGACGGCGGTCACGCGTCAGTAAAATGCGGCCCTGGTTGACGCTGATATCTGTCAGTTCCTCGTCGGTGTAATCGCTGCGGTACAGGCAATCGAGGCCCAACATGCGCAAATAGGCAGCCAGGCGGCCGAGGTGACCGTCCAGGACAAAGCAAGGCTCGGGGACGGCCTCAGCCGGCGCGGGGTCCGGGCTTGAACCGCAGGGGGCGATCGAGTCTACTTCCAGCCGGTCTCCGTCTTGAACCTGATAATCCAGCCTTACGCTATGGCCGTTGATTCGCACCTGGCCGATTTCAGTATGCGGCACTCCCAACGATTCGATGAGATGTTTGGCGCTCTGCGGCCCGCGAAAAGAAAGGCGCACAGTCCCCAGACGGTTTTGCGGCGAGAGGAAGAAGCGCAGCCCCTCATCAAATTCGAACCAGGCTTGTTTCATGCCCGTCATTATAAAACAGAACGGCTGGCGGGCAGGCCTGTCAATGCTATAATTGGCAGCAGATCCCAGTCACTTTTTTGCCCTAAGGAGAAAACCATGTCCGAGAACCGAATTCTCTATCTGTCCCGCGCCGATGTCGAGGCCGTGGATTTGCCCATGAAGACGATCATTGACCTGCTCGAGAAGGCTTTTATTGACAAGGGTCACGGCAAGGTGGAGATGCCCCCCAAACCGGGCGTTCACACCATGCCCGACGCTTTCATTCACGCCATGCCAGCCTATATCCCGGCCATGCGCTCGGCGGGCATCAAGTGGGTGAGCGGCTATCCTGAAAATTACAAGCGCGGTTTGCCTTACATTACCGGCCTGCTTATTTTGAATGACGTTGAGACCGGTATCCCTTACGCGGTGATGGATTGCACCTGGATTACGGCCAAGCGCACGGGGGCGGCTTCGGCGCTTTCGGCCAAATACCTGGCGCGTCCGCAGAGCGAGGTGGTGGGCATTCTGGCCTGCGGCGTGCAGGGACGTACCAATCTTGAAGCGCTGGCTTGTTTGTTCCCCATCAAAAGGGTGTACGCCTATGACATCCTGCCGGAAGTGCAGGAAAAATACATCGCCGAAATGCGGCAGAAATTTGACTTTGAGATTGTGGGCGTCAAAGAACCGAAACAGGCGGTGGTCGAATCGGACCTGGTGGTGACCTCCGGCCCGATTCTGAAACATCCTACGCCCACGATTGAGAAAGACTGGCTGCGTCCCGGCGCCTATGGTTCAGCCGTTGACTTCGATTCCTACTGGACCGGCGCGGCGCTGGCCCAGATGGACCGCATTGCCACCGATGACCATGCCCAGTTCCAGTACTACAAGTCCATCGGCTACTTCCAGCAGACGCCTGATCCGTATGCCGACCTGGGCGAACTGGCTGCCGGCTTGAAGCCGGGACGCCAATCGGACAAGGAGCGGACGCTGGCCATCAACCTCGGCCTGGCGATGGACGACATGGCGGTTGCTCCTGAGATTTACCGTCAGGCCCAGGCCAAGGGACTTGGCACCTGGCTGCCGCTTTGAGCGGCTTTTGTCTGTTGTCGAGAAGGTCACGCTTGAAGCGTGACTTACTTCTGCAAAAACGCTCATTTTCAACGCGAAGGCGCAGAGACGCCAGGGTTTTACGGCGAGAAGATTTCCGTTTCCTTTGCGCCTTCGCGTCTTTGCGTTAAGATTTTCCCCGTTCTTTTTCGTCATTTTGCGGTAAAATAGAACGACTGTTCTCTGTTTTCTCCCTCTCATCTCATGGAATTCAAACTCCAAGCCCCCTTCCAGCCCACCGGCGACCAGCCGGAAGCCATCCGCGGCCTCGTCGAAGGCGTCCGGCGCGGATTCAGGCACCAGGTCCTGCTCGGCGCGACCGGCACCGGCAAGACCTACACCATCGCCTCCGTCATCCAGCAGTTGCAGATGCCGGCGCTGGTCATGGCCCACAACAAGACCCTCGCTGCCCAACTCTACGCCGAGTTTCGCGAATTCTTCCCCGAAAACGCGGTGGAGTACTTCGTCTCCTACTACGACTACTATCAGCCCGAGGCCTATGTGCCGCGCCACGACTTGTACATCGAGAAAGAGACCGAAATCAACGAGGAGATCGAGCGCCTGCGCTTGGCGGCCACCACCGCCCTCATGTCGCGCAAGGACGTCATCATCGTCGCCTCGGTCTCGTGCATCTATGGCCTGGGCTCGCCGGAGGAATACGGCCGGGGCGTGGTCCATCTGCGGGTGGGAGAGATTTACCGCCGCAACGCTCTCATCCGTCAACTGGTGGACGGCCAGTACCAGCGCAACGACCTCGACCTGCGCCCCGGGACCTTCCGCGTGCGCGGCGACACCCTGGAGATCATCCCCGCCTACGAGGACAAACGCGGCTTCCGCATCACCTTCTTCGGCGACGAGGTGGAGCGCATCACCGAGTTCGTCCCGCTGACCGGCGAGATCGTCTCCGAGCCGGCCGAGGTGGATATTTACCCGGCCAAGCATTATCTCGCCAGTGATGAGCGGCTGAAAGTGTCCATTGCCAACATCGAACAGGAACTCGAAGAGCGGCTGGCCTTCTTCAAGTCGCAGGGCAAACTGCTTGAGGCCCAGCGCCTGGAGCAGCGCACCCGCTACGATCTGGAAATGCTGCGCGAGGTGGGCTACTGTTCGGGCATCGAGAATTACTCCCGTCACCTCGACATGCGCCCGCCCGGCTCTCACCCCTGGACGCTGATTGACTTCATGCCCAGCGAGTACCTGCTCGTGCTGGACGAATCGCACATGACCGTGCCGCAAATCCGCGGCATGTACAACGGCGACCGCTCGCGCAAAGAGACGCTGGTCGAATACGGCTTCCGCCTGCCCTCCGCGCTCGATAACCGCCCGCTCAAGTTCGAAGAATTCGAGCAGGTGATGGGCTACACCATCTACACCTCGGCCACGCCCGGCCCCTACGAGATGGCGCGCGCCGACCAGGTGGTGGAGCAGATCATCCGCCCGACCGGCCTGGTGGACCCGGAAGTGGAAGTCCGCCCGACGAAGGGGCAGGTGGACGACCTGGTCGGCGAGATCCGGCAGCGGGTCGAGCGCGGCGAGCGGACTCTGGTCACCACCCTGACCAAGCGCATGGCCGAAGACCTGGCCCAGTACCTCGAGGAACTCGGCATCAAGGTCCACTACCTGCACTCGGAGGTGGAGACGCTGGAACGGGTCGGCATCCTGCGCGATCTGCGCCTGGGCGTCTTCGACGTGGTGGTGGGCATCAACCTGCTGCGCGAGGGCCTCGACCTGCCGGAGGTTTCGCTCGTCGCCATCCTGGACGCCGACAAGGAGGGCTTCCTGCGCTCCGACACGGCGCTCATCCAGACCATCGGCCGCGCCGCCCGTCACGTCAACGGACGGGTGATCATGTACGCCGACCGGATGACCGACTCGATGAAGCGCGCCATAGACGAGACCAACCGCCGCCGCGCCAAGCAGTTGAAATTCAACGAGGAGCATGGCATTGTGCCGGTCAGCATTCACAAGGCCATCCGCGACCTGACCGACCAGTTGACGCCGGCCGCGCTGGCCGAGGCGCGCGGCGAGTACAAGGCCGGCAAGCGCAGGGATGTGACCTCGCGCGCCGAGTTGCAGAAAGTGATCGCCGAACTGGAGAAGCAGATGAAAGAGGCGGCGAAGAACCTGGAGTTCGAGCGCGCCGCTGCCCTGCGCGACGAAATGTACGAACTGAAAGCCTTGCTGGCCGAGGACGAAGACCTCAAGCCCTGGGAGCGCATCCGCCTGCTCAGCGGGGAAGAGTGAACGGTTTGGCGGGCGTTTTACCACTTGTCTGACAATTTGTGCAAAAACGCACAAATTACTTGACTGGACAACCTGTAGCGGGTAAAATACCGCCCGTATCTTTCCCCTCAGGAATTGTCATGCCTTTCTATCGTTTTTTGGTTTGCCCCGCCTTGCCAGACAACCCGCGGGCGGCATCTCTATTGTCAGATGCGCGCGCTTTGGGCTTTGATAACCTCATCCGCATTGAACCACAAGACCTCTATTTCATCGAGGGCCAACTGTCTCCAGACGAATGTCAGCAGTTGGCCCTCTCGCTTTTAATTGACCCGCTGACCCAATCGGTCGAATGGGCCGCGCTGCCGACTGGCGCGGCTGAACCGCCGCCTGGCGCGGTCACGATCGAGGTTGCCCTGCGCCCGGGCGTGACCGACCCGGTGGCGGATGAAATCGTCCGCGCTGCCCACCAACTGGGCTGGGCGGGCGTCCGCCATGCTGCGACCGGTTTCCGCTACCTGCTCCATTTCGAACCCTCCGCCCAGGTTGACGATGCGGCGCTCGAAGTCCTGGTCGAGCGTCTTCTTGCCAATGCCGTCATCCAGCGCTGGGCGCGCGGCGAGATCGAGCCGATTTTCCCCATCGAGGCGGCCTCCAGCGACGAAGTGGAGGTTCTCCGCCTGCGCGGCCTGGGGGATGAGGCTTTGCTGGCGCTTTCTGCCGAGCGCCGCGCCGCCCTTGACCTGAATGAGATGCGGGCTATCCGCGCCTATTGTGAGCGCGAGGGCCGCGATTTGACCGATGTCGAATTCGAAACCATCGCCCAGACCTGGTCTGAACATTGCGTCCACAAGACCTTCAAAGCGCTGATCGAGGTCGAAGATGCCGGCCGGCGCTACGCGGTGGACGCTCTTTTCAAGACCTTCATCCGCGCCGCGACCGAAAAAATTGCCGCGCCGTGGGTGTTGTCCGCCTTCGTTGACAATGCCGGCATCATTGACCTGGATGGGGAAAACGAGGTCTCTTTCAAGGTGGAGACCCACAATCATCCCTCGGCGATCGAACCCTTCGGCGGGGCCAACACCGGCGTCGGCGGGGTGATTCGCGATGTGCTGGGCGTCTCGCACAAGCCGATTGCCAACACCGACGTGCTGTGCTTTGGCATGCAAGACGCCTCCTTCGATGAATTGCCTGCCGGCGTGCTGCATCCGCGCCGCGTCCTCTCGGGCGTGGCGGCCGGCGTGCAGGATTACGGCAACAAGATGGGCATCCCCACCGTCAACGGAGCGATTCTGTTTGACCGGGGCTATGCCGCCAACCCGCTCGTCTTCTGTGGGACGGTGGGGATTGCGCCGCGCGGGCTGCACGTCCGCACGCCGCGGCGCGGCGACCGCGTCGTCGTCCTCGGCGGCGGCACCGGGCGCGATGGCCTGCGCGGGGCGACGTTCTCCTCGATGACCATGGACGCCCAAACGGGCGAGGTGTCCGGCTCCTCGGTCCAGATCGGCAACCCGATCGTCGAGAAAGGCCTGGTGGACGTCATCTTGCCGGCCCGCGACCGCCGCCTCTACACAGCCATCACCGATTGCGGCGCGGGCGGTTTATCCTCGGCGGTCGGCGAGATGGCCTCGCAAATCGGTTGTGAAGTCGAACTGGCCCATGTCCGTCTCAAGTACCCCGGCCTGGCGCCCTGGGAAATCTGGCTTTCCGAGGCTCAGGAACGCATGGTGCTGGCCGTCCCGCCCGAAAATCTGCCGGCCTTGCAGGAATTGTGCGCCCTGCACAACGTGGACTGGATGGATATCGGCGAGTTCACCGGCACGGGCCGGCTGGTCGTTCGTTATCATGGCCGGGTGGTGCTCGACCTGGAGAACGAATTTCTGCACCACGGCCTGCCGCAGCGCCGCCTGACCGCCGTGATTGGAGAGCGGCGGGAATCGGGGCTGCAAGCCGGTGAGCAGCACCCAAAAGTAGATTGTGCCTCCATTTTGCTCAGGCTGCTTGCTCACCCGAACATTGCCTCGAAATCGGCCATCATCCGCATCTATGACCACGAAGTGCAGGGGGGGACGGTGATCAAACCGTTGACCGGCGTCCAGATGGATGCCCCGTCAGACGCCTGCGTCTTGCGGCCGCTGGGGGCCAAAGGGCGGGCCGGAATCGCCCTGGCCAACGGAATCAATCCGGAGTACGGCAAGCGCGATCCCTACCGCATGGCGATGGCGGTGGTGGACGAGGCGGTCCGCAACCTGATTGCGGTGGGCGCGGACCCGGCGCGGATTGCCCTGCTCGACAATTTCTGCTGGGGCGACCCCTTGCGGCCCGAAACGCTCGGCGCGCTGGTCCAGGCGGCGCGCGGCTGCCATGACGCCGCTTTGCTCTTCGGGACGCCCTTCATTTCCGGCAAAGATTCGCTCAACAACGAGTATCTCGGCGCCGATGGGCAGCGTCACGCCATCCCGCCGACGCTGCTCATCTCGTCTATCGGCGTCATGGCCGATGTAACCGACGCCCTCACGATGGACTTGAAGGCGGCCGGCAATTGGTTGTATCTGGTCGGCGCGTTTGACCCGACCTTCGGCGGCAGCCACTTCCATTTGGTGAGCGAAGGCGGCCATTCCTCCGGCGGTGAAGAGGCCGTGCCGCTGGTGGCCGAAATCACGCCGCGCGTTTATGCGGCTCTCCATGCAGCGGTGACTGCCGGACTCGTCCGTTCGGCCCACGATTTGTCGGAGGGCGGGCTGGCGGTTGCGGCGGCGGAGATGTGCATCGGCGGACGGCTCGGCCTCGACCTGACGCTGCCGCCCGGCGATCCGGCGCGCCTCTTATTCGGCGAGACGACCGGCTGCCTGTTGGTGGAGGTCGAACCGGCGCAGGTGCCGGCCTTTGAGCGTCAGTTCACCGGGCTGCCCTTTTTGCGTGTAGCCAAGATAATTACAGATCCTTTCTTGAAAGTGAACAACAATGATTTGCTTTTTGTCCTCCCGCTTGCCGATCTGGTCGCCGCCTGGAACACGCCTTTACAGCCGTAATCTGTCCTGAAGCAAAACGATTATGAAGCCTAAAGCCCTCATTCTTCTCGCTCATGGCACGAATCGCGATCACGATGCCGCCGAGGCGCTGCGCCTGGCGGGCGCGGACCCCGAAATCGTCCCCCTGAACCTGCTGCGGCAGGGCAGGCGGCGGTTCGGGGACTATCAGATGCTGGTCTTGCCCGGCGGCTTTTCCTACGCCGATGCCCTGGGTGCCGGCAAATTGCTGGCCATTGACCTGCAGGCTTACTTCTCTGACCAGATTCAGGCGTTTGTGGTCTCTGGCAAGCCGGTGATCGGCATCTGCAACGGCTTCCAGGCGCTGGTCAAATCCGGCATTCTGCCGGGACGAAGGGCGGCTTCCCCGGCCCTTGCCGATGACCGTCACCCTGAAGCGACGCTGACCTTCAACGCCCGCGGCCGGTTTGAGTGCCGCTGGGTGACGCTCAAGCCGGTCTCGCAAACCTGTCTGTGGACGCGCGGATTGGCCGATCTGATCACCTGTCCGGTCGCCCACGGGGAGGGGAATTTTCAGGCCGTGGAAGCCGATCGGCTCAAGGAGCAGATCGCCCTCGTCTACGTTTGTCCGGATGGCTCGCCGGCACATGGCGCTTATCCGGCCAATCCGAACGGTTCGCTGTTGGACATTGCCGGCGTTTGCAACCCGGCCGGTAACGTCCTCGGACTGATGCCGCACCCCGAAAATCACATTCATCCCTGGCAGCATCCGCTCTGGCGGCGCGGCGCAAGCGCGATGAGCGGGTTACCTCTTTTTGAGAATGGTGTCCGCTATGCGGCCCAACTTTGATTCAGGAAAGGATGCGTATGATTAATCAAAAGTCTTTGCTTCAAATTCTCCCTCATGCCCTGCAGACCACCAATCTGCCGCTTCCCGGTCGGACCTCCGGGAAGGTGCGCGACTGGTACGATGTCTCGGCCGACAGGCGTCTCTTTGTCACCACCGACCGCCTGTCGGCGTTTGACCGTATCCTGGCATGCGTTCCCTATAAGGGGCAAGTGCTCAATCAGTTGACCAATTGGTGGTTCGACCAGACGGCGGATATTATTCCCAACCATAAAATTTCGGTGCCTGACCCCAACGCGGTGGTGGCCGAATTGGTCGAGCCGTTCCTGGTCGAGGTGATTGTGCGCGGCTACATTACCGGCGTCACCAGCACGGCGCTTTGGTATCGCTATTCCCTGGGGGAGCGCGAGATTTACGGCTATCGTTTTCCCGAAAATTTGCACAAAAACGAGCGTTTACCCGAACCGATCATTACGCCCACCACCAAGGGCGGCGCAACCGGTCACGATGAACGTCTGACCTGCGCCGAAGTGGTCGAGAAGGGCCTGCTGGATGCGGCCACCTGGGATCAGGTCCAGCAGGCGGCGCTGGCAATTTTCAAGCGCGGGCAGCAGGTGGCGCTGCAGGCGGGCCTGATTTTGGTGGACACCAAATATGAGTTTGGCCGCGCCGCCGATGGCCGCGTGGTGCTGATTGACGAGGTCCACACGCCCGATTCGTCCCGTTTTTGGAAAGCGGATACTTACGAGCAGCGTTTCGCCGCCGGACAAGAGCCGGAGAATTTCGACAAAGAGTTTGTGCGCCTGGCGTATGCTGAGAAAGGATATCGAGGCGATGGGGCGATTCCGCAGATGCCCGACGAGTTGTGGGTCGCGGCCAGTGAGCGGTACATTGCCATTTATGAAATGTTGACCGGCCAGGCCTTTGAGGCAGGCGACTACCCGATTGAGCCGCGCCTGCTGGACAATTTGCGCATAGCCAAAATATTGGCATAGAGGAGAAAAACGATGGCAAATCCCCTTGTGGTCATTTTAATGGGCTCCAAAGCGGACCTGGAACACGGCCAGAAAATTGCCGAGGCCTGTCGGGGCTACGGGCTGGAGACCGTGCTGCGGGTTGGGTCGGCGCACAAGACGCCCGAACATGTCATCCGCCTGCTGCAGGAGTACGAGGCCGATCCGCGCCCGAAGGTGTATATAACCATCGCCGGGCGGAGCAACGCCTTGAGCGGTTTCACCGACGGCGCCGTCAACGCGCCGGTCATCGCCTGTCCGCCCCCTTCTGATGCTTTCGGCGGCGCAGATGTTTACTCGTCGTTGCGCATGCCTTCGGGGATTGCCCCGGCGGTGGTGTTGGAGCCGGCCAACGCGGCGTTGTTGGCGGCGAAAATCCTCGGCCTGGTCGATGCCGGGGTGCGGGAGGCAGTTGCCGGGTCGCGCCGGCGGGCGGCCGAGAAAATTTTGGAGGACGACGCGACAGTACGATGAACGGTTCTTTTGAGGAGTCTCCGCGCGAAGCGTGCGGCGTCATCGGCATTTTTGCTCCCAACGAGGACGTGGCGCGCATGGCTTTCTTTGGCCTGTTCGCGCTGCAACACCGCGGTCAGGAGGCGGCCGGGATTGCCGTCTCGGACGGGACGACGCTGCGCATGCACAAGGATGTTGGGCTGGTTTCCCAGGTCTTCCATGGGCGTCATCTGGCCGAGTTGCAGGGAATGTATGCCATTGGCCACACGCGCTATTCGACCACCGGCTCGTCGTCCATCCGCAACGCGCAGCCGTTCATGATTGAGACGATTCACGGGCCGGTGGCGCTGGCGCATAACGGCAATCTGGTCAATTCGGCGGCGCTGCGGGCAGAGTTGATGGCTGCCGGCGTGGGGTTGTCCTCGTCTTCGGACAGCGAGGTGATGACGATGATGCTGGCCCGCAACGGCGGGAAGGATTGGGTGGAGCGCATTCGGCATGCCATGCAGCGCTGGCAGGGAGCCTACTCGCTGGTGGTGTTGACGCGCGAGTGCGTTTACGCGGCGCGCGACCCCTGGGGCTTTCGGCCTCTCAGCGTTGGACTGCTGCCCTCCGGCGGTTACGCCGCGGCCTCCGAGACCGGCGCTTTGCGGACTTTGGGCTGCCGCGCCATTCGCGAGGTCTGGCCAGGCGAAATCGTCACCCTCTCGGATAAGGCGTTGGTCGTCACCCAGGCGCTTCCGCCGGCCGATTCTCTGGCGCGCTGCGTCTTCGAGATGATTTACTTTTCCCGCCCGGACGCCGTTTGGGATGGCAAGAGCGTCCATCAGGTGCGGCAGAATTTGGGGCGGCAGTTAGCGCGGGAGTGTCCGACGCAGGCCGATCTGGTCATGCCGGTCCCCGACTCGGCCATCCCGGCGGCGATTGGCTATGCTATGCAGTCGGGGATCCCGTATAACGATGGTTTTATCAAGAATCGCTATGTCGGTCGGACGTTTATCGAGCCGACCGATTCGTTGCGCAAGCGCGGCGTGGCCTTGAAGTTCAACGTCATCAATGAAAATGTGCTCAACCGGCGCGTCGTTATGATTGACGACTCGATTGTGCGCGGCAATACCACCGGCCCGATCGTGCGGCTGCTCTACGAGGCCGGGGCGGCAGAGGTGCATGTGCGCGTGACCTGCCCGCCGATTGTCCATCCTTGCTTCATGGGCGTGGATATGGGGACGTATGAGGATTTGATCGCGCATAAGCGGACGACAGAGGAGATACGCCAGCACATCGGCGCCGATTCGCTGTATTATCTGTCCTTGGAGGGGATGAGGCAGGCGATAGGATATACAGACGGATATTGTCAGGCCTGTTTTACGGGGCAGTATCCTTTGCCGGTGGACTTGAAATCGGCCAAGACGGGGTTCGAGAAAAACATCAAGTGAAAGACGAGGAGGGTGCACAGTGAATGTGCTTTTGGTGGGGTCGGGCGGCAGGGAACATGCCATTGCGTGGAAGGTGGCTCAGTCGCCGAATCTGAGCCGTCTCTACGTCTTGCCGGGCAACCCTGGGATGGCGGCGCTGGCGGAATGCGTGGCTCTGAAGATAGAGGATCACGCCGCGGTGGTCCGTTTTTGCAAGGAAAAGCGGATCGACCTGGTGTTGATCGGCCCCGAAGCGCCGCTGGCGGCGGGGCTGGCGGACGATTTATCGGCCTCTGGATTCAGGGTCTTCGGCCCGTCCAGGGCGGCGGCACAGATAGAAGCGTCGAAGGTTTTTGCCAAACATTTCATGGCCCGGCATGGCATTCCCACGGCGCGCTACGCCGTCTTTCAGAGATATGCCGAGGCGGTTGAGTTTCTCAAGAGGGTAGATTATCCGGTCGTGCTCAAGGCTTCTGGCCTGGCAGCCGGCAAGGGCGTGATCGTGCCCGAGACGAATGAGGAGGCCGGCGCTGCGCTGGAGGCGATGATGGTGCATCGGGAGTTCGGCGCGGCCGGTGAGGAAGTGGTGATCGAGGAACGCCTGCGCGGGCCGGAGGTCTCGTTGATGGCTTTTTCGGATGGCAGGACGGTGGCGCCGATGATCCCGGCCCAGGATCATAAGCGTTTGCTGGACGGCGACCAGGGCCCAAACACAGGGGGAATGGGCGCTTACGCGCCGGTGCCGATTTGCCCGCCAGAGATGGTGGCCGAAATTACCGAGACGGTTCTTCAGCCGGCGGTGAGCGGTCTGCGATTGGAGGGGCGGCCATTCGTCGGGGTTTTGTATGCCGGCTTGATGTTGACCGAGAGCGGCCCGCAGGTGTTGGAGTTCAATTGTCGTTTCGGCGACCCGGAGACGCAGGCGGTTCTGCCCCTGCTGGAATCGGATTTGCTGGAGATTGCGCTGGCCTGCGCCGAGGGGCGGCTCCAGGAGGTCAAGGTCCGCTGGAAAGACGGCGCGGCCGTTTGTGTGGTGCTGGCCTCAAGGGGCTACCCATCCGCGCCCGAGATCGGCAAACCGGTGCACGGCCTGGATGCCTTGCCCCCCGACGTGTTTTGTTTCCACGCCGGGACAAGAATCGTGGATGGACGGCTCGTTACCGCCGGCGGGCGCGTGTTGGGGGTCACCGGACGAGGCGGGTCGCTGGCCGAAGCCGTCCAATCGGCGTACGACGCAGTCGCGTCGATTCGTTTTGAAGGAATGCACTATCGCAAGGATATTGCTCATCAAGCGTTGCCCGCCGCGCGGCGGACGGCGGGACGGAGCGGCGCTTATGCCGCCGCGGGCGTGGATATTGACGCCGGCAACCGCGCCGTCGAACTGATGAAAGATGCCGTCCGCTCCACGTACGGGCCGGAAGTGTTGGCGGGGATCGGCGCCTTTGGCGGGTTGTACGATGCGGCGATGCTCAAGGAGATGAAGTCGCCGGTGCTGGTCGCTTCGACGGACGGGGTCGGCACCAAAGTCAAACTGGCGGCCGCGGTCGGCCGCTATCGTTCGATCGGCCATGACATCGTCAATCACTGCATTGATGACATCCTGGTTCAAGGCGCCCGCCCGCTGTTTTTTCTCGATTATTTTGCCGCCTCGAAACTTGACCCGAACCTGGTCGCCGAAGTGGTCACCGGCGCAGCCGAAGCCTGCCGCGCCGCGGGGATGGCTCTGCTCGGCGGCGAGACGGCCGAGATGCCCGGCGTCTACGCCGAGGGCGAGTTCGATCTGGCCGGGACAATCGTCGGTGTGCTGGAGCGCGCCTCCGCTTTGCCGCGCCCGGGAATCGTTCCCGGCGACGTGCTGGTCGGTCTGCGCTCGTCTGGGCCGCACACCAACGGCTACTCGCTCATCCGCCGCATCTTCGAGAATGTTCCGCTCGATACGGTGTTCCCTGAACTGGGCATCCCCTTGGGCGAGGCGCTGCTGGCGCCGCACCGCTCCTACCTGTCCCTGCTGTGGCCGCTGATTGGCGCTGCGCCGCATCTCAAGGCTCTGGCCCATCTTACCGGCGGCGGCTTTATCGAAAACCTCCCGCGCGTCCTGCCCGAGGGGGTTGCCGCCCTCGTCCGCCGCGGCACCTGGCCGGTTCCTCCCCTCTTTTGCCTGATTCAATCCCTCGGCGCGCTGGATTCGTTCGAGATGCACCGCGTCTTCAACATGGGCATTGGGATGATGGCCGTCGTCGCCAGAGACGGGGTGCGGGCTTTCCAGCAGGCCATTGACGAGGAGACCTATGTGATCGGCGAATTGATTTCCGGAGAACGAACTGTCATTTTGGAATGAAGGAGAATTTTATGCCCGCTGAACTCCCCTTGCGCTATGGTACGAATCCCCACCAGACCCCGGCCCGGGTTTACGTCAGGGACGGCGACCTGCCGATCACCGTCCTGAACGGCTCGCCGGGCTATATTAACTTGCTCGACGCGCTCAACGGCTGGCAGTTGGTGCGCGAACTTCGGGCGGCTCTGAACCTGCCGGCGGCGGCCTCGTTCAAGCATGTCAGCCCGAGCGGCGCGGCGGTGGCCGTGCCTCTGTCCACGGCCCTGCAGAAAGCCTGTTTTGTGGACGACATGGTCCTCTCGCCGCTGGCGACCGCCTATGCCCGCGCCCGCGGCGCCGACCGGATGTCATCTTTCGGCGATTTCGTCGCCCTCTCGGACGTGGTGGATGCCTCGACGGCCGCTCTGCTGGGGCGCGAAGTTTCGGACGGAGTCATTGCCCCGGCTTATGAACCGCAGGCGCTCGAGATCTTGAAAAATAAAAAAGACGGCAAGTACGTCGTGATCCAGATTGACCCGGATTACACGCCCGGCGAACTGGAGAGCCGCGAAGTCTTTGGTCTCACCTTCGAGCAGCGCCGCAACGACCGCGCCGTGACGCCTGAGGATTTCTCGAATGTGGTCACGGCTAACAAAGATTTACCCGAGAACGCCGTGCGCGATATGATCGTGGCCTGGATTACGCTCAAGTACACCCAGTCTAACTCGGTCTGTTATGCTCTGAACGGCCAGGTCATTGGCGTGGGGGCCGGGCAGCAATCGCGCGTCCACTGCACCCGTCTGGCCGGCCTGAAGGCGGACTTGTGGTGGCTGCGTCAGCACCCGGCCGTGCTTGGGCTGAAGTTCCGGCCCGAGGTCAAGCGCCCCGATCGGGACAATGCCATTGACCAGTATCTGCAGCCCGATGTCACTGCTGCCGAAAAAGCCGGCTGGGCAGACGTTTTCGCCGAGATTCCCGAGCCGCTTTCGCCGGCGGAGCGGCGCGCCTGGTTGGACAAACTGACCGGCGTAACGCTCGGTTCGGACGCCTTTTTCCCTTTCCGCGACTCGATTGACCGGGCGACGCTCTCCGGCGTGAAGTATGTCCTTCAGCCTGGCGGCTCGACCCGCGACGAGGAGGTCATCCGCGCCTGTGACGAATACGGCATGGTGATGGTCTTCTCCGGTGTGCGCTTGTTTCACCACTAACTGGCTTATGGGAATCTCTCGTCTTGTTATCCTGATTTCCGGAAACGGCAGCAATCTGCAGGCCATTCTGGATGCCTGCGCCGATGGAACTCTGCCGGCGCGTGTGACCGCCGTCTTCTCTAACCGGCCGGAGGCCTACGGTCTGGAACGGGCGCGGCGGGCCGGCGTCCCGGCGATCGCTTTCCCGAAGCGGGAGGGCGAATCCCGCCAAGAGTACGATGACCGTCTCGCCGAGGCGGTCGCGGCCCATGCTCCGGAGTATGTCATCCTGGCCGGTTGGATGCGTCTGTTGACCATGGCTTTTCTTGGCCGCTTTCCCAACCGGGTGATCAATTTGCATCCGGCCTTGCCCGGCGCCTTTCCCGGCACGCATGCGATCGAGCGCGCCTATGCTGCCTGGACGCGGGGCGAGATTGACCGTTCGGGCGTGATGGTGCATCTCGTCCCCGACGAGGGGGTGGATGCCGGTCCCGTCCTGGGGGTGGAAGAGATTTTCTTCAACCCAGGCGAGACGCTGGAAACGTTTGAGGCGCGGGTTCATGAAGTGGAGCATCGCTTGTTGGTGGACACGCTTAAAGCCGTTCTGGAAAGGAGTTGTTAATGCCTCAAGCCATTCTTTCTGTGTACGACAAGACCGGTCTGCTCGATTTCGCCCGCGGGCTGGCATCTCTGGGGTGGCGTTTGCTCGCCTCTGGCGGCACGGCAAGGCTTTTACGCGAAAGTGGTGTGGAAGTCACCGAGGTGGCGGACTATACTCACTCCCCTGAAATTCTGGGCGGGCGGGTGAAGACCCTGCATCCGGCCATCCATGGCGGCCTGCTGGCGCGTCCGACCGAAGAAGACCGTCAGGAACTCCTCCGCCTTGGCTGGGACTATATTGACCTGGTGGCGGTTAACCTGTACCCTTTCGAGAGCACCATTGCCAGGCCGGGTGTGACCTACGCCGAGGTGATCGAGAATATTGATATCGGCGGCGTGACGCTCATCCGGGCGGCGGCCAAGAACCACGAGCGCGTCACGCTCGTCTGCGATCCGGCGGATTATCCTGCCGTTTTAGCGGAAGCCGCCTCCGGCGGAGTCCGAGCCGAGACCCGCAAGCGGCTGGCCGTTAAAGGCTTCCGCGCGACCGCCCGTTATGATACGGTCATCGCGGAGTATTTGAGCCGAAACTGATGCCGCGGCCTACTTTGGCTCTTTCATCTGTCTGCCCGAACCGCCGCCGCGCAACATCAGGATTTCGGCCAGAATGCTGACGGCGATCTCCTCGGGCGTTTCGGCGCCGATGCCCAGCCCGATGGGCGAGTGGACGCGCTTCGACTGTTCGTCGGAGATGCCCGCTTCGTTGAGCAATTTGCAGGTCTCGGCCCAGCGCCGCCGGGAGCCGATGACGCCGATGTAGGCGGCGGGCGTCTCCAGCAGGGCGGGCAGGCCGGCGGCGTCTACTTGCGAGCCGCGCGTCGTCAGGACGAGGAAAGTCTGCGGGGTGATGGTGAGATGGAGCGGCAGTTCGGCCAGTGGGCAGTTGTAGAATTCGTCGGCGTCGGGGTTGGCTTCGGGGGTGCAAAATTCGGGCCGGTCGTCGCTGACGGCGACTCGGAAGCCGAGCCATTTGGCCAGGTGCGCCACCGCTTTGCCTACATGCCCGCCGCCGACGACTACGATCATGGGGGGCGGGAGAATCGGTTCCACAAATACCTCCACTTGACCGCCGCACACGCCCACATCGCCGCGTGAGGGATCGGTCATGTTGTAACTGAGCAGGCGGGGTTTCCCGTCCTGGATGGAGGCCAGCGCCTCCTGACGGACGCGGTTTTCCAGTTCCCCGCCGCCGACCGTGCCGAGGATACGGCCATCAGGATAGACCAACATTTTGCTGGTGCTGTGACGCGGGGTCGAGCCGCTGGTTTTGACCACTGTGCACAGGGCGGCAGGCTGGTGTGTGGCTTCGAGTTCGGCGAGGGCTTGAAAAATGGATTTCATGGCTTACTCTTCTTAGTGTGGGCTAATGTGTGTGGTTGGACCTTTTGTTCCATGGGTGTCGGTTTATTTTCTTACCGTGTGTATCAACTCGACCTGTGTTTCGGTGGCGCGGAAGACGAAATATTCTGTCGCGTAAATTCCCGGCCCGCACTGCTTGTCTCGGATTGCATGGCCAATTTGCTCCTGGAGATAAGCAGATTCTCCAATGCGGCTCTCCTCTAACGGTCCAAGCCGGCAGGCTTGAGCCGCGGGGATTTTTTCCCGATTCTCAACCAGATAATCAATCGCTTTAAGGTTAGCCACCATGCGCGGCACGCGCCAGCGGTTGAACCCTGCTGTATAAGGCGGCTGCATGAAGGCCGGCCGCGTTATGAAATCCACATCCATGGCTGCCTGAATGGGCAGTCCCTCCGGGTTTTTGTAGTTGACAATTGCGTTTTGTCCATCCTGCGAACGCGGCCATTTGCCATAGGGGATGGCAAAGATATTTCCCAGGCCGGCGATCAGATCTTCGCGTCCAGCCTTCCTCAAGAGTTTGCGCAGGTATTGGTCGTTCCAGGCGAGTTCGGCCTTTACCCCAATGCCGTCTGTCTGGCTTAATTGAGCGTGGCGGTAGGTATGGTTATAGATTTTGGCGTTGTGTTCCAGGCACCAGATGATCACGTCTGTCAACTGTTGCTCCCACTCAGGGTAGGGAGCGCTGCCATAAGGCTTATCTCCGAGCGAGGCAAATAGCGCCCAATGGAAACCAAACTCTGGGTATTCCTGGTAAAACTGCCAGGCAATTCCCAGACCCGTCTCTGTGGATGGGGTTCCGTCGGGCATGAGTTTGATCTGGTTGCGATAGAAAAGGTCGTCCATGCTGAAAATAAGCGGGCGTTTTCCCGCTGCCAGGCGCAGATCTCCGGCCAGCCATTGTTCAAGCGGTACGCTGACATATTCGCTCTGGTATAGCCTTTCAAGCGACGCGCGGAAATCCGAATACGTCACCTTGTTAATGGTGGATTGACTGCTTGAAGATTTGAACTGATGGTAGACAAGGATAGGGGCAACCGGATCGGAGGGCCAGACCGTCACAGACAGGTAGAACGGCATTTCTGTTGGGACAGCGGTGGGCGTTACAGATGCGGTTGGATTGGGGACAGGCGTGGCTGTTGCAGACGGGGCAAATGTTGGGGTTGCAAGTGGTTCGCCGGTTGGCGAGCAGGCAGCAAGGACGCAAACAAAAATACCCAGCGCTATCTTGAGCAATCGTTTATTGTGCATGCCGGTGACTTGTTTACCTCTCCAGCAGCCCCAACACCACCGGCAGCAATTGCTTCTTGCGCGAGACCACACCTTCGGCCAGGCGGGTGCCATCCGGTTGGGGCGGGTAGGGCAGGTCGGAGAGTTCGGGCGGCTCGTTCGTCAGCAGCAGACGGCTGGAGCCGCGCACCACATCGGTGACCATCAGCATGACAAAGTCGAGGGCGCGTTTGTCGCGCAGGGCGGTCAGGGCGGTGAGCAGTTTTTCTTGGGTCTCGGTCAATTGCACCAGGTCGGTGACTTCGGCCTGGGCAATCGCAAAGCGGTAGCCGCCCGCTTCGTATAGTTTCAGGTCGGTGCTGACGATTTCCTCCGGGGCGCGCGCCGCCAGGCCGGCCGAGGCGTTCAACACCTGCTGACCGTACGACTGAATCGTCTCCCCGGCCAGCGGCCCGCTGCGGACAAAGGCCCAGCGCGCCAGCCGCTCGGCGGCCTTCTTGTCACGCTCGGTGGTGGTGGGCGAGGTCAGGATGAGCGTATCCGACAGCAGGCCGGCCAGCAGCATCCCGGCGATCGGCGGCGGGGCCGAGAGGCCGGCCTCTTCGATTTTTTCCGAGACCAGGGTGCTGGTCGAGCCGACGATGTCCACCGTGAATTTGATCGGCACGTGCGTGGACGGGTTGCCCAGCCGATGGTGATCGAGAATCTCGAGCAGTTCGGCTTCTTCCAGGTTGGCGATCGCCTGGCGCGGTTCGTTGTGGTCCACCAGGATGACCTTGAGCCGCGGCGGGTTGAGCAGGTCGCGCTGACGGCAGACGCCCATGTAGTTGCCCTTTTCGTCTACCACGAAGAAGTCGTCGCCCTCTTCGCGCAGGATGCGGTTGAGCGAGTCGCGGATGCGTCCGTTGAAGGCGAATTTGGGGACGCGGGTGTCGCAGGCTTCGCGGCAGGGGGTATCGAGAATCTCCGTCAGGCGGATGTCGCGCCGCTGTGGGTTCGGACCGACCAGTTGGCTGACCAGCCCAAACAGACTCTTGCCGGTCACCAGGCCGAACGGGACGCCCTCCTCGGTGACGATCGGGGCCACGCCCCAGGTGCGTGAGGCGATTGCCCAGGCTTCGCGCAGGGGGGCATCGGGCAGGGCGGTATCCAGCCGCAGGGCGACGGCTTCGAAGCGCGGCGAGGCGTCATTGAGCAGCAGCGGCGGCTCCAGGCCGACTTTCTTCAAGACCCAGGCCGTCTGCGGGTTGACGGCCCCGGCGCGCGCCGGCACCGTGTCGGCCAGGTCGCGTTCGTGCAGCAACCAGGCGTAGCCCATCGCCGCGGCGATGGTGTCGGTATCCGGGTTGACATGGCCGATGACGTAGACGCGGTCGCTCATGGTTTTTCTCCTGGGGGTATTTTACACCATTGGGCAGAAATGTGGCGCAAGTGGCGGGGGATCAATCCCCCGCCTCAGTCCATGCAAGTCGGCTGGAAGCCGACTTCGACCCCGCTCCACAAGCGTGTTCCGTTACGGGAGACAATATGCTACTTATGTTAATTGCCTACCCTTAACCCTCCCGCAGGTTAGAACGGGGCTGATAACCGATGTCAGCAACTGCACAGAGGCGTCTTGTGGTTTGGAAATTGCGCCAAACCGGCGGGAGGGTAGGCAGTTACGACTTATGCTAAAATACCTCTGTCGCTATATGGAGTGCAACGCGGAGGGTTGGATGCGCTGGAAAAATTTCTTTTGGCTCCTCTTTCTTTCCTTCCTGGCGGCCTGCACGTCGCCCGCAGGGGTTACCCCGCCTGCTCCTGCGACCGCGACGCCTGCTCCGCCGCCCGAAAGCCCGATCGTTTCCTGCCTGACCGATGGTTTGCGCAAATGCCTGCCCGATATCTGGCAGGCCTACGGTGTGCCCGGCCTGCTTCTGCTGGCGCTGGCGGCCCTGCTCTCTTTCCTCCTTACCCCGGTGGGCAAAGTGCTGCAAGGGCGGATTGAAGACTGGGCGCGTTCGCTGCCGCTCTTGCGCGGCAGGCCGCCAACGGCAGAGGAAATTCAGCGGCGGGAAGAGAATTACCTGAGCGACTTGCGGCGCTCTCTTGACCCCAAAGACCCGGCTGCTGACCTGGACGCTTACCTGCGTGCCCTGCGCCAACACGAACTCCCTCTCAAACCCTCTGAAGAGCAGTTCTACGTTCCCCTCGAGGGCGGTTTGAGCGAAGAATTGACGCCGCGCCTGGGATTGCACCTGGGCGGATCGGAGGAACCACGCTCATGGTGGGCGCGGCTGACCGGGCGGCTGCGCCTCGGCGCCCAACCCTTCAACCCGGAGCAACTTTTTCGCGAACAACGGACCTTTAAGAACCTCGAGGAAGCCCTGCAGGCCACCGATGAACGCACCGGCCAGCCCTATGCCGTCCTTGCCTTGCTTGGTGAGCCGGGCGCCGGCAAAAGCACGCTGATGCGCCGTTTTGCCCGTTTGCAGGTGGAGCGCCGCCTGGCCGACTCTGCCGAACGCCTGCCGTTCTTCGTCTCGCTCAGCGCCCATCGCAGCGGCACGCCGCTCACCTTCCTGCGCCAGGCCTGGAAGGCGGCTCTGGGATTCGATGGCCTGGATGAGGCGCTGGCAAATGGGCAAATCTGGCTCTTTGCCGATGGCCTGAACGAAATGCCGCGCGCCGGCTACGAGACGCGCCTGGCGCAGTGGCGCGCTTTTTTGCACAGCGATGAATTCGCCGGACGCGGCAACCGCGCCCTGGTGGCCTGCCGCATTGCCGATTATGGCGAAGGCATTGCCGCGCCGCGCCTGGTGATTCATGACATGGACGAAGAGCGCATTCGCGCCTTCCTCGAAAAACGCCTGCCCGGACGTGCCGCAACCCTCTGGCAGCAATTGGAACAGGACCGCCGCGAAGGCCGCGGCGACATGTTCGCCCTGGCGCAAATCCCTTTCTGGCTGGTCATGCTCACCCGCCTGAGCGGGCAGAGCGGCCTGCCGCCCAACCGTGCTGCCTTGCTGGATCAATTCATCTGCACCTGGCTGGATTACGAGGCTGCCCGCCCCGGCGGACGTTTGCTTACCGATGAGCATCGTCAGGCTTTTGCAGATGGACTGACCCGCCTGGCCTGGCGTGGACTGGAGCGCAGCCAAAACTACACCTTCTCCCGCGCCGAAGCCTGCCGTATCCTGGGCGCCGCCCAGACGGCCCTCTCTGCCGAAGATTTGCTGGCACTGGGGCGCGATTGCAGCCTGCTCGATCTCACTCCCTTCAGTGTGCGTTTTCAGCATCAACTCTTGCAAGAGTTTTTCGCCGCCCGTGAATTTGCCCGCCGCTTCGCTCAGGCCCGCAATTTGCGCTCCAAGTGGCGCACGCCCTGGCGGCGTTGGAAGTTTGTCCGCAGCCGCTGGGACCCTTTGCCGCCCCCGCCGCGCACCGGCTGGGAAGAGACCATCATCCTGGCAGCCGGCTTATTGCCGCCGCAGCAGGCCGAGCGCTTGCTGCAAGCCGTAATGAACGATAACCGCCCTCTCGCCGGGCAGATTGCCCTGCAGGCCGGCTTCGACCTTCCCGAACAAACGCTCAAAACCCTCCGCAGCCGCCTGCTGGACGAATTGCAATCCCCCGGCGCCCGCCTGCCTGCCCGCCTGGAGGCCGGCCGCACCCTGGCCCGTCTGGGCGACCCGCGCCTGCTGGGGCGGCGCCATGCCTTGCCGGGCGCCTTTGGGAAGGAGGCCGCCTGCATTGAACCCGATTGGGTGACCATTCCGGCTGGCGAATATGTCAGGGGCTGCACACCCCGCCAGGCCCTCTCACTGATGCTCTTTCACCGCTTTTCGCCCGCCGCCGACGAACTCCCCGCCCACCGCCTCTTTGTCAGCGCTTTTGAGATCGCCCGCTGGCCGGTGACGGTGGCCGAGTACCGCTGTTTCATCGAGTCGGGCGGTTACGAAGACGACGCCTACTGGCAGGCGCCCGGCGCCCGCCGCTGGCGCGATGCCCCTCTGCCGTTTGAGGAAAGTTATCAGGCGCGCTATATTCGGCTTCTGCGCCAAAACGAGGCCCGGGTGTTGAAACAAATCGAGGCGCTGGTGCGCCGCGGCGCGCTCTCTCCTGCGCAGGCAGAATGGTATCGTGAACAGATGCGCATGCAGGACGATGCCCTGCGCCAGCAGTGGGAGCGCTTCGAAGCGCAAAAGCGCGATGAACGCGGCCGTGTTGTCCGTCCTTTTCTGTGGGGGCAGGGCGAGTTCATGGGGGAGAATCAGCCGGTAATCGGCGTCACCTGGTACGAGGCTTGCGCCTACGCTGCCTGGCTGGAGGCGGCGCTGCGCGCCCTTAACCGCCTGCCCGCCGGCTGGCGGATCCGCCTGCCGAGCGAGGCGGAATGGGAGAAAGCCGCCCGCTGGCTGGGAGACAGGGCGCAGCAAGCCCTCTGGCCCTGGGGCAGCCGCTGGCAGCCCGATTGCGCCAACACCCTGGAGGGGCGGGTGATGAGGCCTTCACCCGTTGGCGCTTACCCGCGCGGCAACACCCCCCGTGGGCTTCTCGATATGGCCGGCAATGTTTGGGAATGGTGTGCGGATTGGTATGCGCCCGAAACGTACCGCTTGTGCGCCGGGCAGGCCGTCCGTGACCCCTTTGGGCCCGAACACGGTGAAGAGCGTGTTCTGCGCGGCGGCGCGTGGAACAACAAGCGGTCCAAACTTCGCCCGTTGCGCTTCCCGCTTCAGGCTCGGACCCGACGACTTCAACGACAGCGTCGGTTTTCGTTTGGTTTGCTCTCCATCATCCCCATCTCTGAACTCTGAATCTCTGGACTCTGAATCTCTGACTCGCCCTTCCCCGCCGTAAGGCGGGCCGCGTTAAAAATTTTTGGAGTTTTTATATGACGCTTCAAGATCAATTGTGTGCATGGGAAACCCTGCGCCTGGCGTATGACAAGGCCGCCCGCGGCAAGCGCGGGCGGGGCGCCACGGCCGCCTTCGAATTTGACCTGGCTGACCAGTTGTTGGCGCTGGAAGGGGAATTGCGCGAACAAACCTGGCAGCCGGGAGCCTATCATTCTTTCTATATTCACGAACCCAAAAGGCGTCTGATTTCCGCTGCGCCTTTTCGCGACCGGGTGGTACATCATGCTTTATGCCTGGTCACCACGCCGTATTTCGAGCGCCTGTTCATTGCCAATAGTTTTGCCAATCGGGTAGGGAAGGGTACACATCGTGCGCTGGATACCTGCCAGGGGTATGCGCGCCGTTTCCGTTACGTTTTGCCCTGTGATGTTGTGCAGTTTTTCCCTTCGATTGACCATGCCATTCTGGTCGAGACGCTGCGTAAAATGCTCCCTGATGAGAGTGTCATGTGGCTTATTGAACGCATCCTGCTTAGCGGGCGCGGTGTGCTGGCAGAAGAGTATGACATGGTGTATTTCCCCGGCGATGATTTGTTTGCTATTAACCGGCCGCGCGGCCTGCCGATTGGCAATCTGACTTCGCAATGGTGGGCAAACTGCTATCTTAATCCTTTCGATCATTTTGTTCGCCGCGAGTTGGGCTGCAAAGCCTACCTGCGCTATGTAGATGATTTTCTTCTGTTTGGAAATGATAAAAAGCAATTGATGGACTGGCGGGATAGAATCCTTGAGCGTTTGGCGCGCTTGCGGCTGACTCTGCATTGCGGCGCCGCCCACCCGAGGCCGGTGACGCAGGGTATTCCATTTTTGGGCTTTATTGTCTTTCCTACTCATCGCCGTTTGAAGGCGCGCAAAGGATATGCCTTCCGGCGTAAAATTTGGAGGCTGCTGCGCGAGGGTGTTCCCCTGTCATGTTTGCGCGCCTCGTTGCAGGGTTGGCTGAATCATGCCTCCCATGGTAATACCTTCCATCTGAGAGAAAAATTGCTGGCTGATACAGGCTTGCTCTATGTCTGAAGAAATGGTGATTTTTACCCGCACTTATGACTTTATCACCTGGCTGATTCCGGTTGCTGAAGGTTTCCCACGCAGTCAACGTTTTGTAGTCACCCAGCGTTTGCACAATGCGGCGCTGAATTTTCAAGAGTTGCTCATTGAGGCCAACGCCTGCAGGAACACCCGGCGCGCTGAATTGTTGCGTGCTGCGGATACGGAGTTGCGCAAGGTGCGCCTGTATCTGCGTTTGTGTGAGAAGTGGGGCTGGCTCACTTCTGCACAATACCGTCACGTCTCGAAAATGGTGGCAGAAATAGGCAGACTCTTGGGCGGTTGGCAAAAGACAGTCACTGCCGCGCCGTAAGGCGCGTGGTGAAGGGGCGGCCCTCAGGTGCGCGGCGGCGCGTGGAACAACAATCGAAACAACGCCCGTTGCGCTTACCGCAACAGGAACGAACCCGACAACTTCAACAACAACGTCGGTTTTCGTTTGGTTTGCTCTACATTATCCTGCGAAGATGCCAGAAATGCGGGGCGGGCATCCCTGCCCTGCCGAGGCTTTTGGATGATGGCCGGGCCGGCTCCTGCCCGCGCTCGCTGCGCCGGGCAAATATTGAATTTGCCCGCGGCCTGGGAATGCTCCCCGCCGCGGGCGCTTTTTGCGTGGGGCAAATCTCAGTTTTTAATCCTTCTGAAGGTCATAACAAGGCTGGCAACCAAGGCGGGATGAACGGTTACTTCATTCCCAGCCACTTGCGGACAAACTTGCGCACGCTTTTGGCAATTTCCAGGGATTGGCGGGCTTCTTCCAGCGTTGGTTCCTGGCCGGGATAACGCGCCGCAACCGCGTGATCGGTCAGCAGGGTCAGCAACTGTGGCGAGAATCCGGTCAGAATGCCATGTTGTTCGCACAGGGAGTTCAGGGCAGCCAAATCATGCGTTTTTGGGAAGTTGACTTTGCTGGCGAGCAAAAGGGCTTTGAGATATTTTTCTGCGCTTTGCTGAGCGTGGAAACAAATTGCCGTGGAAGGAGGATGTTTCCGCCGCATGAGCGAGGCGGCTACATTCCAGTCTTCTTCGGCATAACGTGCCCATTCGACAGGGTCATCTACGCTCATATAAAACCACCCCCCTCTCTATGATCTCACGCAGGAAAAAGTTGCGGGGCGCCTCTTCCTCTAATTCACGCGGGGTCTTGACCAGAATGTCCACCGGGAAAGGGCGGGGATACAACGCCAGCGAAACTGCCACGACCCGTTCGCGAGGAGGCTTGTCCGTTTCCATGATGACCAGCAAATCCACATCGCTATCGGGTGTAGGTTGCCCGTAAGCGTAAGAGCCAAAGAGAATAATTTTTTGCGGGTGGAGCGAGTTGACAATCTTCTCGACTGCCGCCATCAGCGTCTCTGCGACCGGGGGAAAACCTGTAGGGGCTACTGTTGGAGGAATTTGAAGCGTCATAGGCTCTTGGAATGATTTTACACCATTCTGTGCCTTTGCTGGCTGGCTTGTCGATGGTTTTCTTTACTTTTCAGGGAAAGACTTTCCTGTTGTTGGTAACTACCTACCCTCCCGCAGGTTTTGACCGAATTTCCAGGCCAGAAGACGTCTCAATGATTGCCGGTATGGCTTGCCGGCCCTCTTCTAACCTGCGGGAGGGTTAAGGGTGGGCAATTACACTATTTCCCTGTTTGACCAGCGACAATCGCCCGCCAGACCTTCTCCGGCGTGACCGGGTTCTCGTCAACGTTCACGCCGACCGCGTCCAGCACGGCGTTGCCCACCGCCGGGGCGACGCCGTCCATCGGGATTTCGGCCACGGCTTTGACCCCGAACGGGTGCGTCGGCTCGAAGGTCTCGACGAAGATGGTCTCCAGTTCGGGCATTTCATCGGCGCGGAAGATGTGGTAGCGGTCGAAGTCACGTTGACGGATGCGCCCCTGCTCGTCCCAGGTCATCTCTTCGCAGACGGCGTAGCCGAGGGCCTGCGTCATGCCGCCTTCGATCTGCCCCGAAGCGGTGAGCGGATTGACGATGACGCCCGAATCAACCGCCATGACCAGTTTGTCCACCGTCACCTGACCGGTTTCGGTGTCCACGGTCACTTCGGCAAATTGGGCAGCAAACGGCGGCGGCGAGGAGGGCGAGACGTATGACGCCACGCCCATGATTTGCTCCTGTTCGTTGCGGTGCAAACTGTCGAGGGCGATTTCGGTCAGAGTTACCGACCTTCCATCTGGCGCGATGGCCTTTTTCTCTGCCAGGCGTATCTCCTCCGCCTTGACCTGTGTACTTGTGTACTTATCTACCTTTTCATTCAGCATCTTCGCCGCCCGAATCTTGATGCGCTCGGCGCAAATCTGCGCCGCTTTGGTGACGGCTGTGCCGGAAATGTAGGTTGTCGAGGAGGCATACGCGCCCTTGTCGAAGGGCGTGAAGTCGGTGTCGGACGAATAGACCAGGATGTCTTCGGTCGGCACGCCCAACACCTCGGCGGCCATCTGCGCCAGGACGGTGTCCGAGCCGGTGCCGAGGTCGGTTGCGCCG
This sequence comes from Chloroflexota bacterium, assembly GCA_019873735.1. Taxonomy (GTDB): domain Bacteria; phylum Chloroflexota; class Anaerolineae; order Anaerolineales; family Villigracilaceae; genus DSXF01. Next base: position 14,563 of record JAIOAQ010000002.1, on the reverse strand, counting down.
ATCAGCAGGTTGAACGAGCCGTCGTCGTTCATCTTGATCGAAGCCCCGCCCATGTCCAGGTAGGGGATGGCGGTGCCTTGCATGACCAGGGCAACGCCGATGCCTTTGCGCTTGTGGGACAGGCTTTCAGCCTGTCCAGACGGGCTAAAAGCCCGTCCTACATGCCATTCCTCATTCCCAAACTTCTGATCCCAGCCGATCGCCGCCTTGCCCTGGCGGACGCATTCCTCCAGCCCAACGGTGTGGATGATCTCCGGGCGCGGCTCGCGGCCCTCGTTCCAGGCGGTGCTGAATGGATGGTACTCGCCGGGCCGCAGGGCGTTCTTCAGCCGGAATTCGAGCGGGTCGAGGCCCAGGGCGCGGGCAATTTTTTCCATGTGCCGCTCCACCGCCCAAAATCCCTGCGGCACGCCGTAGCCGCGGTAGGCCCCGGCCGGCGGCGTGTTGGTGTACACAATGTCGGCGTAGAAGCGGATGTTGGGTGCTTTGCGGTATTCGCCGTCGCCGACGTAGAGCGCCATGGACTTGTGGCCGGTGTTGCCGGTCACGGTCAAGGCGTGGCAGCCGTAGGCGCCCGTATCCGAGAGGGCGTACATTTCGTTGGCAGTGATCGTCCCGTCGCGCTTGACGCCCGTCTTCAGGCGGATGCGCATCGGGTGGCGCGAACGGGCGGCGATGAACTCTTCCTCGCGGGTGTATTCGTAGAGAACCGGGCGGCCGGTGGCGATCGTCAGGTGAGCGGCCACGTCTTCCATGAGGACCTCCTGCTTGCCGCCGAATCCACCGCCGATGCGCGGCTTGATGACGCGGATGCGCTTGACCGGCAGTCCCAGCACCGGGGCGAGTTGCCGGCGCACGTGAAACGGGACCTGGGTCGAGGTCCGGATGACGAGGCGGTCGTCCTCGTCCCAATACGTCAGGGCGACGTGCGGTTCGATGTGCGCCTGCTGCACCTTCGGAACGACGTACTCGGCCTCGAAGATTTCGTCCGCCTCGGCAAAGCCTTTCTCCACGTCGCCGATGTCAATGCGGATCTCGGCGGCCAGGTTCTTTTGCGGGTCGCAGACGGCAAACGGCACGTATTCCGGCTCATCGTGAATGACCGGCGCGTCGGGTTTCGTCGCCTCGCGCACGTCCAACACGGCCGGCAGGACTTCGTACTCCACGTCAATCAGTTTCAGCGCCGCCTCGGCAATTTCGGGCGTCTCGGCAGCGACGAAGGCCACCCGGTCGCCGACGAAGCGGACTTTGTTGTCGAGCGAGAACGTGTCGAGCGGACCCGGAATCGGGTCGGACTGGCCGGCGGTGGAATAGACGACGCGCGGGATGTCCTGCCAGGTCAGGACGGCGGCCACGCCGGGCAGGGCGCGGGCGCGGCTGGCGTCAATGCGCTTGATGCGGGCGTGGGCATGCGGCGAGCGCAGGACTTTGGCGTAGAGCAGGCCGCGCTTCTCGAAATCGGCAGCGAAGGCCGGCTTGCCCTGCGCCAGTTTGACCGCGTCCACCTTGACCTCGGGCTTGCCGACCGTTTGCCAGCCGTCGGTTTCGGGAGCGATGATGACTTTCGGCATGGTGCGCGGCTGTGTCATCGTCCTGTCGCCGGGCGTGGCGGGGGGCAACTCCGTTCCCTCGTCTTTGCCGGGCAACTGCTCACCGATCACTGATGACTGTCCACTGATCACTGATAACTGTCCACTGATTACTGGTTCTTTCCTCATCACCGCCGCCGCCTTCAACACCGCTTGCACCGGCTTGACGTAGCCCGTGCAGCGGCACAGCACGCCGGCGATGGCTTCGCGCACTTCGGCTTCGGTCGGGTTGGGGTTGCGGTCGAGCAGGGCCTTGGCGGCGAGAATCTGCGCCGGGGTGCAGTATCCGCACTGAATTGCGCCGCTCTCGATGAAAGCCTGCTGAAGCGGGTGCAAGCCGCCGGTCTTTTTCCAGCCCTGTTCGGGGTGTTCGCCGAGGGCCTCCAGCGTGGCGATCTGATGTCCCTCCGCCTGAGCGGCGAGCATCACCGCCGCGTTGACCGGGCGGCCGTCCAGCAGCACCGTGTCCGCGCCTGTCAGACCGTGCTCGTCGCCGAATTTAACCGAGTGAAAGCCCAGCGAGCGAATGACCGAAAGCAGGCTCGCCGATGGGGAGGTTTCGATTTCGTAAGAAGTGCCGTTGATTTTCAAGGTAAGGTTCATGCTTTTGCTCCTTGGGACCTCTCCCTGGCCCCTCCCCTGCAGGGAGGGGAAGTGGGTTGACGATCACGAATTTGATTGCAGGTTGCCAGAATTTTGGATAACTCTTGTAGGACAACTCTTGTAGTAGGACAACTCTTAAGAGTTGTCCTACAACAACTCCGGATTAACGTAAGTGTATGGCCACTGTTGCCATTCTTTTACCAACCCGGCTTTGACCGGGTTCTCGATGATATAGGTCAGGATTCGCTGGAATTCATTTTCGTTTCTTACTACATGATCGTAACTTTCATGTTGCCAAAAATCGCCATGTTGCCCAATTTGCTGGAGACAGGCATAGCCACTTTTGCTTTTCAGTTGTCTCATCGCCCGGCTGAGCGCAGTGTAACGTTTTCCGTCCTTGCGCGGCGGGGGCTCGGGAATGTCTTGTTGATCTATGAGCAGATGTACATGATTGCTCATCAGGCAATAGGCTTGCAGATGATAGTATTCAGGGTGTAGGGCATGGATTTCGCCGGCAACAATTTCGGCCACGCGCGGCTCTGCCAACCAGCGCGGCCCGTGTATGGCGGCGTCGAGCATCTGGTCGTAGCGGGCAAAGAACTTTTTCTGGAGTTTGTAACGTTCTTCTACCAACGCCTGTCCCTGCAAACGCGCTTTGAGCAGCCGTTCCTGCTGTTCGTGCTCTTGCTGCAGCCGTGCCAGGGCGTCGAGAGGCAGGCTGCCTGCCAGCCGGATGGTGATGAAGTAGGTGGCGTTGGGCAGGTGGAGGTGGGGCAGGTGGCGGTAGAAGATTTCGGCCATGAGTTTTCAGGGGACAAGTCTAAATCGGACAAGTCTAAATCGGACAAGTCTAAAGACTTGTTCTACGTTTCCCAATCACCGCGCTCAGGCCTGCTGGCGCAACCAATGATGCGGCCAGGGAGGTTGGCATCAGAACAAACAGGGGCCACCAAAATTGTTTCATGATGTATTAGCCTTGTATCTGTTCCAGGCATCTCTTTGCCAGCACAACGGCCACCTCGCGCCGGTATTCGGCGGAGGCCCATTCGTCGGCGGCGTCGTGGGCGGCGTTGCGGGCGGCCGGTTCGAGACCGGTCGCGTCGCGGCCGTCCATGGCGAGGGAGGGGGAGCCGCCCCACCCGCCGATGACCAGGCGCGTCCGGCCGGAGGCCCACTGCGCCAGCGCCGCGCAGACGATCGGCCTGTCGGCGGGCGTGCGGGCGACCTGTTCGTAAGCCAGTTTGACGTTGAGGGGAATCTCGATTTTGGTGATGAGTTTGCCGCGCAACTGTTCTTCTCGAAGCGGCAGCAGGTCTCCCAGACTGATGACTGACGACTGATGACTGACGACTGTGCACTTCGCGTCCAGCGCCATCATCGCCGCGGCAAAGGGCGAGCGGCCGTCGCAGGAGACGAGCGCGCCGGCCACGCTGCCCATGTTGCGCAGGTTGAGCGGGGCTTCGAGACGTAGAGCGGTTTTGAGCGCTTCGGGGGTATGCGTATAGTCAAGAAGGGATTGCAGGGTGACGGTTGCGCCGATTTCCAGTTTTTCGCCGACTTTGTGAATTTTGTCCAGGCCGAGGGCTTGCAGGTCAACAACGGAGAAATCGGCATCTTTTTGCTGGTTCAAGATCGTCCCGCCGCCCAGCGGGTAGGTGCCTGGCTGAGCAAGCAGTTGCAGGGCTTCTTCCAGCGTGGCCGGGCGAAAGTAACTCTGAATCATTGCGCCTCCTTGTGGGTTGTCTGACAATTCTATTATACAGGATGTTGGCCCGTTTGTTCCACTTTCCTGCAAAAAAGGGAACCGCCTACCCTCCCGCAGGTTTTGGCTCAATATCCAAACCGCCAAATGCGGAGGTGTAGTCGGCTTCCAGCCGACTTTCACGACCTGAGCGGGGGATTGATCCCGCCGCCGGTGGACAAAGCGTTGCTTTGCTCTGGATGTGCAAGTCAGAGACTTGGGCTACATCAGCGGGAGGCGTCTTCTGGTCTTTTGCCCCAGTGGATGGCGATTGTGCCGAACATCAGCCGCCGGTAGCCGATTTCGACGAATCCGGCCGCGGCCAGGCGGCTGGCGAGTTCTTCGGCAGAGAGGAAGCCCTCGGTTGAATCCGGCAGGTAATGATAGGCTTCGGCTTCGCCGGCGAGCAGCCGCCCCAGGACGGGGATGATCAGGTGCATGTGCAGCCAGATGAGCGGCGAGAGCAGGTTTTTCTTGGGACGGGTGGTGTCGAGGATGACGATCCGCCCGCCGGGTTTGAGGAGGCGGTATTGTTCCTGCAAGGCCTGCCGGATGTCAATCACGTTGCGCATCAGGAAGCCGGAGACGACCGCGTCGAAGGTTTGGGAGGGAAAGGGGAGGGTCAAGGCGTCGGCAGCGCACCAGGGGAGCGGCCCGTAACGCTGACTGCCGACCTGCATCATGGTCAGGGTGAAGTCGGCGGCGACGAGGCGCACCTGGGGGATTTGCCGTCGGGCCTGGCGCGCCAGGTCGCCGGTGCCGGTTCCCAGGTCGAGGAGCGAAGCGCCGGGACTGAGCCTAGCCAGCCGAATGACTTCGTGCCGCCAGCGGACATCCTGGAAGCCGGTCATCAGGCGGTTCATCAAGTCGTATCGCGCCGCGATGCGGGTGAACAGGTTGCGGATGTAGGCGGCGCGTTCATCGCCGGTGAGGTGGGTCATACGGACTCCTGCAGAAAGAAAGCGGCGGCTGCACGAGGGGCAGCCGCCGCAGATTATAACGGGAACGGGTGAGGGGTCAGGCCAGGAACGAGGCGATGGTGATGCCGATGGCTGCCATCAGGGGGGTGAGCAGGTTGATGAGGACGTTCTGTCCCATGTGCGGCAGGAGGCGGGGAATGTCTTCCGAGAAGGTGTATGCGCCCCGTCCGGCGGGGATGGCGATGAACAGGGTGACCAAGCCGAGCAGGGAGAGCGGGGGGAGGTAATGAAGAGCGACGCTCAGGACGATGCTCAGGTAGGTCAGCGCCAGGAAGACGGCATAGACGATGCTGCTGGTGCGGCGGCCGGCGACGATCGGCAGGTGACGCCGCCCAATCTGGCGGTCGGCCTCGGCGTCGGGGAATTGGTTGAGCAGGAGCAGGTTGCTGACCAGGAAGGTGGGGATGAGCGAGGCCAGCGCGGCGGCGAGGGAGTAACTGCCCGTCAGGACAAAGTCGGTGCCCATGACCATCAGGATGCCAAAGCCCACGCCGGGCGCTAACAAGCACAGCAGCCAGTTGCGGGTGATCCAGGTGGTGTAGAAGACGATCAGAATCAGGCCGGCGAGGCCAAGCGGCACGATGCCCCAGCCGTGGATGTTGAAGAAGAACAGGCCAATGGCAGCCGTGATGAGCAGGGTGAGGATGGCCGTGAGCAGGGCGGCTTTGGCTGCCTGGGGACGCGCCGGCAGGGTGCCGCTTCCGCCGCTGAAGGGGGTCTTTTGGGTGATGGCGTCCAGTCCGCTTTTGAAGTCGAAGAATTCGTTGAAGGCATTGACGCTGATGTGCGCGGCGATGGCGCCGATGAGCGCCAGGAGGGCGTACCAGCCGTTGATTTCGCCGCTGCGCCAAAAGGCGACGCTGGCGCCGAGCGCCACGCAGACGGGCGGCAGGAGCAGGAAGGGCAGCCGCATCGGGCCAAGGATGTCTTTGAGGGTGAGTTTTTCGTTCATGGATTCCTCCGTGGATGTGATTTCGCCTCCCTGGGGAGGCGTTTTCAAACAAGGCATTTAGTCTGTGGGCGCGCCGACCGAGCGTGCCAGAAAGCGGCGCACGTCGGGGAGGCAGGCCTCGAGCGGCGGGTGGCCGGTGTAAATCCAGTGGGTGACGATTTCGTTCAGCGCGCCGATCCAGGCGCGGGCGGCGATCTCGGTGGACTGGGGCGGCAGGCTGCCATCGGCGACTGCCTGGTCGAGCCGGGCCTGAACCAGTTGCGTCAGGCGGTCGTTGATGGCGCGGCGCTTCTCTTCGAAAGCGGCTCCCAGGCCTACCGCCTGGACAAGGGCGATCTTTGCCAGCCCGCGATACTGGCTGAAGAGGCCAAGAATGGAGGTCAGGGCAGCGTCCATCTGTTCCAGGCCGTGCGCTTTGGATTGCAGCGCCTCGTTCAGGCGGTCTTCTAACAATTTGGCAAAGGTATCTACCAGGGCGAGGAAGATGTCTTGCTTGCTGGGAAAGTAAAAGTAGAAGGCGCCCTTGGAGGTGCGCGATTCGTTGACGATATCGTCCACCTTGGTCTCGTGATAGCCTTTGGTGGCAAAGACCTTGACCGCCGCCTCAAGGATGCGCGTTCGGGTTTCTTGGGCGTTTTCTTCAACCATGTTTTTCTCCTGTTGTAGACCGACTGGTCGGTCTACAAGCGGCAGAAGTATACCACATGGTGCAGGGATTTGCAAAAAAAAACAGGCTGCCCTGGCGGGCAGCACTGATGAAGGAGTGAACTGTTGAATCTGGTTGACTGCTCTTTACCCCGGCGGTGTATATGGCGCTATTTCCGGCAGGAGATACTCTTGTTTCAGCGCCTGCACGAGGATGAAGAAGGCGGTCCCGTCACTGTAGCGGCCGCTGAACATCCAGGCGGGCTGGAGGTAACGCGCGTCCGGGTCGTTGAGGTCGGTGTTGCCGTTGGGGTCGGGCAGGTAGTAGACCAACTCGACGCGTTCGATGACTGCTGTGGGCGGGGTGAAGTCGCCGGGCTGGGGCTCGTCGTACACCGGGATTTGGTTGGCGGTGACGGTTAGTTCATGCGTCGGCCCGCCCTGCGGCACCATCGTGGCGGCAAAGACCCGCGCCGCCGGGTAGCCGCCGAAGGATTCGCCGGGGACGATCAACGCTTCGATGGCAACTTCGTCGCCGGGCAGTCCGGCTGTTGAGCCGTCCACCCAAAAGCCGTCGGGCGACATCTGGACGTAGGTTGTGCCGTTTGTGGCGGTGAAGAGTGTCGCCGTCTGCCCCTCCAGCGTGACGCTTTGCTGTGTGCCGTGCAGAATTTGGAATTGCAGGTCGGGGAAGGGGACTTCATAGCGTTCCACATTAAGCACGGGCTGGCCATCGCGCGTTTCGATCACGCCCCACACGTCCACGGGCATGTATTGATAAGGCTGTAATGCCTCCAGGTTCTCGCCGGCCAGCGGCAGGGACGGGAAGGGCGTGCCATTGTTGATGAGTTGGTAGTCCGCCCGCTGGCTGCCGTCAGTGCGCTGATAGATGGTGATGGAGAGCGTGCCGCGCAATGCCTCGACGCGCTGCGGCTGGAAGGAGGCCTCGGCGGGGATGACCAACGTCTGCCCGATGAAGATGAGGCCGGGGGTATTGAGGCCGTTGGCCTGCATCAGCGCCTCCACCGTGACCCCAAACTGCTCGGCGATTTTCGAGAGCGTATCGCCCTCCTGCACGGTGTAGGTCTGCCCGCCCTCGCCGCCTCCGCCACCACCGCCGAACTGCGGCGCGGCTTCGGGCGTGGGGAAGGGGACAGGCGTCCCGCTCAGGTTGAGGCGGTAGAAGCCCAGTCCACCTCCGCCGCCTCCTCCGCCGCCATGTGTCATACGCAGGTCAATGGATTTCCAGTCGAAGGTCTCGCCCTGGCGCACGCCCAGCACAAAGGCGTTTTCCAGCGGCAGAGACAGGCTGGCGGGAGGATCAGGCAGGATCAGCGTCTCGCCTTCGGCGCTCTCCAGCACGGTCGTCCCATCGGAACGTTGGCGAATCGTACCTAACAGGCCGTCCACAAAACCCGATAGCGGCTCATAACTTTCGAGTTCAAAGACCAGCCCGCCGTTCTGCATGCGGAAGCGCCCGCGAGCGGCAACGAAACTCTCATTCCCTCTGTTAAGACCGGCGACGCTGCCTGCCGCCGGGTAGCCGTCGAGCAGCACCAGCGGCGCGCCGCCCTCGGCGGAGGGAATCACGCTCAGCCAGCCGTAGTAGGTCACCGTCTGTTCGAGCGGATAGGGGCGGTACCAGGTGGGAAGGGGGCCGCCGGCAGAGTTCATCCCCTCGATCATCCCCGCCTGACCGTTGGCGGCGAGGACGATTTGCAGGGCTTCTTCGGCGCTGATGATTTCGTAGGTTTTGGTCACGTCCACAGGGGCATAGCGCACGAGGCTGCCTTCTACCGAAAGGATACCCTGTTCATCCAGCGTCACCAGCAGGCCGGCGCAGCGGAAATACTCATGGCAGACCGGGTAACCATCCGGCGTGAGCGGCAGGACGAAATAGCCGCCAAACACCGCGCTGGGGCGAATCACGTAATCGAAAGTGAAACCGTGACTTTGCAGGAACTGTCCGATCTGCTCTCCGGCATTGACCGGCATGGTCGCCGGGCTGTTGCCCAGCCGCGCCCAGGCCGGGTAGCGCGGGTAATCGGGGTAGTACTCGAAGCGGCCCTCGGCGGAGATGCTCAAACGCTGGTCGCCATCCACGATGAGATAGGCGCCGGGGTTGCCGTAGATTGCGCCGTTCAGTCCCATTTGGGCGGCAAAGGCGCGCGCTTCCTCCAGCGTGATGGGAGCGGGCGGTTGATATTCATAGATTTGCGCCTGGCTCGGCGCAGCGGGTAATTCGGCTTGCAGAATCAGCGTCGCGCCGCGCCAGTCATAAGTTTCACCCTCCGACGGCAAAACGACCGCGGTGGAGATGATCGGTTCAGGCGCGGACGGTGTGGCTGTGCCGCCTGATGCGGGCTGCGGGGGAATCGGCGCGAGGTTGCGAATCCCCCAGTTCAGGAGGAAAGCCAGGGCGGCGAGTCCCGCCGCCCAGCCGAGGGCAGGGAGGATGTTTTTCCAGGCCGGGAATGCAAACCTGCTTTTGGGTTTGTGCGCGGCTTTGAGTTTTTCTTCCAGTTCGGCGACAAAGGCGGGGTTTGGATGAACGGCTTCGGCGATGCGTTCCAGTTCGTCTTTCATTTCATCGCCGCGGGGATTCAAATTGTGCTGAGTCATTTTTCCATCTCCAGCGCAAGGGAGGTCCGCTCGCGCAAATCTGTCAGGCCGCGCGAGACGAGCATTTTGACGGCGGCTTCCGTTTTGCCGAGCAGGCGCGCTGCCTCGGCGTACGTCAGCCCGCTGAAGTGCACCAGCGTGACGGCTTCGGCGCGGTCGGGGCTGATCTGGCGCAGGGCGCGGGCGACGGATTCAATTTGTATCCGCAGCATGGCAGACTTGTCGGTGGGCGGACCCGAGGAGATATCCAGCGCCGCCTCCAGCGGGACCTCGAGCCGGCGTCCGCGAAAGAAGAGGGCGCGGCGTCTCGAGGCGATTCCCATCAGCCACGCGGCAAAGGAACCGTTCCCGCGAAACATGTGCAGGCCCTCCAGCGCGGCGAGAAAAGTCTGTGAGGTCAGGTCTTCGGCGTCTTTGACGTTTCCCGTGTGCGCCATGTGATAACGGTAGACGCGCGTCACGTTACGCCGATAGAGTTCGGCGAAGGCTTCGGCGCTGGTTAGCGCTTCGCGAGCCAGTTGAATTTCATCCATGTGCAGGCTTTCGGTTCGTAGAATATCTGGATACATAAGCCTCCTGCGTGAGTGATGCACACCTAGTATGTTGCAGGAGGCGGTAGAAAGGTAACAGGGAATATTTTATTGAGGAAGAGCGTTTTACTGTCTTTGCACTGATCGCGTTTGATCGCCAAATAAGCCGGTTTTACGCTATTTAGTTCACCGGGTAATGAGACAATCTGTGATCAGGTTGAGGATGACCAGCGTTCATCCCAGCCACCCCAGCGCAACAGAGCGGGGAGTTAGGCCGTTTCTGATGTCAGAGGCCAAGTAAATCCCAACGCTCTAAAAATTGCTTGGGATTACGAAATTGCCTTACAGGATTATCTTTATGGTCTTGGCCTTTTTTCCCCGGCGTTTCCAACCATTCTTGGTGATCCGTCATGACAAAATCGGCAACAAATTTGCTCGGAACGATGTAGAAGTCAGGCCGTTCTTCAGGTTTTTTAAGGTTTACAAACACATAAAACAGGTTGTCGGCATAGAAATTCTCGGCTTCTTTGTTCAAGACCCATTCTGGTCTGCTACCTTGATTCGTCTTTACTTGGATCGCGATTTGCCGTGTGGCGGTAGCATTTGAAACAAGGATATCAATTCCCTTTGTGTTCCGCAATGTGATAGAAGCAATGTAGCCGAGACGTGATAGCTCGCCCGCCACAAAGTATTCGCCTGCTATGCCACTCAGTCCTCTGGGAAGATTATTGGACGCCATAGATAGATGATCTCCTTCTCCTCAGCAGTATGGTATTGCAACTCCAGATGCCCAACGAGACTGTCAAAAAACCTCTTTTCACAAACCTTCGGACAGCCCGCCGGAGGGGAGACTCCGCCCGCCGGGGGCGGTTTTTCGCTCCGCCTAGCCCCGTTTCGTGGTGACTTCAGCGCCCCAAGACGCGGATTTTGCCGATTGCGATTCCATTTTACAACAATTTTTGGCGCAACAAGCGCCGCGCGGCGAGCGTGAACGAGTACCAGAAGAAGTACGATGAACCGTGGATTTTATCCGATGATTGAGACGATTTTTCCGCGATCCGCGCGCCGGAAGACCAACGGCAGAGTGGAACGCACCATGACAATCCAGGTGTTTGGGACTTCTCGGGAACGCAGAATTCGGTTATTGTTGATGACACGCTTAGACACGGCTCTCTGGTTTGCCTGGTCATAGCCAAGAAACCATGTCCACGCCGTTTCGCGAATTACTGAAACCGGGCAGGTCGTTACTTGTTTATTGTCTTGTCGCCTCCCACTCCCAATCACAATTTCTAGCCGGTGCAGAGCTATGGCCGTGAAGTTTAAATCCGCTCAAGGTAAAGGTAATCGTATATGTGATTGTTTCTATTTCGTTTGACCATTCGCCAGTATAGGTGTTTGTTGCGATCTTTGTATATGTGGCTGTAGTATCATCATTCAAGTTTCTCATCTCTACGCCACCTTGAAAGAAGGTGATTGCTACCTGGACATTTATTGGTTCGCTAGGGAGCGCGTTGCAAGTGTTCGCGATTTCTCGATGGAAATAAGTATGGGTACCTGCATTGGCACATTCTTCCAAGCTCAAGTCTAGGCCGGCACACTGTTCTTCGCCGCCCAAGCCTGGTGGCTTGTCCTCTATGCCGATCTCTTCGGGCGGCGCTTGAACACGCTCGTCCATGATCTTGCCAATGTTGACCACGTATTCCTCGTCCACGTTCTCGCCGCAAGCGATGATGACCATGATCACGTTACTGCGGATTAGGATGAGGACCAGTCCTTCTCCGCATGTCTTGTCACTAAAGGGTATCAGGTAGCCCTGTTCGCTGATATTAACTCTCTTGTCGCCGCTCGAACGGTGAGAATTGGGTCGGCGCTGGCTGACGGTGTGCTCGTAGATGTCGTCGTAGGAACGTTTGGACGGATCGCTGACCAGGATGACGTTGGTCTCGACGTAGATATCCCGCTTGCTGTCCTTAAAGGCACGCTGGCTTTGGTCTTCCGCCTCTGGCAGGAGTTTTTTTGTGGCGGGGTTTTCAATGGGTGTCTCTTTCAGATCGGGTATATCGCCAGGCTGGATATTCATGTCGTCTGGGGAGCGATAGATGACCTGTGGCGTAGGCGTTGCGCTGGGCAGTGTGAACGGACAGGCGCAGGCGATAACAAGCAGAACGAACATAGCCAATAAAGGGGTGGTAAATTTTGTCTTCATTTGTTCCTCCAGTTATATGATAGGTCTTTTCGGAAAAGCCCAACGGCTTGCGCTTTACCTGCGCCGCGAAGCGTAGCGGAGCGGCGTCAGGTGCAACATCTCATTACAGTGTATACTCAAAAATGGCAGGCAGGCAAGCAAGCCGCACAACTGCATTGGCGCAGGCGCAAGCCTCCTGTGCTGCACCACGGTTTCCGGCCGCGCCGATTTCTTCCTGGCGGTGCACCAAGTGACCGGATTCTAATCGTTCAAGCATCTGCCTCTACGCTTGCTTGCGCCGCAGCACAAAGTAGATGCCCAGTCCAACCAGCAACAAGAGAATAGCCCCTATCCCCTCATAAAGGCCAACGGGCGCCTGGGGCATCGATTCCATCGCGGGAGTTGGGCTGGCAATCGTAGCAGTCGGGACAACAGTTGGCGCGACCGGCGGAGCCGGGATGTCGAGAGAGATTGCCTCGCTCATCGCTGATCGGTACAGCCCGTCGCCGCTCCAGACTGCGCGTAGCCAGAGGGTTCCGGTGTGTTCAATTGGTACAGAAGTTGCAAAGCGTCCTCTTTTTGGCACAACGCTAGCAACATCCTGCCAGGTGGTCTGGTCGCTGCTCATCTGGATTGTGACCGTTCCTTCCGAAACTGGCAGGTTGAACTTGCCGCGCAGTTTAAGGGTGCTGCCAACAGTCAGCGGTTGTTCTTTGGGGAGTTGGATCGTATACGTCTTCCAACCAACTGCTACGGAGAGGGTCTTGATCTCTTCATCGTCCACCAGGACGGTCATCTTCATGTCTTCTATGCCGCTGCTGATGCGCAGGGAGATGTACTGTGCTTCTGCGGGAAAGGGTAGCCACAGCCGCGCGGTTTTTTCCTCGCCACCTGCCCAGACAAAGGTTGTAGGATCTCCTTGATAAGGGCCTTCATCCCCAGAAAAGCCCTGTGCCAGAAATGGCCGCGCCGAGGGGTCGCCAATATCGAGTTTTAACAGCGATGAGCGATCTTTGTTCAGGAAGGTGATGGAATCGAAAGCAACAGCCAGCACGCGGGTGTCTTCCCCGCCTGGGACAAAGGTTTTGCTGAAGATGAATTTCAACTCTTCCGGTCGGTCTTGAAAGGTAATGGTGGGTGCGTCGGCGTAATAGGCTTTGGCGGTTTCTGCCGCCGGCTTGGGCGAATAGTCTAGGTTGAAGGCGCCAAAGGTCTGCTCTGTGACCGGAAGCGGCCTATCCAAGTAGGCAAGTGGTTGTGATTTTGGCGGCCAGGTGAAATCGGTCAAAGCCCAGTTGAGCGCGCCGGCCAGTTTCAGGCGCACAAAAGCCACTTCCAGCGCGGCAGCGTAGATCTGCTGCTGCACTTCGGGAGAATAATAATCTTCTCCGGCGCTTGGCGAGCCATATTCGGCGAAGACAATCGGCATTGGACGGGTCATATGGCTTTGCAGGAAACGAATTTTGTCTTCCAGCGTGCGCACCATGGTGTCGTAGTCCAGGCCGGCGCCCTGGCCATATCCTGTAAGTTGGGCCGCCGGATCCCCCTCCAGAATTTCGGGCATATCGCCGCCTAAGATCTGCGGCATGAGAAAATCGGTGAAATCCTGCGCCAGCAGGGAGGAAGTCGGCCAGCAGAATCCGACCGTGATGAGATGATTTGGGTCCAGCGGACGGATAGTGTCGGCCATAAAGCGCAGCATGTTAAGCATGTTGGTCTTCGTGCAATCCGCCCTCTCTCCATAACAGCCAATCGGGGGCTTCTGCAGGGCATATCCGTCAATGTCCGTTTGCAAGTCCCAGGCGATGATTTGGGGTTCATTGGCGAAGACGGGCACAATTTCTCCAATGTATCTCTGCAGGCCGGGATAGTAGGCAGGAGAAAGGGTTTGAGGGCACAAATCCCCCAGCCAAAGGATCAGCCGCAGATCGTGTTTTTTGGCGACGCTGATGAGCCTGTGGACCGCCTCCAGATATTCCGGCCGGACCTGCTGGAAAGTGCGCGCCCTTGCACAGGTAAGATCGCCAATGGCTGACGGCATGTGCAGACCGGTGCGGATGGTATTGGCTCCATAGGCCTGAGCAAGGGTAAATTCGCGATCTACCGCTTCCCAATCCCAGGTTGTCATATCGGTCCAGCCGTAATCCCGCGGAAAATAGTTAAAGCCTTTGACAATGAAGCGCTCGCCGTTCAGCATCAAGTAGGTGCCTTCAACATAAACAAAGTTTTCAGGAGGGGATTGACTCTCAGAACGCTCTGGCAAAAGGGCAAATGTTATTAGCAGAGCGGTAGACAACCAGCAAGAGACAAGGTGAAAGATGTTACGCATTTTATACCCCTCCTGAAAGACAAGGGCGGATGGCAGGCGTTTCGCGTCCAGCGAAGCGGGCGCGGCAAGATGAAGCTGTAGCCGCAAAAAGGCTCCAACAGCAGAATAAACGGGGTAGGTTCTTCATAACTTGACCCCGGGAATCAAAACGGCACGAAGTCACATTCACTATATAACGATTTTCCCCTAAGTTCAACCCCCTCTCTAGATAGGCAAGTTTGTATACGCCTTCCAGTTGCATAACAGGCAACAGTGCAACGTGACGGGCAACAATTGGATAGTGCAAGGATTTTTCTGTAAAAGTGGTCTGGATACCTCTTTCGGAGTCTGAAAAGACAAAGATTGGGTACAATTAGTGCGCCCCTAACGGAACGGGAACGGCTCTTT
>JAIOAQ010000001.1 GCA_019873735.1 Chloroflexota bacterium | reverse complement strand
GCCCGCGCCCTCTTCGAGCAAGGCACCCGCGCCGACCCGACCGATGCCCCCACCTATCAAGCCTGGGCGCTCATGGAGCAAAAGGCCGGCAACCTGGAGCGCGCCCGCGCCCTCTTCGAGCAAGGCACCCGCGCCGACCCGACACACGCACCTGTTTGGCAAGCCTGGGCGCTCATGGAGCAAAAGGCCGGCAACCTGGAGCGCGCCCGCGCCCTCTTCGAGCAAGGCACCCGCGCCGACCCGACAAACGCACCCACCTATCAAGCCTGGGCGCTCATGGAGCAAAAGGCCGGCCACCTGGAGCGCGCCCGCGCCCTCTTCGAGCAAGGCACCCGCGCCGACCCGACACACGCACCTGTTTGGCAAGCCTGGGCGCTCATGGAACTGAACCGTTCGCCCGCTGAAGCGTTGAAAATCCTCGAGCGCGGTTTGCGCAAAGTGGTAGATATCGAAGGCCGTTCTTCCCTCTATTGCCTGCAGGGAAGCGCCTATGCCCGGCTGAAGAAGTTCAAAGAGGCCGAAGCCTCTTTCGCCCAGGCCATCCGGCTCAATCCGCGCGAGCCCCGCAATCATTACTTCCTGGCGTTCCAGGCGCTGGAACCGCAAAAACGGCGGGAAGAGGCCGTTGAACACTATCAACGCGCCCTGCAACTCCGCCCCCGCCCTGAAGACCGCCGGAAGATCGAAAGCGCGCTGGCGAGGCTGTTAAAATCTTGAAACGTGGCGCAAGTCTCCGACTTGCGCAAACGTGGCAAATCAGAGATTTGCTATAACTACCTACCCACCCTCACCCCCGCCCCTCTCCCAGGAAGAGAGGGGAGAAAACCCAGATGATTTTGTCATTTTCGGCCAGAAAAAGGGAATTACGATTTGCCCCACCTCACACAAAGGAATCATCCATGAGCAAAAAAAACTCCCCCGCCCGCATAGATCCCATCAACCTGCCGCGCCGCCTGCGCGAAGGGCTGGACGAAGCCGGCGAATTGCTCGATAAAGGAAAGCCAGCCCAGGCGCTGGAACTTCTGGAAGAACTGGATGAGCGCTATCCCAATCAGGTCTATGTGCTGGAAATGATGGCCAATGCCTGCTACGATTTACAAGACAACCGCGGCTACCTGAAAGCCATGCGCAGCCTGCACCGCCTGACGCCCAACCGCCCCGAGATCAAATTAGGAACGGCGGGAGCCTGTCTCGCCAACGGTTACCTGGTGCTGGCGCTGGAGGCTTTCCGTGAATTTCTCAAACGCTGGCCGCAGCATGAACGCGCCAACGAAGTCAGGAAAACGGTGCGCCAACTGGAGGAAGGCCTGCCGAAAATTCTGGCAGAGTCCGGGCTGGATTTCGAGGCCGACTTCGATTTTGCCGTCCAGCACGAAGAGGTGCAGGTCTGTCTGAACAGCGGCGATTTCGGGCGCGGCAAGGCGCTGATCGAAAAACTGCAACGCCAGAAACCGCACTTCGTCCCGCCTCTCAACAACCTCAGCCAGATCTACTGGCTGGAAGGCGACCTGCCGCGCGCCATCGAGGCCTGTCAGCGGGTGCTGGCCATCGAGCCGGACAACGTCCACGCCCTGGCGAACCTCGTCCGCTACCTGTACATGTCCGGGCGGAAGGAAGAAACGCATCCCTATCTCGAGCGGCTGAAAACATCCACTGCAAAGGCCTCCGAACGCTGGATAAAAATCGCCGAAGCGCTGGCGTTCGTCGGCGACGACCAGGGCCTGCTCGACCTGGCTGATCGCGCCAACCGAGAGGCTGACCCGCTGGAACTGGACGAGCATTTTTACCATTTTGTCGCCGTATCGAAATACATGCTGGGCGACGAAAAAGGAGCCCGCGCCGATTGGCAGCGCGCCCTGAAGCAGAATCCCCATTTCGAACCTGCCCAGGAGAATCTTGCGGACCTGAAAAAGCCCGCCCATGAGCGCAACGGTCCCTGGGCGTTTCCGCTGTCCAACATGCTGCCCCATACAACCATTCTCGAAATGACACGCGCCGTGGAGCGGGCTGCCAAAAGTAAAGACGAGAACGCCTTGCAGCCTGCCATGCAGCGCTTTTTGGACCTGCACCCCGAACTGCTTCAACTGGCGCCGTTTTTCCTGGAACGCGGCGACAGCCAGGCCAAAGAATTGGTCATCAAACTTGCCGAGACGTCCGCTCATCCGGCCTGGCTGGACCTGCTCAAAGGCTTTGCGTTTGGCCAAAAAGGTTCAGACGAAATGCGGCTGAAAGCCGCCCAGGTGCTCTCCAAACACAAAGTTGCTCCACGCGGCCAGGTGAAGATGTGGATTCAAGGTCAATGGAGATCCATCCTGCTACTGGGCTTCGAAATTACCCCCGAGCCAATCGTTGACCAATATCCTCTGCAGACAAAAGCCTTGGAATTGATGGGAAAAGCCGTCCAAGCCCTGATGGACAAAGAATGGGCCAAAGCCGAAGAATACCTGCGCAAAGCGCTTGTCATCCAGCCGGAGCATCCCGGCCTGCTCAACAACCTGGCGATGGCGCTGACCATGCAAGAAAAGCGGGAAGAAGCCGAGGCCATTATCGGCCATATCATCGAGGCCTTCCCCGATTACTTTTTCGGTCAAATGACCGCAGCGCGCAAAGCCATTGTTGCAAAAGATTATGAGAAGGCGCGTTCCATCCTCAACCACTGGATGGAGACCAAAGATCTTTTCCACGTAACCGAATTCAACACGCTTTGCAAAACGCAAATTGACCTGCTGCTCGCCGAAAAAAACACGGACGGCGCGCTTTCCTGGATGGAAATGTGGGAGCAAACTGAGCCAGAAGACAACGAGTTCGAAGAATACCGCCAGCGCCTTGACATTTTAAGAGCATTAACCGAGTTGAAAATTCGAAAGAAAAGAACCCCAAAACCCCAAAAGGAGTAACCTATGCCCGAACAACCTTCCCCCCGCAAGAAAATCACCCTGCCCTACCTGTTCGACAAGGTCCGCAAAGGCGAGCCGATCACCTGGCTGACCTGCTACGACTATCCCACCGCCCACCTGCAGGAGCAGGCCGGCATCGAGATGATCCTCGTCGGCGACAGCCTCGGCATGACCATGCTCGGCTACGACTCGACCCTGCCGGTGACGATGGACGACATGATCCGCCACGCTCAGGCCGTCCGCCGCGGCGCCCCGACCGCCTTCGTCGTCGGCGACATGCCCTACATGACCTACCAGCCGAGTGTTGAAACGGCGATACGCAATGCCGGCCGCTTCATGGCCGAGGCTGGCTGCGATGCCATCAAACTGGAAGGCGGCGCCGCCATGGCCGACCGCATCAAGGGCATCGTGGACGCCGGCATCCCGGCCATCGGTCACCTCGGCCTGACGCCGCAATCCGTCTCCGCACTGGGCGGCTTCCGCGTGCAGGGCAAGTCCGCCGCCCTGGCCAAGAAGATCGTGGACGACGCCAAAGCGCTCGAAAAAGCCGGGGCGTTCATGATCCTGCTGGAGATGGTCCCCGACCGGCTGTGTCAACTCATCACCGAGCGCGCCGAGAACTGCATCATCATGAGTCTCGGCTCCGGGCCACATGCGCACGGTCAACTGCTCATCTACCACGACATGTTCGGCCTCTACCCCAAGTTCAAGCCGAAGATGGCCAAGGTCTACGGCAACGCCGGCGAAGTCATCCTCAACGGCCTGAAAGCCTATCACGACGAGGTCATCAGCAAACAATTCCCTCAGCCGGAAAACTGGTTTGGCATGCCGGATGAAGAATGGGAAGAATTGAAAGCGTTGCTCGAATAGCCGGCCCGCCGTAACTGCCGACTCAAAACGTCCCGAAGGCTGATCAAACCTTCGGGACGTTTCCCTTTTGCCGAAATTACTCAACGAGTAACTGCCTATCCTCCCGCAGGTTTTGGCGTAATTTCCAAGTCGCAAGACACCGTCATGAGTACCAGCATCAATTGCCGGCCCTGTTCTAACCTGCGGGAGGGTTAAGGGTAGGTAAATACCTCAACGAATGTAAATCGGATTGCTGAAAATCCAGGCGCGCAGACGTCCCCAGGCGCGGCGGTAGGCTTCAAAACGATAGACGCCCGGCGCGCTGGCGATATGGGTGCAGGCCTGGGCGCGTTTCCAGACGCGAATCGGCCTGCCATCCTTGATCAGGCGGCATTCGTGGGCCAGAGCGGGTAAATGTGCCTGCAGGGTGAGGGCGCCCGCAGCCTGAATTTCATCGCCCATGACCGCCCGAATGCCCTTTCCCTGCGCGCTGAAGCGGAAGCCGCGCGTCGAGGCCGGCAGATCGTAGCCGATGAAGGCATGACCCGCCGAAAACGCCTCCAGAATCAGGCGCCGGTCGGCGGTCAGGTCGCCGCTCAGCGGGGCCGGCAAGAGCAAATGGGTGTTGATGGCCGCAAAATGGAATTCATACGGAAAAAGGGTGCGGCGAAGGGGTCCCAGGCTGGCGTGTAAAGCATGAGCGTCTGAGCCGCCAATTGCAACCGGGCGCTTCCCGTCCAGCAGGAGTTCATCCCATTTTTGGATGGCCTGCGGGTAGGGTCCGCGGGCAATCAACTCGGGAAAATAGGCGTAGAACAAAGCATGCAGACGCGTCTTCAGCAAGCCCTTAAACTCGCTCATCCCATTCCACAACTCAACGCCGGTAAATCCCTGCACGCTCCAGT
Source organism: Chloroflexota bacterium (assembly GCA_019873735.1). Taxonomy (GTDB): domain Bacteria; phylum Chloroflexota; class Anaerolineae; order Anaerolineales; family Villigracilaceae; genus DSXF01. Next base: position 215,625 of record JAIOAQ010000001.1, on the reverse strand, counting down.
CCACCCAGGAAATATCCGGTTCGTGAACGGCGGGCTGCTCCGGGTCATGGATGTGCGCCAGGAAAGCCAGTCCGCCGGCGCCGCGAACAGCATCCAGAAGAGACTGGGGGTCATCGGCAAAAGAGGCCATGTCGCGCCCGGCGCCGAAAACCAGCACGTGATTCTTTTGCGGCTCACGCCTCTGATCGTGAACTTCCTCGCCCACCAGCAGCAAGACCCGCTGGCTGCCCTGGCGGTAATAGCCTTCAAGTCCCTGCACCCAGACGTTGTGGTCGGTGACAATAACCGCATCCAGGCCGGCCTGTAGAGCCGCGCGGGCAATATCCCGATGAGTGCCCGTCCCATCGGAGTAGCGCGTGTGCATATGCAAATTGACCACAATTTCGTGCATGCAAACCTTTGGTTGACGATTTCGCTGCTTCGCAGGTATAATTCTGCCGCTAACTTGCAGGAGGTTCTGAATGACCCAATATATTGACGTGGCCTTGATTATAACTTCGATTGCCTTGATTGCCAGCGTTATCTTGCAAAGCAAGGGCGCTGGCCTGGGCGGGCTGACCGGCACAGACACCGGCGGCGTTTTCACCGCCCGGCGCGGCATCGAAAAGACGCTCTTCTCGGCGACCATTTTGCTCTCGGTAGTCTTCTTCGCGCTGGCCATCGCGTCCATTTTCCTGACGCGCTAGCACCCATTCCGTCCAAGCGAGGCCGTTCCCCTGAAAGCAAAAGCAAGCCGGCATGGGGTAATGGCCTTTCTTTTTTGCCCATGAAAAAATTACGCTGGCAGATTTCGATTGTCCTGGTCACCCTCGTCATTGTGGCTGTATTGCTGCTCAGCCAACAAGAGGCGACCCTGATTCCCATCTTGCCCCAGCCTGCCGCCGGCGGCGTCTACACAGAGGCGCTGATTGGCGCCCCCAGCCGGTTCAACCCCCTGCTCGACTGGAACAACCAACCAGACCGGGACGTGGACCGTCTGCTCTTCAGCGGCTTGATGCGCTTTGACGCGCGCGGCCTGCCGGTGCCCGACCTGGCCGAATCGTGGGGAGTCTCACAGGACGGCACCATCTACAACGTGGCCCTGCGCCCGAATGCCGTCTGGCATGACGGTTCTCCCGTCACCGCCGACGATGTCATCTTCACCATTGACCTGATCCGGAGTCAGGCCTCCTTCTATCCGCAGGATATCAAAGACCTGTGGGCCGAGGTCGAAATCAAAAAACTCAGTGACAAGAGTCTGAAGTTCACCCTGCCCGAGCCATACGCCCCCTTCCTGGATTATCTAACCTTCGGCGTCCTGCCCCAGCACATCCTGGGCAGCCTGCCGGCCGAACAGATTCCAGACGCCCCCTTCAACCTGTCGCCGGTGGGCAGCGGGCCGTACAAATTCGAGCGCATCATTACCGGCGGTGGACAAATCACCGGCGTCGTATTGTCCGCCTTTGACGGCTATTACGGGCAAAAGCCCTTCATCTCGCAAATCGTCTTCCGCTACTACCCGGATGCCTCCTCCGCCCTAAGCGCCTACCAGACAGGCGAAGTGATGGGCCTCAGCCAGATCACACCCGAAATCCTGAACGCCTCCCTGGCCGAACCCAACCTGTACATTTACACCAGCCGCCAGCCGATGCTGAGCCTGGTGCTTTTGAATCACAACAACCCGGAAACGCCTTTCTTCCAGGACAAAGACGTGCGCCGCGCCCTGGTGATGGGACTCAACCGCCAGCGGCTGGTAGATCGCCTGCTGAACGGCCAGGCAATTATCGCCAACAGCCCCATCCTGCCGGGGTCATGGGCCTACTACGACGGCATCGAGTCCATCGGCTACGACCCCGAAGGCGCGGTTGCCCTGCTCAAAAAGGCCGGCTACACCCTGCCGGCCGGCGAGGGAAGCGTCCGCGTCAAAGAGAACCAGCGCCTGGCCTTCACCCTTCTGCACCCGGATACCCCGCAGCATGCCGCCATTGCCCAGGCCATTCAGCAGGACTGGCAGGCAATCGGCATCGAAGTCACACTGCGGGCCTTGCCCTACGAACAACTGGTGACGGCCAGCCTGACGCCGCGCGCCTATCAGGCCGCGCTGGTGGACCTGAACCTGACGCGCACGCCCGACCCCGACCCCTACCCATTCTGGCATCAGGCCGAGGCAACCGGCGGGCAGAATTACGCCCAATGGGACAACCGCCCTGCCAGCGAATACCTGGAACAGGCGCGCATCCAGACCGATATCGCCATCCGCACCCGCCTCTATCGCAACTTTCAGGTCGTCTTCTCAGCCGAGCAGCCGGCGGTTTTGCTGTATTACCCCGTTTATTCTTACGGCGTCAACGCAGAAGTGCAGGGCGTGCAAATCCCGCCGCTTTATGACCCCAGCGACCGCCTGAGCAACCTGCCGGAATGGTACCTGATCACCCGCCGCACGCTGGAAAAAGTCACGCCTACAGCGGCGCCATAAAAAAGTCATGTATAACCCGTCCACCGACCATCTCTTCTACGAAACAGGTGTTTCAGAATTACAGGATTACCTGCTTTCCGAAAACCTTTACTGGCGGCTTTCCCCCAAAAAAGGCGGCGAATTGCCCATGTTGACAGTCGGTGGTCTGTTGCTGGCGCGCCGGCGGTTGCAGGCCGCGCCGCATCTAAGGCTGGACAGCCTGGATTTCACCCTCCACACCCTGCGCTCGAAGTGGCGTTCGGCCTGGGAACGTAAGGTCAGGCACGAGACCCGCGCCCGAACCGAACTGTGGCACAACTTCCTTGCAGATTATCGCCACGCCCCCGACCAGCACGCAGACGCCTATCCCCAGCAAGTCCGCTGGCGCGTCATCATCCACCTCCTCCTGCAGGAGTTGGAGGGTCTGCCCGCCGAAGCAGAGGCCCTGACCGAACTCGACCGCATCCTGCGGCTGAGTTTCATCCCCGGACGGTTCATCTGGGACCCAGAACTGGCCCCGTCTTTTGAGCGCGACCCATTCTGGTACTTATACGGCAATCTGAAACCATAACCTTACGGAGGCTTTATGAACGACTCGCGCACACTGGCCATCGAATATGCACGTCAGAATAGAGAACGCTTCCTGAAAGAACTGATGGAATGGGTGGCGATCCCGTCCATCTCTACCAGCCCTGAGCACAAGCAGGATATTCAGCGCGCCGCCGAGTGGGTGGCGGGACAGTTACAGGCCATGGGCATGGAAAACGTGCAGGTCATGCCTACCGGAGGGCATCCTGTGGTTTACGGCGAATGGTTGGGCGCAGGCAAGTCTGCTCCTACCATCTTGATTTACGGACATTACGATGTCCAGCCCGCCGACCCGCTGGAATTATGGGACAACCCGCCCTTTGAGCCGGCGCAGCGCGGCGAATACCTGTACGGACGCGGCATGTCTGATATGAAGGGGCAGGTCATGGCCAGCCTGAAAGCCGTCGAGTCGATCGTTCGAAGCGGCACTTTGCCGGTCAACGTCAAGTGGCTGATTGAAGGCGAGGAGGAAGTCGGCTCGGAACATCTAGGCGAATTCATTCAGACACACAAAGACTTACTGGCCTGCGATCTATCCCTCAATCCCGACTCGGGCATGATGTCGCCCACGCAGCCGACCATCACCTATGCCCTGCGCGGCCTGATGTACGCCGAGATTCGCGTCTACGGCCCCAAGCGCGACCTGCACTCTGGCCTCTTCGGCGGCGCCGTTCACAACCCGGCGCAGGCCCTGGCAGAATTGATTGCCGGCATGCACGACGAAAACGGCCGCGTCACCCTGCCCGGCTTCTATGATAAAGTGCGCCCCCTGAGCCCCGAAGAACGCGCCGACCTGGCGCGTCTGCCCATCAGCGATCAGGCCCTGCTGCAACAAACCGGCGCCCCCGCCCTGTGGGGCGAGCCAGAATACCTGCCGGTAGAACGCATTGGCGCGCGCCCCACCCTGGAGGTCAATGGTCTGCTCTCAGGCTTCACCGGCGAGGGCAGCAAAACCGTCCTGCCGGCCTGGGCCATGGCGAAAATTTCCTGCCGCCTCGTGCCAGACCAAACTCCCGAAGAGACCTTCCGTCAACTGGTGGCCTATCTGGAAGCCAAAGCCCCAGCCAGCATCCGCTGGGAAGTGCGCAACTTACACAACGCCAGGCCGGCCATCACCGACCGCAACAACATCGGCATTCAGGCGCTCTCGCGGGCCATGCAAACCGTTTGGGGCATACCGCCTCTGTTCAAACGCGAAGGCGGCTCCATCGGCGCGGTTGTCTTCATCCAAAAAGGCCTGGGCGCCGAATCGCTGCTCACCGGTTTCGGCCTGCCCGACGACAACGTTCACTCCCCCAACGAAAAACTTCACCTGCCCACCTGGGAAAAGGGCATCGAGGCCCTGATTCACTTCTTTTACAATCTCAAACCCTGACATCCGGCGGGGCCTTGGCTCCGCCTCTTTTTTATCGGGCAAACACTCTTTAGAAAATCACGAGTCTATGGAAGATAAAATCATCACCTACGGCGGACAAGCCGTCATCGAAGGCGTTTTGATGCGCGGCCAAAATGCCATGGCAATCGCCATGCGCGCCCCCGATGGTCAAATCGTGACCCACACCGAACCGCTGGCAGGCATCTACCGCAGCCGCCTGACCAAAATCCCCTTCCTGCGCGGCATTCTCCTGCTGTGGGACGCGCTTGGACTGGGAATGCGCGCCCTGACCATCTCGGCCAACCTGCAAAGCGGTGAGGACGAAAAACTGGAAGGCCCGGCTCTTTACCTGACCCTGGGCCTGTCTCTGACCATTGGCATCGCCCTGTTCTTTTTGCTCCCCGCCGGCATCGTCAGCCTGGGCGAACACCTGGCCGGTTTCGACCCAACCCAGGCTTCCGGCTGGAACGCCTTCTGGAGCAACCTGGCAGAAGGAGTCATCCGTCTGCTGATTGTGGTTGGCTACATCTGGGCCATTGGCTTTGTCCGCGAAGCCCGGCGGTTGTTCGCCTATCACGGCGCAGAACACAAGACGATTAACGCCTACGAGGCCGGCGCAGAACTTACCCCCGAATCGGTTGCAAACTACCCAATCGAACACGCCCGCTGCGGCACGGCCTTTCTGCTGACTCTCGTACTGGTTTCAATCATCGTTTTTACCCTGCTGGGCAATCTGCCGTTGGGCTGGAAACTGCTCAGCCGCATTTTGCTCCTGCCGCTGCTGGCCGGAATTGCGGTTGAATACATTCGCTGGACGGCCAATCACCTCCACTGGCCGCTTGTACGCCTGCTCATCCGTCCCAACCTGGCCCTGCAAAAGTTAACCACCCGCCAGCCCGATCGTGAAATGCTGGAAGTAGCCATTCAGGCCTTCCAGACAATGCGTCAGGCAGAACAGAGTCTGTCATCCAGGCATGCGTAAACGCCGCATTCTTTGGCTGTCCGGCGCACTGGCGGCGATCATCCTCCTGCTGCTTGGCGGCTATGCCCTGCTAACGCGCGGCCGCCCGGCGCCCATTCCCGTCAAACAGCGGCTGTACGAAGGCGTCACCTATCAGCGGCAAGTGCGCCTCCTGCCTCACGCGGCCATCATCCACATCGTCAAAGTGGACACGCAGACAAAGGGCCTGCATCTGCTGGTCACCCCGCCAGACTTTGAAGAAGAGCCGCCCCTGCAGGCGCGCACCACATCGCAGTTTTTGCAAGAATTCAACCTTCAAATTGCAATCAACGGCGATGGCTTTTACCCCTGGTGGTCACGCGGCCCGCTGGATTACTACCCCCACCCAGGCGACCGGGTTACGCCCAACGGCTTCTCGGCTTCTGGCGGAAAAATCTACGCCCAGGGCCTGGCGGATGCCGTCGGACAGAAGCCAACCCTCTACATCAGCCGCCGCAACGACCTCTCTTTCAACAACCGTCCAGGCCGCGTCTTCCACGCCCTCTCCGGCGACCGCATGCTGGTAGAAAAAGGTGAAATTGTCTCAGGCCTGGACGACTCAACCCTGGAGCCGCGCACGGCCATCGGCATCAACCGCAACGGCCGCTGGCTTTATCTTGTGGTGGTAGATGGACGTCAGCCGTTTTACAGTCAGGGGGTTACCTTCCAGGAACTGGCGCGGATTCTTCGCGAGCATGGCGCCTACTTTGCCATGGCACTGGATGGCGGCGGCTCGTCCACGCTGGTTATTGAGGATCCCAAAAGCGGCCAGCCGTTGGTTTTAAATTCCCCCATTGACCAATACGTTCCGGGCCGCGAACGCGCCATCGCCAATCATCTCGGAATTTCTGTGGAGAAGTAAGGCCGGTCCGGCCACGGCAAGTCAAAAAGCGATTTCGGCAATCTGCTCGAAATTCAGGTCAAACATCGCTTCGTCTGCTTCGTATTCCCCATCTAAATCGTCCAGGTTTCCGGCCAACCTGCCGCGGTCGCAATACGAACGGTAGGTGCAAAAAGAACATAGCCGCTCATCTTCGGTAGGCGGAAAATCCACCGCGCCGGCAATTTCGGCCACGCGCGCTTGAAGCACATCGGCATCGCGCCTGGCCTGGGCCGGTGAATAGGGGAAGCGTGCCGGCTCATCGGGGGCATTGGCCATCCAGTACACCATTTCAATCTGTTCCGCCTCGAAGGGTTTGCCGGCATTCAAGTGCGCTGCGGCGCGAACCGCCAGGAAGCGGTAAACGCGCGTCTGCCAGCGGCTTGCCAGCCACTCATTCTTTGGCCGCCGGCGGGACGTTTTCCAATCATAGATAATAAGCCTGCCGTCAGATGTCAGCGCCAGCAAATCGTACTTGGCCACAAGGCGATACCGCCCCAGCGGAGCCGATAGACTTACCTCCGGCAAACAGAGCCTCAGGTCGGCCAGATCTGCGCGCGCAAACGAAAGGAAGTTCTGCCACCAGATGCGGATGTTTGGCGTGTTTGCCAGGCGCTCAATTTTCTCTGCCGAGACGCCCAATAAATACTGTTGCGCCAGGCGGTGAAAGTAGGAACCTTCCCATTGCAGGCGTTCGTTTTCGAGCGCCGGTTCTGCCTGCATGGCCGGATACTCTATCCCCTCCAGGTAACGCAAGCGGAAGCGGCGCGGACAATCGTCATAGTCCTGCAGCGACGATTGAGAAAAGCGAAAATTTTCAGGCAGGCTTCCCATAACTTCAGCCCAAAAAGAACATGGAAGGACGCAGCAAAATATTGACGGGTAATTGCCTTTCTGGCTACACGCATCTCTCAAAGCGGCCAACAATGCGCAAAATATCAAAACCTTCGGCATAGGGCCGTTCTGCCAGCGCCCCATGCCGGATCATGGTGGCACGCAGAATGTTCAGGTCGAAATAGTATTTGTCGCTGTAGGTGTCGTATTGCGACAAGGCCTGCAATTTCGCTTCCACATCTTCGGCGTTGACCTCTACCAGGAAGTGGGGGAAGAAACCATACGAAGAACGCAAAACGTCATAGCCCAGCACCGTTGCCCCACGATAGGCACGCAGGCATTCTTCGGTTGCCACATTATGGTCCTGGTGAATATCCTGGCGGGTGTGAACCAGAATAATTTCGGGGTTGAAATCCCGTCTCAGACGCAGCAGATACTCCAGTATTTCCTGGCGCTGGTCTGGAAAACGCCGGGTTTCAAAGGTCTGAACCACGTCCCGCTCTGCGGGAACGCCCAGCACCTCCATGCTGCGCCGATGTTCCTGCACAACGTTCTTCAGCGCCGGATTCTTCTGATTATCTGAAAGCGTCAGACACAAAACATCACTAAAGGGAAGGATGTGGTGAATGAAGGCCCCGCAGCCCAGTTCTATATCATCTGGGTGGGCGCCCACAAAAAGAATGCGCTTGCCGTAAAAAATCATTTTGCCTCGACAAAAATTGGGATGGATGCCTGAAGGCGATTATACACCAGCCGCGCTGCTAAGGTGCGCCGGCTCCATACAAAGACGGATCGGTGGGCGTTTTGCCGGAGGGATCGTGGACATATACCCAATCCCCCACTTCGGCCCAATCAAAGAGCCAGTGTGCGTCGCCAATGGAAAGATTGACGCAGCCATGCGACTGAGGGAAGCCAAAACGAGTGCGCCAGTACGCCCCATGCAGGGCGCGCGCTTGATCAAAATACATCGTCCAGGGCACTTTATCCAGGTAATAATAGTCCGCCGGATCGTTATTGCGCATGGTTTCGGTCTCTTTCTTCTCGTAAATTTGAAACAGACCGGGGCGCGTCCACATTGGCTCAACCCCGCTGGCAATTAACGTGGCAAAGACCAATCGGCGACGGTCGTAGACTGCAAGCGTTTGTTCCTCAAGGTTGACTTCAATCCAGCGGTCGTTGGTTACGCCTTGCGGCGGAATGGGGTTAGGAATCACGCGGCCGACCTTTCGACCTTCCACCCATTGATTGGGAGCAATCAAATACCAGTCATAGCCATCCGCCTCCTGAACGGCGTAAACCGGCGTCACTTCGTAAAGCGACAGTTTGCGGCCGGTTTCAGCGGCATTGAAACCGGGAGCATTGCGCACCACTAGATCATGCTCAAAAGCCCAGCCAAACGAATGCTGCGGCGTGGAACTGAACTGCAACCCCTGAAAGGCGGGCAACTGTCCAATCCGCGAACCCTTGCCGGGAATCCAGTGATAATCCGATAGCATGAAGTAGTAGCCCTGGTCTTGAACAACGTCCAGGTAGGTGACATAAACAAAGCCCGGCTGAAAAGTGCGGATCGCGCCGGTTTTCGACTGGGCATTTTCCAGAGACGGGTAGACTTCCACCGGCACCTGGTCAAGTTTATAGTAATAGTAGGGAATTTGTCTCAGCGTCGGATCGGTCGGATAGGCCGGCAACGGTTTTGAAGGATAAGGAATCCCCTGCGTCGCCCAGTAAGACAAATAGGCCGCCGGGCCTAACGGCAGGCAGTCTGCCGGCTCTGGTCCATAGACTCCCGGCGGGCAGACGATTGCCCCGGCCGCCGGCTCAGTAGCGGGCGAAAGCGGCAAGACGCCTGGAGAGAGAGTCTCTGCCTGCAGGGCAAGCAGGCCAAGGGTCCAAAAAAGATACGTTGCCAATCGCATAGGGCGCACATTATAGCACAAGCAGTTTACTAATTTGTAAGGTAAACATCTGCCAGATTTTTGGCTTTCTGTCAAACTTGACACAATGCCAGCCCTGTGCTAAATTATCTTAATCAACGCAGGCGTCTGGCCCTATCCGTCAGGCGTGATGTATTATAGATTCTTCGTCTATCTTATCTACATGGAGGGAAGCCTTGTCCAAGTCTCGCACACAACAAATGGTTGACCGCCTGCGCGAATTGCAAGCCTCGTCACCAGATATTGAGGCCTCGGCAGTCGTCAGCGTAGATGGTTTGAGCATTGCCTCGGCTCTGCCGCAGGGTGTTGAGGAAGACCGCGTCTCGGCTATGTCGGCTGCCATGCTCTCGCTGGGTGAACGAATCGCCAGCGAACTGGGGCGCGGGTCGCTTGAGCAGGTCTACATCAAAGGCGAAAAAGGCTACGTGGTGCTGATGTCGGTGGGACAGGATGCGGTTCTGACGGCGCTGGCACGTGAACAGGCTAAACTTGGCTTAATCTTCCTGGATATGCGTCGGGCCACGGAAGACCTGGCCAAACTGATATAGATGGAGCCGCTATGAGCCAGATACAACCCAGTGGTTTGTACTACCCTAATAAGTTCGGCCTGATTCTGCTAAAAGCGCTGGAAGATGTGATGGGCAAAAACGGCCTGAATGCAATTTTAAATCTGGCCGGTTTGAGCAAATACATTGACGCCTATCCGCCCGACAATCTGGAAAAGGCGATTGATTTTGCGGAAATCGCCGCCATCAACATTGCCCTGGAAGAAATGTACGGCCCACGCGGTGGACGCGGCCTCTCTCTGCGCGTGGGGCGCGCGCTTTTTGCCGATGCGCTCAAAAATTTCGGTGCCCTGGCAGGTGTAGGCGACTTGGCCTTCAAGGTCTTACCGCTGCAGGCAAAATTGCGCATTGGCATCCCGGCTGAGGCGAAGATATTCTCACAAATCAGCGACCAGCACAGCACGGTGGAAGAGCGCGACGATGTCATTATTTACACCATCCACAAATGCTCTGAGTGCCATGGCCGCAGCGGGCTGGATAAACCGGTTTGCTTCATTGCAGTTGGCCTGTTGCAGGAAAGCCTGAAGTGGATCTCCGGCGGGAACGAGTTCCGCGTCAATGAGTCAAAGTGCATCGCCACCGGCGATGATGTGTGCGAGTTTACCATTCAGAAAGAGCCGATTTCGTAAAGCGCGAGGCAGATGTGGCCGAAACGAAAGCAAAAGTCCTGGTCGTTGAAGACGACCTTGATGTGGCGGAAATGCTGAATGCTTATTTCCGCGTGCAAGGGTACGAGGTCTTCACAGTCAACTGGGGCGAGGATGGCGTGCGCGCTTGCCAGACAATGCGCCCCGACCTGGTCATCCTGGATATCCGCCTGCCCGATATTGACGGCTACGAGGTGGCCAAACGCCTGCGGGCAGACCGCCGGACGCAAGATGTGCCGATTATCTTCCTGACCGAAAAGCGCGACCGCGCTGACCGGCTGCAGGGGCTGGAACTGGGCGCAGACGACTATATCACCAAGCCGTTCGATGTTCAGGAATTACGTCTGCGCGTCCGCAATGCGCTGCGGCGAGCCACACAGGGTACACTGACCAACCCCGTAAGCGGCTTGCCCGAAGGCGCCCTGGTCAATGAGCGTCTCTCTGAGATTCTGCAAAAGAACGGCTGGACCCTGCTTGTCATCTCACTGGAAAATCTGGACGCTTTCCGGGAAATGTACGGCTTTGTGGCCTCTGATGATGTCTTGCGGGCCGTCAGCCTGATGATCAACAATGCAGTGCGCGAATTCGGCAACGCCGATGATTTTGTCGGTCACCTAAGCCCAACCGAGTTTGTTCTGGTAGTCTCTTCTGCCACGGCAGACGGCCTGCTGGAACGCATTCGGAGCAGACTTGAACAGTCGCTGGACTACTTTTACCCCATCAAAGACCGTGAACGAGCCGCCACACTGCCCAAACGGCTGGCAGTCCGCACCGGCTTGCTGCAAAACACCGCCGGACGTTTCGACAGCGTGGACATCCTGAAAATTGAACTGGCTCGCTGCAAGAAATAGGAAAAACGCTTGCAAATAACCGTTATTATTCCCACATACAATGAAGCGGAGAACCTGCCCCGGCTGGCCTCCGCTTTATTCATGCTTCCGCTTGACCTGCGCCTGCTGGTGGTAGATGACGCCAGTCCTGATGGCACCGGTCAACTGGCAGAGGAACTTTCGCGCCAGCATCAGGGCCGGATTTCGGTATTACACCGCCCCGGCAAGTTGGGTTTACGCTCCGCTTATTTACAGGGCTTCCAGCGCGCTTTAAGTGACGGAGCAGAGGCCGTCGCTCAAATGGACGCCGACTTTTCACATGACCCCCAGGCTCTCACGGCAATGGCCGACTGCCTCGGCAGCCACGACCTGGTATTGGGTTCGCGCTACGTGCCGGGCGGAAAAGTGGACGAACGCTGGCCCTGGTGGCGCAAGAGACTTTCGGCCTTTGGCAATTTCTATGCGCGTACCATCCTTGGCGTCCCCCTGCGCGATATGACGACCGGCTACCGCCTGTGGCGGCGCGAAGCCCTGTTTGGTCTGCCGCTCGAACGCATCCGCTCGAATGGCTACGTCTTCCTGGTAGAAATGGCGTATATTGCCTACCGGCTGGGCTACAGAATCGGCGAAGTCCCAATTTATTTTGCCGACCGGCGCTGGGGACAATCGAAGATGTCGCTGCGGATTCAGATAGAGGCCGCTTTGCGCGTCTGGCAGGTGAAGTGGAGCTACCGCGACTTAAATCCGCCCGTCTAAACGCTCACACAAACGCCGCCATTCCTCCAGCGAGAGCGTCTCGGCCCGGCGTTGAGGGTCAATCTCCGCCGCCGACAAGAGTTCAGCCACGTGCGCCGGGCTCATTCCCAACCCTGCAGACAGAGAATTGCGCAGGGTTTTCCGTTTCTGGCTAAAAGCCGCCCTGATCAGGCGGAAAAACGTCTCCAGCAAGGGCGGGTCAATCAACGGCTGCGGCGCCACCTCCACACACAAGACGGCCGAGTCCACCTTTGGAACGGGGTAAAAAGCCCCGGCCGGAATGCGCGCCGCAATTGATGGGGAACCGTACACCTGCACGCTGAGCGCCAGCAGGCTCAAATCGCCGGGCGCAGCACAAACCCGCTCGGCCACCTCGCGCTGCACCGTCAAAACCAGGCGGCGCGGACGAGGCTGCGATTCCAGCAAATGCCGAATCAATGCCGATGTGATGTAATAGGGGATATTGGCAATCGCCAGGTAATCCGGCTCGTTGAGCAAACTGGCAGGCGAGATCTTTAAGATGTCTCCCTGCACAATCTGCACATTCTGCCAGGGGGCCAGCACTTCCCGCAATGGCGGGATCAGGCTCTCGTCCAGTTCGACCGCCACCACCCGTCGGGCCGCCGCCGCCAGATAACGCGTCAGGCTCCCCAGGCCGGGCCCCACCTCCAGCACCGTATCCGACTTTTCAATGCGCGCCGCGGCAACGATCTTTTCCAGGGCCGTGGAATCCTGCAAGAAATTCTGTCCCAGCCGCTTATCGGCGCGCAAACCATATTGCCGCAAAATGGCATGGGCGTTCAATGGCGGGATCGGTGGATGGGCGGGCAGCCTCATAACACGCTCACTGCAAGATGGCCGGAATCGAGGCCGGCGCCGGCGCCAGAAAATAAACCTTAACCCAGCCGGTCAGGTCTTGAATATTGTTGTCGTCGAAGCCCAGGTCAATCCAACGGTAGCGCGAAATCCCCAGCGTATTCTCGATGATATACCCTCCGCCGACATCGCCAATGACCCCAAAGCCATATCCCGGAATATACACCCGCTGACCCTGCAAATAGGCATACAGCCCCGGATCCACCGCTACAACCCCTTTGCCTGCCCGCAAACCGCTGGCCGTTCCGTAAGAACAGCCTCCCGTGCCGGAGTTGCAAGGCGAGTAAACAGTCGCATACATATCCAACACCCGCCAAACCTCCAGGCTCTGCCCGTTGACATTGATCGTCTCAACCACGATTTCCGTGCCGCTGCGCACAATCTGCGGCTTTGGAGGGCGAACGACCGTCATTTCCTCCACCTGGCGAGAAACCTCTTCCCCGTCGGCATAGCGAATACGCACCCGGCCAAGTGCCAGACCCGGCTCGCCGATCTGGACAATTTCCTGCTGACCCAACGGCAAATCAGAGGCAGACTGAGTCTCGGTAGGGTAAGGGACACTCTCCTGCTGGATGATCAGCGATTCATACACGCGGCGCAGACGAATCTGCCCATCATCGGGCAGCGGTTCAGACTCAGCCGGCACCGGCTCGTCGAGACCCTGAGGTGGAATCCCGGCCTCAGCCAGGGCTGCGCCTACCGTCTCGGCTGCCGTCCGCGATTCAATGCTGCGTTCCCCAAGCCGGATGCTAATCACCCTGGAAGGGATGTAGGTCACCGTCAACGGCGCGTTCAGGGGTGTCCCCGCCGAGGGTACAAGGCGGTCGGCGGCATACAGCGCAAAGCCATTCTCGGCCAGCGCCTGCCCCACAGTAAAAGCGGACGTCTGGATTGGACGAGTCCCTTGCGGCGTGACCAGTGTCAGCGTCACCGCCCGGCGGATTTGCAGCACATAGGCCGGCGCGGCCGGCAAGGGCTGTTTGGGATCTATCGGAACGCCAAGATAAAGCAAACGGTCATCCTGCCCCAGGTTCCGCCCGGCATCTTCCAGCCAGTCTATCGGGCGGCCGCCAGACGCCGATACAAAGAAGACCTCCCCGCCGTCCAGGATGGTCACCGGGCGGGCCGGAGAACGACAGGAAACCGCAAAAAGCAAAAAGGATGCCAGCAGGAGAACCAGACGCCGCATACGGGAGATTGTACCCGATTTGTCACAAGATTTGGGCTCGCCGCGTTCAAAGCATCTGATGTAAAATCAAACCATGCCCGAACTTATCTCTGCGCACAGCAACCCCACCATCAAACTGATCCGGTCTTTACGCCAGAAAAAAGGCCGGGATGAAAGCGGCCTCTTTGTGGCAGAAGGCATCTTCCATTCTGGCGAAGCCATAGAAGCCGGATGGGACATTGAAATGCTGGTTGTCGCTCCCGACTTACTCACCAGCGAGTTTGCCCGCCAACTCTTAGAGAACGCCGCCCGGCGAGATATTCGCATTGTGCAGGTGACGGCAGACGTTTTCGCCACGCTGACAGAAAAAGAAAATCCGCAGGGCATCCTGACCGTTGCCCGCCAGCACCTTGCCAGCCTAAACGACCTGACGCCGGAAAACTTCCCCTGGGGCGCGGCCTGCATCTCAGCACAAGACCCCGGCAATATCGGCACAATCCTGCGCAGCCTCGACGCCGTCGGCGCGGCCGGTTTATTCCTGCTGGAAGGCGGAGCAGACCCGTTTCACCCCTCGGCCGTGCGCGCCAGCATGGGGACCATCTTCTGGAAAGCGGTGGTCCAGGCCACGTTCCCCAAGTTCACCCGCTGGTGCCGGAAGCACGGCTATTTGCTGGTTGGCTCTTCGGCTCATGCCGGTCAGGACTACCGGCAATTTGTGCGCGGCGGACGGCCAGCCATCCTGTTGCTCGGCAGCGAGCAAAAAGGGCTTTCGGCAGAACACCTGGCTGCATGCGATACCGTCCTATCCCTGCCGATGCGCGGCCGCGTTAGTTCGCTCAACCTGGGCGTTGCGGCAGGGATTCTGCTGTATCAAATGGAATTCGGCTCAAACCAAGCGGGAGGTTAATCGGCGGGCAAAGGCGAAAGAAATTGCAGCCCAATCAAGGCCAGCAAACCGTAAAAAAGGATAATGCCCATCACGAGGAAATGGGTTCCAAAGGCCACGTAGAGAGCGGATTGATAAGCGGTCCCAAAAATCATCAAGACGGTGACCCAGGCCAACTCGTGCGTGCCGAGGTTGGCAAATCCCTGCACCGGCGCCAGGCTGAGAGGAATCATCAACAAAGACACGAGGATGACCTGAAAGAAATCCACCTGATAACCCAGCGCCCGACAGATAAAGAAAAGGTTGGCATACAGGCAGGCCCAGACGCCAAGCGTCAACCAGGCAACACGCACATGTTTTTTTCGGCGTTGAATCTCTTGCAGGCCGGCAATCACCTTTTTGAACCAGAGCCAGAGACGTGACAACCAGGGGCGAGAAGGAGAGAAGCGGTTTAACACGCCCGAATTCTGTACCAGCAAAAAAATAAAGCCGCAAATCCCAATCACAACCAGACAAAATATCAGCGAGGCCCGCAGCGCCCAGCCGGGCAGTTTGTCCCAGGCAAAAGGCAAGACAAACAACAAGATAAGCGCGGTCGAAAGAAAATCGTACACCCGGCTGGCAAACAACGTGGCGGCACTCTCGCTGAGAGGTGTCTTGAGTCGGTCTTTGGTAAGAAACAGGTAGGACAATTCCCCGCTGCGCGCCGGCAAAATGTAGTTGAACATATTGTGCAAACCGGTGATGGTCAACAAGTCTAGCCAGCGAGGAGAACGGCTGTAGAGCAAATCTCGAAAGCGCTCAGTTCGCAGCAAAAGGCTGGCAAAATAGGCCAAGAGCGAAAGCGCCAGCCAGGGCCAGCGCAGGTTTGTTACCAGCGAATAAACTTCTTGCCAGTCCAAACTGGCAAACATGTAGGCCACAATCGCCGCCGAGACAAGCCCGCTCAACACCAGAATTACGGTTCGGGTGGCAGGTTTCATAACTGCTTGAGCGAAGCCGCCTGGGCCAATTTCTCCAGCCAGGCGGGTTCAGAACCGTAACCGAACTCCCGCATCTGCTTGCCGCAAAGGGTGTCCAGTTGCGCGCATTGCGCAGGTGTCCACTCTGGCCATTCGGGGAACGAGTTCTTGGGAGCGGCATTGACCGGCTGACGAAAACGCTGGCCGATATTTGTCACACGCGGCAAGCCAAAGAAATCGGCAATTTCTGCAAAGACCTGCTCGGGGTTTTCTGCATAGAAAATGTCTTCGAAACGCATGCGCAGGTAAGGCACCCCGCTCGACTCCAGGCGGCGGATGACGCGGTTCTTAAAATCCCAAATCCAGCAGAAGCGCTGAAAACGCGTAAACGTGAAATACTCCTTCCAGGGAATTTCACCAGTCAAAAATGGACTTGGCTGCCACATCGGGACAAAGTAATTGGCAATGAAACTGGTCGGGCGGAATCTGGAAAAATTCAGGTGCGAAGTGACATACGTGCGCGGATCGCGTACCAAATGCAACACCCGCACACCAGGATATACTTCGGGCGCAACCGCGATCAGCCCATACAGAAAACTGTTATTTTCAATCCAGACAGGTTTTTGACAAGCAATCAGGTCCTTTCCTTTGAAGAACTTCCACCCCAAAACCAACAGAGACTTTGGAATCAGTCTGGCAAAATACATGTTTGAAAGAATCTGAACCGGACGCGACCAGCCATACTCGTGATGAGATGACACCTGGGGATAGAGTTCTGCAAGCAGCCGGGCAAAGAAAATGGTGCCGGTACGCCCCGTAGAAACAACAACCAGTGGCCGGGTATCTTTCATTTTTCGCTTCCGTCAAGAGAATCAGAAATGGGCTGTACCGGTTCGCTGCGGTCAAAACGCAGTTGGGCAATTTGTTCCGAAACCAACCCAACCATGAAAATCAACACAGATGTAGAAATGAGCAAGGCGGAGGTCGAGCCGTAGTTGGTGTGCCACAAAAGGACACGCACCAGGCCGTATCCAAGCCCCGTCAGAAACATAACCGCACTCAAAGGCACAAAGATTTTAAGCGGCGAGAAGAAAACAGCAATCTTCAGAATGATGAGCAGGAAGCGCAACCCATCTTCGAGCAGACGTATCTTGCTCTTGCTTTTACCGGCCCGGCGGGTGACGCGGATAGGGACATAGGCCAGGCTGTAGCCGGCGCGCAGCACCGACAGGGTGATCGTAGCAGATGACGAAAACGTGTTTGGAAGCAGATACATGAACTGCCGCACAATATGCGCGCGTACGGCGCGCAAACCCGAGGTCAGGTCCTCGATCTTCCGGCGCGTCACGTAAGACGCCAGGCGGTTGTAAATCGCATTGGCCAGGTCGCGATGAAAAGCCGTCTGAGAACCGTGACTGCGGCTCCCGACCACCATATCATAGCGGTCAATCAGCGCCAGCAGACGCGCAATATCGGCCGGATCATGCTGGCCGTCGCCGTCAATTGTGACAATGATTTCGCCGCGCGCATGGCGATAGCCAGTCTTGAGCGCCGCCCCATAGCCAATGTTGTAGGGATGCTGAAGCAAGCGCACGCCGCTCTGGCGCGCCGCCTCTGCCGTCTGGTCGGATGAGCCATCGTCAACAACCAGAACTTCGGCATCCCACTTGTTCTCTGCTATTACCTGAAGCAACCTGCGCAAAAACGCTGCAATGACCTCGCCCTCATTGTACGCGGGGACAACAATGGAAATTTTTGGTTTATTGGACTGCATAAGATTCTCGAAGCAAGGATGCTTTCTTCCCGTCCTAAAGGACTTTGGATTTAAGCCAGGCGGTCTCATGCCACAAACCGGCGCTGGCTATACGGGGCTATTATACAAGACTCTTCGTCTCGCGTCTTGCAACTTTTTCCGGTTTTTCGCATCAAACGAATATGATAGAAATTGTCCGATTGAAGGAGTGTAGATGGACGATACAAAAAGCAAAGTCATCAAACTTGCCCTGATCTGTCTCATCTGTATCGGCCTGATTGCCGGGCTGACCATTCTTATCCAAAATCTAATCTCATAAAAATCCTAAGGAGAAAACCGAAATGAAACTCAACAAAAACATGGGTCAAACCGATCGCATTATTCGCCTGATCGCAGCGGCTATTTTTGTCGTCCTCTACTTCACGGGCGCCGTGTCTGGCGTGCTGGGCACCATCCTGCTGGTCCTGGCCATTATCTTTGTACTGACCAGCATCGTCTCGTTCTGCCCGCTGTACACGCTCTTCAACCTGTCCACCCGCAAATAGCGATTTCAATCGCCCCGTAAAACAAAACAAGCCGCAGTCTTGCGGCTTGTTTTGTTTCATCCCAGGCCAGCCTGCCGCCTGGCCCGACGGCGCATGTACTGCTCATGAATCTCGGCCACGTGTAAAACCTTTTCGGCAATCGCCGCTTCCAGCCAGATTTTGCCATGCTCGGCCGTTGCCAGGGAGCCGGCTCCATATGCGCCCGTGCGGGTATCATCCTCCCAGGGCGGATTGGCAACCAGGGCGCCGCCTTCCACCCAATCCATATAGTAATTCGGCGTGGCAATAAAATCGGTTTCGTCCACCACCTTGGACATGTCCACCAGTTCAGGCCGCAGGTGAAGCATGAGCGAGGTCTCCAGTTCACAAGCGTGCCCCATCCCGCCAATCTTGGAAAGCCGGTATTTCTCAAGCGCGGCTACGCCCTGGGCGCCAGAAAGATACAGGAAGGCTGTGGCGATAAAAGCCTGTGGGTGACGTTCGCCAGCATACTTGACCACATTGACCAGAAACGAAGAGTTGCCTCCGTGGCCGCTTAAGAGATAAAGGCGTTCAAAGCCGCGGGCAACCAGCGCATCCACAACGGCCAGATAAAAATCTTCAAAGGTGCGGCCGCCCGCATTAAGCGTTCCGGCAAACGCCTGAGCGTGCATACTGACGCCATAAGGCATGACCGGCAAACAAACAGCCTGATCTGGCGCAGCCGCGGCTGTGCCCTGGGCTACGGCCTCAATACAGACGGTATCTACGTTCAAGGGCAGATGCAAGGCGTGCTGTTCGGTATGACCGACCGGCACAAGCACCACCTTGTCGCGCTGCTCATCTCCAAGCCGATAAGGAGCCAGTACCTCACAGGGCTGCCGAATCGCCTGCGCGCCCAGGCCCAACCCCAGGCCTGGCGGGGTCAGGGCATATACGCGCGTAAATCCGCCCTCGCGCAGGCTGTCCAGCAAGTTGGCAATGAAAGCACCCAGCAGCGGCTCCGGTACTTCGATCGGGCTGCCGCGCCACCCGTAAGGGACAGGCGGCAGCAGGCCAATACGGGGCGGATCTCCCAGGGATTCGGCTAACCGGCCCAGGTCGTAGCCGGAACCGAGCGGCAGGACCAGGGGAACGTCGCGCCGCAAAACAGCGACTTCGGGCCAGGTTAACTCATCGTAAGAAAAATATTCCGCCACCGGCAACTCCCCGCTCGGTTCTAACGGACCTCAAAGAGGAGCGAGCAACAGGTGACTGCCCCCTCCGCCTTAGCCACCTCACTGGCGTCCACAAGGCGCATGCGAATGCCGGCAGCCTCTAGCCGGGCGCGGGTAAGCGGGAACGCCGCGGGGTAAATGATCTCGCCGCCCACATAGACGGCATTGGCAGCAAATGGCTCAGAGGGATCTACCTCAATAAAGTCAAAACCGGAAAAGAAACGTTTTTCCACCCAAGACGGGTTGATAAGCAGAGTCTTTTCGGCTACCTGGGTGACGGCCGTTTTGAGATGCAGGCAGCCGGTCACCGGTACGCCCTGGACGCGATAGCCATAAGGCGCCAAAATGGATTGCATTTGCTCAATGGCCGCGTTGTTGCTGCGGCTGGTCAGCCCCACAAAAATCTCTTTGCCGATACGCAGAATGTCGCCGCCATCTACCGTTCCCGGCGGCTGGATGTAATACAACTGGCGGTATTGTTGCAGAACGCGGGCGATTGATTCCACTTCTGGTTTGCGCGAATCGGCGCCGGGACGGGTCATAATGGCGCACTCATCCAATACCAGGGCCGTATCCTCAACAAAGACCGAATCGGGCAGATCAGGTTCGGCAGGCAGAGAAATGACCTCAAAGCCCAAATCGCGCAGGGTTTGTTCATACTGGCGATGCTGAAGGCGGGCCAGTTCAAGGTCAATGGGCTTACGATCAAGATGTGTCAGTTCGCAGTTGGGCATGGCGGGGCTGATCTGACGGGTAATGGCCAGGCGCATAGTAATAACTCCTTGGGGTATCAAGTTTTGAGAATGCTTATTTACAGAAAGAACCCCCTTGCGGAGGTTCTTCCATTTTAGATTTCATCGTCTTCGTCGTCAAGCCAGGAATCTTCTTCGTCTTCAAGTTCGGTGTCTTCCCATTCTTCTAATTCGTCTTCTTCCCAATCTTTATCCAGCAGGTCTTCTTCGTTGGGGGCATAGGTAGCACAACCGGTATCGGGATCAATCTCGACAGCGGCGGCACTGCAATACCCATCATCCAGGAAGATGCAGTCAATGTAACGGCAACGAATGCGGGGCATAAATATTTCCTCCTCGGTAACACTAGAATGAGTTCTTATTCACAGAAAAACTATCTTTCACAGCAGCCAGGCATCTACACTTGCGCCGGGCGGGAGCGATTTTACACCAGAGGGGATAATCAGTAAAGCATTTGCCTGCACCAGCGAAAGCAGGTTGCCTGAACCCTGATGGCCGGTCAGACGCGCCCGAAGCTGGCCATTTACATCACTCACTACTGCCCGCAGGTAACTTTCGCGCCCGTCCGATTCGATGGCTTCATCCAACAACACTTTTTGAATCGGCCGCGCTCCACAGCGACAACCGCTCAGGCGTTCAATTGCCGGGCGGACAAAGACCTCAAAGCCGATAAAAGCAGAAACGGGATTGCCCGGCAAGCCAAAGAAGGGGATATCTCGATAGGCCCCAAAGGTCAGCGGCTTGCCCGGGCGCATATTGACTTTCCAAAAATTCAGATGTCCCCGGCTCTCTACCACTTCTTTGACAAAGTCAAAGGCGCCAACGCTCACGCCCGCCGAGGAGACAATCAAGTCCACTTGCTGCTCAACGGCCCGCTCAAGCACGTTCTGTACGGACTCGCGTGCGTCGGCGGCGATTCCCAGGAAGATGACTTCTGCACCGGCGCTCTGCGCCAGGGCTGTCAGGGTATAAGCATTGGCGTCGCGGACCTTGCCGGGGACAAGGGGTTCGTCCACCAGGATCAGTTCGTCGCCGCCAGAGAAGAGGGCCATCCGAGGCTGGCGATAAACCGGCACAGAGGCAAATCCCAGCATAGAAAGCAGGCCCAAATCTTGGGCGCGCAGCCTTTGCCCGCTCTGCATCACCACCTGCCCTAAGGCAACGTCGCTACCACGCAAGCGGATATTGCGCCCCGGCTTGACGGGCTGGAACACATTCACATTTTGCGGGGCGGGCTCGCCTGCCAAACGATAGTTGAAGTCGGTATCTTCTACCGGCACAACCGCATCTGCTCCCGGCGGGATGGGAGCGCCGGTCATGATGCGCGCCGCTTCGCCGGGGCCAATCGGCTGCTGAGGCATGGTTCCGGCCGGAATATCGGCAACCACGCGCAGGGTCCGGGGAGAAGCGGGAGATGCGCCCAGGGTGTCTGCCGCGCGCACGGCAAAGCCGTCCATGCCTGAGTTGTCAAAAGAGGGGAGTTCTACGCCAGCCCGGATGTCACCTGCCAGCACCCGCCCCATGCAAGTGCGCAAAGGCAGGTCAAGGGTGTTGACGGGGGGTAACGAATCAAGAATGCGCTGACGCGCTTCGTCCACGCTGATTAAGGTCATCTCGTCCACCAAGCGGCGAGATTATACCAACTTTTATTGATTTGGGAAGAGTCAACCGGGTTTGACGCGCTGGACTTCAAGCACGTTCGGCAGGTTTTCCATGCGGGTTAAAATGCGCGAGAGTTGCGAGAGGTCTCGCACTTCCAAAACCAACTTCATATACGCCATGTTGTGGCTGACATTAACGTTGGCGTCAATCATGTTAATGCCTTCGTTGTTGAGCAGTGCGGTCACGTCACTCATCAAGCCCTGACGGTCAAAAGCACGAATGTGAACCGGCACCGGATAGGTGCGAATCTGGGCACCCCACGAGACCTGCACCAACCGTTCGCGGTCTCGGGTGCGCAGGATATTGGGGCAATCGCTGCGATGAATGCTGACGCCGCGGCCACGCGTGACATAACCGACAATCTGATCGCCAGGCATGGGATTGCAACAGCGCGCCATGCTGGTCAATAACCCCTTCAGGCCGACGACGTTAACGGCATCTGTGGCAGCAGGGCTGGGCGCACTCATGGGAGGCAATTCATCCTGAATTGGCTCATACTCACTCAGCAACTTGACCACGCGCCCAATGGACAGGTCGCCGCAGCCCAAGGCAATGAAGAGATCGTCTGACGAGCGATACTCCATGTCGCGGGCCAGTTTCTCAAAATTGACGTCACTGATGCCAAGACGATGCAACTCACGCTCCAGCAACAATCGTCCTTGCGTCAGGTTCTGTTCGCGATCCTGTTTCTTGAACCACGCTCGAATTTTTGAGCGGGCGCGTTGCGTCTTGACCAGGTTCAGATTGCTATTGAGCCAATCTCGGCTGGGGCCTCCCCGTTTCGTGGTCAGGATTTCGACCTGCTCGCCGGTCTTCAAGACATAGTCCAGCGGGACAAGTTTGCCGTTTACCTTGGCCCCGCGGCAGCGATGGCCAATGTCGGTGTGTACCATGTAGGCAAAATCAATCGGCGTGGAACCGGCCGGCAGGTCAATGATGTCTCCGCGCGGGGTGAAGGCATAAACACGGTCCTGGAAAATATCCGTCTTCATCCCGTCCAGAAAAGTGGTCGGGTCGCTGACTTCCTGCCGCCACTCCATCATCATTCGCAGCCAATTGATGCGTTCGTCGTAACTGCTAGAACGGCCACCCTCTTTGTATTTCCAGTGGGCCGCGATGCCAAATTCGGCCTGGATATCCATCTCGCGGGTGCGAATCTGCACTTCTAAAGGACGCCCGTCTTCATAGTAAACCGCTGTATGAAGCGACCGGTAGCCGTTATCCTTCGGAGAAGCAATATAGTCATCGAACTCGCCCGGGATGGGCGGCCAGGTGGTATGAATCACGCCCAACGCCGAATAGCAGTCGGCCACTTCGGGGACGATGATACGCACAGCACGGATGTCGTAGATTTTCTCAAGCGGCAATCCCTTGCGACGTATTTTCTGGTAAATGGAATAAATATGCTTGGGCCGGCCAAGCACCGTAGCCGGCAAGTGATGTTCGCGCAGGACGCCATCCAACTTTTTGCGAATGGCGTCCATTTCCTTTTGGCGGTCAGCCTGATGTTCAGAGAGGTAACTTCCAATTTCAAGATACAGTTGCGGGTTGGTCACCCGAAACGAGAGGTCTTCCAGTTCACTCTTGAGTTGCCAGATGCCCATGCGGTTGGCCAGAGGCGCCCAGACCTCCAGCGTCTCTTTGGCGATGCGCATCTGTCGGTCCGGCGAAAGGGCGCTTAGGGTGCGCATATTGTGGAGGCGGTCGGCCAGTTTAATCATCACAATCCGCAAGTCTTCTGCCATTGCCAGAAACATCTTGCGGAAACTTTCGGCCTCGTCCTCGTAAGGACGGTTGGTCATATCCTCCACAATTTTGAGTTTGGTTACGCCCTCAACAAGATTGAGTATCTCTTCCCCCACCGTTTCGCGCAAGGTTTCCACCCGATACGATGTGTCTTCCAGAACATCGTGCAAAAAGCCTGCCGCAATGGTAGCGGCATCCACGTTCAGGTCTTTCAATATCCGGGCGACAGCAATGCAATGCGTAATGTAAGGTTCGCCAGACTTGCGAAATTGACCGGCATGAGCCTCGCACGCTAATTGATAGGCGCGCTTGACCGTTTCGTATGCCAACACGCCGCCTGCAGTGCTGGCATATTCAAGAATATCATCAACGTCAGAGAAAACATTTACCTGAGCCATCTTTCAACCAATAAGGCAGGAAGTAAATCAGTCTTTGGTTGGCGCCTGATATTTCCCGTCCAAACGATCTAAAAAGAGCAGGGCAAAACTCCCAATCAAAAAAGAGGCCGCCAGCGATAAATTGAAATCCAAACCGGTCACACGCTGCACAATAAAAAACAGGGTGATAAAACTGGAGACAGCGGCATACAAGACCACAATTTTCCAATGCAAACGCAGGTGTGCAAGTTTTGATGGCGTACGGACGTAAAAAATTCCAACCAATGCCAGCATGTAGAGTAAATAGTCCCAATCGGTGCCGCGCAATCCCAAAAAGGTCATCACGCCCAACAAGATACCGATCAAGGCCATGAGCAGTCCAACCTGAGTCATACCGTGCTCCCAAATCGGGTAGAATTATTCTAAAGAGTATAGCACAATTTTCAGGAAGGTTTACATGCCCGTTGTCAATAATGTCACCCGCCTGCTCGATGCCCGCAAAATCCCCTACACCGCCTATGAGTTGCCTGCCGAGAAATTGGGCGCGCTCGAAACCGCGCGCCTGTTGAACGTCCCGCCCGAAAGCGTTTACAAGACCATCGTTGTCACCCGCGAGAAGCCTAAAAAGCCCGTATTGGCTGTCATTCCAGGCCCCAACCAGGTGGATTTGAAAAAACTGGCCGCCGCTTTAGGGGAGAAGAAAGTCCA
Organism: Chloroflexota bacterium; assembly: GCA_019873735.1. Classification (GTDB taxonomy): domain Bacteria; phylum Chloroflexota; class Anaerolineae; order Anaerolineales; family Villigracilaceae; genus DSXF01. The sequence continues at coordinate 191,150 of JAIOAQ010000001.1, read as the reverse complement.
CCTTCCCACCGAACGCGAGGCGGAGAGTCTGACCGGCCTGCAGGCAGGAGGAATTTCGCCTTTAGCGCTGCTCAACAAGGGATTTAGCGTCATCGTTGACGATTCAGCACGGACCCTGGAGCGGATCCACATCTCAGGCGGGCAGCGCGGCCTCAACATTGCCCTGTCCCCCCAGTCACTGATAGACCTGACCCAAGGGCGGTTTGCAAATATCAGCCAGCCGGGAGAATAACATTCGGACGGCTCAGGTGATTACCTTTACGAGAATTGCTTCTGAAATTGTTGCTTTTTGACTTTCTTTTCTGTATAATTTTTCCATAAATAGCCGACTTCACGCGCCCAAAGGAGGCCGAAACACCAAATACAATCCCCAACACCCTTTTCCCCCTGTATATTTTATCTTGCCATCGGAGGAGAAAATGAAAAAGTCTATTCTAGTGCTGTCGGGCCTGGTCATTGCCAGCCTGTTGCTGGCGTCTTGCGCGCCTCAACCGGCCGGAGAAGTAGCGCCCCAGAAGATTGTCGAAACAGTGGTGGTTACCGTTGAGGTGCCCGGCGAAACGGTAACCGTCAAGCCGCAGGGATACGGAACGATTGCCGCTCGGGTTCGGGAGCGCGGCAAGGTCGTTTGCGGCGTTCACAAAGAGTTGCTTGGCTTCGGCTATCTGGATGCCAACGGCCGCAACATTGGCTTTGACATTGACCTGTGCCGCGCTGTGGCAGCCGCAGTGCTGGGCGATGCCGAAGCCATTGAGGCCGTCCCCATCACGGCCGCCGACCGCGGACCCGTCCTGCAAACCGGCGAAGTAGACCTGGTAACACGCAACATGACCTGGACATCCAAACGCGATGCCGAATGGGGGAACTTCACCTGGATCATGTTCTATGACGGTCAAGGTTTCCTGGTGCGCGCCGACAGCGGCATCAAGACCCTGCAGGACATGAACGGCGCCTCGATCTGCGTGACAACCGGCACGACCACCGAGAAAAACCTGGCCACAGCCTTTGCCGACGCCAACCTGGCCTACAACGCCGTCACCTTCGAAGAGACCTCGGCGGTTTACGGCGCCTACGAGCAGGGACGTTGTGACGTTGCCACCAGCGACAAGTCGCAACTGGCGGCAGTGCGGGCCGGCTTCAGCGATCCCAACGCCCACGAAATTCTGGATATCACCATTTCCAAAGAACCGCTTACGCCAGCCGTGCCCGCCGGCGATGACCAGTGGTTCGACATCGTCAAAACCGTCATGTGGGGCATGATTGCCGCAGAAGAATATGGCATCACCTCTGCAAATGTGGCAGAAATGAAGGCCAGTTCAGACGCCAATATCCGCATGCTCCTCGGAACAGAAGGCGACTGGGGCTACACCACGCTGGGCCTGGAGGCAGACGCCCTCGCCAATGTCATTGAGCAAATCGGAAACTACGGCGAAGTGTACGACCGTTACTTTGGCGAAAACGGCCTTGCCTTCTACCTGCCGCGCGGCATGAACAATCTCTGGAAAAACGGCGGCCTGATTTACGCTCCGCCAATTAAATAAGCAATCTCAACCTTGCAGTGTGTGCAGTCAAGGCTGCACACACTGCTCAATTTGAGGGCCGCCGATGACCGTTGCAAAACCGCCACAAAGCGAAAGAATACCACCCTGGCGAGATGAACGTTTTCTGCGCATGGGGACACAGATTGTCTCATCTGTTCTTATGCTCTTTTTGATTTACTGGGCCATCTCTAACTTCATTGCGATTACACAACAACGCGGCATGCCTCTTACTTACCGGTTTCTGAAGGAACCGGCCGGCTTCCCGATTTCCGAATCGTACATCCCATACGATCCGACGATGTCGTTTGGACGAGCCTTTCGGGTAGGATTGACAAATACGCTGGTCGTCTCGATTACCGGAATCTTTTTCGCCACCTGGCTGGGCTTTTTTGTGGGACTGGCCAGACTCTCCTCAAACTGGCTGGTCAGCCGGATTGCACTGGCTTTCATTGAGTTTCACCGCAACATCCCCCTTCTGGTTTTGCTGTTTATCTGGTATTTTGGGGTCTTCGTCAAACTCCCCCCCGTAAAAGAGAGTATTACCCTGCCGGGGCCGCTTTATCTGTCTCAACGCGGGCTTTATCTCACCTGGCCCCGCCTGACCGAAACCGGACCACTCTTTATTGCTTTTCTGACAGCAGGCATCGCTATCTCGGTTATAGCCTTCAAAGTCCTGCGCGAGAGACGCATCAAAACGGGACAGAATACCTATTATCTACCCGTCAGCCTGGCTTTGTTGATTATCATCCCGGTCATTGGCTGGATTGCGGCCAAAGGCAAGCCCTTTTGGGTGGATGTCCCGGTTTTGCAAGGCTTTAACTACCAAGGCGGACTGCGCCTTTCTCCCGAATTCGCCGCCTTGACGGTCGGCCTGACCACCTACACAGCCGCTTTTATTGCTGAGGTGTTCCGGGCCGGCATCCTGGCCGTCCAAAAAGGTCAGGTCGAAGCGGCCAGAGCCCTTGGGCTGCCACCTGCTCAGGTGTTGAGCCTGGTTGTCATTCCTCAGGCATTGCGAGTCGTCATCCCGCCGCTCATCAGTCAATACCTTAACCTGACAAAAAACTCAAGCCTGGCCTTGACCATCGGCTACCAGGAACTGTTTGCAATCGGTAAAGTAACCATCAATCAAGCCGGACGCGCCGTCCCCGTCTTCTTGATGGTCATGGCAACCTACCTGGCCATCAGCCTGATTACGTCGGGTATTTTGAACATCTACAACCGCCGCGTTCAGTTCATTGAAAGGTGACCGTGAACACAACGTCCGACTCCGTTACCCCGCCTGCCCCGCCCCGGATGCTGGAATGGATTCAGAAAAATCTGTTTAACGGCTGGCTCAACAGCGCCCTGACGCTTATTGCTCTGGTGTTTTTGTATTTTGTTGTAGTTTCCAGTGCACGCTGGGCATTCTTCACCGCAGACTGGCGGCCAGTGACCACAGCACCCCTGTTGTTCCTTGTGGGTCAATATCCACGCGAACAACTGTGGCGCCCGGGTCTTTCGATGCTATTGTCCACGTTTATGATCGGCATCTCGTGGGGCATCTGGCCGCGTTATCTCAAAGCCTTTTCCATCTTTCTTGTCGTCTTGCTTGCCGGCATGGCCATTGTGCCGCTTGAGACGCCCACGATTACTTTAGGCATTCGGGCTGCTTTCCTGGCCGCCTCCCTTTTGATTTACGCCGGCTACCTCCTCGGCCGCTCCAAATTTGTCAATGCCCGCCTGGCAGTCATGCTGTGGACGGTTATCGCCGTTTTAATCAGCTTGGTCCTTCTGCCGGGTATCCCAAAAAGTTCCGCCCTGCCAAGCGTACCGACAACAGCCTGGGGCGGGCTGCTCATCACCCTGCTGCTGGCAATCGGCGGTATCTTGCTCTCATTCCCCATCGGCGTCCTGCTTGCGCTTGGCCGGCGCTCCTCCCTGCCGGTTGTCAAAGTCTTTTCCATTCTTTTCATCGAGGTGATTCGCGGCGTTCCCCTGGTGACCATTCTCTTCATGTTCTCTGTCATCCTGGCCTTGTTCTTGCCCGCCGAGTCACGCATTGACCGCATCCTGCGCGCCCTGATGGGCATGGTGGTCTTCAGCGCCGCCTACACGGCAGAGAATGTGCGCGGCGGCTTGCAGGCCATTCCGCCGGGTCAGGTTGAGGCTGCCAAGGCACTTGGGCTGAACGGCTTCCAAACGACAACATTGATTGTCCTCCCGCAGGCTCTGCGCCTGGTCATACCGGCCATTGTCGGTCAATTTATCTCCCTCTTCAAAGACACAACCCTGGTTGTCATTGTCGGCATCAACGACCTGCTTGGCGTAGGCAACTCGGTTCTAAAACTAAGCCCAGAATTCTTTCGCCTTCAAATGGAAGTTTACCTTTTTATTGCGGCTATCTTCTGGGTTTTCAGTTACTTCATGTCTTACGCCAGTTTGCAACTTGAAAAAAGCCTGGGCGTCGGCGAACGCTGACACACCTCTGCTTTCAGGAAGGAACCGAAATGTCCACTGAGCCCCAACAACCCATCATTGTTTGCAAAGACGTACATAAGTGGTTTGGCAGTTTTCACGTCCTACGCGGCATCAACATGGAAGTCCAAAAAGGAGAGGTGGTTGTCATCTTTGGACCTTCAGGGTCAGGAAAGTCCACCTTTATTCGCACGATTAACCGGCTGGAAGAGCATCAGAGAGGCACCATCATCGTAGACGGCATCGAACTGACGCATGATGTGCGCAACGTAGAAGCGGTGCGCATGGAAACGGGCATGGTCTTTCAGCAATTCAACCTTTTCCCCCATCTGACAGTTCTCCAAAATATCACACTGGCACCAATTTGGGTGCGCAAATGGCCAAAAGATAAAGCCGAAAAAGTGGCAATGGAATTGCTGGAACGAGTTGGCATCCCCGAACAAGCCCCAAAGTATCCGGGCCAACTTTCCGGCGGGCAACAACAACGCGTGGCCATTGCCCGCGCCCTGGCCATGCAACCCAAAATCATGCTCTTTGATGAACCGACCTCGGCTCTGGATCCTGAAATGATCAAAGAGGTGTTGGACGTCATGATTCAACTGGCACGTTCAGGCATGACCATGCTGGTTGTCACCCACGAAATGGGCTTTGCCCGGGCAGTAGCCGACCGGATGTATTTCTTCGACCAGGGGCAAATTGTAGAAAGCGGGACGCCGCAGGAAATTTTCAACAACCCCAAAGAAGACCGCACCAAGTTATTCTTGTCCCAAATCCTGCAACACTAAGGCAAAACACCCCATCATCAAAGCAGCGGCCAGTCACGAACTGCCGCTGTTTTATCTATTAATCAGGTATCAAACTCGCCGATCTTTTTTCCGTTGACCCAAACCGAATAATGCCCTGCGGAAAAACTGCCCAAATCAAGGTCCAACTCAAAAGCAGCCAGCGCCTGGATACAGATCTTGTCAGGGTCGGCCAGAGAATAAACTTCTACATCAATTCGATTATTCGCGTCTGCCGGCTTGACCTCTGTATGCAACCGGTGACAGGGAGTAGGCAGATTGCCGCGCAGTTTGAGCACAACCCGCAGTGGATAACTCTCCTGCATAAACAATTCGGCCGATTCCACATACGCAGGCGCGCGTAACCAATCTGCCTCTTTGGGCAATGCCGGCGATTCTGGCACCTGCGCCGTTGGGGACGGTTCTGGCTTCGCCGTTGCGTCGGGCAAGGCCATCACGGGCTCTTCCGGCGCCAACCCAACGGGCATACAGGCAGTCAAAACCAGCAACACAAATACCATTTGGATAAGATTGCGGCTCATCGGACACCTCCAGGTCTTTTGCACCATCTGGACGTTGCAGATGAGATTAAGGTTCCCGTCCCCCGCACGGACAAAAAACAACAGCAGGCCAGATGTAACCGTCCTACCCCTTAATGACCGCCAGCGGCCGGAGACGCGCTACCTTGCGGGCAATGCCTGCCGCACAGACGGTTTCCACCACCGCATCCACATCCTTGTATGCCTGCGGCGCTTCCTCAGCCAGGCCGGGCATCGAACCGGCGCGCACTTGAATGCCCTGCTTTTCCAGGTCGCGGCGCAATTCTTCCCCGCGAATCTCGTGCTTGGCCTTTGCGCGGCTCATCACACGGCCCGCCCCATGGCAAGAAGAGCCAAACGAGCGCAGCATAGACTGTTCGGTGCCGACCAACACCCAGGAGGCAGTCCCCATGCTGCCCGGAACCAGCACCGGCTGCCCAATTTCGCGATATTCGGGCGGCAGGCCTGGCGCGCCAGGGCCAAAGGCGCGCGTCGCTCCTTTGCGATGGACACACACCTTGACGCGTTTCCCGTTCACATCGTGCGACTCCACCTTGCCCATATTGTGAGCAATATCGTAAACCTGCCGCAAATGCCAATCCGTCGCCTTGCCGGCGAACGTTTCCTCAAAAGCCCGGCGGGCAGATTGCGCCAGCAATTGCCGGTTGGCAAAAGCAAAATTGGCTACGGCCCGCATGGCGCCCAGGTAAGCCTGTCCTTCCGGGGAATCCATGGGAGCACAAACCAGTTCCCGATCGGGCAGGGAAATATTGTAGCGGCGTACCGCCGACTGAAAAGACTGCACATAGTCGGTACAAACCTGATGCCCCAGTCCGCGCGAGCCGCAGTGAATCTGCACGCACAGACAACCTGCGCGCAGACCCATTGCCGCCGCGGCGCGAGCATCAAACACCTGCTCCACCACATCTACTTCGATAAAATGATTGCCCGCCCCAAGCGAACCAATCTGCTCACGGCCGCGCGCCTTGGCGCGCTCAGATACAGCAGCCGGATTCGCCCCATCGAGGCAGCCCCCCTCCTCGGTCCGGGCCAGATCCGCTTCGTCGGCATAGCCTTGCTTGAGCGCCCAGCGCGCACCTTCCCGCAACACCCGTTCCAGTTCGGCCACAGTCACCCGGACAGTGCCTTCCTTGCCCACCCCGCTCGGACAGTATAAGTTCAACAGCGTCGCCAATCGGTCCAGGTGCGGCTCGGCCGCCTCGAGGTCAACCCCCGAAGCCAGCAGACGCACGCCGCAATTAATATCGTAGCCAATCGCGCCGGGAGAAACCACACCCCGCGGATATTCTGTTGCTGCCACGCCGCCAATGGGAAAACCATACCCCTGATGCATGTCGGGCATCACCACCACCGCGCCAACCAGTCCCGGCAACGTGGCGGCGTTAACTGCCTGCTCCAGCGACTTATCTCCCAGCACCTGTTCCAGCAAACGACGGTCGGCAAAAATTCGCACCGGCACACGCATATCGTGCCGAAAAGATTGCGGTATCTCCCACTCGTAATCCGAAATCCGAAGCAAATCCTGAAGACCAACCATTGCACACCTCCAGGTCAAACGTCGAAGACGATTTCCACTTCCAGCCCGCGTTCGGTAGGGCGAATCTGCAAGTTGTGATAGGTGACGGCTTTGATTAATTTGTGAACCGCCTGGACGGCGGCGCACTCCAGTTCGGCCTCCAGCCGGAAAGGCCCATCGCCCTCCAGCCGAGTGATATGCAGACTACGAACCCCCAGATTTTCCTGCTCCATCAAGTAGACGATCTCGCTCAGAAAGGCGACAAGCAGCGACTCGGCGTCCTCGGCTTGCAATTCCAAACGCCGGTTCAAGCGCGGACCCGCGGCCGGATTCAGTCCCGAAAGGGCATTCACCGCCCGAACGGATTCGGCCAGCAGCCCCTGCAAGTCATCCGACCAAACACGCACGGCCCAGTCGGCAGTGTGGGCAAGTTCTTCGAATGGCATACCTGTTATTTTAACGCACGTTTTGGGTCAAAAAGCGGTCAGGTCTTCGGACCACACCGCTTTACCCAAGGCTTGAGAAGCCCTACTCTGGCATCTGCAGTACTTCAAACACCTTCAATGGTCCCACCTTTTTAACAAAAACAAGGCGGACACCGGCAGCATTCCATTCGGTTTCTGACTCATACAAGGACAGGAAGGAATCGTTCAGGCGTCCGGCGTCCGGCGAAAGCACCACAAATCTGATCCCCTGAGCAGCGCATGCGTGAACAAATGCATCCTGAGAACCGTCCACCGGCACGGGCGGGTATTTCTCTTTGTACCCCCAGAGCCAATCCTGGTCCCAGCCGCCTGCAACGCGCGGGTAATATGGAATGACATCCGGCAAATAAACGTCATAGCGGTCAGTAAACATTTGATCGGCAGATGTCAAACCGCGCTTCGTCAAAACGCGCTGCAAGGCTAAAAGAGAAGTCTGAGCCGAGGCCGATTTTTGCACCAAACGCAAATCCTCTTTGACCCAGCCGCGAATCAGTAAAATAACCACAATTGCTAGGCCAGCAGGCACAACGGTACGAAGCCATCTGTTTTTGATGCAGCGGCTCGCCTGAGACAGAGAAGCCAAAATCAGGCCCAACATTCCGGAGAACATTCCTTAACGGTAAAGGGGAGCGAGGACTGCCACCTGCGGCCACCGGCACAGCATATAGAATCATCGCCAGCGCGGCAAAAACGGAAAAACGCTTTACAGCAACGCCAGAAACCAGGAAAAAACCGATCAATGGAGCAAGAACGTACACCATCAGTTTGATCAGCCTTCTCAGGTAGATAGCAGCAAAGCGCTGTGGGGACTCCAGAAAAGCACCTACAATGGAAAAATCTTCTAAAGCCTCTACGCCTGGCAGCCTTATCCAATCTATCCCGTAAAAGGTCTTATACAAGTTAAACTTCTGTGCCGTCTCGAAGGCGCCGTGACCGGAAATAATGTTGACCATCGGCTGAACCGCAGCCACAGCAAAAAAAGCAAGCGGTAAAATAACGTCAGCGCGGCGAAAAGGAATCCGATGTGTCAGGCAGTAGGCAACAATAATGGCCAGAGATGAGACAACCGCATGACTGCGCCAAAGCGAGGCTGCGCCCAGCGCCACACCGGCCAATCCATAGTGCCAATTTCTTGAACGCGAATCAGACACGCCGCTGAGATCATCCTTAAAGAGCAAAAAGACGGCCAACGCTGTCAGAGCGGCGCTGCCAATATCCGGCACAAGGTAAATACTGTATTGAAAGATCAGGGGATACGAAACAGCAAGTAACAGAGCAAAAATTGCCGGCCAAAGCCGCCTGGTTGACCACACCAACCCAAAGACAGAGGCTGCCAGCAAGCCGGCAAAGAGGGCATTGGTTAAGGACGCTAAATAGATGACATAACTATAAGGGAAAAGCCGTAACAGCAAAGCATAGCCAATGGGATAGAAGCCATTATAAAGCGATGCCTTCTCCGACCAGGAAAGGTGACGTGCATAAAACAGCAAACTCCAAAAGTCGTTCTGCCCAACAAAGAAGCGGGTGCGAAATTTGACAACTATAACAAAGGCCGTGACCAGAATCAGAACAAGAAAGAAGAGCCATCTGTCTTTGCCGAGAAAGGACGGCCGGCCTGGCTTCATTTCAGCGTCTCCAGCAGACGGATCAAATCTTGAATCTGCGGCAGGTGAACGCGCAAAATGCGGCGGCCGCGCGCGGCCAGGGCTTCGTAATCGCCCAGCGCCTGCGCCCGCTGCAACACCCCAAAAGTCATTCCATGCTCAGGGATTTCAAGGTCTTCAAAGGGATCGGCCGTTATCTGCAAGAAAAGGCCGGTATCTGCCCCACCCTTGTGCAGTTGACCGGTGGAATGCAAAAAGCGCGGCCCGAAGCCAAGCGTCGTGGCGCAGCCTGTCCGCGCGCGGATCTTCAGCCGCAGTTCGGTCAAAAGAGTCTGCGTCTCTTTATTGCGCGGCAGGTAGGCATTAATGGCCACGTAGTTGCCGGCATCGGCCAAAGCCAGGAAGGCTTTCAGCAGGCCGGACAACGAATCGCCTTTGAGCGGCAAATTGGTGAAGAGCCGCAAGCCGGCATCCTGCCAAAACGGCGCCGGTTCATCCAGTGACCCTTTTTGGCTATACGAAGTAATCTTGGCATTTGTCCGATCTTTGTTATCCTGCACGTCCGGCTGATCAAAGGCATTGACCCCCAGCACATGGCAGGCAATGGCAGTAGCCACCTCCCAGCGATAGAATTCGCGGAACAGGTGATAGCCATCAGAGACGGGAAATTCCAGCACGGGATGACCGGCGGCGCGCAGGCTTGCTACGGCCGCGTCCCACTCACCAGACTGGCGGAAATAGGCAAAGATGCGGTCGTGACCGTAGCCTTCCGGCGTTGTCACCGGCTCGCCCTCTACAACCACAATCCCCTGCCCCTGTTTGCCCGACGATTCGGCAATCAGTTGTTCCAACCACCATCCAAACGAGGCCAGCGGCGAATCGGCAAGCAAGGTCAATTTATCGCGCAGGTTATCGCGCCCGGGAAGAGCAGCCTCGCCCAAAACAGCACCAAGCACCAGGCCGGGGTTGCGCGCCGCGGGAGTTTCAAAGCGGCACTCACGCAGCATGCCCGCGGCAGAGGCCAATACTTGCTCAAGATCAAGGCCCATCAATGCCATTGGAAAGAGCCCAAAATCGGCCAGCACAGAAAAGCGCCCGCCCACCGTTGGGTCGGCAAGCAGGATGTGGCGAAAATTTCGCTCGCGCCCCAGCCTTTCAAGCGAGGTGCCGGGATCGGTAATGGCAACGAAGCGGGAGCCATCCTGCCCCGAAAGATGCCAGAAGTAGGCCAGCATGGCATTTACTTCTGCAGTCCCGCCGGATTTAGAGGAGACAATGTAAAGCGATTCGGCAGGCGGAAAGCGGCGCGCGGCTTCCAATACCTGAGCCGGGTCTGTCGAATCGAGGATGGCAAAGCGTTCCGCGGCAGAGAAGACCAGCGAAAGGACTTCGGGGGCAAGCGACGAACCGCCCATGCCCAGCAAGAGAAATTTGCGAATGCCCGCCGCGCGGACATCTTCGGCTGCGGCGCGAATCTCGGCCAGACGCGCCCGCGAGGTCTCCGGCAGGGTCAGCCAGCCCAGCCGTTTGCGTATCTCGGCCTGAGCGGCAGGGTCGTCCGTCCACAGCGAGGGGTCGCTCCGCCACAGACGGGAGGCAACAGAATCAGCCTCCAGGCGGGCAACACGCGCGGAAACGGAAGCAGATAGGGGTCCGATCTGAGCCGCTGCACGACGCCGCTTCTCCTCAATGGCGGCAAGCAAGGCGGTAAACGAGTCAGCAAAGGCGCGCACGCCTTCTTCTTCCAGTTCTTGGTTTGCCTGTGCCAACGAGTGACCGGCGGCTTCAAGGTCGGCAAGCACGCGGCGCGCTTCGTCCAGTCCATCCGTCAGGGTCAGCGCGGCGCGGCCATGGTCGCGAAAGGCTTCCAGTGTTTGCGGCGGAACCGTGTTGACGGTACCGGGAGCAATCAGGTTGTCTACATAAAGGGTATCGGGAGAGGCGGGGTTCTTGGTGCTGGTGGAAGCCCACAAGGGACGCTGAGGCCGGGCGCCATGCGCCAGCAAACGGGCAAAACGCTCCCCAGAAAACACCTGTTGATAGGCGGCATACGCCAGTTTGGTGTTGGCAATGGCGGCCCTGCCACGCAGAGGCGAATCGGCAGGCAGGCGGGCATCCAGTTTGGTATCCAGCCGGGAGACAAAGAACGAGGCCACCGAGGCAATATGCTCAATCTCTTTGCCGGCGGCCAGGCGGTCTTCGAGGCCGGAAAGGTAGGCATCCATCACTTCCTGGTAGCGTTCAATGTCAAAAATAAGGGTTACGTTGACATTGATGCCGGCTGCAATGGCGCGGCGGATCGCCGGTAAGCCCTCTTTTGTGGCCGGGATTTTGATCATCAGGTTCGGGCGGTTGACCCGTTGCCAGAGGACCTGCGCCTGCTGCAGGGTGGCTTCGGCATCACGCGCCAGATAGGGCGAAACTTCCAGGCTGACGTAACCATCGGCGCCCTGCGTCTGCCGGTAAAGCGGCAGGAACAGGTCGCAGGCCAAACAAATGTCTTCAACGGCTAACTGCCAAAAGATTTGTTCGGCCTCCCAGCCCGCCCAGGCCAGCGGCACAAGGGCGGTATCGTAGTCATCCGAGCGGGCAATGGCCTGATGGAAAATGGTCGGATTGGAGGTAATGCCGCGAATCTCGCCGCTCTCAATCAGGGCCTGCAGGCTTCCGTTTTCAAGCAGGCGGCGCTGAATATTGTCGTACCAGATGGATTGTCCAAGGCTGTGAATGGCGCGGATAGGGTTCATAGGAGGTCTGGAAGAGCAAAGATTGGGGGAATCAACTTTCAAGTTTGCGCACTTTTGCCACCCGCCGGGCGTGGCGTTCCTGGCCAGGGTCATGACCGATAAAGCGCGCGGCAAGGAAGGCGGCGACAATCTCGCGGGCCAGTTCAGGGCCAATGATGCGGGCGCCCAGGCAGAGGACATTCATGTCGTCATGTTCCACGCCCTGATGAGCCGAGTACGTGTCGTGGCAGACGCCCGCATACACGCCTTTCATTTTGTTTGCCGCGATGCAAGCGCCAACGCCCGAACCGCACAGCAAGATTCCCCGCTCAACCTTTCCTTCTTGAATCAGGCGGCCGAGTTTTTCGGCATAATCCGGGTAGTCCACCGGATCGGCGGTATGTGTGCCAAGGTCAAGCACTTCATGGCCGGCATTGCGCGCCACTTCCAGCACAAGCGCCTTGAGTGGAAAGCCGCCATGGTCACAGGCAACGGCAATTTTCATAGGATCTCCCTGGCCTGGGCAATGATATTTTCAACCGTAAAGCCGAATTTCTCAAACAGCACCTTGCCCGGCGCTGAAGCGCCAAAACGCTCCAACGAAATGACGCGGCCGGCCGGGCCGACATAGCGTTCCCAGCCAAGCCCGATTCCGGCCTCGACGGACAGGCGGGCGCGTACATGCTCGGGCAGGACTGCACGCCGATAGTCTTCATCCTGCGCCTCAAACAGTTCCCACGAAGGAAACGAGACGACGCGCACGCAGAGCCCATCGGCTGCCAGGCGGGCCGCGGCTTCGTAGACGAGGCTCACTTCTGAGCCGGAAGCCATCAGAATCAGTTGCGGTTCACCCTCGCCCATGTCGGCCAGCACATAGGCGCCTTTCTCAACCGTTGGAAATTCTGCCGCTTCAAAGACGGGGAGGTTCTGGCGGGAAAGGATGAGGGCCGTCGGGCCGTGGCGGTTCTCGATGGCGACCTTCCAGGCCTGTGCGGTTTCATTCGCGTCCGCCGGCCGGATGACCGTCAGGTTGGGAATGGCGCGCAAGGCGGCAAGATGTTCCACCGGCTGGTGAGTTGGTCCATCTTCGCCCAAACCGATGCTGTCATGCGTAAAGACATAAATCGCCGGTATATGCGAAAGCGAAGCCAGGCGAATCGCCGGCCGCATGTAATCAGAAAAGACCAGGAAGGTCCCGCCATACGGAATGACCCCGCCATGCAGCGCCATGCCGTTCAGGACGGCGCCCATGGCATGTTCGCGCACGCCAAAGTGGAAATTGCGCCCGCCGGGCGAGTCTTTTTGAAAAGCCGGCTCATCCCGAATCCAGGTGTTGTTGGAGGGCGCCAGGTCGGCCGAACCGCCAATCAGTTCCGGCAGGACAGGGGCCAGAGCATTGATGACCTTGCCAGAAGCGGCGCGGGTGGCCATCCCTTTGGGGTCTGAGGGAAATTGCGGCATGGCTTGCTGCCAGTTGTCGGGCAGTCTGCCGTCCAGCCGCCGGCGAAGTTCGGAGCCGAGCGCCGGGTAAAGCCGCTGAAAGGCCTCCAGGCGAAGCCGCCAGTCGGCCTCCCATTCGCTGCCGCGAGTCAGCGCCCGGCGATAAAACGCCAACACATCTTCGGGGATGTAGAAGCCGGGCTCGGTGGGCCAGCCCAAATTCTCTTTGGCCAGGCGCAATTCGTCTTCGCCCAGCGGCTCGCCGTGAGCCTTGGCGGTGCCCTGTTTGTTGGGCGCGCCGTAGCCAATCACCGTGCGGACGGCAATCAGGCTGGGACGCAGGTCGGTTTTGGCAAGGGAAATGGCAGCGTCAATGGCTTCGACATCGTTGCCATCATCCACCTGCTGGACATGCCAGCCATAGGCAGCAAAACGAGCCAGACGATCTTCGGTAAACGCCAGGTCGGTAGGACCGTCAATGGAGATATGGTTATCATCATAGAGATAAATCAACTTCCCCAGCCGCAAATGTCCCGCCAGGGAGGCGGCCTCAGAGGCCACGCCCTCCATCAAGTCGCCATCGGTCACAATGGCGTAGGTGTAATGGTCTATGATCTTGTGGCCGGGTTGGTTGAAGCGGGCAGCAAGATGCGCCTCGGCAATCGCCATCCCCACGCCGGTGGCAAACCCCTGCCCCAGGGGGCCGGTGGTCATCTCTACCCCCGGCGTGAGGCCGAACTCCGGGTGACCGGGGGTACGGCTGCCCCACTGGCGGAAGTTTTTCAATTCTTCCAGCGGCAAATCATAACCGGTGAGATGAAGCAGGGAGTAAAGCAACATGGAACCGTGACCGCCGGAAAGAATAAAACGATCGCGGTTGGGCCAGTGCGGGTTGCGCGGGTTATGGCGCAAATGGCGAGTCCATAAGGTAAACGCAATGGCAGCCGCGCCCATCGGCAGGCCAGGGTGTCCGGACCTGGCTTGCTGAACGGCGTCGGCAGAGAGAAAACGGAGCGTGTGAATAGCACGAATTTGGAGATCAGTATCAGACACAGAACACCTTTGGAGAATTGAGAGTGAGGTATTTTACCATGCACGCAACTGGCACGATTACGCTAGTATTCGGTCTCGCGGCCAAGCACAAGCAAGGTCAGATACACCGTCCGGCCAATGGAGCGAATCTTTTGAGGGTCAATGCGTTCGCACACATCGAGGGGGGTGTGAGCGAATTCGTCGGCGCCGTCCCAGGATATGGAAAGCGTCATAGACTTCCGTCCGCCAAAAGCAGGGGGAATATCGCGGCCATAATGCGGACCGCGGCCGCGGGTTGTGGTCGGAACATTCAATTTGCCCGCCGCAGACTGAAAGAGTTTGACCAGACGGTAACTGCTGTCTTCGCCCACGGCAATCGCTTTGCCGCTGCCGGCGCCGACGCCAGAAAGTTCAACCACGGCTTCAACTTCCAGGCGGTCAAAGCCGGTGCGCAGATTCATGATCGTCGCCACACTCAAACCTTCGCCGCGTTCACCGGCGGGCCAGGCCGCAAAGATAATGGTTTTGTCCGGCTGATAGGGGCTTTGTTTAAGCAGGCGGGCAAGTTCCAGCATCGTAGCCACGCCGCTGGCATTGTCATTCGCGCCGGCGTAAATTGTCCCATCCGGGCTGACGCCCACCCCATCATAATAAGCGCTGACGATAATCGCCTGCGAATCGAGGCCCGATTCGGAATCGGCGCCGGGGAGCACACCTAAAACGTGGTAGGACTTTTCTTCTGCCAGATTCTCTGGCAGCCGCACGTCCACAGACATGGCTGCCTGCAAACCCGTATCGTGTCTTACGGCCTGACCGGGGGCAAGCGAGGCGGAGACGGCGCGCACTTCCTCCAGGGTTGTGCCGCCATAGCGCAACAGACGGTCGGCGGCGGCAGGCGAGATATACATCACCGGCACAGAACGTGTGCTAAAAACCGCGACTTCAGACGGATACAATTGCCTGACCGTCAAGTCGGCAGGATTGGGAGTAATGATCAATAAACCGCCAAGCATGCCAATAGAAACCTTATCCAGGTCGTCTTTTTCTATCAGAACAATGTCGTCGCGGGTGATCAAATCGTGCACGCTGTAAACATCTGCGCCGGGGCTTTCCCTTGGCGGGCCAAAAGAAAGCGCCACCAACCGCCCTTGAAAGTCACCATATTGCAAAGAGCCCGGCACTTCAACGAAATCAGCACGATAGACAAAATCTTGTAGCACGCCCCCCTCGGCGTTCAAGACTTGCAAGCGGGGCGTTTTAACCAGGTGAAGGCTGGGATTGATTTGCTCTTCGATGTAGTTAGTGCCGTTTCCTCCCGGCAAGAGACCAATCTCTTCCATCCGCCGGGCAATGTAACGGGCAGCCGCCTCCGCTCCCGGCGTTCCGCTCTCGCGGCCGGCAAACTCAGCCGAACTCAGCGCACAGATGTCTTTTACGACTCTCTGTTCGTCAAAACGCAACGCCTCGGCGCGATAGATGCCAAGCGGCGAAACACTCTGCAAGAATAAGGCAACAGCCACAAACAGGCCCAGCGCGGCGACCAAGGTGTAACGGTTAAACAGACGGCTCAGGTTGGCATGGGTATCGTCTAAAAAACGGCGCAGGCCTTCGCCAAACAGATTGAACGTGATGATTGCCAGAAAGAAGGCGGCTCCTGGATAAAGCGCCATCCAGGGATAACTGCGCCACCAGTTGCGGATGTTGGCAATCAGAGCGGCCCATTCGGGGACATCTGAAAAATGCACCACCAGCATGGTACGCCCCAGATCGGCAATGGCAGCGCGGAAGCCGCCGCCCATGTAGATATCCAGGTAACCCAGTTCGGCCAGCAGCATCATCACCCCGCCCATTTCCAGGACGGCCAAAACAATCAGCGCGTTGACCAGGTTGGGCAGGATGTGACGCGCAAGGATCTGGCCGGAGCGGGAGCCGGCTGAGCGGGCCGCTTCCACAAAGAGTTGGGGTTTCAGGGCGATTACCTGGCCGCGCACAAACTGAGCCACTTCTCCCCAGCCCACGACCGAGAGAGCCACCACAAAGACCCACATGCCTTGCTGAATGCCCAGCGCCTGGATCAGCAAGGCGGCAAACAGCGTCACCGGAAACGCCGCCCAAACGCCAATTGCGCCGGTGACCAGGCGGTCCAGCCAGCCGCCGCGCTGCCAGCCAGCCAGGGCGCCCAGAAAGGCGCCAAGTCCCAGGCGGGCCAACATGGCAAAAAAGGCGAGCAAAAGCGTCCGCTTGCCGCCTGCCAGAACCAACGCTTGCAGGTCACGGCCGATGTAATCTGTCCCCCAGGGGAAGGTTTCGGAAGGCGCGTAAGGCGGAGCGCCGATGACGCCGTCTATCATCATCACGCCGTTGACCTTGTACGGGCTGGCGGCGGTCATTTTCTCGCCAAAGATGGCCACTGTCAACAGCCCTGCCAGCAGCAAACCGCCTGCCAAAAGAGCGGGGTTGGCAAGCAGGCTGGATACCAACCAGCGGCGGCGTGCAGCCGCCGGGTTCTCGCGCTCCATTTTCGGCAGAGATAAACCTTCGGGTAACGGAGGCAGACTGCCGGTCCGGTGAACGAACCGCCGGCGCACGTCGTCCACCCAGAGCCTCAGTCCGGCCGCTATGCCGCGCAGCCAGTCCCAAAACGTCTGCCGATCTTCACGTCGTTCCTCGCCGGCCTCGTTCCGCAAGCGGGCATCCACCAGCGGAAACAGGATTTCAATCAACAGGTTGACCAGCAAGAAAAACGCCCCCAGAGAGACAAGCAAGTCGGCGACAAACGCCGAGTTGCCCTGTTCAATGGCTTGAAGCAGAGTCAACCCCACGCCCGGCCAATTAAAGAAAAGGTCAACTACCGGCAGGCTGGCCAGCGAGAAACGCAAAGAAGTCCCCAGGGTGGTCAGGGTGGGAATGAGAATGTTGGGCAGAACATGGGCGTTGCGGACCAGACGCCAGGAAAGGCCTTTGGAACGGGCGGTACGTATATAGTCCTGTTGCAGGACATCGCGGATGGTAATGTACGTCACCTGTGCAATCTGCGATAACGGCCGCATGGCCAAGACAAGGACGGGCATGACGAGATGGGCATCCCAGCCAAAGCCGGCCGAGGGGAGGGCGCGCCAGCCAAAACCCCGATGCAGCCAGATGTTGCCCACCCATAAAAGCATAGCGAACAGGAAACTGGGCGTAGAAGTGCCAAGCACCGAGAGGAGCATGACGAAAGCTGCGGCGGCCTTCTGGCGCCTCAAAGCGGCCGTTAACCCCAACAAGAAGCCAAGCAGGACAGCCACCCCAAGCGCCAACAACAGCAGGACGGCGCTGGCCTGCAATGTGCCGGCTACAAGCGCAAAGGCCTGATGGGTTTCTTTTTTCCAAAGATATTCCTGCGGATGCGCGAAAATATATTCAGCGGTACGCAAGAGGGCTTGCCAGGCGGCCTCTAACGGACGCGCAGGTTGATGGGCGCGGCCGCGTTCGGCCAGAATCAGCCCCCAAAAGGTGATGTAGGCGATGATCAGGAGGGTGACCAGGGCATTGCCCAGCCGACGAGCAACCAGTCGGGCTTCTGCCCGGCCCGTTCTAACGGGTGAATTGGATGGTTTCAAAGTTTCACGTCCAAGAGTGAATTGAGCACATCAAGCAAGCGCTCTTGCCAATCGGGTTCTCGCATAAACATACACCAGTAGACATTTTTCCCACCACGCACTTGAGGCTGCAAATCGCGTAACGATTGGGGCTGACTGCCGTCTGGAGGCGGCGGGTAACGCAATGCAATTTGACCTCCCTCGATTCCGACCGACGCCAGGCCGGCGCGCTCGGCCCGGAGTTTAACCCGCATCTGATAGAGCAGGTTGGCCGTCATTTCAGGCAAAGGTCCAAAGCGGTCTTTGAATTCTTCGGCCAGGGCCTCGATCTCGGCTTCGTCGCGCAAATCGGCCAGACGGCGATAGAGGCGAAGGCGCAAATCTTGGTCGGGGATATAGTCGGTGGGGATGCCAATTGCAAGCGGCAAGTCCACGTTGACCGGCAGCGAAAGCGGCGCGCTGAACTGGTCGAAGCCGGCCGCGGTGGGCGGGAGCGCACCGCCGGCCGCGGCGCGCAGACGGCGGACGGCATCTGCCAGCAAGCGGGTGTAAAGGTGAAAACCCACCGCCTGAATATGTCCATGCTGACGCGAGCCCAGCAACTCGCCCGCGCCGCGAATTTCCAGATCCCGCATGGCAATGGAATAGCCCGCCCCTAACTGGGTATTTTCGGCAATCACCTCCAGCCGCTGCTGGCCATCGGGAGTGGGCGGTTTCTTGCGATGACGAAAGATGTAGGCATAGGCGCGCACCGCGCCGCGCCCGACACGCCCGCGCAGTTGGTACAACTGCGCCAGACCAAAGGTGTCACCGCGATCCACAATCAGGGTGTTGGCATTCGGAATATCCAGCCCCGATTCGATGATCGAGGTTGCAAGCAGGATATCCACTTCTCCGGCGTTGAAGCGCTGCATGGCCGATGCCAGTTCATGCTCTGGCATTTGTCCATGCGCCACAGCAATGCGTGCCTCAGGGACGAGTTTTTCAAGATGCATGCGCATGGCGTGAATCGTCTGCACGCGGTTGTGAACAAAAAAGACCTGACCGCCGCGCTCCAGTTCGCGCAGAATCGCCTGCCGCACCAGGCGCGGGGAATAAGGGCCAACATGGGTGACGACGGGCAGGCGTTCTTCAGGAGGGGTGTTCAGATTTGAAATGTCGCGCACGCCTGTCAACGCCATGTAAAGCGTGCGCGGGATGGGTGTGGCCGTGAGGGTAAGCACGTCCACTTCTGTGCGCAACTTTTTCAGATGTTCTTTATGGGTTACGCCAAAGCGCTGTTCTTCATCAATAATCACCAGGCCCAAGTCTTTGAATTGCACATCCGGCTGGAGCAGACGATGCGTACCGATGACAATGTCCACCGTCCCTTGCGCCAGGCCGCTTAAGACTTCACTCTGCTCGCGCGGGCTGCGGAAACGGGAAAGCATCTCCACCGTGACCGGGAAAGCCGCCAGCCGCTGACGAAAGGTCTCGTAATGCTGCTGGGCCAGGACGGTGGTCGGCACCAAAACGGCCACCTGGCGGCTGTCCACTACTGCCTTGAAAGCCGCGCGCAGGGCGACCTCGGTCTTGCCGTAACCCACGTCGCCGCACAAGAGGCGATCCATCGGGCGCGGCGCTTCCATATCGCGTTTGATTTCCTGCAAGGCGCGCAACTGGTCTTCGGTTTCAATGTACGGGAACGAATCTTCCAGTTCTTTTTGCCAGGCCGTATCGGGGGAAAAGGCGTAACCGCGGACAACCTGACGGCGAGCGTACAGGTCGAGCAGTTCCTGCGCCACCTGCTGAACCGCCTCCCTGACGCGGCCCTTGGTGGCATGCCATTCGGCGCCGCCCAAATGGTCAAGCGCCGGAAGCGACCCCTCCGCGCCTACGTAACGGGTCAGCCGGTCTGCTTGATGAATAGGGACAAATAACTGATCGCCGTCCTGGTACTCGACGCATAGAAACTCGCGTTCCAGGCCATCCAGGTGGCGGCGAACAAGGCCAACGTATTTGCCGATGCCATGGTCAATATGCACCACATAATCGCCCGGATGCAAATCGGCATAAGCGGCTTCCGGCGTCTCGGCGCCGGTCGGCTGACGGCTACGCGGCTGCGGGCGCGCCCAACCGAAGATTTCAGAATCGGTGATCAGCGCCGTATCGGCCAGTTGCCAGCCGCCTGAAAGAGAACCCTCGACAAAAGCCGCCTGAGCCGGGTTCAAATCTGGCTTTTGCAAAGTCAACTGAGGCTGGTATTCCAGCCATAACTCCTGCAGGCGGGCCATCTGACGGGTGACCACAAACACCCGGCGGTTCTCAGAAACCAGTCCGGCCAGGTACTCGATAAAAGGCTTGAGGCGACCCGCAAAGCGCTCTAACTGGCCAAAATGGGCAGCAAGGCCCTCTGCCGAGCCCGCTTCTTCACCTGCGCCGGAGTAGCCCAGTTCAATCCAGCGGCGGGCATGCAAACCATCCTGCAATTCAGACCAGGTCAGGTATGGGATTGGGAAATCGTCAGCCAGCGTACCCTCGGCCAGACATTCCTGCCGAAATTTGACAGCCTGCTCTTCAACTTCGATCACCATACTCTCAAACAGGCTGGCATCGTCCACCAGCACCCATGCCTCCTGAGGCAGGTAGTCTAGCAGCGAGGCGGAAAACGGATGCAAAACGGGAATATAAAACTCGGTGATGTCGTCTTCGGCCATCTGGGCGCGGGGATTGTCAGATATATCCGAAAGCAGATATTCCCGCGCCGGGGTGATGAGGACCGATGTCAGGTTCTTGACCGTACGCTGCGTGGCCGGGTCGAAGGAACGCAGGGTTTCGACCTCGTCCCCAAAGAAATCTATGCGCACCGGAAGGGATTCGGCTGCAGGCCAGATATCGAGAATCCCGCCGCGGTGAGAAAACTGTCCCGGCTCAAGGACGGTGTCAACCGGTTGATAGCCCTGCGCCAGCCAGTCGCGGCGCAGAACCGTCGGCTGAACTGCCTGCCCGGCGCGCAGAAGGCGGCAGGCTTTGAGAAAATCCCGCCGCGGCAGGGTGCGCGTCATCAGGGCGCGTGCGGAGGCGATCAGCACCGGCGGGCGGAGCGGCTTTTCGGCAAAGGGCAAATGATACGAGGCCAGCGCGGTCAGCGCCTGCAAACGCCCGCGGCGGGTTGCGCTGCCCCATGCAGCCTGTTCATAGAACAACGGAACCGGCTCATTAAAATTCAGGCGCGGCGCATCAGGCAGCCAGAAGGCAAGTTCATCGGTTAACGCCAGGGCATGATCGGCGCGGTCTGTCAACAGCAGGAGGGGACGCTGCAGGTCCTGATACAGCGCGGCCAGGACAGGTAAACGCGCCGCAGCGGGCAAGCAAAGCGCGGGCAGCCTCTCGCCTGCGCGCAGAGAGGCAAGAAAACGGCTGTAAGCCGGAAGTTGCCTGAGGGTATCAAGAAGCGGCTGCATTCAAATCAGACTCCCCCCGAATCCACGCTGCCGTTGAACTGATTCATGGCCGCTTCCAACCCCTGCACAACCCAGACCAGAACCGCATTTGCGGCGCGCTCCAACGTCTCAGAAAGCAAGGACAAGTCGGCCGGCGGAAAATCCTGCAAGACATAATCTGCCGGGTCCATACGGCCGGGAGGACGGCCGATGCCCAGGCGCAGACGCGGAAAGTCCTGCGTGCCAAGCCGCTCGATAATCGAAGCAACCCCTTTTTGTCCGGCGGAGCCGCCGCCGGGACGCATGCGAATTACCCCCAATGGCAAATCGAGATCGTCATGCACCACCAACAGGTTTGAGAGGGGCAGTTTATAAAAACGCACCAGTCCCTGCACGGCCTGGCCGGATAAATTCATGTAGGTCTGAGGCTTGGCCAGGATCATTTTACAGCCTTCATACAGCGCCGATCCAACCAGGGCGCGCGCTTGCAGCCGATTGAGGGCGATGTTCAGGCGTACGCACAGGCGGTCAATCACCATAAAGCCGATATTGTGGCGGTTCTCGCGGTACTCACGGCCAGGGTTGCCAAGACCAACAACAAGAAAAGGAAGTGAAGACATGTGCAAGGTATCGAAAAAAGTTAACGCCGACGAACGCGGACGAGCAGGCCCAGCGCAACGAAAGCAACCACAATTGTCAGGGCGCCCTGGAATGCAGCCCGATATACCTCTTGAGGGGTCACAGCCTCGGGATTGGGCGGCAGCGGAGTCGGCTGGGGCGGGTCGGTCGGCAAAGGGAACGGAAGCAGGCCCGGGGTAGGACGAGCCGCCGGGTCGGGCGTGGAGGTCTCAACCGGGGTGTAGTTGCGCACGCGGAGATTGGTCACAAAGGTATCCAGAACCCGGCCGTCCGATAGGAAAATACGCAGGCGCAACTTGTAGGTAGCGTCGGTGATGATGGTCGTATCCCAAATCGCAAGCGTATCTCCCAACACGGGAGCCTCGGTCTGGGCAATCAAAAACCAGGTGTCGGTCGGGTCGTCCTGATAAGCAAAGGCAATCTCGGCTGAGCAAAAACCCTCTACATCTGTTGTGCCGGTAACAGGCACCGCGCCTTGCACGGCCTGCCCCGAAAGCGGCGCGGTCACAATCCCCGCCTGTTGCGCCAGGACGGGAAAGGGAAAAAGCAGCCAGGATGCCAGCAAAACGGTTAGACTCAAAGGCTTCATCGCGAGGATTGAGTCTAACACAAAAGCGGCGAAGTTTCTACCGCGTTTTCGCGCCGCGGGTGTTGGCCTCAATTTCCAGCAAAATCAACAGGGCCTGCGCCGCAGCCTGCAGCACAAAGAAAAACAAAATGCCGGCCAGCGGTTGTTTCAAATAGAAGGTTACCTGTGAGGCGTAGTCTGTCGGCCCCAGGCCAAACATGAAACCGCGGGCAATTTGTAGAACAAAGATGGTGATGTTGAGAATGAATTCAAGCGCATAAAGCCCTAAAATCACCCAGGCGGCAATTTGAAGGCCGCCAATCAGACGAAAGACGAAATGAGAATCAAAGTAGGTGCCCAAAAACGGCAAACGCGTTTTTTGATTCATCGTTACCTCCATGCAAAATTCTTTTGGTATATAATACACCAGTTAAGCCAGCCGATGCGCGGCATGTAAAAAGTCTGTTTACCCTCACCTAACCGGAGCAGGTATATGTCAACCGAAGAACCAAAAACCGCCAATTTCATCCTTGAGGCAGTGGCCGAAGATTTGCGCAGCGGCCGCTTCACTTATGTGCGCACGCGCCTGCCACCTGAACCCAACGGTTACTTGCACATTGGACATGTCAAAGCCTTTTACATTGACTACCTGACGGCCAAGCATTTCAACGGCGAGTTGTATTTGCGCTTCGACGATACCAACCCGGCCAAAGAAGAAACGGAATATGTCGAGGCCATCAAAGAAGACACCCTTTGGCTGGGCATTAAATGGGATAAGGAGACTTACGCTTCTGACTACTTCGACCGTCTGTATGAATGGGCCATCCGCCTGGTGAAGAAAGGCCTGGCCTACGTGGACGATCAGTCGCCCGAAGAAGTCAGCGCCACGCGCGGCACGCTGACAGAGCCCGGTATCGAATCGCCGTATCGCAATCGTTCGGTTGAAGAAAACCTTGACCTGCTTGAGCGCATGAAGAACGGCGAATTTCCAGAAGGCAGCCGGGTCTTGCGCGCCAAAATTGATATGGCCCATCCCAATATCGTCATGCGCGATCCGGTCATGTACCGCATCCTGAAAGTGCCCCATCATCGCACCGGCACCAAATGGTGCATCTACCCGCTTTACGACTGGTCACACGGGCAAAACGACTCGATGGAAGGCATTACACACTCGCTTTGTTCGCAGGAATACATCATCCACCGTCCGCTTTACGAGTGGTTTCTGGAACAACTGGACGAGTTCCGCAGCCGTCAAATTGAGTTTTCGCGCCTCAATCTGACCTATGCCATGATGAGCAAGCGCAAACTGCGCAAACTGGTGGAACTGGGCGTTGTGCGCGGCTGGGACGATCCGCGCCTGACAACCCTGCGCGGTCTGCGACGGCGAGGCGTTACGCCGCAAGCCATTCTGGATTTCATTGCCCGCACCGGCGAGACACGCAACGACAGTTGGGTGGACATGGCTCAATTCGAGGCCTGCATCCGCGACGACCTGAACAAACATTCGCCGCGCCGCATGGCCGTGACGCGCCCGCTGAAACTGGTCATTGACAACTACCCCGATGGGCAGGTGGAATGGATGGAGGCGGTCAACAATCCCGAAGACGCACAGGCCGGTACACGCAAGGTGCCTTTCTCCAAAGTGCTGTACATTGAACAAGACGATTTCCGCGAGGTACCGCCTCCCAAGTATCACCGTCTCTACCCGGGCAATGAAGTGCGATTGCGCTACGCCTACCTGGTGACCTGTACGGGCGTCACGCGGGACCCGAGCACGGGCGAGGTGACCGAAGTGCATTGTACCTACGACCCGGCCACGCGCGGCGGCGATGCGCCCGATGGCCGCCGGGTAAAGGCCACGCTGCACTGGGTCTCGGCCCAACATGCCGTCCCGGCAGAGATACGTTTATATGACCAGTTGTTCACCGTTGAGCGGCCCGACGAAATCGAAGACCTGGAGCAGATTATCAATCCTCACTCGCTGGAGGTGCTGACCGATTGCTTTGTTGAGCCTTCGCTGGCCGAGGCAAAACCCGGCGACCGCTTCCAGTTTGAACGGATCGGCTATTTTTGCATGGACCCGGATTCGACGCCCGGCAAACCGGTCTTCAACCGTACCGTATCGTTAAAAGACACCTGGGCCAAAATCGAACAAAAACAAGGCTAGGCAACTTGAGGTTGTACCACAATAAAATAGGTGAATACAACGTAAAGAAAGTTCACTAAAATTTTCCCTCACCCTAGCCCTCCCCAAAGGGAGAGAGGAGATGCCGAAATATAGAGCGGACCCCTCCTGGCGAGAGACCCCCTGACGGGGACAGGTGGGTAGGGGTGAGGGCGAACTGTTGCCGTAAATACCTTTCCATTTCTTTTCTTACACACAGCAGTGAAGGAAGATGCCCCATGTTTGACCAATTCCTGAATCTGGGACCGGTGCTTCAGGCGCTTGTAGCCACACTCTTCACCTGGTTTATGACTGCGCTTGGGGCAGCGGCTGTTTTCTTCTTCAAGTCCATCAACCGTAAAATTTTGGACGGCATGCTGGGATTTGCCGCCGGTGTGATGATTGCGGCCAGTTTCTGGTCGCTTCTATCACCGGCCATTGAAATGGCTGCGCAAAACGGCACGCCCGGATGGCTGCCGGCCGCCGTGGGGTTTATGCTGGGCGGCGGCTTTTTGTGGGTCATCGACCAGATTCTGCCGCACTTGCATCTGGGCTATCCAACCGAAGACGCGGAGGGCATCAAGACCTCCTGGCAGCGCAGCCTGTTGCTTGTGCTGGCCATTACCCTGCACAACATCCCCGAGGGCCTGGCCGTCGGTGTCGCCTTTGGCGCCCTGGGGGCCAACCTCCCGTCTGCTACGCTGGCCGGAGCCATTGCCCTGGCAATGGGCATTGGCCTGCAAAACTTCCCGGAGGGGGCGGCTGTCTCTGTGCCGCTGCGCCGCGAGGGAGTAAGCCGGTTAAAAGCCTTCTGGTACGGTCAGGTCTCAGGGCTGGTTGAGCCGGTTGCGGGGGTAGTCGGAGCCGCTGCCGTCTTGCTCATCCGCCCCTTGCTGCCATACGCTCTGGCCTTTGCAGCCGGCGCAATGATTTACGTGGTGGTGGAAGAACTGATTCCCGAATCGCAACTTGAGAAGCACCCCCACGTTGCCACCTTTGGGACTATGCTCGGATTTACAATTATGATGATTTTGGACGTCGCCCTGGGATAACGAGCAAAATCACCCTGAATGCAACATCGTCAAAAAGGCCTGAACAACCCGCGGGTCGAAATGTTTGCCGGACTGAGCAATGATGTACTCCAGCGCCTCATCCTTTGTCCACGCTTGCCGATAAAAGCGATTAGAACAAAGCGCGTCCCAAACATCTACGACTGCAAAGATACGGGCCGCAAGCGGAATCTGTTCACCTTTCAGGCCGCGCGGGTAACCACTGCCATCCCATTTCTCGTGATGACAATAGGGAATATCAAGAGCGGGCCGCAAATATTCTATTTTAGAAAGCAACTCAAAGGCATATGACGGGTGACGGCGCATAATGCGTTGTTCATCTTCATCAAGCGGGCCGGGCTTACGCAAAATGGAATCGGGAATGCCCATCTTGCCGATGTCGTGCAGCAATGCCCCGCGCCAGATGTGCACCAATTCCGCTTCACTCAACCCCATTTGCCGCGCCAGGCGCAAAGTCATTTCGGTAACCCGCTGCGTATGACCTTCGGTATCTTCATCGCGCAAATCCAGGGCCTTTGACCAGCCTTCAATAGTAGCATCATAAGCCAATGTGAGTTCTAGGTTGGCACGCTGTAAGTCGGAGAACATTGAAGCCATGTCCAGCGCCACGGCTGCCTGCCCGGCCAGGGTCTGGAAGTACTCCAGCCATTCGGCCTCTGGTCGAACCGGATTGCGATGAAAGATTTCCAGCAAGCCCCTGGCCTCACCCTTGGCCACCAAGGGATGGGCGGCATAGAAAACGAATCCTTCAGACACAGCCGGCATCCGCCGCCTGGGCAGCAATTTAGTGTTGGCAAGGTCTTGAATTTGAACCACCTGACGCTCAAGGATCACGGCAGATACAAGCGGATCACTCAGGTGCAACGGCCCAGGGTGAAGATTGGCACTGGCGTTCCCCCGACCGGCAGCAAATTCCAGTTGATTCAAGTGGGGGTTGAGCAAGTAGATTGCGGTCGCGTCCACACCCAAATGATTCAACACCTGATCCAGGATGATGTTCAGGGTCAGTGTCATATCCAAACTGGAGGCAATCACCTGGTCAATGTTATGCAGGGCTGAAACAAATTGCAACCGCCGCTGAGTCTCGTTCAACAGGCGCTCGTTTTCGGCAGCCAGCGCAGCCAGTTCGTCTGCGCGGCGGAGCGTTTGCTCATGAAGGCGCGCGCGTTCGACAGCGCCAGAAATTTCCACCGCCAGGGTCAAAGCAACTTGCTCGTCGTCCTCTGTAAAAGCATTTTCGTCATCGCTCTCAAAGTTGATACAGCCCACAACGCACTCATGCGCGCGCAGTGGCACGCACAATTCAGAGCGGACAGGTGGATCGCCTTCAACATAGTATTTGTTTTGATGCACATCGCCGCAGCGGATAACTTCGCCAGTCTGAATCACCCGCCCCACAATGCCGCGGCCAGTTTGAATGCCCAGCGAACGCAAGCGCTCCAATTCTCTTTCTCTGGCATCCCCTTCTAAGCCAGGCGTAGCATGGTAGAGCATATCCACGCCGCCCGACTCGTTTTTCAGCCAAAGGCTGCCACGCTTCCAGCCCAGGGTTTCTTCGATTACAGGGATAATCGACTCGCCAATCTCCTCCACGCTCATGATGCTGCTCAGTCTCTGTGAGACCATATAGAGCATGGCCAGGCGGTCGGCGCGGCGGCGGGTTTGACCAAACAAACGGGCATTTTGCAAGGCCAACGAAGCCTGGCCCGCAAAGGCGCCCAACAATGATGCCTGTTCCTGGGTAAAAAAGTTGACTTTCTCGCTGTCAAGCGAGAAAAAGGCAGCCACTTCGTCGCTAATGATAATCGGCGCCCCAGCCCAAGAGCGCGTAAACTCCGACTCTTTGACATGGATCCAGCCTGGATACTTCTTCACATCAGGGATAACCAGAGGCTTTCGGTTTTCATACATCCAGCGCAAATTGGCTGTCTCTGAGATTTTAAAGGCAAGACTCTGAATGCCTGCAACAACCTGAGGCCCGCGTTTGAGATAGCCGCGCGTCCTGGCAATGCAGATCGTATCATGTTCGGCATCCACCAACATGATGCAACCGCCATCAAACGGAACAACCCGCTCAAGCGTCTCCAAGAGACGGTCAAGGACCGTCTCAAACTCAAGGCTGCTCGCCAGAGAAGCGCCCGCCCCAAGCGCCTCGCGCAGCGTCTCCGAAAGCAGACGCTGTTTCCGCTCTGCTTCAAAGAGCCGGGCGTTTTCCAGGGCGTAACCCGCATAGGCCGCCAGCATCTCCAGCGAATCCTGGTCCTCAGATGTATAGACGTTTGGCTGATAACTCTGGACGCTCATCACGCCAATTACCTGCGACCCAGAGCGAAGCGGGACAACCAGCACCGAACGCGGGTACGTCTTCTCGCCGGTCAGCACCGGTTTGACCGGGATTTCCTCCGCCTGCACCTCATAGTTCTCAATACGCAAAGACGTATTTGTGCGAATCACATAGCCAGAAAAACCCTCTTCTAACCCAAAGCGGACCGGCGGGTAGCGTTTGCCGCGTTCCACAAAATAAACGCCCACAATCTCCTGTGCCGTATCGTCGATCAGGGCCAGAGAAAAGATATCCCCCGGCATCAGGTCGGTGGCGGCGCGATGAATGGCAAGGTACAGCGTCTCCAGATCCAACCCAGAAGAGACAATTTCCTGGCTGGCGCGGTGCAAAACCGTTCGCCGCTCCAGGTTCCGAACCGCTTCCTGATACAGGCGAGCATTCTCAAAAGCAACCGCAGCCTGAGTAGCAAAAGTTGACAAAAGACGCTCGTCTTGCTCAGAAAACGCATTCAGGGTCTCGCTTTCCACACTAATGCAGCCGATCACCCGCTCGCCAACGCGCAGGGGAGCGTAGAGACCCGCCTTGATATCTGGATGCGTATCCACAAACTGCGGGTATTGGCGCACATCACCTGCCCGAATGAGTTGTCCCGTTTGCATTGCCCAACCGCTCAGCCCCTGACCGACGCGGCTAACCAGGGTGCTGAAACGCCGTGCAATCTCTTCCCGATTCTCATCTGTCAGGCCGGGCTGAGTAAAAGCAATCAGTTCAAGTTCATCGCTCTCCCCGCGTCGCAATCGAATGGTAATGTGTTGCCACGAGAGAAAGCGGGAAAAATTCTCAACCAACTTCTGACCAATCTGTTGTGGATCGAGCAAACGGCTGATCGCCACGCCATTTTCGTAGAGTGCCTCTAGTTCAGATAAGTGCCGCCGCACGCCTTCTTCGGCGCGTTTGCGTTCGGTAATGTCAAACATCACCCCCTGCCAGAAAAGCGGCTGCCCGCTCGAATCGCGGATCAGGACGGCTTCATCCCGTACCCAGACCACATCACCATTTTTTGTAACCACCCGATATTCAAGACAAAACGGTTCGCCAGAAGCAAATGTACGTTCATCTTCGGCAATCACTTTCTCCAGGTCATCCGGATGAACGCATTTCTTCCAACCATATTTCTCATTCAGCCAGTCCTCTACTGGATGTCCCAACAAAGTCTCAAATTGAGGGCTGACATACAACGCCTTGCCGGGTTCTGAAGCCGACTCGGTATAAATAATCGCCGGCACTTGCTCCACCAGGGCTCGCAAGCGCGACTCTGTAGCGCGTAAATCTTTCGTTCGAGCACCAACGCGCCGACGCAAAAAACCAATACTTACCAGCGCGGCCACACCCCACAATACCAAACCGGCCAGCACCCAGCCAACCCACGAGGGGAGCCTGCGACTCTCAGGGCGGTGATTCAACCAACGGCTCAAAGCCTGAAAATAGGGCGACTCAGGATCCTCCTTCCAGGCTTTGAGGTATCCGTCAATGGTGTGCAAAATCTCCGGATGAGCCCCCTTTGTGGCCGCATAGCGTAACTGGATCGGGGAAAGAATAATCGGCGAGGCCCTTACCCGATACCGCCCCTCGTTAAGCAGTCCAAACAGGCGGGCAACCACGCCCGCGTCCGCCTGACCGCTTTCCACCATTGCAAAAACGGCATCGTAATCCTGCGCCGAGACATAGACCGCATTGACACCCAGTTGGGAAAGCAGGTTTTGCACCCCCCGCGTATAGATATCGTCTTCTACGCAGGCGATGGTCATGCCGTCCAGTTCAAGCAAGGACTGAACGGTATTGTCCGGCCGGGTATAGACCACGCCCCAATTTGCAAAATACGACTGCTCATTGAAATCGAAACGCGCAGCGCGCTCTTCGGTATAGGCAATCGCCCCCAATAAATCAATCTGCCCGCTTTCCAGCATTCTCAAGCAATTTGCCCACTCGCAGGAGACAAACTCCAACCGCCAGCCTTCCTGCGCAGCAATCTCCGTCAACAAATCCACCACCAGCCCCTGAGGGACGCCATCCTCGTCCAGAAAACTTAGCGGCGGGTTATTGTAAATCCCTACCTGTATAGAAATAACCTGGGCGTCAACGCCGGTATTGAAAAAGAACACAAAGAAAAAAAGAAGTGCAAAAACAGCGCCAAGCGTATATCTTTGGATATCCTGCCGGCCAAGCACAAAAAACCGGAGATTTTTCAAACCTCGCAAAGAACGCCTGCCTGGCACTACTGCCTCCTGCTATTGAGCATTTATGCCAATGCGCCCCTTTTCCATTTGGAGAAAAACTCAAAGGTCAATCCAGGAGATGTGACCCCTGGAAAACCTTCAAGATTCTCTCCCAACGAACAATGGCACCACAATTATATTATGCCAAAGTTTAGAAAAAATATCATTTCATTTTCATAACTTGTATAGCCAACACCACGATAGAAAAATGGGGTACACTTAAAGCAACCTCACCGCAAGACAATTGTATGCAAAACATGCCGGAGGATGCAATGTACATTGTCCACGTCCACATTCACGTTAAGCCCGAATTTGTAGAAGCCTTCAAACAAGCCACGCTGGAAAATGCCCGTCAAAGCCTGCAAGAGCCGGGCATAGCACGCTTCGACGTCATCCAGCAAAGCGATGACCCCACCCGTTTTGTGCTGGTAGAAGTCTACCGCACGGCAGAGGACCCGGCCCGCCACAAAGAAACCGCTCATTACAACCGCTGGCGCGAGGTGGCCGAACCGATGATGGCCGAGCCGCGTACCCGTTTCATTTACAGCAATATCTTCCCCGCCGACCAAGACTGGTAAAGATGAACTTTGAATTTGCCACCGCCAACCGCATCCTTTTTGGACATGGGGCAGTGAGCGAGGCTGCACTGGCGGCACGCAAATTTGGGACGCGCGCCCTGCTGACCCTGGGCGCGCCGCCGGCTCTGGCTCAGCCTCTGCTTGAGCAACTGGCCCAGGCGGGAATCGTGGCCTCTGTCTTTTCCGTCCACGGCGAACCGACCGTTGAGAGCGTGCTAAACGGCGTTCGGCAGGCACGCGCGCTGAACGCCGATGTGATTATCGGGTTTGGCGGCGGCAGCGCGCTGGACACGGGCAAGGCCATCGCGGCCTTACTGACCAACCCAGGCGAAATCTTCGATTACCTGGAAGTTGTCGGCGCGGGCAAGCCGCTTACCCAGCCATCTATACCGTACATTGCCATTCCAACCACAGCCGGCACCGGTTCAGAAGTGACCCGCAACGCCGTCCTCTCGCTGCCGCACCTGCAGGTCAAGGTCAGCCTGCGCAGCCCGGTCATGCTGCCCGCCCTGGCCATCATTGACCCCGAATTGACCTACAGCCTCCCTCCTGCCCTCACCGCCACGACCGGCCTGGATGCCCTGACCCAATGCATTGAACCTTTTCTGTCCAACGCGGCCAACCCTTTGACCGACGCGCTCTGCCGCGAAGGAATCCGCCGCGTGGCCAACTCACTCCACCGCGCCTATACAAACGGGGCAGACAAAGAAGCCCGCCTGGATATGTGCGTGGCAAGTTTATGCGGCGGCCTGGCGCTGGCCAATGCCAGGCTGGGTGCCGTCCACGGCCTGGCCGCCCCTATCGGCGGGATGTTCCCCGAAGCGCCACACGGCGCCGTCTGCGCCCGCCTCTTGCCGTTCGTCATGGAAACGAACCTGCGGGCGCTGGCCAGCCGCGCGCCGCAATCCCCAGCCTTGGGCCGGTTCGATGAACTGGCCGCCCTGGTTCAGCCTAAGAAACAGGGACAGGTCGGCCTGCTAGATTGGCTACACGCAACAAACCGGAATTTACACATCCCCCCGCTTTCCGTCTACGGGCTGACGCCGGAAGACTACCCAGCCCTGGCAGCCCAGGCTCAAAAATCCAGCAGCATGAAGGGCAACCCCATCCCCCTCAGCGACCAGGAATTAATCCATATCCTGGAACAGGCCGCACAGGCCTAGTTCAGAATTTTGGCCATCATCGCGGCCACCGCCTGATAAACCGGCGATTCATCCCCCAGTTCAATCAGCGGCCGGCCCGAAAATTCAAACGTGGACAATTCATCGTCAGCCGGGATGACGCCCAAGAGCGGCAAACCCAGCCTATCCAGCGAGGCGCTCAAGTCGGGATGAAGGGCGCCGCCGGCAACGCGGTTGAGAATAAGATAAGCCTGCTCGACGTTGATTTCTAATTCGTTTCGCAACTCGGCAATGCGCTGAGCAGCCACCAGGCCGCGCTGAGTCGGGTCGCTGACCACCAGCAGGTGCTGGACATCGCGCGTGGTGCGGCGCGAAAGATGCTCCATGCCGGCCTCGTTGTCAATGACCACATAGGCGTAATGCCGGCTCAGGCTGTCAATCACTTCGCGCAAATTGTGGTTGACGGCACAATAACAGCCCGGCCCTTCCCCACGCCCCATCGCAATCAGATCAAAACGCGCACCTTCTGCCAAAGATGAACGCACCTGATATTCCAGGTAATCCCGCTTGCTGATTCCGCCAGGGAGGTTACCCATCGCCGCGCCGCCCTGCACCAGGGAGGTCTTGACCTGCTCCAACATATCTTCGCGGATATCCCCCACCGTCCAATCCAGTTCGAGCCCCAACACCAGGTTCAGGTTGGAAGACGGGTCGGCGTCAATGGCCAGGATGCTGCCGCTTTGGCTTTGCGCCAGATACTTGATCACCATTGCGGCGACGGTGGTCTTACCCACCCCGCCTTTGCCTGCAAGCGCGATTGTGATGGTCATAGTTCAAACAGTTCCTGTCTTGTCTCAAGATGCTGTTCCTGCAGATTCGCGGGAGAGGCTGCCGGCAATGCGCAAGGCAGCCGCCTTCAAATCCGGCACGTGATCATACACCGGAATACCAAGCCGATCGGCTTCCTGGACTTTCAGATCGGCCGGCAGCAGACCCAACACCGGCAGGCCGGGGGTCTCGGCTTCTAAAAAGCGGGCTTCGTCTTCGTTCCGCACCTTATTCCCCACCAGATACAGGCGGGTCAGTCCGATGTCGTTGGCCAGTTTCTTGATCTGCGCCGCAGTGCCTAAGGAGCGGCGGGTTGGCTCAACCACTACCAGCATGGCGTCCACAAAGTCCACCGTGGCGCGGCCCAAATGCTCAACGCCCGCATACATATCCAGCAAAAGAATGTCGTCTTTACGAAAAAGCAAATGCGTAAACAGCGTCTTCAGCATGGCCGATTCGGGACAGATGCAGCCGCTTCCGCCAGTGTCCACGCTTCCCATCTCCAAAAGGCGCACGCCGCGGTGGACAACGCTGAAACGCTCCGGAATGTCATCCACACGCGGATTGAGCGTGAAAAAGCCGCCGACGGTGCCGGGCTTGGCGCCGGTGCGCTCCTCGATAAGATCGTCCATCTCGGAAATCGGACGCAGGCGGGCGCGCAGTTCAGCGGGGAAACCCAAAGCCCCGGCCAGGCAGGGACTGGGATCGGCATCTACGGCCAACACATCGCGGCCCTGGTCTGCATAGGCCTGCGCAAGCAAGGCTGCCAGGGTCGTCTTGCCTACGCCGCCTTTTCCGGTAATTGCAACCTTCATACCTTGCTCCTTCGAAAGTCAGAGTGCTTATAGTATACCCTGCTTTTTTGATGAAGGCTTGTCAGCAACCTGGATATGGGACATAATTGACCCGTCTGAGACTTCAGCGCGGCATTACCGGCGGCGCATGAAAGCGTATCCAACCCCACGTCAGAGGTCACCACATGCATACTTTATCTGTTGGCGCCTACGCCATCCCTATACCCGAAGAAGCAACGCCTATCGAAGGCGGCTACATCCTCAAAACGGCTGCTATTCGGCTGCCGCTGCCGTTCCGGCCGCAGGCATACTACCGCCATGGCTGGCAATCCTGGACGCTTGCAGGCTGGGTAGATCCAGAGCGTTACCTGCCGCCGCTCAAGCCGCGTCTGCTCAACCCCATGCAGACCGATCCGCTGTCTGTGAACGACCCGCGGCCCAACGGTTCGTGGCTTGGGGCAGTCAGCACGCCCGAAGGCCAAACCCTGCTGCTCGGCGCGCTCAGCCTGGAGACCCGCGTCGCTCTCGATAACGGCAGCCTGCTGGGGTGGTCGGAAGGAACCGAAGCCGAATGGCTGATCACGTCTGGAGAAGAGATAGCCGTCTTTGCCCGTTACGCAGATTGGCTTGGTCAGCGCTTTGGCAGCGGACGCGTCCAATCGGCGCCGCGCATCTGGTGTTCCTGGTACAGCCTGTACCGCGAAATTAACGAGAGACGCATCCTGAACGCCCTGGACGGGCTGGCCGACTTGCCCTTCGATGTCTTCCAGGTGGATGACGGCTGGCAAAAAGGAATCGGCGACTGGGAAGCCAACGAGAAATTCCCGTCTGGGATGGAGGGACTGGCGCAGAAGATTCGCGCTACGGGTCGGACGCCGGGTCTGTGGCTTGCCCCCCTGCTGGTTGTCCCATCTTCGAGTCTCTACCGTCAACACGCCGACTGGCTGCTGCGCGACGAAAAAGGCCGGCCTGTGCCGGCGGGCTACAACCGGGGAGAGCCGCTGTACGCCCTGGATACGACGCACCCTGGCGCACTTGAATGGCTGGCGAACCTGATGAAAAAAGTGCGCGCCTGGGGATACGATTATCTTAAGTTGGACTTCCTGTACGCCGGCGCGTTGCCCGGCAGGCGTTATCAGGATATGCCGCGCGAGGCCGCCTACCGGCACGGTTTGAGCGTCCTGCGGGAGGCGATGGGAGACGCCTATTTCCTGACCTGCGGCGCGCCCATTATCCCCTCGATTGGATTGTGCGACGGCTTGAGAGTGGGCGCAGACGTGGATCAAATCTGGGATCGGCGCCTGGAGACACAAATCCTGGACAACTACGCCGTCCCCAGCGCGCGCAATGCCATCCGCAACACGATCAACCGTTTATGGCTGGCCCCGCTGCTGCACACCGACCCTGACGTGGTCTATTTCCGTTCTTACAATAACGGCCTGAGTGCGGAACAAAAACGCCTGCTTCAAGACCTGGCATTCATTACCGGCTTCAAGGCCACCTCTGACCTGCCTGCCTGGCTGACGCCAGAAGAGCGCGCGGAACTGAAAGCCTTCCTGGAAGCCAGCCCGGAAGTCGAGCGGCTGGGACGCGCCCGCTTTCGGGTAGACGGGCGCGAGGTAGATTTCGGTCAGGCGATTGAACTGCCCGCGCCCAAATCGCCGCTGGAGCATGTGGCAAGCGCGCTGCTCGGCCCGTTGACCAGCCTGCCGGTTGTGCTAAAGGTCAATGAGTGGCTGGGAAAGCGCGCGCTTGAACAGAGGCTGCGAGAGCGCGGCGAGGTTGGGTAATCTCAGGCCCGAAAGAGCGGCGCCCCCAGGCCGCGACCCTGTGCTTACCAGATGTCGCTTACGGTAAAGCCCTCGGGAAACGGGTCTTCGGCGTCAAGCACGTACTTGCTATAGCCGGTAATCCAGGCCCGGCCGGTAATGGCAGGCACAACGGCCGGATAGGGGCCAACCTGCGTTTCAGAAAGCAGCCTGCCGGTAAAGACTGTGTCCAGAATCCCCTCGTGGCGGAAATCCTGGTTAAGCGCCAATCGGCCGCGGGCATGGAGTGTGGCCATGCGGGCGCAGGTGCCGGTGCCGCAAGGCGAACGGTCAATGGCGCCGGTCCAGGTGGAGGGCTTGTCCCAATCTACCTGGCCGGTAGCAACGACAACCACATTGCGCATGTCTGAATCAGGATGGTGCGCCGGGCCGGAAAGTTGGGAAATCGTCACGCCGTTGAAGCCGGGATTTTCAGGGTGGACAACCGGCAACTGTTCCTGTGCAGCCGCCCGAATCATCGCGCCGATGCGGGCAATCTCGGCGCCTTCGTCGGGGGTGAGATGCAGGTTGAATTGCTCCGCCTGAGCAATGACGTAAAACATCCCGCCATAGGCGACGTCAACAACAACCCGCCCCAAATGTGGGACTTCAATCTCAGCATCCAGATAAACGGCAAAGGCAGGGACGTTTTGGAAAGTGACCGCCTTGACCTTGCCGTTGGCGCAGGCCGCGCGGACACGAATCAGGCCAGCCGGGGCCTCCAGGGTCAGGTCGGTGAACGGCTCTTTCATCGCCACCATGCCGGTTTCGAGCAAAACGGTAGCCACGCAAATGGTATTGGTACCCGACATGCCCGGGTATTCCGTCTGCTCCATGATGACGAAACCGGCATCGGCTTCGGGATGGGTAGGCGGGAGAATCAGGTTGCAGCACAGCACCGGATAGCCGCGCGGCTCTCGCAGCATCCGCAGCCGCAGGCCATCTGCATGGGTCTGTAAATAGACCATTTTTTCATACATTGTGGAACCGGGCACATCCACCACGCCGCCGACAATGACGCGCCCGGGCTCGCCGCAAGCATGCGCCTCCACAGCCTGGATCGTATCGAGAATACGCATTTTTAAGCCTCCGCTGGAATCAAAGATAGGTTATGCAAACCATCCTGCGTTTTCCAGACACATCATAAAGGCCGTGCCGCAGTTCGTCAAGCGGCCCTGTTTTCCCCTTAACCCTCTCGCAGGTTAGCATGGGGCTGACAACCCATGCTGGCAGTACACCAAAACCTGCGGGAGGGTCGTTTTTTGACTTTGAAAAAGCCATAAGTCGGGAAGCCCATATCTCCGGGCTCAACAGATTTGCTTGACAGGCCTTTTGCAGATACCATATACTGTAAGCACTTTCAACGGAGCCAGAGACATGACCTTTTACAAATTCCCCCACCACTTTCTCTGGGGCGCGGCGACCGCCGCGTACCAAATTGAAGGCGCCTGGAATGAAGACGGCAAGGGCGAATCCATCTGGGACCGCTTCAGCCACACGCCCGGCAAGACCGCCAACGGCGACACGGGCGACGTCGCCTGTGACCACTATCACCGCTGGCAGGAAGACATCGCCCTCATGCGTCAACTCGGCCTGAAAGCCTACCGCTTCTCCATCGCCTGGACGCGCGTCCTGCCCCTCGGGGCAGGGAACGTCAACCCGAAGGGGCTGGATTTCTACGACCGCCTGGTGGATGCCCTCTGCGCCGCCAACATTGAGCCTTTTCTCACCCTCCACCACTGGGATTACCCGCAAGCCCTGTACGAAACCGGCGGCTGGACAAACCGCGCCAACCTGCATTATTTTGCCGATTACGCCGCCCTGATGGCCAAACGTCTCGGCGACCGGGTGAAGAAGTGGACAACCTTCAACGAACCCAGCGTCATCGCCTGGGAGGGTTACGTCAGCGGCGAACACGCCCCCGGTGAACAGGATGCGCTCAAGGCCAGGCAGGTGGCGCATAACCTGATGGTCGCGCATGGGCTGGCAGTTCAGGCCATCCGCGGCGTCGATCCCGACCTGGAAGTGGGCATCGTCCTGAATCAGTGGATGGAAGACGCCGCCGACAACGAGCCGCGCTCCATCCAAAACGCCGAAAGCGCCTGGAACCGCAGCCAGACGACCTTCCTGCATCCCATCTTCAAGGGCCATTACCATCCCGAATTTGTGGCGTTTGCGGGCGGCCTGCCTGAAATCCAGGCGGGCGATATGGCGCTCATCGCCCAAAAACTCGACTTTGTCGGCATCAACTTCTACTCGCGCAATCTCTACAACGCCCAGGGACGGGTTGACCGCGTGGAAGGCTCGGAATATACCGCTATGGGCTGGGAGGTCTGCGCGCCCGCCCTGCGCCGCATGTTGGTCAAAATCAACAGCGAGTACCGCCTGCCGCCGATTTACATCACCGAGAACGGCGCGGCCTTCCCCGATGAAGTCTCCCCCGACGGCAAAGTCCACGACCCGCGCCGCCTTGATTACCTGAAGCAGCACTTCATCCAGACCCGCCTGGCCATGCAGGACGGCGTGGACGTGCGCGGCTACTTCGTCTGGTCGCTGCTCGATAACTTCGAATGGGCGCACGGCTATAGCAAACGCTTCGGCCTCGTCCGCGTGGACTATGACACGCAGAAACGCACGATCAAAGACAGCGGCGAATGGTATGTCGATGTGATCCGGCGCAATGCAGTGGAAGAATAAACGCTGCGGCGCCCGGCCCAAAAGTTGGATGTAAAATAAAACCAACCTGATGCGCAGGATAACTGCTTTGCAATTGTCCAGATCGGAGAATGCTATGGACGCCCAATCCATCCAACAACTGACCACCTTCCTCGCCCCCTTCCTGCCCTACCTGCTCAAGATGGGCGAAAAGGCCGCCGAAGAGGCCGGCAAGAAACTCGGCGAGGCCGCCTGGGAGCGCGCCAAAGCGCTGTGGGAAAAACTGCGCCGCAAGAAGAACGTTGAACAGGTGGCACAGACCGCGGCCGCCCTGCCCAATAACGCCGCCCTCGGCGAGGCCCTCCGCGCCGAGATCGCCCGCGCCCTGCAGGAGGATGCCGACCTGCGCGCCGAAATCGCCCGCCTGTGGGAGCAGACCAAAGCCGCCGGGGTGAATGTCACCGCTCGCGGGGAGCGCTCGGTCGCCATCGGCGGGAACGTGAGCGGGAGCGTGATCATCACCGGCGATGGCAATAAGGTAAGCCGCTGAACCGCAATGGCACAACGCAATATCACCATTCAGGGCAGCGCCGACCATACCGTCGTCATCAGCGGCGATGGCAACCAGGTTGAAATTGGTCATCAGGGTGGCTTTGCTTTCATCCTGCTGGATGAGGCCTTCCGCCAGGCGCAGCAAACAGGCACGCCGGCCGATTTTTATAACGGCACTCGCGCCAACTGGGCCAACATCGCCCGCGGGCACGATGCGCCGCGCCGGCTCCTCCCGTTGCTGATGAATTTCGTCCAGGCTGAGCCGGGGCAGCGGGTGGGGGTGATCACCGGGCTTTCCGGTGAGGGCAAGACCACCTTGCTCATGCGCCTGGCCTGGGAGGCCGCCGCCCAGGGGATGCCGGTGCTCTGGCGGCACTACGGCTATGCCCTTGAACCCTACGAACGTCCTTTTGAGCACCCCGGCCCC
Organism: Chloroflexota bacterium; assembly: GCA_019873735.1. GTDB lineage: Bacteria > Chloroflexota > Anaerolineae > Anaerolineales > Villigracilaceae > DSXF01. Next base: position 152,240 of record JAIOAQ010000001.1, on the reverse strand, counting down.
GTCCTGATTTGCGTAGACGATTTGCCCTATGCCGATGGATTGGATAAGCCGCTCCACGATCTGCATCTCAAAGGCATTCCCTTCGTGCTCCTCGGCGCGGCGCGCACCCATGAGTGGGAGAACAGCGCGCTGCGCATAGAGGTGGAAAAGATGGCCACGGTGGAAGAATTCCCCCTCTCCCGCCTGGAGGAGGAAGAAGTCCAGGCCATCCTGCAGCGCCTGGAGGGCAACAATGCTCTGGGCGCCCTGGCCGAACGCTCGCCTTACCAGCGAATGGAGTACTTTCTCGACCGTTTGCAAGCGGATGGACAGTTGCTGCCGGCCCTGATCACCGCCCGCGCCGGACGATCCTTCGAGGCCATCCTGGAAAGCGTCTTCGATCGTCTGCAGGGACGTTATGGCGAAGACCGGGCAGCCCTTCTGCTGCGCGGCTACGTCGGCATCGCCCTGGTGCACCGCTTTGGCTTTTGGATGACCCGCCGCCTGCTGGCCGCTTTTTTGCACCAGGCCGAGGCCGACCTGAAACACCTGCTGATCACCCCTCTGAAGGGCGAACTGACCGATATCGAGGAGAGCGAACCGCAGCGCCTGTATACTCGTCACCCCTGGATTGCCGAGCGCGCCCTGCAGTTGCTGGCCGGCCGCCGCCTGCCGGAAGAGCGCTATCTCTACCAGGACCTGTTCGCCGTGCTGGGGGGCTTGCTCGCTGCTGACCCCTTGGCCGAAGAGCGCAAACTAACCACAAAGTTACCGCTGGCCTTCAAATATCAGGGGCGGATTGAGGAGGCCCGCCGCCTGTTCGAGCGCGCCACGCAAGCCAATCCCAACGATGCCGTTTCCTGGCAAGCCTGGGCGCTGCTGGAGAAGGAGCAGGGGCGGATTGAGGAGGCCCGCCGCCTGTTCGAGCGCGCCAGCCAGGCCGACCCCAAACACGCGCCGACCTTACAAGCCTGGGCGCTGCTGGAGAAGGAGCAGGGGCGGATCGAAGAGGCCCGCCGCCTGTTCGAGCGCGCCGTGCAGGCCGACCCCAAAAATGCGCCGACCTTACAAGCCTGGGGGTTGCTGGAGAAGGAGCAGGGGCGGATTGAGGAGGCCCGCCGTCTGTTCGAGCGCGCCGTGCAGGCCGACCCCAAAAATGCGCCGACCTTACAAGCCTGGGGGTTGCTGGAGAAGGAGCAGGGGCGGATCGAAGAGGCCCGCCGCCTGTTCGAGCGCGCCACGCAAGCCAATCCCAACGATGCCGTTTCCTGGCAAGCCTGGGCGCTGCTGGAGGAGGAGCAGGGGCGGATTGAGGAGGCCCGCCGCCTGTTCGAGCGCGCCAGCCAGGCCGACCCCAAACACGCGCCCGTTTGGCAAGCCTGGGCGCTGCTGGAGAAGGAGCAGGGGCGGATTGAGGAGGCCCGCCGCCTGTTCGAGCGCGCCAGCCAGGCCGACCCCAAACACGCGCCGACCTTACAAGCCTGGGCGCTGCTGGAGAAGGAGCAGGGGCGGATTGAGGAGGCCCGCCGCCTGTTCGAGCGCGCCACGCAAGCCAATCCCAACGATGCCGTTTCCTGGCAAGCCTGGGGGTTGCTGGAGAAGGAGCAGGGGCGGATCGAAGAGGCCCGCCGCCTGTTCGAGCGCGCCAGCCAGGCCGACCCCAAAAATGCGCCGACCTTACAAGCCTGGGGGTTGCTGGAGAAGGAGCAGGGGCGGATCGAAGACGCCCGCCGCCTGTTCGAGCGCGCCACGCAAGCCAATCCCAACGATGCCGTTTCCTGGCAAGCCTGGGCGCTGCTGGAGAAGGAGCAGGGGCGGATCGAAGACGCCCGCCGCCTGTTCGAGCGCGCCAGCCAGGCCGACCCCAAAAACGCGCCGACCTTACAAGCCTGGGCGCTGCTGGAAGCCCAGAACGGCAGACCGGATCAGGCGGAAACCATCCTGCGCCAGGGGCTGGAGCGGGTGCGCGAGCAGCGCGGGCGCGCCCTGCTACTCTCCACCCTGGGCGGCGTGCTCGCCCGCCGCAAGGAGTACACCCAGGCCGAAGACTGCTTCCGCGAAGCGCTGACGCTAAACGAGAAGGATGCGCTCACCCACTATCATTTTGCCGTGAATTGCCTGCTCCCACAGGGGAAGCGCGACGAGGCCTGCCAGCACCTGCGCCGCGCCCTGGCGCTGAAGCCGCGCAAAGCGCGCGATCGTCAACGAATTGAGGCCGCCTTGCGCCGGTGCTGTCTGTAGGACAACTGCGGAGCAGTTGTCCTACAGCGATCACGCGCGGCAGGACAATTCAAAGGCCTATCCACACCCGTCCCGAAGGTCTCCCTGCCTTTGGGACGGCCTGTTTTTTATGGGCTTGTTCCGTATGTGAACCAGCCAAAACATGACATTTGTCACTTGAAATCGCTCGCAAAACACGCTACGATTTGATTGTTTATGATTGATTATGATTGATTGCGAGCGATTTTCCCGATGAACACCCTCCTTTCCAGCCCCGAACGCCAGAATCAAATCCTGCAAATCCTGGCCCGCAACCAGCGCATCAGCGTCAGCGAGGTGTGCGAAATCTTCGACGTCAGCGAGGCCACCGCCCGCCGCGATCTCGAAGCGCTGGCCGAACAAGGGAAATTGCAGCGCGTCCATGGCGGCGCCATTCCCCTCAGTCTGGCCCCGCCCGAAGCCCCCATCCTGCAGCGCGAAGGCGAACAGGCGGAGGAGAAAAGCCGCATCGGTCTGGCCGCCGCTGCCCTCGTTCAGGATGGCGAGACGGTCTTCCTCGGATCGGGCAGCACCGTCCTCGAAGCGGCCCGCGCCCTGCGGACGCGCAGCCGCCTGACCGTCATCACCAATTCCCTGCCGGTCATCAACGCCCTGGCCGGCCTGGAAAACATTCACGTCATCTGCCTGGGTGGAGAATTGCGCGATAGCGAACTCTCCTTCATCGGCCATCTGACCGAGCAGGCCTTGAGCGAAGTGCGCGTCGACAAAGTGATCATCGGGACGCGCGCCATCAGCCTGGAACACGGGCTGACCAACGATTACCTGCCCGAAACCATGACCGACCGCGCCATTCTCAAAGCCGGGCAGGAAGTGATCCTGGTTGCCGATCACAGCAAATTCGGCCGCGTCGCCACGGCGTTTCTCGCCCCGCTGGAGAGCGTCCACACCGTTGTCACCGACGCCGCCACGCCTCCCGACCTCCTTGACGCGCTGCGCGAGCGCGGCCTGCGCGTCATCGTCGCCTGATCTCTTCCGGCCTGTAGCCATGTTGCTGGAAAACTTCCGCCCCCGTTCGCAACTTGTGACCAAAACCACCCTGGTCACAAAACCGCGCTTCCCGGTCATTGACGCGCACAATCACCTGGGCGAGCCGTTCGGCGGCGGCTGGGATAAAAAACCCCTGCCCGAACTGCTCAATCAACTCGATCAGGCCGGCGTCGTCGGCTATGTGGACCTGGATGGCGGCTGGGGCGAGGGCATCCTTCAGGCCCACCTGGATTATTTCAAAGCCAAAGCCCCGGAGCGCTTTCACATCTTCGGCGGCGTGGACTGGAGCCAATGGCCCAAACTGGGCGATTCCTTCCCCGAATATGCCGCCCGCCGTCTGGAGGTCCAGAAATCGTGGGGCGCGGAGGGCGTGAAAATCTGGAAGCCGTTTGGGCTGCACGTCCGGGACCAGCACGGCGAACTCGTCAAAGTAGACGACCCGCGTCTCGACCCCATCTGGCAGGCAGCGGGCGAGTTGGGCCTGCCGGTGCTGGCGCATGTCGCCGACCCGGCGGCCTTCTTCGACCCGATTGACGAGACCAACGAGCGCTGGGAGGAACTCGGCCGGCACCCCGAGTGGGCTTTCACCAGCCCGCCGTTCCCCCCGTTCCTGGACATTCTGAACGCTTTCTACAACCTGGTCAAACGTCACCCCCAAACGACCTTCATCGGGGCGCATGGGGGCTGTTATGCCGAAAACCTGGCCTGGGTGGGCCGGATGCTCGATGACTGTCCCAATTACCACATTGACATTTCTGCCCGGCTGGGCGAGTTGGGGCGGCAGCCTTACACCGCCCGCCGCTTTTTCATCCAGTATCAGGACCGCATCCTGTTCGGCTCGGACATGGGGCCCGACCCCGAGGCCTATCGCCTGGCCTACCGCTTCCTGGAAACCGATGACGAATATTTCAACTACAACGTGGGCGAAATTCCCCAACAGGGACGCTGGTACGTTTATGGCCTCTACCTGCCCGAAGAGGTGCTGAAGAAGGTGTATCACGCAAACGCAGAGAAAATCTTGAACCCGCACAGGCACCTCACTCCCCAAGACGATAGGACAAAATGACAATGAGACGAGAAGACTATCACACCTACCACGAAATCAAATCCCAGACTCGGGCGTGGGAGCAGGCCTTGAATCTGGTCAGCATGACGGCTTTGCCGCAGGCGGCGGAGTACGATCAGGTGCTTTTTACAGGCTGCGGTTCCACTTATTATCTTTCGCTTGCGGCGGCAGCGCTGTATCAGGAGTTGACCGGGCGCGCGGCGCGGGCCGTGCCGGGCGGGGAGTTGCTGTTGAATCCGCAAACGGTCATCACACAAAATTCCGGTTTGCGCCAACTGCTGGTGGCCGTCAGCCGCTCCGGGACGACGACCGAGACGGTCAGGGCGGTGGAAAAGTTCAAGGCCGAGAAACGCGGCGAGGTAGTGGTCATCAGCAACTACGACGAAGCCCTTTCCCGGTTGGCGGATGTCAACGTGGTGATTGACGAGGGACAGGAAGAATCCGTCGCGCAGACACGTTCTTTCGCTTCGATGTATGTGGCCGCGGCGGCGCTCGGCGCGAAGATGGCCGGGCGGGCAGATTTGCTGGATGCGATGGGGAAATTGCCTGAGACGGGTCAGCGGTTGATTGATCGGTATGAGCCGTATGCAAAGGAGGTTGGTGAAAACCTGGACTTCGACAGATTTTATTTTCTCGGTTCGGGCATCCGCTATGGACTTGCCTGTGAAGCCAATCTCAAGATGAAAGAGATGACCCTCACCCACAGCGAGCCGTTCCACTTCCTCGAGTTCCGGCACGGACCGATGAGCATGGTCAATGCCAATACAGTGGTGGTGGGAATGCTCTCAGACGCGAATCGAGTCCACGAGGCGAAGGTGCTGTCAGAGATGGCCGGGCTGGGGGCAACGGCAGCCAGCCTCGGGGAGTCTGAAGCGGAGGTCGTCTTCGGGTCGGGAATCCCCGAAAGCGGGCGCGGCGTCCTGTACCTGCCCGTCCTGCAATTGATGGCTTTTTATCGTTCGCTGGCCAAGGGGTTGAACCCTGACCGGCCGAAAAATCTAAGGACGGTGGTGATGCTGGAATAGGTTTGGTGGTATGCGAGCGGCGGGGTGCGCTTTATCAGATGGCCGCGTTCCCTGTCTGGCACGCGCGGGAGCGTGGTGTCGCGGTCATCCAAGTTGATAAAGGAGAAGAAAGATGAAAACCAAGTTATTCATTTCCCTGATGGTGCTGGCTCTGTTGTTGGCAGCCTGCGGCGGCGGGACAAAGCCTGCGGCAGACCAGCCAGCCGGACAGCCTGCCGGCGATTCCGCGCCTGCCCAGCCGGCTGGCGAAAAAGTCACTCTGCGCGTTTGGACGCACCAAAACAGTTCGTTCAATGCCGGGTACGAAGCGCTGGCGGCAGAGTACATGAAACAGAACCCCAACGTAAACATCGTTTTTGAAACCTTCGACTACGATACTTACATCCAGACTCTGCAAACTGCCCTGCCTGCCAAGACCGAGGCCGACATCCTGCAAATGTTTGGCTCGTGGGTTTGCTCCTACGCCGAAGGCGGCAACCTGGCCGAGATGCCCGCCAGCGTTGCTTCGCTGGAAGAGGTCAAGGGCAAACTGCTCGATGCGCCGCTGGGCGGGTACATTTGTGATGGAAAGTTGTACGGCATTCCGCAGGAATTCAACATCGAATACGGGGCGGTGCTGTTCAACACCCGCATTGCAGACGAAGTCGGCGCGACCAACTACAAGGATGGCTGGGCAACCTGGGACGAAGCCATCGAAGATTTGCAGAAGATGGCGGTTGTGCAGGATGGGGTGATGACCCGCGCCGGGCTGCATTTCACCGGCTCGGATGGGATTGCCACCATGTTCCATTCGCTATATCTGCAATATGGCGGGCAATACCTGAAGGACAGCACGTATACCGTCAACACGCCCGAAGGGCTCAAGACTCTCGAACTGATGAAGCGCCTGGTGGATGTGGGTCTGGTTGACCCCTTGCTTTTCAACGATGAAGAAAACTGGGTAGGCGACTCGTACTTTGCCGAGACCAGCGCGGCAGGCCTGATCGGGCCGTGGGCCATCCCGGAATACAGCGGCGATTTTGCCGACGTTGCAGCAGTGACCATTTACCAGCCGCTGCCGTCGGTTGGCGATACGCCTGTCTTTGCGGCTGCTTCGGGTTGGGGGCTGACGGTTTCTGCCAACAGCAAAGTGCAGCAAGCCGCCTGGGACTTTGTCAAGTTTGTGACTCTGGATTCGGCCAACGCCTTGCAGTGGAATCTGGCTTCCGGCACGCTGCCGGCTTTGAAAGACAACATCAAAGGCGAGAATGCCCAGAAACTGGTCTCCGAGTTCCCCTACTTTGAACCGTTCCTCGGCTTCCTGGAATACGGCCAGTACGAAGGGCAATTCCCTGACCGGGATTTCGTCTGGTACGAGGTGGTTTACCCAGAAGTATTGAATTACCTGCAAGGAAACGCAACTGCGGAAGAAACCCTGGCAACCATCGAAAACGCGGTGCAAGGTTCGTTCAAATAACAAACATCTAGAAGATTTGAGGCACAAGGAACTATCTTCAGCCTATAAGATGTTGTTAGCGATGTTTTTTGGTTCCCTTTCCGCCACACTTTGAGCGGAAAGGGAACCAAGGAGGCTCACATGGCCCTATCCACCTGGCCTGGCTGGCAGCGATTGTTCTCCGGGCGCGACTCGGCAAAAAAGCGATTTGTCGCCCTTGCTATCATCCCCCTGCTACTTTTCATGGTATTTTGGACGGTTTTCCCCCTGCTTTGGGGCAGCGCGCTGGCTTTTTTCGATTACAGCCCCCGACGAATGGGCGGCTTCCTGGGTTTTGGCGGGGACAATCCTTTTGTGGGATTACAAAACTTCCAAAAAATGCTGTATTCTTCGCCGGATGCACCGCTGGAAGTGCAGCAATTTCATACCGGCGTCAAGACCACCCTGTTATTTGTGACGCTGGTCGTGCCGCTCAACCTGTTGGTGACGCTGCCATTGGCGTTCATGATTGAATCCGTCAACAAGCGGGTCAAAGGTATTTTTCGGACGCTGTTCTTCCTGCCGGTGCTTGCGCCTTCGGTGGGGGTTGCCATCATGTGGGGCTATGTGTTTCATCCCCAACGCGGACTATTGAACGCCATCCTGGGCGGCGTAACGGGGAAACTGGTTGCCATCAACTGGACCGGAGACCCCAGCCTGGTTGTGGCGGGGATTCCCGTCGCGTTGTTTGCGGTCATCGTGGCCTATCTCTGGCAGGACCTGGGCTATAACATGGTCATTTTTATCGCCGCCCTGCAGGGCATTCCGCAAACAATCAAGGACGCTGCCCTAATAGACGGCGCGAACTCGTGGCAGTTGTTGACCCGCATTGTCATCCCCTTGCTGATGCCCACCATCCTGCTGACCGCCATTCTGACCATGATTTCAGCCTTCCAGGTGTTTGACATCGTACAGGTCATGACCGATGGTGGCCCCCAAGGCCAAACCCAGGTCTTGTTGTTGCACATCTATAACTATGCTTTCCGCTATCAGAAAATGGGATGGGCAGCGGCTGTCTCAATTGTGATGTTCCTGATGATACTGAGCATATCTCTGCTGCAAAACCGCCTGCTGAACACAGAATTGGAGTATTGACGATGACCACGTTTTCCCGGCCTCACCGCAGGTTTCGCCTGAATCTTGCCTATTTTGTCCTTATCCCTGCCAGCCTGATCGCGCTCTTGCCGTTCCTGTGGATGATACTCGGCTCGTTCAAGACCGGGCGCGAGATTCGGCAAATTCCGCCCACCTTTTTCCCCCAGGAGTTTACACTCGGTAACTATCAGCGCGTGCTGACGGACAAGGATTTACCGCTGGGGATTTTTTACCGCAACTCGGCCATTATCGCGCTGGCGAATGTGGCGCAGGTCTTGTTTACCAGTTCGCTCTTTGGTTACATCTTTGCCAAGTTCGAGTTCAAGGGCAAAAAGGCGCTCTTCTGGTTTATCCTGTCGCTGATGATGATTCCACCACAGATGACCATGATTCCCGGCTATCTCATCCTGGCAAAACTTGGACTGCTCAATAACCTGTTAGGCTTGATACTCCCTGCCGCCGTTGATGCTTTTGGGATTTTCCTGTTCCGGCAGTTTGCGCTGGCCATCCCCAACGAACTGCTCGACGCGGCGCGCGTGGACGGCGCAGGCGAATTTTACATCTTCCGGCGCATTGCCCTGCCGCAGATGGGCCCTGCCCTGGCAACCTTCGGCATGTTGACGTTCATGTTCAACTGGAATGCTTATCTCTGGCCGTTGATTGTCCTGACCGAGAAAAATGTGCGCACCCTGCCCATCATCCTGACCTGGTTCTCCAATCGCATGGTTGGCAACGACCATCTGACAATGGCCGCCTCGGTGCTGGTCATCCTGCCGGTGCTGATTGTTTTCCTGTTCGTCCAGCGTTGGATCGTTGAAGGCATTACCCTCAGTGGTTTGAAAGGATAAATCGCATGACCAAAATCACGTTTATCGGCGCCGGTTCGCTCGGCTTCACCCACGAACTCGTGCGCGACATCCTGACCTTCCCCCTCCTTCAAGACGCTCACCTGGCCTTGATGGACATCCATCCCGGGCGGCTGGAATGGGCCAAAAAGGGCGTGGAAAAATTGATCGCCGCCGGAAATCGGCCCGCCACCGTCTCGGCCACCCTCGACCGCGCCGAGGCGCTCAAAGGCGCCGACGTCGTCCTGACCACCATCCTGGCCGGTTCCACCGAAGTCTGGCGGCACGACATCGAAATCCCCCAAAAATACGGCGTGGACATCAACGTCGGCGACACGCGCGGCCCCAGCGGCATCTTCCGCTTCCTGCGCACCATCAACCCGATGATGGACATCGTTCGCGACATGGAGCGTTACTGCCCGGACGCCGTCCTGCTCAACTACACCAACCCGATGGCCATGCTCGTCTCGGCCATCCAAAAACAATCCTTCATCACCGTCACCGGTCTATGCCACTCGGTGCAAGGCACGGCCATGATGCTGGCCGAATGGATTGGCGCGCCTTACGAAGAGATTGACTACCTCTGCGCCGGAATCAACCACCAGGCCTGGTACCTCGATTTCCGCTGGCGCGGCCAGGATGCCTACCCCCTGCTCCACGAGGCCATCACCACCCGCCCCGAAATCTACAACGCCGAACCCGTGCGCAACGAAATGTACCTGGCGCTGGGCAAGTACGTCACCGAATCAAGCGGCCACAACTCCGAGTACAACTGGTGGTTCCGCAAACGCCCCGACCTGATCGAAAAATACTGCACGCACGGCACCAACTGGAATCCCGGCGAGTACGCCTACATCCTGAAGGAATATCAGCGCAACGAAGCCACCTGGCAAGACCAGGTGAAGGCCGAACTCGCCCGCCCGTTGACCGAGGACGACCTGAAGCGCGGCCATGAATACGCCGCCTACATCATCAACGCCCTCAAAGGCGGCGAACCGTTCAAATTCAACGGCAACGTCCAGAACACCCACCTCATCACCAACCTGCCCCAGGGCGCCTGCGTCGAAGTTCCCGTGCTGGTGGACCGCGCCGGATTCCACCCCATGCACGTCGGCGCGCTGCCGCCCGAATGCGCCTTGCTGACCCAACTTTCCAGCGGCATCGAGGAGATGGCCATCCAGGCCTCGCTCGCCGGCGATCCGGTCATGGTTTATCGCGCCATCTGCCACGACCCGTTGACCGCCGCCGTCCTCTCGCTGGCCGAGATTCGGGAGATGACCAATGAACTGTTTGCCGTCCACAAAGAATATCTGCCGCAGTTCAGGGCACATAAGGTCTGATTTTAGCGTGGATCGTTTTCCCTATCATTCGTTCTATCCTGAGAAATGCGGAGGTGGCTTTATGTAAGATCACAACACAACCAGACAAACGCTTTGTGAGGCGCGTGGCGGGGCGCATAACTTAAAGACCGCTTCCCTGCCCTGCTATGCTCCACCTTGCTGACCGATCATCCAGTGCAGGCCGCAACCGCCACCACCCTGCTGCCATCATCTTATGTGACCACATCTGGTGGCGATGGTGGCCAGCCGGTCACAAACTTGCATGTGCAAGACCAAAGTGGCACCCAGGATGATTGGAACAAATACGTCGAATTCACAACGCCAGGGAGCAGCAAGTATGCTGGTTACCGCCGCTACTATTTACCTTCCGAAATTGATCGGCAGAGCATCACGGCTATCCAGATCACTGTGAATTACAAGGGTCCGCTCAAGAGTTACCAGACCTGGACCTGGGGGATTTATAATTGGAGCAACTCGTCCTGGGCAACTCTTGGAGACAATGCTGCGGCCGCCGACTGGCAATGGACAGTTCTTACTTTTGAGGCCACAGGTACACTGGCAAATTACGTAAAAAGCGATACGCGTGAAATTCGCATCCGACTGCTATCGAACAATGCCAAGGATAACTGCGACCTCGATTATGAGGCAGTAACGGTTACCTATAATGAGGGCGGAGCAACGGCCACCCCCACCAACACATCCATACCGCCTACTCCCACCAACACATTGGTACCGCCTACCGCTACCAACACGCCGGTGCCGCCCACTCCTACCAAGACATCGGTACCGCCCACCGCTACCAACACGCCGGTACCGCCCACTCCCACCAATACATCGGTGCCGCCTACCACTACTCCTACCTCTCAGCCCGGAACATGCTCGCGCTTTGTGGCTACCGGTGGCAATGACAATAATGATGGCACCATCAACGCTCCCTGGAAGACGATTCAGAAAGCCGCCAACAGTGCTCAACCTGGTGACATCGTCTGCGTGCGCGCAGGTGCCTACAACGAGCGCGTCACCATCAATGTTTCAGGTACAGCCGACGCTTACATAACCTTCCAGAGTTATCCTGGCGAGACCGCTATCCTGGATGGCACAGGGCTCACCGTCCCGGCAGAGGATAACGGTATGCTCTACATCAAGGACAGGGCCTACATCATCGTCAAGGGCTTTGAGGTGCGCAATTACAAGACTTCCACCAAGAATCTCGTCCCTATTGGAGTTCGCATTACCGGGACGGCGCATCATATTGGAATCCGTAACAACGCGATTCACCACATTGAACATAACGGCACAGCCAAAATCGGCACCGACGCGCATGGGATTGCCGTTCATGGGACTTCTGGCTCCAGCGCCATTCACGATGTCGTTATTGACGGCAATACCCTCTACAGCCTGAAATTGGGTTCCTCTGAAGCGCTGGTCATCAACGGCAATGTGGATGGCTGGCAGGTCACAAACAACGTCATCCATGATGTCAACAACATTGGCATTGATGCGATTGGCTTTGAGGGAACGGCTCCCTCGAATGACCAAGCGCGTAACGGCCTGATTGCCTACAACGATGTGTATAATATCACCTCGGCCGGCAATGTGGCGTATGGGAACGAGCGCTCGGCGGGCTGTGTGTACGTGGATGGCGGGCGGGACATTACCATCGAGCACAACAAGGCTCACAACTGCAATATCGGTGTCGAAATTGCCAGTGAACACAAAGGAAAAGCCACCAGCAATGTCACCATCCGGAACAATTTCATCTATGAAAATACTGATGCGGGCATTTCCATGGGTGGCTACGATACCAACCGCGGTTCCACCGAGAATTGCGTGATTGTCAACAATACGCTCTATAACAATGCCCGACTCAGCGATGCCTGGGGCGCCGAATTGTACGTTCAATATGACACCCGAAACAACATCATCAAGAACAATATCTTCTACGCCGGGAGCGGCAAACCCTATATCCTGAGCTGGAGCACGGTGATGACCGGCAACCTGGTGGATTACAATCTGTTCTTCAATGGCGCTTCCTGGCAGTGGAAGAACGTAACGTATACATCCTTCTCGGCCTATCAATCCGGCTCTGGCAACGATGCTCACTCCCTGAACGGGCTCAACCCTCTGTTGGTCAATCCGGGCGGCGGCGACTTGCATTTACAAAGCACCTCACCGGCCATTAACGTCGGCCAAACGCTGACCCAATCTGGTTTGTATGATATAGATGGCCAGGCTCGTGTACAAGGAGTTACCATTGACCTTGGCGCTGATGAAGTCCGCTAAGGGAAATAGAATCACTTATTGAACTACAACTGGCTGCCTGTCATCAAGGCAGGCAGCCAGTAAACGTTACTGGCAATGATGAGAATTTTGATTACCATCGTATTGCTTTTCCTTGCTTCCTGTGCTTTTGACACTGAACCTACTCCCATGCCACCTACTCCTGTCCCATCCATGACTTCTGCTGCCGGTTGGTGGCGTCCCGCCCCCGGCCTCACCTGGCAGTGGCAGTTGACCGGCAAACTAAACCTCGACCTGCAAACCGATGTCATTGACGTTGACCTGGACGTGGACCGCTCGGTGGTTGATTACTATCACAGCCGCGGCACCAAAGTCATCTGCTACATCAGCGTCGGCTCGTATGAAAACTGGCGTTCAGATGCCGGTCAATTTCCTCCCGAAGTCTTGGGCAAAGACTACGAAGGCTGGAGCGGCGAAAAATGGCTCGACATCCGCCGCATTGACCTGCTTGCCCCCATCATGCTCGCCCGCCTCGACCGGTGCGCCGCCAAAGGCTTCGACGGGGTGGAGCCGGACAACATGGAAATCTACACCAACGACACCGGCTTCCCGCTGACCTACAACGACCAGTTGCAATATGCCATCTGGCTGGCCGAAGAAGCCCACAAGCGCGGCCTGGCCATCGGCCAGAAAAACGTCCCCGACATGGTGGCCGACCTGGTGGACATTTTTGACTTTGCCATCATCGAGGATGCTTTCTACTACGGCTGGGCCGAGGACATGCGGCCATACATCACCGCCAACAAAGCCGTTTTCGCCGCCGAATACACCGACCTGCCCGGCGACTTCCAAGCCTTTTGCCGCCAATCCAAAACGTTGGGCTTCAGCACCATCATCAAACGCCGTGACCTCGACGCCTGGCTGCAAACCTGCGAATAACCGCCTGCCCTCACCCTAACCCTCTCCCAAAGGGAGAGGGAAACGGAGATTCGATTTTCTCCCCTTTCTCCCCTCTCCCCCCCGGGAGAGGGGCTGGGGGTGAGGGCGGGCAGGCAGTTACTCCCAAACAGGCATTTATCCTGCCGCCGCTGCCAGTTGGTAAATCACTGGACGGTATTTTGGACGAGGAATTGGCTTGCCCTCTGCTTTAGCGGCCTCCAGCCAGGCGTTTTTGGCAATCAAGGCTTGCGCCAGGGCTTCCTCGGGTGTATTGCCAAATGCCGAGCAATGCGCCAGGTCTGGAATATCGGCAATATAGCCGCCATCCTCATCGCTATAGAAAATGTTGATATGATAATCTTTCATCGGTCCTCCAACTTCAGATTATACCGTTCAACCAAATCCATAAACTGACGCACCTGATAAGGCTTAATCTGACCATCAACATTTTGCAAATTAACCAATTCCTGGAGAAAAACCTCATGAACCCTCTCACCATCGGCAAACTGCGCGGACTGCAAACCTGCGCCTCGCCGCGCGGCACCTTCACCTGCCTGGCCCTCGACCATCGCCAGAACTTGCGCAAAGCCAACCCGCGCTTTCAGGACGATGCCGAACTCAGCCGCTTCAAACTGGAGGTGACCGCCGAACTGGCCGCCTATGCCACCTCCGTCCTGCTCGACCCGGAAGTCTCCGCCGCCCAGGCCATCGCCGCCGGAAAACTTCCCGGCGATAAGGGTTTTGTCGTGGCGGTTGAATCCACCGGCTACACCGGCGAAGCCACCGCCCGCAAGGGACAGGTCATCCCCGGCTGGAGCGTGGAAAAAGCCAAACGGATGGGCGCGAGCATGGTGAAACTGCTCGTCTACTACCACCCCGATTCGCCCGCCGCCGCCGAAGCCGAAGCCTTCACCGCCCAAATCGCCGCCGAATGCGTCCGATACGACCTCGGCCTGATGCTCGAACCACTCTCCTACTCGCTCACCGAGGCCAAACTTTCCGGCGAAGAAAAACGCCGCGTGGTGGTCGAAACCGCCCGCCGTCTCACCGCCATCCCCGGCGTGGACCTGCTCAAAGCCGAATTCCCCCTCTCCGGCGAGGGCCCGGAGACTGACTGGCCCGCCGCCTGCGCCGAACTGAACGCCGCCAGCCGCGTCCCCTGGATTGTCCTCTCCGCCGCCGTCTCCTTTGACCTGTACCTGAAACAGGTCATCGCCGCCTGCCAGGCCGGGGCGAGCGGGATTGCGGTTGGCCGCGCCGTCTGGCAGGAGGCCGTCCACCTCGAAGGGCAGGCCCGGCTCGATTTCCTGCGCACGGTTGCCCGCGAGCGGCTTACCCGCCTGAATGCCCTCTGCGCCGCTCTCGCCAGGCCCTTCACCGATTTCTACACCGCCGAAGCCCCCTTCGACTGGTACAGGACGTATTAGTGTAGAGAGGGAAACACGTACACAGGTACTTCATCTACCTGTTTACTTGCCTACCTGTTTACTCCCCCGCCTATCCCTTATGTTGCGTATGAAACCCTACGATCTCCTCGTTGCCGGCGAAATCAACCCCGACCTGATTCTCTCCGGCGATGTCGAACCTGCCTTCGGCCAGGTTGAAAAACTGGTTGACTCAGCCGTTCTCACCATCGGCTCATCCTCGGTCATCTTTGCCTGCGGCGCGGCGCGGCTGGGCCTGAAGGCGGCCTTCATCGGCAAGTGCGGCGCTGACGTGTTTGGCCGCTTTATGCTCGAAGAGATGCAAAAGCGCGGCGTGAATGTGGAAAACGTGATTCAGGTCCCGGACGGGGTGACCGGCCTGAGCGTGATTCTCAACCGCGGCGTTGACCGGGCGATTCTGACTCACCCGGGCCTGATTTCCGCGCTATCCGCCGAAGACATCCCCGATGCTTTGCTCCGCCAGGCGCGCCACCTGCACGTCGCCTCATACTTTTTGCAAGATGCTCTGCGCCCCGGCCTGCCCCGCCTCTTCGAGCGCGCCCGTTCCCTCGGCCTCACCACCTCCCTCGACACCAACTACGACCCGTCCGAAACCTGGAGCGGGGTCTTTGACCTGCTTCCTCTTACAAACGTTTTCCTCCCCAACGAAGTGGAAGCCAGGTCGCTCACAGCGGCGGAAACTGTCGAAGAAGCAGCCAACAGGCTCGGGGTCAGGGTGGAAACGGCAGCGATTAAACTGGGAAAGGAGGGGGCGTTGGGAGTCTCCAAAGGGCGCAAAGTCCGCGTGCAAAGTATTCCTGTACAAGTCGTGGATACGGTCGGCGCGGGCGATAGTTTCGACGCCGGTTTCATCTACGGCTACCTCAACGGGTGGACGCTGGAGAAATCCCTGCGGCTGGCGTGCGTGTGCGGGGCGCTCTCCACGCAAGCCCCGGGCGGCACAGCCGCGCAGCCCGCCCTCGCTCAAGCCCTCGCCTACCTCTAATACGTTTCTCTCTCCTCTCTCCTCTCTTCTCTTTCCTCTTCCCTCTCTCCCATGAACTTTCTAGACTTCCTCGCTGCCTCCCATCACTACGGCCTGCCCCTTGGCCTGACCTCGGTCTGCTCGGCCCATCCGCTGGTCATCGAGGCCGCCTTGCGTCACGGATTGACGCACAACCGCCCCGTCCTCATCGAAGCCACCTGCAACCAGGTCAATCAGTTCGGCGGCTACACCGGCCAGACCCCCGCCGATTTCGCCCGCTTTGTGCGGGAGGCCGCCGGGCGGGTGGGCTTACCCCCTGAGCGGCTCCTGCTGGGCGGCGATCATCTCGGCCCGCTGCCCTGGGCAAACGAACCCGCCGAAAGCGCCATGCACAAAGCCGCCGGCCTGGTGCGCGCTTTCGTTCAAGCAGGTTACACAAAAATTCATCTGGATTGTTCCATGCCGCTCGGCGGGGAAGAGCATTTGAGCCTGGAGAAAATCGCCCGGCGCACGGCAGAACTGGCCGAAGCGGCCGAGCAAGAAGCCTCAAACGGCAGCCTGCGCTACGTCATCGGCTCGGAGGTGCCGGCGGCGGGCGGAGCCAGGGCTGGAGAGGCCCATCCCGCCGTCACCACGCCCGAATCCGCCGCCCAAACGCTGGAAGCGGCGCGCCAGGCCTTTCAGGCGCGCGGTCTGCACACCGCTTGGGAGCGGGTGCGCGCCCTGGTGGTGCAGCCCGGCGTCGAATTTGGCGATGCGGCCATCCACGACTACGACCGCGCTGCCGCCGCGCCCCTCTCCCGCTTCATCGAAACCGTGCCGGGAATCGTTTATGAAGCCCACTCTACCGATTATCAAACCCCCGCCGCCCTGCGCGCCCTGGTGCAGGACCATTTCGCCATCCTCAAAGTCGGCCCGGCGCTCACCTTTGCCCTGCGCGAGGCCGTCTTTGCCCTGGCAGAGATAGAGGAAGCCCTCAAAATCTCGCCCGCCTCTCGCATGCGCGAGACCCTGGAAGAAGCCATGCTCGCCAACCCGGTACACTGGCAAAAGCACTACGGCGGCAGCCCAGAGCACCAGAAATTTGCCCGCGCCTACAGTTTCAGCGACCGCATCCGCTATTACTGGAACGTTCCGGCGGTGCAGGCAGCCTTTGAGCGCCTGCTGCGCAACCTAGAGCAGACCCCGCCGCCGCTCTCCCTGCTCAGCCAGTACCTGCCGCAGGAATATGAACAGGTGCGGGCCGGCCGATTATCCGCTCAGCCGTGCGCCCTGATCATGGCGCACGTCACAGCGTGCCTGGAAGGGTATTTGGTGGCAGTGCAGTAGGACTTGTCCTGCAACGGACAGGTCAAAGATCTGTCCCACAACCGTCCCGAAGGTTCACAAACCTTCAGGGCGTTTTTTAACTTTACAGAGCAAGAAAGAATGGCGTAAAATAAACCAGACTTCATTTACAGAGGGGCTGCATGACCCACGCCCTGCACAACAGTTTGGTGCGCATTCTGAACGGCGCCGGCAAACCCGTCGGCGTCGGCTTCCTGGCCGCCCCGCAGGTTATCGTCACCTGCGCGCATGTGATCGAACAAGCCGTGGGAGACTCCACCGAAGTGACCTTCGACTTCCCCCTCCTCGCGCCCGCCGAGCACTGCTCCGGGCGCGTTTTGATCCGGGAAGATGCGGCAGACATCGCTGCTATCGAGCCGCGTTCGCTGCCGCGCGGTGTGGCTCCCGTCCGCCTGGTGCAGAGCGCCGACCTGTGGGGGCACCCCTTCCGCGCCTTTGGCTGCCCGGCGGGATACGATGGCGGGGTGTGGGCGAGCGGTGTGCTGCGTGACCGTACCGCCGAAGGCTGGCTGCACATCGAGGACACCAAAGAGACCGGCTTCGCCGTCCAGCCCGGCTTCAGCGGCGGGCCCGTGTGGGACGAACGCTTGGAAGGCGTGGTGGGCATGGTCGTGGCGGCAGAGCGTTCGCCGCAGGTCAAAGCCGCCTTTTGCGTCCCGGTGAGCGCGCTTTTGCAAACCCTGCCCATGCTGGCCGAGCGCGCCATGCCGCCCAACCCCTACCGCGGGCTGCACTACTTCCGCGAGCAGGATGCCGCCCTGTTTTTCGGGCGCGAAGCCTTCAGCGAGCGCCTGCTGCAGGCAGTGACCGGCCGCCCCCTGACGGCGGTGGTGGGCGCTTCGGGGGCGGGCAAGTCCTCGGTCGTCTTTGCCGGGCTGCTGGTCTATTGTCTCGAAAGCCTCGACAACCCCGGCCTCGACCTCTTCTCCCTGCGCCTCGACCCGGCCTCGCTGACCGAGCGCCACGAACCCGACCTGCTGGGCGGCCTCACCGCCATTCATGCCCGCACCGTCGAAGGCCGCCCGCTGAAATTCATCCCCTACTTCCTGTGGGGCAACCGCGGCGCCTCCGGGATGACCGTCTGGGTGCGCCTGCCGGAGCGCCCCTCTGCCCCGGAGGCCGCCCGATGACCGCCCCCCTGCGCACGCCCTGGACCCCCTCCCTGCCCTGCCCGCTGCCGGAGCATCCCCGCCCGCAGATGGTGCGCCCCGATGGCCGCTGGCTGAACCTGAACGGCCTGTGGGACTACGCCCTCCTGCCCGCCGAGTCCCCCGCCCCGCAGGCCTACGCCGGCAAAATCCTGGTGCCCTTCCCGCTCGAATCGCTCCTTTCGGGCGTTCAAACCGCCCTGCGGCCCGATCAGCGCCTGTGGTACCGCCGCTTCTTCGAGAACCCCCTCGCCGGCGGCGAACCCTCCCGCCTGCTGCTCCATTTCGGCGCGGTGGATTACGCCTGCGAAGTCTGGCTCAACGGCATTTCGCTCGGCGGACACGTCGGCGGCTACCTGCCCTTCACCTTCGACCTGACCCCCGCCCTGCGGCCGGGCGAAAACGAACTGGTGGTTGCCGTCCTCGACCCGACCGACGCCGGCCTGCAGCAGCGCGGCAAACAGGTGTTGCGCCCGCGCAGCATCTGGTACACGGCCGTTTCCGGCATCTGGCAAACCGTCTGGCTGGAGGTTGTGCCGCAGATCAGCATCGAGCGGCTCAAACTGACCCCCAACCTGGACGAGGCCTCGCTGACCGTGGAAGTGGAACTGCGCGGCGCCGCTTCGGCAGAATCCCTCCAACTTTGGGCAGAGGCCTCCAGCGGCGGCCAGCCGGTCGCCTCGGCCAGCGGACCCACGGCCGGCCGCCTGCAACTGGAGATTCCCGCCCCCCGTCCCTGGAGCCCCGCCGATCCGCATCTCTACGACCTGCGCCTGCGCCTCCTGCAGGGCCACACCCTGCTCGACGAGGTGACCTCCTACTTCGCCCTGCGCAAGTTCAGCCTGCTGCCCGACCGGGACGGTCACCTGCGCTTCGCCCTGAACAACGAGCCGCTCTTCCTCTACGGCCCGCTCGACCAGGGCTACTTCCCCGACGGCCTCTACACGCCGCCCGGCGAAGAAGCCATGCTCTTCGACATCGAGTACACCCGCCGCATCGGCTGTAACTTCATCCGCAAGCACGTCAAGGTCGAGCCGCTGCGCTGGTACTATCACTGCGACCGCCTCGGCCTGATCGTCTGGCAGGATATGCCCAACGGCGGGCGGATAGACGGCGACGTGACCGCCTTCCTCGCCCTGACGTTCGGCCTCCGGCGCGACGACACCCGCCATCTCAAGCGCTTTGGGCGGGCCGAGCAGGAAAACCGCGACCGGTACCGGGCCGAACTGAAAGAGATGATTGACCATCTCTACAACGCCCCCTGCATCGCCGCCTGGGTGCCGTTCAACGAATCCTGGGGGCAATTCCACGCCAGGGAAATCGCCGGGTGGGTCAAAGCCTGCGACCCCACCCGCCTGGTGGATCACGCCTCCGGCTGGTTCGACCAGGGCGGCGGCGACTTCCTCAGCCGCCACATCTACTTCACCCGTCTCAAAGCGCCCAAACCCGACCGGCGCGCCTTCGTCATCTCGGAGACCGGCGGCTACAGCCTGAAAATCCCCGGCCATGTCTGGGATGAAGAACGCAAATTCGGCTACCGCTTCTACCCCGACTCCGCCTCCCTGACGGCAGCCTACCGCGACCTGCTGGAGAACGAAATCCGTCCGCTCATTGGGCGCGGCCTGACGGCCGTGGTCTACACCCAGACGACCGACGTGGAAATCGAAATCAACGGCTACCTGACCTACGACCGCCAGGTGGAGAAGATGGACGCCGAGACCCTGCGCCGCCTGCACACCGTCCTGATCGAATACGGCGGCAGTTTTGCGAAGCAAAACGTGTAGGACAACTGCAAAGCAGTTGTCCTACAGGGTTGCTTGCCGGTGGCCATAGGACAGGCACCGGCATCAGTCAGGATATGGCTGGAAGGCAACACCTTGTTCAAGGCTTTTGGTTCGGCAAAGTCACAGCCCACAGACAGAGAGCCTCAAAAGCAGAAAGGAAATTTGTGTCATGTCAAATCCGAGAACGGATGCGTTGGTTGCCAAACTGGAGCGGGGGTTGCAGAAGACCCTCGACTTCTTTACCCGCTTGACTCCTGAACAATGGCAGGAAATTCTCTATCAGGAACCCATCTGGCAGGTGCGTCATCTCCTGGCGCATTTTGTCTCATCGGAGAAACACCTGCTTGCTCTGGTTCAGTCAATTGTTGCCGGTGGCCCGGGCGCGCCCCTGGAGATGGACATAGATCGCTTCAACGCTGGAGAACAGGCCCGGCTGGAGAGCCAAACGGCCTCCAGTCTGCTGGAAATGCTGCAACTTGCCCGGCAGGAAACGATTGAGTGGGTGAAGACTTTGGATGAAAGCCAGTTAGACAGGCGGGGCAGGCATCCCGTCCTGGGGGAAGCGAGCGTGGAAACGATTATCGAATCCATCTACGGGCATCAATTGTTGCACATGCGCGATCTGATGCGTCTGATCAACACAAAGTAGGTCGCGTTTGAAACGTGACCTAAAAAATGCAGCAGATTCATTCCAAAACCCATTGACTTTGATCCTGAAATTTGATACTCTTATTCTACCGACCGGTCGGTAGGAGTTCAAATGGATCGAAATCAAATTCTGGATGCTGCTGCTCAACTCATGAGCCAGAAGGGGTTTCACGCCGCCTCGATGCAAGATATTGCCGAGGCGGTTAATTTACAAAAAGCCAGCCTGTATCATCACGTTTCGAGCAAACAGGAAATTTTGTTTGAACTTCTGGAGCAGGCGCTCAATTTGCTTACCGAGCGCATTGCAGCCGTTTTTTCGCAGGAATTACCTGTTGAAGAGAAACTGCGTCAGGCGATGCGGGTGTATCTCGCCACGCTGACCGAACACCCCGATTTGTCCATTGTTCTTTTTTTAGAGCATCGCTCTCTTGAGCCGGAATACCGTCAACGGCATATCCCGCGCCGCGATCGTTTTGAACAATTGTGGCGCGAATTGATTCAGGATGGTATTTCCGCGGGGGTATTCCGTCAAACCGACGCGGCCCAGGCCGCGCGCTTTTTACTCGGCACCATGAACTGGACCATTACCTGGTACCGTGCCGATGGGCCGCTTCCCATCGAAGCCATTTCTGACCAGTTTGCCAGCCTGTTTTTAGACGGTTTAAGAGTCTAGTAAATGAATACGCCTTCCACCAAAATCCCTCATACCTTTGCGGCCTTTGAAACTGCAGGCGGTGCGCACGTCTATCGCATTCCAATGAGGGCTTTTCCAAATTTCTGGGTTTACGCCTACCTGGTTGTGGCGGACAATTACGTTGTCCTCATAGACACCGGTTCGGGCTTTGGAGACTCAAACGCCGATTTGGAACAAGGTTTTGAGCAGGCCAGCCGTACACTCGGACGCGAGATTCGCTTTTCAGACCTGACTCATATCCTCATTACCCACGGACACATTGACCACTTTGGCGGTCTGGCTTTCCTGAAAGAACATAGCCGGGCCCTGATTGGCATCCATGAACTTGACCTGGGCAGCCTCACCAGTTACGAGGAACGGGTGACGTTAGCCGAAAAGCGGCTCAAGGCCTATTTGACCGAAGCCGGTTTCCCGCAGGAAGAGCACGAGAATGTCCTGGAACTCTACCGAGTCAACAAAATGCTCTTTCATTCCGTGACGGTAGATTTCACTTATGAAAGCGCCGGAATGCGCCTCGGCCCGTTTGAAATGCTGCACGTGCCGGGACATTGCCCGGGTCACGTTGTCATTCGGCTTCACGATATCCTTTTCAGCGGCGATCATGTCCTGGAGCAAATTTCTCCCCACCAATGGCCCGAAAGGCTGACCTACTGGGCCGGTTTGCGCCATTACGGCGCCTCGCTTGCCTTGCTTTTGGAGTGGGCCGGAGATGTTTCGCTGACCTTGCCCGGTCACAACAACCCCATTCTGGATTTGCCTGGGCGTGTGAATGAAATTCGTCAACTGCACATCGCCCGTTTGCAAAAAGTTTTGGAATTCCTTTCTAAGCCGCGCACCATCACCGAGGTCTCGCGCCAACTCTTTGGGGAGGTAAATGGCTATAACTTGCTGCTTGCGCTTGAAGAAGCGGGAGCAAATGTCGAATATCTCTATCACCGAGGGCTGGTGCGCGTGGTTAACCCGGAGGAGGTGAATTCTGGAGATTGCCCATCTGTCATCCGCTATCAGCAAATAGATGCCCCTGTCATCAAGACGGTGGCGCTATTCAAACCGTGAAAGCGGTCAACCACATGCCAAGGAGGAGCCATGTATTCTTTTGAACCATCAGATGAGCAAAGATTGCTGATCGAAACGGCCAGGCGGTACGCCCTGGACGAATTGCGAAAAGTAGCCCATGAGGCCGAGGAAAGCAAAGAATTTCCTCTGCCGGTGATCAACAAAGGCTGGGAACTGGGCATCCTGCATGCTTCTATCCCTGAGGCCTATGGTGGGTTTGGCGAACGTTCTGCACTGAGCGGTGCATTGGCTGCCGAAGAGTTTGCTTACGGAGACCTGGCAGGGGCGCTCGCCATCGGGACCCCTAGCCTGTTTGCGTTCCCCATTCTTCTGGCCGGCAGCGAGCAGCAGAAACAGCAATACCTGCCTGCCGTCATCACCGGGGAATGGAAGCCTTATACGGCTGCCTTGATCGAGCCGGCCTTCGACTTTGACCCCAACGATCTGAAGACGGTTGCCCAAGCCGATGGCGGCGATTACGTCATCACCGGCGAGAAGACCTTTGTCCCATTTGCAGCCCAAGCAGAGGAGATGCTTGTCTTTGCAAAGTTGGGGGATCAAACCAAAGGCTTCATCCTGCCCAAGGGCGCGCCCGGCCTGACGGTCGGGGCCGAACGGGAAAAGTGGATGGGGCTGAATGCTTTGCCCTTCTACACCGTCAAACTGGAGCAGGTGAGGGTCCCGCAGGCCAATCTTTTGCCGGGTGATTTTGCCCCGATTCTGGATGCCAGCCGCGTGGCCGTGGCGGCAATGGCGGTTGGTGTGGCACGGGCGGCTTTTGAATACTCTCGCGACTATGCCAAAGAGCGCGAGGTGTTTGGCGTCAAAGTGGCCCAAAAACAAGCGATTGCATTCATGCTGGCCGAAATGGCAACCGAAATTGAAGCCATCCGCTTGCTGGTTTGGGAGGCGGCCTGGGCAATTGACAACCAGAAAGAGGACGCCGGTCAGACAGCCTACCTTGCTTTGACCGGGGCGATTGATATGGCCATGATGGTTACCGACCGCGCCGTGCAGATTCTTGGCGGGCATGGCTACATCCGAGATCACCCGGTTGAATTGTGGATGCGCAACGGGCGCGGCTTTGCAATGTTTACCGGCCTGGCCATGGTCTAACGCCAAAGGAGGTTTGCGATGATTGACTTTGAAATTCCCGAAAAAATTGCCGGAATCCGCAACGTGATTGAGACGGTGGCGGTCAACATGATGCGCCCGGTCTCGCGTTATTACGACGAGCACGAACACGAGATTCCCTGGGATTACATCAACTTCATGCACACGGCTTCTAAAGCCATGGGCGGCAGTTCAATGGCTGGAGGAGAACCCAAGAAAGAAGGCCCGCGCTTTACCTTTCAGCGGCTGGCCGTGATGGTGGAGATGCTGTCGTGGGGCGATGCGGGCATGTACCTCTGCACCCCTGGCGGCATGCTGGGCTCGGCAGCCGTCTCGGCCACCGGCACCCCCGAACAGAAGGAACGTTTCCTGGCGCGTTTCCGCGGCGAAAAGCCGGTCTTTGATGCCATGTGCATGACCGAGCCACACTGCGGTTCGGATACGGCCGCCATTCGTACCACAGCCATGCTGGACAAGGAAACCAACGAGTGGGTATTGAACGGCGAGAAGATTTTTGTCACCGCCGGTCATAAAGCCTTGATCGATTCAGAAGGCTTTATCGTTGTCTGGGCAACCATTGACCCCTCGGCCGGACGCGCCGGCATGCGGCCATTTGTCATCGAAGCCGGAACTCCCGGCTGCCAGGTGACGAACATGGAACACAAACTTGGGATCCGCGCCAGCGACACCGTCAGCATTGTCTTGCAAGATTGCCGCGTGCCCTTTGAAAATATTCTCGGCAGCCCAGAGGTCGTCACCGAAAAAGCCACCACCGGTTTCAAGGGCGCCATGGCTACCTTTGACGCCACCCGCCCGTTGGTTGCGGCGCAGGCCATCGGTTTGGCGCGGGCGACGCTGGAATTGCTCAAGGAAATGCTTGCCGAACGCGGCGTCACTATTCGCTATGGCTTGCCGCGCCAGAAGTTGACCGCCATTGAAAAAGACGTGATTGACATGGAGGTCATGCTACGCTCCGCCTGGTGGCTGGTGCTTAAGGCAGTCTGGATGATGGACAATGGCAAGCCCAATTCGCTGGAGTCTTCTATGGCCAAGGTGCGCGCCGGAGATGTGGTGAATCGCATCACCCAGAAGGCGGTCGAAATTATGGGACCGCTTGGATATAGCCGCGAGTACTTGCTGGAGAAATGGTTCCGCGACGCCAAGATTAGCGACATTTACGAAGGAACCGGCCAGATTAACCGGCTGGTGGTAGCCCGCCAGTTACTTGGCTACCGCAGCAGCGAGTTGAGATAAGGAGTTCCCATGAAATATCAAATCAATTCTGCTGTTGTGATCGGCGCCGGGACGATGGGCGCGGCGCTTGCCGCCCACCTGGCCAATGCCGGTGTGCCGGTCACACTGCTGGACATTGTCCCCAAAGATGCGCCGGTCGGCGACAAGGCAGCCCGCAACAAGATTGTCACCGAGGGGTGGGATCGCTGCCTGAAAGCGCGCCCGGCCAATCTGATGTCTTCCGACCTGGCCACGCTGGTCAAATTGGGCAATCTGGAAGATGATTTTGACGCTGTCGCTCAGGCAGATTGGATTGTTGAGGCGGTTGTTGAAAACCTGAAGATCAAACAAAACCTGATGGAGCGCATTGATGCCGTCCGCAAACCGGAGGCGATTGTCAGCACCAATACCTCGGGCATCTCCATCAAGGAAATCGCTGCTGGCCGCTCGCAAGGCTTCAGACAGCATTTCCTGGGTACCCACTTCTTCAACCCGCCCCGCTACTTGAAACTGCTGGAGATCATCCCAACCGCTGACACCTTGCCCGAAGTGGTCGAGTTCATGGCCTGGTTTGGGGAATACCGCCTGGGAAAGGGCATTGTCCTGTGCAAAGATACCCCCAACTTCATCGGTAACCGCGTGGCGTTTGGCACCGGCGCTTTTGCGCTCAACTACTTTATCGAAAATGGTTATACGGTGGACGAGGTGGATGCCCTCACCGGCCCGTTGATCGGTCATCCCAAAACGGCTACCTTCCGCCTGATTGATCTGGTCGGCGTGGATGTCTGGGAGCACGTTGGCGCGAACCTCAAAGAGGCTCTCCCTTACGACAAGTTTATTATGCCCTATCTGGAGGCCGAGAAGCCCAACAAACTCATCCATACGATGGTGGAACGTGGCTGGTTGGGCAACAAGACCAAAATCGGTTTCTACAAAGAAGTCCGCACCGAGGATGGTAAGAAGGATTTCTGGCCGCTCGATTTACAAACCCTGGAACATGTTCCGCCTACCAAGCCGCGTTTTGAGTCGGTTGGCAAGGCAAAGGATATGGAAACACTGGGCGATCGGCTCAAGGTCCTGCTGGCCGAATCGGACCGGGCGGCCGAACTTGTCCGCGCCCTGACCTACCAGGGGCTGCAGTATGCCTCGGTCATCATCCCTGAAGTGGCCGACACGCCCAAACCCATAGACGATGCCATCCGCTGGGGCTTCATGCACGAGGCCGGGCCGTTTGAAATTTGGGACATGCTTGGCGTCCGAGAGACGGTCAAGGCAATGAAAGAAGCAGGCTATGCCCCCGCCGAATGGGTCGAGAAAATGCTGGCGGCCGGCTGTGAGACCTTTTATGACTACAAAGGCGAAACCAAAGTCGGCGTCTATGACGTGAGCAAGAAGAAATACGTGGCCTTCCCGTCTCGTCCTGGCATGGTCATCCTCTCTGAACTTCGGCAGGCGAAGAAGGTCATCTCCCAAAATGCCGGCGCGGCCCTCTACGACATTGGCGATGGTGTTGCCCTGGTTGAGTTCCGCACAAAGATGAATGCCATTGACGATGACATCATGAACATGCTCAACGAGGCCATGGATCGGGTCAGCCGCGAATTTGTTGGCCTGGTGGTCGGCGGCGAGACCGAGCCCTTCAGCGCCGGGGCGAATCTGGCCATGATTCTCATGGCGGCCAAATCGGGTCAGTGGGAAATGCTTGATGCCGTTGTACGCAAGTTCCAAAACATGAACATGCGCATGCGCTATTTCCCCAAGCCGATTGTTGTCGCTCCGGCGGGGCTGGCCCTGGGCGGCGGCTGTGAAGTGACCATGCATGCCAGCCGGGTGGTGGCGGCTGCCGAAACCTACATTGGCCTGGTGGAAATTGGCGCCGGCGTCATCCCAGCCGGCGGCGGGACGAAAGAAATGGTCCGCCGTATTGTCAACCCTGGCATGCGCGTTCCTAACGCCGAGGTCTTTCCCTTCCTGATGAAAGTGTTTGAGCAGATCGGGCAGGCGAAGGTGGCCACCAGCGCCGAAGAAGCCCGTCAGTTTGCCATTCTTGGCCCCAGCGACCGGATTGTTTTGAACCGCGACCATTTGCTGACCGAGGCCAAGCGCGAGGCGCTGCACATGGCGGCCAGCGGATATCATCCTCCCGCGCCCGAATTGATTTATGCGGCCGGCCGCGATGCCCTGGCAAATCTGCAAGTGGGCGCCTGGATGTACAAGGAAGGCAACTACATCACCTCTTACGAAGAAGTGATCGCCAAAAAACTGGCTCATGTGATGACCGGCGGCGACCTGACCCGCCCGACCTGGGTGAGCGAACAGTATTTCCTCGACCTGGAGCGGGAAGCCTTCCTCTCGCTGTGTGGCGAAGAGAAGACCCACGAACGCATGTTTGCCCTCCTGCAGACGGGCAAGCCGCTGCGCAATTAGAGTTTGGAGGTGAAACATGACACGTGAAGCCGTAATTGTCAGTGCTGTGCGCACGCCGGTGGGAAAAGCCAAACGCGGCGGTCTGGCAACCGTCCGACCAGACGAAATGGCAGCAGCCGTCGTGCGGGCGTTGCTGGAGCGTACTCCCGGCCTGGAACCGGCCATGGTGGACGATGTAGTCCTCGGCTGTGCCTTCCCAGAAGGGGAGCAGGGCCTTAATATGGCGCGCATGGTCGCCTTGCGTGCCGGCTTGCCCGATAGCGTCCCCGGCGAAACAATCAACCGCTATTGCTCCTCTGGCGTGCAATCCATTGCCCATGTGGCCTACGCCATTATGTCGGGCCAGATTGACATCGCTATTGCTGGCGGCGTTGAATCAATGACTATGGTGCCGATGATGGGCTACAAACTTTCGGTGAACCCTTACTTTGCCGCCGAATTGCCCCATTACTACACCAACATGGGCCTGACTGCCGAGAACGTGGCCGTCAAATACAAAATCAGCCGCGAGGACCAGGATGCCTTTTCCCTGCGCTCGCATCAGCGCGCTTCCGAAGCGGTCACTTCGGGCCTGTTTGACCCCGAACTGGTGCCGATTGACGTAGAAATCAAGGAACTGGATGCGGACGGAAAGCCGACGGTCAAGAAATTTACCGTCAGCCGCGATGAAGGGCCGCGCGCCGACACAAACCTGGAAGCGCTTGCCAAACTCAAGCCGGCCTTTAAAGAAGGCGGCATGGTGACAGCAGGCAATTCATCCCAAATGTCTGATGGGGCAGCGGGGGTGGTGGTAATGTCGGCAGAACGGGCGCAGGCGCTTGGTCTCAAACCGCTGGCGCGTTTTGTCGCCTTTGCGGTGGGCGGCGTGCCGCCCGAAATCATGGGCATAGGCCCGGTTGTGGCCATTCCAAAGGCGCTAAAACTGGCTGGCCTGAGCCTCAATCAGATTGATCTGATTGAACTGAACGAGGCCTTTGCCGCTCAGTCGCTGGCGGTCATCCGCGAACTCGACCTGAATACAGAAATCACCAATGTCAACGGCGGCGCCATCGCCCTGGGGCACCCGCTTGGATGTACCGGTGCCAAGTTGACGGTTCAATTGGTGTATGAAATGGCGCGCCGCAAATCCCGCTATGGCATGGTTTCGATGTGCATTGGCGGGGGCATGGGCGCGGCCGCAATATTCGAAAATCTTCAGTAGAAAAGGAGAACTCTTATGCCTCTCACAGTCGAAACCCTCATGGGCAAAATGCCCGCCGCTTTCCTGCCCGAAAAGGCTCCCGGCCTGGATGCCGCCATCCAGTTTAAATTCACCGGCGCCGAAGCGGGCGATTGGTTTGCTACCATCAAGGATGACAAATGCACCGTTGAGAAAGGGACCCATCCCAATCCCAAGATGACCCTCGCGGCCGATTCGTCCGATTACGTCAAAATCTTTACCGGCGAGTTGGATGGGATGCAAGCCTTCATGCAGGGCAAAATTAAACTTTCCGGCGACCTGAACCTGGCAATGAAGTTAATGACCATGTTCAAGATCCGCTAAAAGCGAACTCCCGCAGGCGCAAAACCTGCGGGAGTTTTGTTTATCTGCTTATGCCGCTTCAGGACTGTTTTTGCAGGGCTTCCAGATGTTGCCGTACCAGTTCCCGGCGCAACGTCTTGCCAACAGTGCTTTTGGGCAATTCTTCGCGGAACTCCACCTCGCGCGGTATCTTGTACTTTGCCAGACTTTGCCGGCACCATGTCTTGACCTCTTTTTCGGTCAGCGTTTCGCCAGGCTTGACCACCACCCAGGCCTTGACCGCCTCGCCCTGCAGCGGGTCGGGAACGCCCGCCACGGCCACTTCCAGCACCTTGGGATGCGAGATAATGACCTCTTCCACCTCGCGCGGCCAGACTTGCTCGCCGCCCGGTTTGATCAATTCTTTCTTGCGATCCACGATGTAGAAGTACCCTTCCTCGTCCATCTTGGCAATATCTCCGGTGAAGAGCCAGACCTTGCCGTCATCCAATGTTCGCAGAGTCAGGGCGGTTTCTTCGGGCATGTTGTGGTAACCTTGCATCACCTGTGGGGCATTAATCACCAGTTCGCCGATTTCACCGATCTTCATCTCGGTTTTTCCATCTTCCAGACTAATGATTTTGGCATCTACATCGGGCAAGGGCAAGCCGATGGAGCCGGTTTTATTGAGCCCCAGCAGGGGATTGCAATGGGTAGCGGTTGGCGCTTCTGAAAGCCCATATCCCTCTGCCACCTTGCCGCCGGTAAGCGCCTCAAAGCGTTCCTTGGTCTCGCGCAGAAGCGGCGCCGAGCCGGAGATGCAGGCCTTGATAGAACTCAGGTCATATTTCCCGGCAACCACGTCTGGATGATTGTTGATGGCATTATATAGCCTGGGAATGCCGGGGAAAATGGACGGGCGGAATTTTTTGATATTGCTGAAGAGGTCGTGCAGGTCGGTTGGATTGGGAATCATAACCAGTCCCGCCCCGGCCGAGACGCCAAAAAGCATACCTGCCACCATGCCATACACATGGAAGAGCGGGATGGCCATGAGCACCAGGTCCTTGCTGGGCTCCAAATTGGGCATCCAGGAGATGATTTGTAGCGTATTGGCCACCAGGTTTCTATGCGTGGCCTTGGCTGCCTTAGAGACCCCGGTCGTGCCCCCGCTATACTGGAAGAGAGCCACGTCATCCGGCCCAATCTCCACTTTTGGCCGGTCTTCGGGTTTGTACCTGGCCAGCAAGTCTGGCAGCCAGACGTCACCCGCCTCCAGTTTCACGCGGAAGCCGCCTTTCTTTTCCCGAAGCAATGTAAACAAAACTCTCAAGGCGGGCGGGAGCGTTTCTTTTATGTTGGTCACAATGACTTTTCTGATTTTCGTTTCCGGCTGGGCAGTCTTCACCTTGCTGTAGAAATTACTCATCGCAAACATGACCTCAACGCCGGCATCGTTGACCTGGCGGACAATTTCCGGCGGGGTGTAGCGCGAGTCAATCGCAACAACAATCCCGCCGGCTTTGAGAATGCCAAAATATGCCATTACAAATTGAGGCGTGTTAGGGATGAAAATGCCCACCCGGTCCCCTTTTTTGACTCCCAGATCGGCCAGCGCAGCGGCGATCCGATCGGTAATGGCGCTCATCTCCTGATAGGAGATTTTCGCCCCTCTGAAGATGGTGCAAGGCTTGTCGGGATATTTTCTGGCTGATTCCTCCAAAAAGTGGAAAATTGGGACGGGTGGATATTCAATTGTATGTGGAACCCCCTCATCATAGTGAGCAAACCAGAGACGCGAATCCATAGTACTTCCTCCTCCTTTGGCAAAGAGCGGGTAAGGACACTTGCTCTTAGTATATAGATATCATGAGTGAGAGTCAATTATTTTTCCCCAAAAATCCGTATCTTTTTATCACTTGCTGGGTTTAAAAGAATCCATCGCACTTTTCGTCAAAAGGTGCCTGACTGATGGTTTTCTCAAAGGTCAGGGGCGAAAGTTGCGCATAGAAGCCACGTCTTTGACAAGCAAAAAAAACATAGCATTGATTTCCTACTTGATCTCTCCTCCTCCCTTGTTCTGCGTTGGGCAGGACCTTTAAATTCCTTGTTTGGAGGTCGACATGTTGGATATTCTTTTCTGGTCATTGCTTGGTTTTTTTCTTGGCTCCATCCCCTTCTCGCTCCTGATTGGTAAGTTTGTTGCCAGACGCGACATCCGCACGGTGGGCGACGGTAACCCCGGCGGCGCCAATGCCATCAAGGCGGGTGGCCTGAAAGCAGGCATTCCGGCCATTCTGCTCGATATGGCGAAAGGTTTCCTGCCGGTCTATCTGGCGCAAGGCGTTGGCCTGACCGCCTGGAATTTGGTGCCGGTGGCCATCTCCCCCGTGTTGGGTCATGCCTTCTCTCCCTTCCTGCGCTTTCGCGGCGGCAAGGCCCTGGCAGCCACCGGCGGGGTCTGGGTGGCACTGATTGGCCCGTCGGCCTTTCCCATTTATGGTGCACTGGCTTTGCCTTTTACGTTGCTGCAAACCGAAGATGCCTGGTCGGCCTGTGTGGGCATGTTGGCCCTTTTGGGCTACGCTTTTCTTGCAGGCGACCCGTGGCTGCTGACTTTCGCGGCGCTCAATACTTCGGTCATCTTCTGGACTCACCGCCGCGACCTTATCCGCCGTCCGCATCTGCGCAACTGGGTGACCGACTTGCTCTTGCGGAGGAACGCGTGACTCTGCCTTTCCACCCCCACGAACTCTTTGTCATCCTTTTCCTGACCTTTGGCCTGGTAACAGCCATAGCAAACCATCTGAGCCTGCGCCGTTTCGACCAGTACCCAAGGGCAACAAACTGGCCGCGTCTTTCGGTGCTTGTCCCGGCTCGCAACGAGGCCCGCAATATTGAAACCTGTGTCACTTCTCTCCTGGCACAGGATTATCCCGATTATGAAGTCATCGTCCTGGACGACCATTCGACCGACGACACCCCTAAAATTTTGCAAAAACTTTCTCGGGACCATAGCCGGCTGCGGGTCCTCAAGGGTGCGCCCCTGCCCGAGGGCTGGCTGGGCAAGCATTGGGCCTGCCACCAACTCTATCAAGCCTCCAGCGGCGATTTGCTCCTCTTCACCGATGCCGATACCCGTCATGCGCCCGATATGTTACGGGCAAGCGTCTCGGCCCTTTTAGCCGAACATGCCGACCTGGTCACCGCCTTCCCACATGAAGAAGTGATCACCTGGGGCGAAAAACTCATTGTCCCCTTTATGGGCTTTGGCATTCTCACCTTCTTACCCTTGCGGTTGGTGCAAAAATTGCATTGGGCATCGCTTTCGGTCACCATTGGCCAATTCATGCTCTTTCGCCGCCAGGCCTATGAACGCATTGGCGGTTTTGAGGCTGTGCGCTCCGAAATTGTGGACGACATGTCCCTTGGACGCAACTTGATTGCCGCAGGGGGAGAATGGCGCTTCCTGGATGGCACGCGGCATCTCTCCTGCCGCATGTATAGCGGCTTCTGGGAAGCCGTTGATGGCTTTAGCAAAAACATTTTTGCCGTCTTTGACTACCGCATCCTGCCTTACCTGATCGGCTGGACGGTCATTGGCCTGGCTTTCATCGAGCCGGCCCTCGCCATCCTTTCCCGCTGGATGGAATACCCGCTTACCCCATTTTCCCCCGAAGCCGCATCCCTGGCGGTGGTGCTCTCTCTGCTTTTATGGAGCCTGGCCTACCGACGTTTTAAATTTCCGGTCTACCTGGCGCTCTTCTATCCCCTGACCATGTTCCTCTTCCTGCTGGTGGCGCTACGCTCTCTGGTACAAACAGCCTCTGGCACTGCCACCTGGAAAGATCGCATCCTCGACCGGCCGGCAATGCGCTGGCTCTAAACCCCCATAAACCTTGCAATCAAAGCATAAAAGGAACCGGCTCAAGAGCGATCAAGGGAGATATCGTAATCGGAAATCTCATCGTCAATCGGTTCTATGTGCGTGATGACCGAGGCCTCGCCAACCGCCTGGCGTATATCCCGCTCAATGTCTTCGGCCAGATGGTGAGCGTCATGAACGGTCATCTGACCCGGCACAAGCACATGGACCGAGACAAACTTGCGCGCCGCGGCCTGGCGGGTCAGCAGAGCGTGAAAGCCTATTTTCTTCTTACGATAGGACTCAAGGACGACCTCTATCTTTTCCTGGTCTGCAACAGGCAGGGAGGCGTCCATCAGCCCGGCAACCGAACGGCGTATCAGCGATACGGCCGTCCAGATGATATTTGCAGCCACCGCGAGGGCAACAATCGGGTCCAGGATGAGCCAACCCGTGAGAGCAACCATTGCCACACCAACCAGGACTCCAACCGAAGTCCAGACGTCGGTCATCAGGTGATGAGCGTCAGCCTCCAAAGTAATGGAGTTGTGTTTCTTGCCAGCAGTTAAGAGAACTCTGGAAACGCCAAAGTTGATCAACGAGGCCAGCACCGAAACGCCCAAGCCCAAACCGACCTGCTCCAGGGGCCTGGGGGTGATGATGCGCTCCACAGCCGTTACCGCAATGCTTACCGCCGCCATAAAAATGAGGCCGCCCTCAACCGTGCTGGCAAAATATTCGGCTTTGCTGTGGCCGTAAAGGTGACTTTCATCCGGCGGGCGCGCCGCAATGGTCAGCATCCACAGGGCCATCGCGCCGGCAATCAGGTTGATGACCGATTCGATCGCATCCGAGAGCAGCCCAACAGAGCCGGTCAACAGGTAGGCAATAAGTTTCAACGTTATCGTAAGCACAGCCGCGGCAATGGACAGCCATGCAAAGCGCGTCAACGATGCGCGCTCATTCCTGTGAATTGGAGGGAGTGTTTCAATTGTCATTTCGAGATCTGCTCACGGTTGCTGAAATTCAAGGCGCAGGCCGCCCACATAGGTTTCCTGGCCTTCGGTCTGACAAACTGGCGCGGCCAGATCGGAGACAAGCGTCCCGCCGGGTGCCAGCCGCAGGGTATAAATCACATCCGGGGTCATGATGAAATCGGCATAGCCATTGCCCACATCCGGCTTTAGGCCGGTGAAAAAGTGCTCTTCGCCGCCGTTCCAGGTAATCACAATTTCAACGCCCGGCACGGGTTTACGGGCAGCATCCAAAACCGTCACCTGAAGCAGACCATCGGGCAAGGCGGGGCTGCAAATCACATCCTGCCGCGTGAGCGCAAACAAGGCTCCCGGCGTGGCCGTCGGTGTACGCGTCGGGCGCGGCGTGGGCGGAATCAACGGGACAGGAGTATGCGTAGCCGCCAAAGGCGCCTGGGAGGAGGCTGCCGCCGGGGATGGGCTGGCAGGCCGGGGGGCGGCAGGAACCGCCGTCGTCTCTCCTTGCGGAAAAAGCACAGGGGCAAGAGTCGGCGAGGGGAGAGAGGCAGCCGAGGGGGCATTCTGCAAAGCAGAAGCCAGCGCGGCCAACAAACGGACCGATTCCCAGGGCTGTCCTGCGGCCAGGGCGCGTTGCGCCTGAGCCGTCAGGGCCTGAACGGGGTCGGGGTCTCCAAGCAAAGACAGGCGGCTGCGGGCGCGTTCCAGATTGCCGCTGGCAGCATAGGCCGAGGCCGTTAGCAGGCGATACTGGTCTTTGTAGTCGGCGCGCAATAAAGACGGGGCAGCATCCACGTATTCAACCGGGGCAATGACCCAGGCGATAAGCAGGCCTGCTCCCAGGCCAAGGAGGAAGGCAAGCAAAGGCCCGGCTGCTTGGCGAAAATTTCTCACGGTGCTCCGCCTTGGGTGACGAGACGCATGGCCTGCGACAGGGCAGCAAGCAGGGACAAATCTTCCGGCGCATAACCGCTCTGGCGCGCGAAATCAAGCGCCTGTAAGGCAATGGCCTCTGGCGGTTCCGAGCCGAGTACCGAAAGGCGGCGCGCGGCCAGTTCGGCATCTTGCTCGGCGTGGAAGGTTTCGGCTACCATCAAGACGTAGTCGGTTCGATAATCGGCGCGCAAACTGGCGGGGGCGGTTTCGGTGTATTCAACCGGCGCAATGATCCACCCGTACACCAAACCGGCAGTGACGCCTACGGCAAACATCAGCAGGAACAATGCCCAGCGAGGCATGGCAGGTTTTCCCACAATCTATG
This sequence comes from Chloroflexota bacterium, assembly GCA_019873735.1. Taxonomy (GTDB): domain Bacteria; phylum Chloroflexota; class Anaerolineae; order Anaerolineales; family Villigracilaceae; genus DSXF01. Next base: position 117,491 of record JAIOAQ010000001.1, on the reverse strand, counting down.
GACAGGATAGAGATATCTGAGCAGGAGACCGGCGGCACCCGGAGTACCTTCCTTACCGCTGCTTCCTCTCGGACCTGACGGGGTTCGCAAGGCTCCGCCGCGCCGGGCCTGCTCAGACGGGACAAGGATAATCGAAGATGGGGCTTATGTCAATTCAACCAGTCCCCAACGCGATGCGCCCAGGTACAAAATCTCCAAAATCAAATCTTCGTAGGCAATGCCTTCGGCGGCAGCCTGAATGCACAGATCGCTGTAGCCGGGGGTCAGGCCGGGGAGGGGATTGATTTCCAGCATGCAGGGCTGGCCATGCGCATCCAGCCGAAAGTCAACGCGGGAGACGTCCAGGGCGCCAATGGCCTGATGCGCCTGAATCGCCACCCGATGCAAATAGTCGGCCAAATCCGGCTCAATATCTGCCGGACAGAGGTAGAGCGGCGCGCCATCCGTGCCAACCATGGCCGCTTTGGCCGCGTGACTGTAAATGCCGGGGGTCGCCGCGCGCCGGCTGTCCAGTTCAAGGATGGGTAAGCGGTGAAATCCGTCTTCTGCGTACCACTCGGGATGAAAACTGTAGCGGGCTGCGCCTGGGCGGCCCAGTTGTCCCACCGTAAATTCGCGCCCGGGCAGGAAGGTTTCCACCAGCGCAGGCTGTTTGTAGAATTTGAGAACGTATTCCACGCGTTCCCGCAACTCGGCTTCTGAATGGACTTTGGCCTTTGAGTCCACGCCCATGCCGGTGCCTTCTCGCGCCGGCTTAACAAAGAGCGGAAATTCCAATTGCGGGTCAAGCGGGTCGTTGGGACTGAAGAATTCCTGGAACGGCCCGACGGGTAAACCGCGTTCGCGCCAGATGCGTTTGGTCAGCGGTTTGTCCAGTGCAATGGCATTGGCCAACACCCGCGATCCGGTATAGGGGATGCCCAGCATTTCCAACAGGGCCGGGGTTTGGGCCTCGCGGGCGTCTCCGCCAAGGCCCTCTGCAATGTTGAAGCAAATATCAGGATGAACTTCTTGCAAAGCGTAGGGCAGATGAGAATCGGCCTGCAGGAAAACGGTCTTGTGGCCGCCGCTTTCAATGGCGGCCCGAATCGTATCAATTGTCTCAATGTAATCGTAATCGGCGCCAAAGTCCGGCGGCAAGTCTGGCGGTTGAACCCAATCGTGCTCCTTGACATTGGCCAGCAGCGCCACAAGCCAGGGCTTTGGCGGTTTCAGGCGCAGACCGGGAGGTTTGTCTTGCTCAGAGACATCATCAGACAAGGACATGGTTTTGCTCCAACAACAGTGGAATGAGGCCAGTTCGGCCATGCGTAGTATATGATATGCAGCCAAAAATGCAAGAGTGATTTTCGTAACTGGACAAGCCTTCGGCTTTCAGGTATCATTAGCCCGTTCTGAAGAAACAGGGCGTTGTTTTAGCGTCTCTGTAGAGGACAGGACTCATGATCAATACACTATTCCTATGGTAGGCGGAGGCGAGATGTCGGAACTCATCAAGCAAATCACCGGCGACCTGCAAAAACAAATAGCATCCTTTGAGCCCGAAATCAGCATTAGCGATATCGGCACGGTCATTGAGGCCGGAGATGGAATTGCCCGCGTGGCAGGCCTTTCGAATGTTAAATCACAAGAACTGGTGAAATTCCAGAACGGCGTTTTTGGAATCGCCTTTAACCTGGAAAAAGATTCGGTCGGCGTAATCATCATGGGAGATTACGCCGGCATTGTTGAGGGGATGACCGTCCGCTCAACCGGGCAGATTGCCTCGGTGCCGGTCGGTGATGGGTTGATTGGGCGCGTGGTTGATGCCCTGGGCCAGCCAATTGACGGCAAGGGTCCGATCCAGCATAGCGGCTATCGGCCGATTGAACGCATTGCTCCGGGCGTTGTTTACCGTCAAGATGTGGATACGCCGGTCCAAACTGGAATCAAGGCCATCGACTCGATGATCCCGATCGGGCGCGGCCAGCGCGAGTTGATCATTGGCGACCGTCAAACCGGCAAGACGGCACTGGCAATTGACACCATCATCAACCAAAAAGGCAAAGACCTGATTTGTATTTACGTAGCCATTGGGCAGAAGAAAGCCGCCATTGCCCGCACGGTAGCCCTGCTTGAACGCTTTGGCGCCATGGATCACACCATCGTGGTGGTTGCCTCGGCAGACGAATCGGCAGCCATGCAATACATCGCTCCATATGCAGGCTGCGCTATCGGCGAGGAGTTCATGGAAAGCGGACGCGACGCCCTGGTGATTTATGACGACCTCTCTAAACACGCCTGGGCCTATCGTCAGGTTTCTCTCCTCTTGCGCCGCCCGCCGGGACGCGAGGCCTACCCCGGCGACGTGTTCTATCTGCACTCCCGCCTGCTGGAGCGCGCCGCCCGCCTGGCGAACAAGTATGTGATCGTCGGCAAGGACTTTGCGGCAGCGCTGGCCGAAGAAAAGGACGCCGTCAACGGCAAAGTCTACGGCGGGCCGCTCTCCCGGCACGACGCCGAGCAGGCGCTCCAGGCCATGCCCGACGCCGATCGTTACAAAGTGGTCAAAGTGAAAGGCTCCGGCGGTTCGCTGACCGCCTTGCCCATCATCGAAACCCTGCTTGGCGATGTCTCGGCCTACATTCCCACCAACGCGATTTCAATTACCGACGGGCAGATTTACCTGGAAGGCAACCTGTTCAATGCCGGCATCCGCCCGGCGGTGAACGTGGGCATCTCGGTTTCGCGCGTGGGCGGCGACGCCCAAACGAAAGCCATGAAACAGGTAGCCGCCCGTCTGCGCCTGGATATGGCCGCCTATCGCGAACTGGCTGCCTTTGCCCAATTCGGTTCCGACCTGGACAAGGCCACCCAGGCCCAGTTGAACCGCGGCCAGCGAATGCAGGAAATTCTCAAGCAGCCGCAATATCAGCCCATGTCGCTCGAAGACCAGGTCATGGTCATCTTTGCCGGCACAAACGGCTACGCCGACCAGGTGCCGGTGGACAAAATGCGCAAATGGGAAATTGACCTGGTACGCTACCTGGCCACCTCTCACCCAGAGATCGGCAAAGATATCGCCGAACAGAAACGCATCACAGACGAAACCCGCGAGAGGCTGATCCAGGCGCTCGAAGCCTTCAAATCCACCTGGCAGGCGTAACCTATGGCATCTGCCCGAGAAATGCGGCTCCGCATTCGGAGCATAAAAAACATCTCTCAGGTGACGCGCGCCATGGAAGCGGTCAGCGCGAGCAAGGTGCGAAAGGCTATTGCGGCCGTCACGGCGACGCGCGCCTATGCCAGCAAGGCCTGGCAAGTACTGACTCATATTGCGGGTCAACCCGGACGCCAAAGCCTGCACCCCTTACTGACAGAGCGTCCCAGCCCGCAGAATACCCTGGTCATCGTCATCAGCGGCGACCGGGGCCTGGCCGGCGCTTATAACACCAACGTCATCCGCTTTGTGACCCGCCGCTTCAACCGGCACCCTTCTCCAGTACACTATATTGCGGTCGGGCGGAAAGGACGCGATTTGCTCTACCGGCTGGGAAAAACGGTCATTGCCGAATTCAGCAACCTGCCGCCGGCGCCGGCTTATGCCGACGTCTCCGCCATCGGGCGGATCGCCGTGGACGAGTTCCTGGCCGGAAAATATGATGAAGTCTTCCTGGTTTACACCGACTTCATCAGCATGGTCAAGCAAGAAACGGTGGTCAAGAAACTCCTGCCGCTGGAAATTGACGGCGGTGAGCGCGTGGAAGCCTATAACCGCGCCAACCATCTGCCGGCGGCTTATATCTACGAGCCAGACGAAAGCGAAATCCTGGACGAGATTGTCCCGCGCTTTACCGGTTTACAGGTCTATCAGGCCATTCTGGAATCGCTGGCAAGTGAACACGCCGCCCGCATGGTCGCTATGCGCAATGCAACCGATAACGCCATTGAACTGGCGGCGCAATTGCAAATTGAATACAACAAAGTACGTCAACAAACGATTACAAACGATATTCTTGATATTGTGGGCGGCGCAGAGGCGCTGTCCAAGGTAGCATCTCAGACTGTTGGAGGCGAACATGGCTAAAGCAACCGGCCGCATCGTTCAAATTCTTGGTGGTGTGGTAGATGTAGAATTCCCCGAAGGAGAAGTTCCCGAACTTTACGAGGCGCTCGAGGTTGAACGCCCCGACAAAGAACCGCTGGTATTAGAAGTACAGAAACACCTGGGCAATAACTGGGTGCGGACGGTGGCCATGGATACCACCGACGGCCTGCAGCGCAACCTGCCGGTCATCGCAACCGGCGCCCCCATTCAGGTTCCGGTCGGACCTGCTACGCTGGGGCGCATCTTCAATGTGTTGGGCCGCCCGGTTGACGAAAAAGGGCCGGTGGAAGCCAGCATCCGTTACCCCATCCACCGTCCAGCGCCGCCCTTTGATGAGCAGGCCACCCGTGTTGAGGTCTTTGAAACCGGCATTAAAGTCATTGACCTGATTGCCCCCTTCACCAAAGGCGGCAAGACTGGCATCTTCGGCGGCGCAGGCACGGGCAAGACCGTCATCATCATGGAACTGATTCGCTCCATCGCCACCGTCCACCAGGGCAACTCCGTTTTTGCCGGCGTGGGTGAACGCACCCGCGAAGGCACGCAACTGTACCGCGAAATGCTGGAATCGGGCGTGATGAAAGATACTGTGATGGTGTACGGCCAGATGAACGAGCCTTCGGGCGTGCGCCTGCGCGTCGCCCTGGCGGCGCTTTCCATGTCCGAATACTTCCGCGATCAGGGCCGCGACGTGCTGCTGTTCATTGACAACATCTTCCGCTTCTCCATGTCCGGCTCAGAAGTCTCGGCCCTGCTGGGACGCATGCCCTCCGCCGTGGGGTATCAGCCAACCCTGGCAACCGAAATGGGCGAATTGCAGGAACGCATCACCTCCACCCGCACCGGCTCGATTACCTCCATGCAGGCGGTTTACGTGCCGGCCGATGATTATTCCGACCCGGCGCCGGTTGCTACCTTCACCCACCTGGACGCCACCATCGCCCTTGAGCGTTCGATTGTGGAAAAAGGCATCTACCCGGCCGTTGACCCGCTGGTTTCTACCTCGCGCATTCTCGATCCCAATATCGTCGGCGAAGATCATTACTACACCGCGCGCGAAGTCCAGCGCATCCTTCAACGCTACAAAGACCTGCAGGATATCATCGCCATCCTGGGCATTGACGAACTAAGCGAAGACGACAAACTGATCGTCTCTCGCGCCCGCAAGGCCGAACGTTTCTTCTCGCAGCCGTTCTACGTGGCCGAACGCTTCACCGGCATTGAAGGCCGTTATGTGCCGCTCAAGGAAACCGTGCGCGGCTTCCGCGAAATCCTGGACGGCAAATGCGACGATCTGCCCGAGCAGGCCTTCATGATGGTGGGTACGATTGACGATGCCCGCGAAAAAGCGGAAAGACTGGCGAAGAGTGCATAAATGTCTCAACATCCGGTGCAACTCGAAAATGCGAGACCGGAAGACGTGAGACAGGAGAGCAGATATGCCTATTCGTTGTGAGATTGTTTCGCAGGACCGCATGGTCTACACCGGCGACGCCGACATGGTCATCCTGCCGGGAACGGCCGGCGAGATGGGCATTTTGCCGAATCATGCTCCCCTGCTGACCACGCTCAAATTCGGCATCATCAAAGTCCGTAGCGGAGGCCAGGAAGAAATCTTCACCGTCGCCGGCGGGATTGCCGAAATCCAGCCGGATATCATCACCATCCTGGCGGATGCCGCCGAAAACGTGGCCGAAATTGACGTTGCCCGCGCCGAGGCGGCGCGCAAAAGAGCAGAAGAACTGCTGGCCAAAGGCCCCCCACCTGACCCAGATACCTACCTGGCCATTGAGGCAGCCCTGCGTAGATCTAACCTGCGCCTGGACGCCGTCCGCCGCTATGGCAAAGGCCCCAAGCGCCCCAGCATATACTCAGAAGAGAAGTAACAGCCGTGGCACTATTCTCGAAAGACCTGGGTGTTGATTTAGGCACAAGTTTCACGCGCTTTGCAGATGCCTCGCAGGTTCTGATAGAAGAACCGACCGTTGTTGCCATTGACATCAATGAGCAAAAAATGGTGGAGGCCGGCAAAAACGCGCGCGATATGTACGGACGCGCGCCGGAAAGCATCGAAGTCGCTCGTCCGCTGAAAAACGGCGTAATCGCAGATTATGAAATCACCGAACTTTTGCTGAAATGGCTGCTGCAGCAGGTCAGTGGCCCCATGCGCCTCTTTCGGCCGAATGTGATGATTACCGTGCCATACGGTATCACCAGTGTAGAAAGCCGCGCCGTGCATGAGGCTATTCTGGGAGCCGGCAGCCGCGAGGCCTATCTGATCCAACAGCCGCTGGCGGCGGGACTGGGCATTGACCTGCCGATTGGCTCGCCTTCGGGGAACATGGTCATCTGCCTGGGCGGCGGCGCGACACAGGCCGCGGTGATGGCCATGTATGGCATCGTCTCAGCCGAGACTCTGCGCGCCGGCGGCCTGGACCTGGACGAGGCCATCGTCACCTACGTGCGGCGCAAGTACGGGATTGTCGTCAGCCAGGTCACTGCCGAGCAACTCAAGGTCCGAATCGGAGCCGCCGTGCCGCAGGACACGGAACAAAGCATGGAGGTGCAGGGTCAGGATCAGGTCACAGGCCTGCCACGTCCGGTCACGCTGACTACCAGCGAAATTGTGGACGCTTTGCAGGAACCGCTGCGGCAAGTGATCGAGACTGGGCGGCGCGTTCTGGAAAAGACTCCCCCCGAACTGGTGTCGGATATTATTGACCGGGGAATCGCCCTGTGCGGCGGAGGGGCATTGCTGCGCGGCATTGACAAATTGCTGACCAAAGCCCTGGGCGTTCCGGCTTATCTGGTAGATAATCCCATGACCTGCACGGTAGAGGGCGCAGTAAAGGCCCTGCCGATGTACAACATCCTGCGGCGCAACCTGCCGCCGGTATGAGCGGCCATCCTGGCGCCGCTTTGGCATGTCGGTATTGACGAAAAAACGCCCTCGAAAGGGCGTTTTTTCATTACAAACGAGACGGCCGATCAACCCGCCGTCTCACGGGCAAGGATCATGGCAGCGGCTGGAAGGTCTCGATCACGCTCCACAAACCCGGCCCGTTGGGGCCATTGGCGCGCACGCGCCAGTAATAGGTCTTTCCATACTGCAGTTTGCCCAGGGGAACCATGTATGCAGAAGTGGCATCCACGGTGTTGATGTTCAACGGCGGGCTGGCCATGTTCGCATAAAGTGAAATCTGAACGTTATAGGTGACAGCACCATCCACCTCGTCCCAATCCAGGACGGGCTGTAACGTGGTGACCATGTTATTGCCCACAATCGGATAGACCAGCGTCGGCGCGAGCATGGCAGTGCGGAAGTAACGCACGGCCGACCAGGCGCTGAAATCGCCATCGGTGTTCCAGGCACGCACGCGCCAGTAATAGGTCTTGTTGGCACTGAGCGCCTCGCCGGGTTGAATCACATAGAGGTGATTTGTCACCCCCGGCACGTTTCTGACTTCGGCCGCATCAAAGTTGGGGTTATCGGCCCACTGCACTTCATAGTGATCAAAAATCGTGCCGGCTGCCGGAACGGAGGCGCCCCAGTCCAGCGTGGGCGTATAAACCGTCAGCAGGATGTTTTGCGCCGGCGCAAGCAGGCTGGGCGTGGTGGGCGGATTGCCGCTGACAAAACTGTGCGCCGCAGAATACAGGCCAGGGCCGTTGGGACCATTCGAGCGAATGCGCCAGTAATACATGGTATTGGCAGCCACATCTGCCGTGTGGGTATAGGTAGCAACCGGCTTGGTAATCGTGTAGGTGTATTGGACCGAAGCAAAGGTCGGCAGGGTGGAAACCTGAATCGTGTAGCCCGTTGCCCCGGCTACCGGCGTCCATTCAAACGTGGGCCGGCGTGTATGGGCAGGCTGACCGTCATCCGGCTTGAGCAGCGTCTGCGGCGGAAGCAGCGCCGTGCGGAAGGAACGCGTCGCCCAGTTGCTGAAGTCCTCGCCGCCGGCAATAGACTGCACCCGCCAGTAATAGACCGTGTTGGAAGCCAGCGGCGCGGTTACCTGATAGTAGTGGTGATTGATATCCGGGATGTCTTCGTCCACAATCAGGTTGGAGAAATCAGGCGTATCCGACACTTGCACTTCGTAACGGTCAAACGTCACGCCGGCCGGCACGGTGACAATATTCCAATCCAGATAGGGCTGGTATTGCCAGGCCGATGGGTCCTCAAGCGGCACAGGCACGGGCTGGATCAGGGCGTTATTGGCCGGGGCAACCAGCACGGGGACCGGCGGCGGGTTGCCGGTGCGGAAGGACTTCACTTCGCTGGAATACTGGCTGGGATTCGTGCCATTGGCCTTCACCCGCCAGTAAAGCAGGGTATTGGCCGGCAAGTCGCTTGTAGCGGTGAAATAGGTGGCATTTGAAGGCGTGGTATAAGTCGCCGCCAGGCTTATGGCAGCAAAGTCGGGTTGCCGGGCGATCTGAATGGTATAGTTTGTGGCCGGTGCGCCAATCGTATTCGGGTCATCCCAGTCGAAGTTCGGGCGGCGCGTCTTCACCTCTGCGCCATCGGCCGGCAGGCTCAGGTTTTCGGGCCGCAGCATGGCCGTGCGGAAATAGCGCGCCGTGCTCCAGTTGAGCGACTTGCCATTGATATTAAAGGCCTTCACCCGCCAGTAATAGCGCGTATTCGGCTCCAGGCTGTCGGGTGGCGTGAATTCAGATGGCACCACAATCTGGTCGTAAACCAGATCGGTGAATTTCGAATCCTTTGCCACCTGTACCTGATAATATGCCAGGTCGGGAGTAGAATCTTTCCAATCCAGGCGGGGTTTGTAAACACCTTCCGGACTGTCAAGGATCAAGGCGTTGTTTACCGGTGTCAGCAGGTAAGGAATAGAAGGCACCTTGATACAGGTGTGCAGTGAGACGTTATCAATGGCCCAGCCCCAGTAGGTATCATAGTCATACCCAATGCGCCAGCGCAGGCGGATGTTCTGCCCGGCCAGCGTGCTCAAATTGTAGCGTGTGGCCACCCGATCGCTCAAACTATTCTTCACAAAGGCCATTCTACCCATCAGCGGGTTGAAGGTGTAAGGACTACGGCCGGTGGTTGCCACGGTGCCATTGTAGTTGTAGCCCAAATTGAAGAGCGGTTTGGCATCCAGCCAGGTTACGCCGCCATCCTTGCTGTATTCGACCACGCCGCCGTCATACGGAGAAAAGGTGATCTGCGTGAGTTCAAACAAGAACATGTGGTCAAAGGTCAGGTAAATCTGCTTCCCGGCCGGTAAACTGATCTCATTAACCGGCATGGCCATTTCATCGGCGTAGTCAACCACGCGATAGTTGGGAGGAATGGAATCCAGTTGACTCAACCCGGCAATCCCCGGCGCATACAGCGCCTTGCCGTCATCGGTCAGGGCGCCGTCCAGCGTGGTCCACGAGGCCTGGTCATCAATGGGGATGATTTCATCAATCGTGACCTTGTTCAACGCCGCATCGAAACTGACGTGATACTCATTGGCCTGGAAGGTCCAGGCAGAAAGATCGCCGGAATCGAAGTTATCGGCAAAGAGCACCTCGCCCTTCTCGGTGCCGGTCGGGCAGGCCGGGACAGGCACCGAACTGAGGGTGGCCGGCTTGGTGTTCATCTTGACCGCCTTGAGGGCCTTATCTACATTCAGGCAATCGGCAGAAGAAATCGGCGTGGTTGCACCCACCGGCTGCGTGCCGATCAGATCGTTGCAGGAGGCCTTGAGCGCCACATACAGGTCGTAGTAATCCGCCGAGGGGAACAGATACTGCTGCGCCCCGTAATAGACCGCCGCTGTCTTGGCCATCCCCAGCGGAGAAACCGTCAGGCCGCCAAAGGAGCCGCCGTCCACCATCAGAAAGACGGCTTTGTTGTTGACGCCATTGTTGACCGTCGGGCGGCCATAGTCCATCGCGCCTTTGTAATAATAGGGGCTGGCCATGCTGTCCGGATGCAATTTTAGCGTCGGCGTCTTCATGTTGCGGAAATACTGAACAGTGGTGCCGGGGAAGACATCCTCGCCAATCAGCCAGCGGACAGAAACCGCGTCGTTGTCCGGCAGACCAGCCGGCAACGTCACCGACTGGTCGATAAACTCGCCCCACATATCGGCCAGCGATTCGGCGATTGCTCCGGATTGATAAATGTTGAGCAGGCCCGCATCGTTGAGAAGCACATCGTAGGCATACTCCCGCGCCACAAGATCGTGGGCCACCACCGTATCGGCAAAAGCGGCATTGTTTCCACTCGCGTGCATAACCGATGGAGACCACTGCGGGTCGGAACGCGCAAAACTGTAATTGACATGGGCATCCCAGGCGGTTCCGTTTCCGTCCCAGCCGTCGCGGCCAAAGCGGTCATAAAAGAAATGGTAAGCCGACTCAATGGCCGGGTATACGCGCACCGCATCGGCCGCGCTGGCCAACAGATCGTCACAGGCTGAGGGGTCGTCCTGCGTGCAAAGCAAACTCGAGCGGGGCGTCACCCCGTCGTTGTCCCGAACCAGCATGTTGCAGTCCACAAACGTTGTGAACGCAGAGGTGCAAATCCGCCACTGCGCCTGGCCGGCAACCAGCGCCTGCAGCGAATCGCCCGCTCCGGCCGGGGAAACTGCGGCAGCCGCGGCCGTTTGAGGCCGGCGTTGTTGAAATTCCAGGCGCGTCACGCCGTTCTGGGCGTCCACCAGGGCCACCCACAGGGAGGGCAGCCCGGCATCGAGTTTCACCTCCCAAACCAGGCGCGGCGCAGCCGTGCTGTTATCGTCAAACAGGCGGGCGTCGTAGATCCACAAGGTCGGCTCAGAAAACAGGTTCAGACTCTCCGGCGAAATCTTTTGGGTCAGGGCGATGCGCTGACGGGCAATTTCCGCCGCCCTCTCCGCATCCAGCGAAGGCGTCACCGAGAGACCCAGATCCGGCTGGACATTGCCAGAGACGGCATCCAGGGCGCCGTTGGCGAGCGTCTTGACCTGCAGCACGCCGCCAAACACCGGCACGCCGGCATATACCTGCTGATAACGGGCGACATAGCCGCCCCCCTTCAAAGAGCGCAGGCTTTCCAGAGTCAATTGCTGCGCCGGACTGGAAAGCCCAAAGGCGGGGGCGTAACGCTCAATATAGGTCTGTGCGCTTTGCTCGGGGGATAATCCCGTCGCGCTCACGTCGCCAGCCGCATCCTGGTCGCCTTCAAGGCTCAGGAAAATCAAACGCCCGCTGGCCGGGTCGGTCACGCGCTCTTCCTGAACGCCTTGCGGCAGATTCTGCAGGGCACTGGCTCCCGAAAGGGGCAGCAGGCCGACAAGCAGGATCAACATTACCACCCCCGGAAGGATTCCCTTTGCGAATTTATTCGCTCTCATTTCATCTTACCTCCATCTCCGGCAATACCAAGATGGTTCATCGCCGGAGTACAGATATTTTTGCGCAACTGTCTGCACGCTCACATCCTATCCAATCGCCTTGGCCAGTTCGCAAGCGTATTGAGGACTATATTCACATTATAACTACCATGTGTACGCCCACCCAAAAGTGTTAACTTATTGTAATGTTGCTCTTTTGAGTTAAGACGCCGCCCAATAGTACCAGATACGCCGGCCGCCAAGAAAATTTGTGCCCCCTTCGTAACTGCCCACCCTTGATACTTATGGTATGATAATAGTATGAAACGTTGGCCGATTTCCCTGCGTCAAGCCGGATACATCATCGCAGCCATCCTGCTCTTCCTGACGGTGATGAATTTCAACGCCCGCCTTGAGGAGCGCGCCCGTCTGCAAAAACGCGCCCGAGAAGTCAGCGCCCAGGCCACACAGGTCATTCAAACCCAAACCGCCCTACAGACAAAAATGGCCTACGCCCTGTCTGACCAGGCCGTGTACGATTGGGCTTACAGCGAAGGGCACCTTTACCGTCCCGGCGACCACGTGGTTGTGCCGGTAGGGGCCCCCGGCGAAGCCCCGCTAGAAGCCTCTCAACCGCCCCCCGTTCCAACCCCGATGCAGAACTGGGAAGTCTGGCGGGAACTCTTTTTCGGAGAATGAACGGCGCTTTCTCAGCGCCGCTTTCTATGCGCCGGCTCGAACTCTTCCCCCTCTCCACCCGCATCCAGAATCGGCGCCTGCATATCGGCGGCTGCGACCTGGCCGCCCTGGCCGAACAATTTGGAACCCCGCTCTACCTGTACGACCGGCAGACACTAGACGAATCGGTGCAGGCCTACCGGCGCGCCCTGCAGGCCTGCTATCCCGCCTCGTGGGGGCTGACATACGCCGGAAAAGCCTTTCTCGGCCCGGCCCTGGCGCGCTGGACGCAGGATCACGACCTATGGGTGGACTGTACCGGCCCAGGCGAAATCGCCGCGGCCTGTGCGGCCGGCGTCCCGCGCGAGCGGCTGCTGGTGCATGGGGTCAACAAATCGCCGGCCGATTTGCAGATTGCGCTGGAAAAAGCCGGGACCATCGTCGTGGACAACTTAACCGAACTGCAGCGGCTGATTCGGTTACATCAGGCCGGCGGTTCCTTCCCGGACCTGTGGCTGCGTCTCCTGCCCGGAGAGTCGGTCACAACCCATGCCTACACGCAGACCGGCCACCACGACAGCAAGTTTGGGATGAGCGAGAGCGAACTGACCGAAGCCGTCCACCTTTGCCGAAAGTACCATTTGCCCCTACGCGGCCTGCATTTCCATCAGGGTTCGCAATTCCGCGACCCCGCCCCGCTGGGCGCGGCCATCGAGAAAGCCCTCGACCTGGCGCAGGAAATGTCCCTGCCGCCCGACCTGCATGCCCATGCAGCCGCCGGCGGCCAGCCGTGGATTCTCTCTCCCGGCGGCGGCTGGGGTGTGGCCTATCACGAAGACGATCTGCCTCAACCCGACATCTCCGCCTACATTGCCTTCGTTGCAGAACGCGTCCAGGCGGGCTGCGCCAAACGCGGCCTGCCCCTGCCGCATCTGCACCTGGAGCCGGGGCGCAGCCTGGTGGCGCGCACCGGCGTGGCAGTTTATCGGGTGGGGGTGGTCAAACACCGGCCGGGGCGCATCTGGCTACTTGTGGACGGCGGCCTTGCCGATAATCCGCGCCCGGCCCTGTATGGGGCGCGTTACACCGCCCTGCCGGTCATCGAGCCAGAGCGCCCTCCCGTGCAGCGCGTCTCCATTGCCGGCCCGTATTGCGAATCGGGCGACATTCTCATCGAAGACCTGCCCATGCCGGAAATCCGCGAGGGGGAATGGATCGCCATACCGGTCAGCGGCGCCTACCACTTGAGCATGGCCAGCAATTACAACGGCGCCTTGCGTCCGCCCGTTCTATGGCTGGAGGGCGGAAAGGCGCACTTGATTCGGCGCCGCGAAACACCGGAAGATTATTTGCAACGCGAAATATCGAACCAGACGTGACGCCGCCTCAAAGCCCCCGAATGGTCTGGTAAATTTGCCGCACGTGAATGCGGTCATGCTCGGCCATAAAGCCGGTCAGTTCCTGGAGGGTGGTGGGGCCGAAGATGGCGTGGCGCGCCGGCCGGAGCCAGGATTCCGCCGGTAGATCGGCAAGCAGGCCCAGGGTCTGAAGACGAGCCGAGATGAACTCTTCCAGGGCGGCGCGGCCGTCTTGATGGGCATAATCCCGTTCAACGGCCCAGGCGTCCGTCACCTGGCCGGGCAGGAATGGGTTGTCGCTTGTCAGGATCAGCCGCAAACGCGGCAGGTTGACTTCTATCTCCACATCGCGTAAATGACAGAGGATTTCGGTCACTCCCCACTCGCCGGCAAAGGGAGAGCGGGTCCAGTCCTGCGGCGCAAGCGGCTGCACAAAGCCGGGCAGAACCGCCGGGGTGGAACGCAAAACCGCCTGAATGGCAGAGAGCGATTTGATTTCGGGCTGCAATTGTTCGGCGGAGCGGTTTTGCAGCCAGCCGGGCAGGGCGGTCAATCCGCCGTCGGCATAAATGGGGTAAGCCGTCAGGCCTGCCTGCTGGGCCATGCGAATATCGCCTTCTTCGTCGTCGCCGACCATCAGGGCCGGGCCTTCGGGCCAGCCAAGTCGGGCCAGGCATTCGGCATAATAGGCCGGATGCGATTTGGTGAAGTGGAAGGTTTCGTAGGATGAAATCAGGGCAAACGGAAAAGAGCGGGGAGAGAGGCCGGCCCAGGTGAGACGGTGTTCAATGGCGCGCAGCGGGAAGAGAGGGTTGGTGGCAATGACAAGCGTATAGCCCTGCGACAGCGCCCAATGTACAACCTCCGCCGCGCCCGGCCGCGGGCCGCCGGTCTGGCTTTGCAGGGAGGGAAAGCGCTCTTCGTAGAAACCGTCAATCAGGGGCTGCAGAGCCTGGCGCGGGATGCCCAGCGGCTCAAAGAAGGCGGCATCGAAGGCCTCGCGCAGCGTGCGCGTGGGGTCGGTATTTCGCAGCATCTGACGCGTACCGGCCATCAGGTGTTCAAGCATTTTGTCCGGCGGCACCTGCGCGCTCAGATACTCTGACAACGCCCCGAAATAGGCCGGGATAAAAGTCGGCATGCGGGTATCGAGCAGGGTATCATCCAGGTCAAGCAAAAGGGTAAGGCTCATTTCTTGACCTCGAAGGTGGCCGGCAGGGGATGGCATTCGCCGCAGCCGACATGCGGCTCGGCAACCGGGCGATTGGTCTTGCGGCAAAAAGCGCTGACAGAAACGCGCGGCTGGAAGGCGCTCAAGAGAGAGCGGCTGACACGAGCCGATAACTCCATGTGTTCACAAGCGTTGGCGCGCAAAATGCCCGGCACGGGGCAGGAACGGCAGAGGGCAGGTTTCCATTGCGGGCCAAGCAGGCGGCACTCTTCGCGGCTGCGGCCACGATAGTAATCACCGTAAAAATATTTGCATTCTGTTCCGGCAGGGGTACGCATTTTTCTGAACGCTTTCAGGGTAGAAAAAAGCCCCCGTTGGGGGGCAAAAGGGGGGTCAGACGCGGGTGATGTACTCGCCGGTGCGCGTGTCCACCCGAATCGTGTCGCCTTCCTTGACAAACTCGGGGCAGCGGACTTCTAAACCGGTTTCGGTGCGCACCTTTTTGGTAACGCCGGTCGCCGTGTCGCCGCGGATGGCGGTCTCGGCATAGACGACCTTCAGGTCTACCGAGGTGGGCAGGTCAATGTCCAGCGGTTCGCCTTTGTAGAAGGTGAGTTTCAATTCCATGCCGTCTTTCAGGAAACCGGCGTAATCCCCGACAATGGCAGCCGGCACGACCTGCTGGTCGAAAGTCTCGTTATCCATAAAGTAGAAGTTCTCGCCATCGCTGTACAGATAGGAGACATTATGAAAGTCGAGGCGCACATCCTGGACTCGGTCGCCGGATTGGAAGGTGCGTTCAATATTGGAACCGGTGCGTAAATTACGCGCCTTGACGCGGATGATGGCATTGCCGCGTCCGGGTTTGTGGTGTTGATAGTCTACCACGCGATACAAATTGCCATCCAGTTCAAAAATCACCCCTTTGCGAAGATCATTGACGTCTATCATAGAAAATCCTTCTTTCCTTGCAGATTAATAATGCAGTCACCCAAATCCCTGACAGGGATTTTGATATTCTCTGTTGGGTGCCAGGATCGGCGTTAAACGCCAGGCGGCGGGATTATACGCGATTTGCGCCATTCGGGCAAGCGGTCGGGCTTTGTGCGCGCAAAACATTTCAGGGAAGACCCGCTGATTGCCACAGAATTGAACAGGGTGGACGGATAGGCGGGATAGACAATTGAGGTGCGCAAAAAAAATCCTGTTTCTCCTGCACATCCTGTTTCATTTTTTCACACAGGCTCACACACTGGGGGGCGCATGACCTTTTTCGGCCTGCGGAGATTCGCGCAACAGTTCAACCGCATGCGGCAGGGCCGGCAAGATGACCTGCAGGTTTTCGATGGCGCCTTTGGGCGAGCCCGGCAGGCTGATAATCAGCGTTTGTTTGCGAATGCCGGAAGCCGCGCGCGAAAGCATGGCGTGCGGCGTAAGGCGCAAACTGGCAGCGCGCATGGCCTCGTCCAGCCCGGGCGTGAGACGTTCCACCACCGCCCGGATGGCTTCGGGGGTGACGTCCCGCGGCGCAAAGCCGGTCCCGCCGGTCACCAGGATGACATCCAGGTCGCCGCGGTCGGCCCAGACAATCAGCGTTTCGCGCAGGGTGTTCAGGTCGTCCGGCAAAACAGAAGTCCGCAAGACGTCCCAACCTTGTGAACGAACAAACTCAACCAGCGCCGGGCCCGAAGCATCCGGGCGCTCGCCGCGCGCCGAACGGTCGGAGGCCGTCAGAATCCCAAAACGAAGCGACATCAGGTCAAATCCTTCCCGTAAATGCGAAGGTCCATCTCTTCCCAGCCGTTGTCCTCATAGAAGCGCATGGCCGTCTCGTTATCGGGTGTCACCAGCAGATAGGCGCGGATGCAGCCGCGGGCGCGCAGCCGGGCTTCAAGTTCGTTCATGAGCAATTTGCCCACCCCATGACGCCGAAAGGCGGATGCCACAGCCAGGTGATATACCAGCCCCCGCCGTCCATCAAAGCCGCCCAGCACGGCGCCGACAATGCGGCCATCCTTTTCGGCCACCAGGAAGAGATCCGGGTCACGCTGAAGTTTCTTTTCGATTTCCTGCGGTTCATCGGAACGGCGCAGTTGAATGCCCGGGCCGGCGCTCTCCCAAAGCGCCCGCACGGCAGGATAATCATCTGGATAACGAAACTCGCGCAGGGCAAAGCGAGCAGGGGGCACAGTTCGCAAGTCCGACCTCACCCTGCCAGATTCTTTTTGAGCATGCCGATTAGATCATCAGGCATGTAAGGTTTCAACAAAAAATCATTTGCGCCTTTTTGAATGCAGGCATCGGCAATGTTCATGCCAGATGTCATGACGACGCGCAAATTCGCCAATTCCGGATCGCGGCGGATGGCCTGAATCACATCCAGGCCATTTTGTTGAGCAAGGTGAACATCCAGCAGCACAATATCGGGGCGTTCACGACGAATCGCCGCCAGCACATCTGTTTCATTTGAGAGCAGGGAAGCCACCTCAAAGCCCTCAATGGACAGAAGCGTGGTTAACAAGGTCAGCATTGTTTCGTCGTCTTCTGCCAGTAAAACCTTAGCCATCGGTCTTATCTTTCTTTTTTGTGAGTTTCAGCGCTTTCGATTTACTTTCCGAATGTGGCCGAGAGTTAACCGGGCGCTTTTCGAGGGCTGCATCCAGCACCTCGTCCATGGTCTCGACAAAGACAAACTTCATCGCCTTGCGCACCTCTTCCGGCACATCGTCCAAATCCTGTTCATTCCGCTTCGGAAGGATAACGGTTTTCAGGCCGTTACGATGGGCAGCAAGGACTTTCTCCTTGACGCCGCCGATCGGCATCACCTGACCGCGCAGCGTAATTTCGCCGGTCATGCCCACCGAAGAGCGAACCCGCCGTCCAGAGATGAGCGAGACCAGCGCGGTCGCCATGGTCACGCCTGCCGAGGGGCCGTCTTTGGGTTGTGCGCCGGCCGGTACGTGCAAGTGAATGTCCGACTTATCAAAGAAAGATGGGTCAAGGCCCAGTCCTTCCGCCCGCGAGCGGACGTAGGAAAGCGCAGCGCGGGCCGATTCCTGCATCACGTTTCCCAGCGAACCCGTTACCTGAAAACCTTTACTGCCGGGCATGCGCGTCGCTTCGATGAAAAGCACATCGCCGCCGTAGGGCGTCCAGGCCAGGCCGGTAGCCACGCCGGGCATCTTGGTCCGTTCGTCAATTTCGTCCGGGCCAAGATAAATGGGGTGATCCAGAAATTCCGGCACCGACTTGGCGTCAATGCGAAAATGCCGTCCCTGGCCTGCCGCAATGCGCGTGCCTACTTTGCGGCAGATGGCACCAATCTGGCGTTCCAGATTACGAACCCCTGCCTCGCGCGTGTACTGGTTGATGATGCGCCGCAGGCCGTCATCGCGAAAGGTGATCTCGCGCGGCCGCAAGCCATTCTCGCGAATCTGGCGCGGCACCAGGTAATTTTTGGCAATCGCCACCTTCTCGCCTTCTGTATAACCGGCAAGCCGGATGACTTCCATCCGATCCAGCAGCGGGCCGGGAATGGTTTCCAGGGTATTGGCGGTAGTAATGAACATCACTTGCGAGAGGTCGAAGGCCACTTCCAGATAATGGTCGCGGAACTCGACATTTTGTTCGGGGTCAAGCACTTCAAGCAAAGCCGAGGCGGGATCGCCGTGAAAATCGAAAACCAGTTTGTCCACCTCGTCGAGCATGAAAACGGGGTTGCGCGATTCGCAGCGCCGCAGCGCCTGCAGGATGCGTCCCGGCATGGCGCCGATATATGTCCGACGATGGCCGCGTATCTCGGCCTCGTCGCGCACCCCGCCCAGCGAGATGCGGATAAACTTGCGCCCCATCGCCTGTGCAATAGATTGTCCTAAAGAAGTCTTGCCTACTCCCGGCGGACCGACAAAACACAAAATAACCCCCTCCCGTTCGCGGCGGATAGAATCTTCGTAAGGCTTCTGCAATTCGTCCTTGCGCTCCAGGCGCAGTTTGCGGATGGCCAGGAATTCCAGAATGCGTTCTTTGACATCTTCCAGCCCATAATGATCGCGGTCGAGCACCTCTTTGGCATGCACAATGTCGAGGTTGTCTGCCGTCAATTTCGACCACGGCAGAGAAACCAGCCAGTCTAAATAGGTGCGGATGACGCCATACTCGGCCGCGGCCGTAGGCAGACGCGACAAACGGTCTAACTCGCGCAACGCCTGCTTGTTGGCTTCTTCGGGCATTTGGGCGCTTTCGATCTTCTGGCGAAACTCCTCAACCTCCACCGCCTGTTCGTCACGCTCGCCAAGTTCGCGTTGAATGGCTTTCAACTGCTCACGCAGGAAATACTCCCGCTGAACCTTTTCGATTTCCGAGCGCGCTTCGTTTTGGATCTTCTGTCCCAGGCTCAATACTTCAATCTCGCGTACCAGCAGCGCAACCAGTTTACGCAGTTTCTCAACCGTCGAGTCGTATTCCAAAATCGCCTGAGCATCGGTCAAATCCATGCGTTGAAAATTGGCGATGGTGTAAACCGTCTGAAGAGGATCGTCCACGTTCATCACCGAGGCCAGCAACTCTTCAGGGAAAGATGGGATCATCTCTGCAATGGCGCGAAATTGCTCGCGGGCGTTGCGCGCCAGGGCATCAATTTCCAGTCCCCGCTCCACCACTTCGGGCATCATCTGCACGCGGGCTTTCAGGTACGGCTCGGTTTGCACAAACGCTTCAAGGCGAAAACGCTCCAGCCCCTGAACCAGCAGGCGAACCGTTCCATCGGGAGCGCGCAGCATACGATGGACGATGGCCAGAGTCCCAAACGAGAACAAATCCTCAGGGCCGGGCGTTTCCAATTCCGGATTTCGGGAGGCTACCAGACCGATGAGTTTATCCCCGGCGACGACATCGTCCACCAAACGAATAGAGCGCGGCTGACCCACCGTCAACGGGACGGCCGTTTGCGGAAAGACAACCACACCCCGCAGGGGCAGAATGGGCAGCACTTCCGGGTACCTGGGCGTTTCTTCGGCCCGGTTCTGCCCTGCCGGCGCCGGCTCTGCGACTTGATTGTTGTTATTGTTGAGGCTATCAAAAAGTAAAGAATAGTGGAGTTCCATCATGGCGGCATTATCGTCGTCCATCCAGCGAAGAAAATCCAGCATATTGGCGTGCCAACGAGAAGCGGGCATATATTCAATCAACTTTCGTTTGTGAGAAATTGCTTGGGCAGGGTAACCACCAGGAATCCATCTTCGTAAACCGCTCTGGCTTCTTCCACATTCACGGGGCCGGGCATGCCAACAACGGTAGAAAAACGCCCAAAGCGGATTTCCATCTGATGATAGGCGCGCCGCTCCGGCAAATCGGGGCGGACTCCGGAAATCACCAGGAAGTTATTTTCCAGGCTGACTTCAAAATCCTGTTCGCGCATCCCGGCCACTTCAACGCGCACAACATAAGCATCGTCCGTCTCGTAAAAATCTGTGGGCGGACTCCAGACCGTGGAACGCAACTGAACCTGCCAGCTCATGGCATGCACGATTTCACTGCGCTTACTCCCAATCAGGGTAGAAGACTCGATTCTTCGAATTACGGGGGGCATGGTCTTACTCCTAGGATCAAAACAGACTCCCAAACTGCAGAGAGCGGGAGTCTATGCCAAAAGAGCACTTCTGGCCGCTGCCAATACGGCCGCATAATCTGGCTCATCACCGTTGGTCGGCATATAAGCGGCATAATGCACAAAGCGGTTACGGTCCAGGACAAACACGGCCCGGCGCAGAATGCGCGCTTCTTTCATCAGCGTTCCGTATTTCCGGCCAAAATCGGCTCGGGCGGCGTCTGATAGCGTCATCACCTGTTCCACGCCTGCCGCCCCGCACCAGCGCTTTTGGGCCACCGGCAAATCCATGCTGATCACCAGAATAGCAATTTCTTCCCCCAAAGCGGCTGCTTCTTCATTAAATTTGCGCGTCTCACGGTCACAAACAGGCGTATCGAGCGAAGGCACAGAAGCGATAATACGCACCTTGCCGCGCGTCTCCTTGAGCGCCCGAATCGGCACCCAGTCGTTGCGCTGGACGGTAAAATCCGGCGCTTTTTGCCCAACGCGAATATCCGCGCCGACTACGGTCTGTTCCTGTCCGGCGAACTTAATCAATCCAGGACGTTCTATTCTCATTTTGTCACTCCTTTTATGAAAATACCGCTAAATCCATTTCTTGCAGCGCCCCTGGCGGGATTCGAACCCACAGCCTTGTGCTTAGAAGGCACCTGCTCTGTCCATTGAGCTACAGGGGCAGGAAAATTTTCAACCTACATACAAGCGTATCCCCTTATGTTTGCCAGAGGCTGTCAGGGTACGCAAAACCATCTCAGGCGGACGTTTAAGGCGGGTGGAAATTTCTGACACGCTCAGGGGTTTGTTCCCATTTGCCAGAAAAATTCGAAACGCCGCTTCCAGCAAGGGAGTGTGTTCGCCAATAAAGTCCTCCTGTTGTGCGCAATGCGTCATCAGTGTATGCTGAATTGCATTCAAAGGCTTGACTTCAGCCGTCTCCGGGTCCACCCAGTCAATTGCCTGTTCGTCCTCCCATTCTGCGAAACGCTCCTGGTGCTCCGGACACAGGGCCGAGCGTAAATGCACCTGCCAGTTGTGATCATTCTCCCGCCACCATTCAAAGTCGATCGAGAAGAGCGTTTCCAGCGTTGGTTTGACCAGACTAGGATGCTTCGCTTCCATCGTTTCATCCCTCTCACTTCATAATCGATTCGTCCAGGCGGAAGTACAGGTCGCCCACATGGACAAAACCCGGCCGGGTGGCCAACAGGCTCAGCAAAGGCGCCGGCGGGCAGCGGCGCAACAGATTCAGGGCCGAGTACAGTTCCTGAGCATGAACATGTCCCTGGGGCGTCAGTTTGCTCAATTCGCGCATCAGGCCAGCAACCACGAATTCAAGCGGCTGATTGCTCTTTTGAGTCCAAAGCCGGTCCACCGCATCGGGATCGGGAACAGCCACCACCATACGCTCATGAAAGTCTGAGGCAACGACTTGCTTAAGCATGGCAAACACCAGCCCGCCATCTGTGCCAACAATGGCCGTGCGCACCCAGTCGCGGGTAGCGCGGCGGGACTGCGCCTCTATCAAGACCTCGCCCATCTTATCCGAGCGGCGGACGCGAATCAAACTGCCCGGCATCAATTCCTGTTTCTTGTACCAATCGGCCAGCCCATAAACATAGCCATGCTGGCGCACAACCCAGGCGGGGAACTTTTGTCCGCTGCGGGCATCTACCAGCGTAAAACGCACGCGCGGGGAGATGTAGGCCGTCGGGAACAAGGAATGCATCCGCTTTGAGATGGGCAAAGTGCCGGCCCGCCAGTGCGGATAAAGCAGGCTGACGGTCACCTCGCGGATATCTTCACCGGTTGGCAGCCAATCGCCATCGCTTAGTTCATCGTCTGCCTCGGCGTCCATGGCGCGCATATCTGCAGTCAGGGTTTGCGGGTCATAAGGGATAGGGGTATAACGCAAAAAGACCGGCGGCTGACGGACCGCTTCGGGCTCAAGACGCTCTAAACACCACAACACCTGCCCGGCAGGCCCCACTTCGTCAAAGCGTCCGTCCTCCTGAAGAGCATAATTCAACGAGAATTCGGCCAGCGCCGGATTGACATTCTGCGGCAATTCAATATCCTTCATCAAAGCCGAAGGGGGTAGCGGCTCCCCGCCGGCCATATCAAGAACTGCCTCGGCCAGGTTCAACTGTCCGGCATTGATATCCAGCAGAAGGGCCCGCGGGAACCACCGTCCGGCAATCGGGACAAGGCTGCCCTCGGCGCGCAATGCCGCTTCCAGTTTTTCTTCCAACAAGGCTCCATACTTACGCAGGACCATTTCCGGTTGCAGCATCTCGTCGTCTTCTTCCAGTTTCTGTTCTTCCACATTGAGACGGTGATTTTCTAATCCGGCCGCAAATTGCTTCTCTTCCCCACCGATCAAAACCGTGATGACCTCAAATTCGCCAATCTCAGGGTTCTGACCTGCCCGAACAGATTTCACCTGGCCATCTGCCCAGCCCAATGCAGGAAAAACGATTCGGTCCCCTGCTTTGTAGTGTTCTTTGGGCCTGTAAGTCTTTCCGTTGGCTTGTTTTTGAACAGCAAAGGCCTTACGCTCGGCTTCAATGCGTTTCTCAACCAACACGCGCACCAATTCCCTGGAAGTGAGCGGCGTTTCGGTATCAAAGAGGTAACTGTGCAAGGAGTCAACATCATCCTTGCTAAGTTGCAGTGTTTGCCAGTAATCGGCAGGGAGTTTTAGAAGATTTTCGGTCATGGCAAGCCTTGCTCGTGAAAACTAGCCCTGATGGGGCCGTGATAATTTATTATACCCCAGCACAAGACGGGGTGGCAAACGGCGCTGACTACACAGACACGCCTTCGACCTGGACCATCTCGCCCGCGCTCAAGCCAGTAGCGTCTGGCGGAATGCGCACCAGGCCATCGGCCGCCGCAAGCGAGAAAATCAAATTGGACTTTGCAAAAATCGGCTCGGCCAGCCAGCCATCTCCTTCGGGTAGCAGGCGCACGGCAATCCAGTCTTCCCGGCCGGCCTGAGAAGGGACATTGATTGTGAGTTGCGCCGTCACCGAGGGACGCAGGCGCTGCGGCGGCAAACCAAGCAAATGCTTCACTACCGGGACGACAAACAGGCCGGCAATGACCAGCGCGCTGACCGGATTGCCGGGCAGCCCAATCACCGCTTTGCCATTACATACCCCTAAAATGGTGGGCTTGCCAGGGCGAACATTGACGCCATGCACCAGCACGCCCGGTTCGCCCAGCGATTGAATCGCAGTGGCCGTCAAATCGCGAGCCGAAGCCGATGAGCCGGCCGTCAAGACGACCAAATCGCACTCTTCCAGGGCGCGGCGAGCAGCAGACTGCATGGCCTCCAGTTGATCTGGCAGAATGCCGTAGCGCACCGCCTCGCCGCCAGCCTGAAGCACCAAGGCCGAAAGCGAATAGGAGTTGACATCCCGCACCTGACCGGGGCGCGGTTCGGCATCTGGCGGGACGACTTCATCTCCGCTGGAAAGGATAGCGACGCGCGGCTTCTTGGCTACACGCAAAGAGTTCAGCCCCAGCGCCATCAACCCCCCGATCTCTGCCGGGCGGATCAGACAACCCCGCGGCAGGACCACCTGTCCCTCGGCCACGTCTTCCCCCAGGGAGATCACGTTCTCGCCAAAAGCGGCCGCGCGCACCACTTCGATTTCGCGAATGGGGGCGCAGCCCGCTTCCACAGGCTGGGTGTATTCAAGCATCACAACTGCATCGGCGCCATCGGGGAGCATCCCGCCGGTATGAATCAAGGCGGCCTGGCCGGCCTGAAGCACAAAGGCGGGGGCAGCCCCCATCGGCACGTCGCCAACCAGCGTAAGGTAGGCCGGCAGAGACTCGCTGGCCCCAAATGTATCTGCCGAGCGCACGGCATAACCATCTACCGCCGAACGCGAAAACGCCGGCAAAGGATGGGGCGCGCGCACGTCCTCGGCGCTCACGCGGCCCAAAGCGTGGAGCGTGTCTATCGTCTCGGAAGCAGGCTGGGGGTCGGGCAGAGCCGCAAACAGAATCTTGCGGGCTTCGTCGGGAGGGAGGAGATGCAAAAACTCGGGCATGTCTCAGTGAATCCAGAAAGTCAAGGTTAATACATAGGCTGTCAGGCCGGGGATGGTCAGGGCAAGCGCATTAAAGAAATTCCAGCGCGGCGGGGCGCCGGCTGAAATACGGCCAAACCAGTAGGTTTGCAAGAGCGCCAGCGGCAGGGTGAGAAAGACAGGCCAAAAAAGTGAGAGGGGGAAACCCAGCAAAGGCAGGGCGGCAAAAAGCAAGTAAGTCAACAGCAGAAAAACGCGATGGAATGCAATCGCATTCTGCCAGCCCATGCGCTGCACCAGAGTCGGGCGGTTGTATTTACGGTCTGCGGCGTAGGTGGGAAAGCCAAGGGACAAAAAGTACGAAAGCATTAACAGGGTCAGCGGGAAAATTGCGGCCGGCAAAAGACGATGCAGGTGTTCGCTCTGCAGCAAATAGGCCAGCATGGGTGTCAGGTTGCCCAGCACCAACGCTTGTGTCAATTCGCCAAAACCGGTGTAGATGAAGCGCGCGGGGGGCAATCCGTAGGCCAGGCTGAGCATAACGTTGAGAACAAGGACAATCCAAAAGGGCGAAGAACGCTGTCCGTTGAGCAGGAATAAGGCCGTAATAGCGCTTGCAAAAATCAAGGCAACGCCGCTGGCAAGCAAGAGTTGGCGGCGGATGCGCTCGCGCTGGGAACGGGTCTCGCCATCGAAGAACGGGTCGGCGGGGGCGCGAAAGGCTTCGGTCAGCCAGCCTGCTGCCAGCGTGACCAAGAGAGTCCATGCCAGTCCCAGCCAGAAGAAAAGCGGCCGAAAGGAAAAGCCCAAATAGCGGGCAATGCCGGCTCCAAGCAGGTAGGTCAAGGCCGCCAGCAGTAGCAGGGCGGGGCGGGAAAGGCGGGCAAAAAGGCGGACATCAGAGGAGGGCATAACCACCATCCAGGGTGAGAACGTGGCCGGTAACATATTCGGCTTTGATTAAATATTCAAGGGCGGAAGCAATCTCTCCTTCATCGACCAGACGCCGAAGCGGGAGGCGTTCCACCATTTGTTCCCACCTCTCAGGGGTGACCTGGTTGCCGGGCAAGGCCAGGCCAAGGGCAATGGCATTGACCCGTATTTTGGGGGCCAAAGCGCGTGCCAGCAGGCGGGTAAGGGTCTCCAGGCCGGCCTTGCTGACCACATAGGCCGGGAAGCCGGTCCAGGTTTTGCGCGCGCCCACGTCGCTGATGTTGACAATCACACCGCCGCCGTTCATGCGCCTGGCGGCCTGCTGAGCCAGCAAAAAAGGCGCACGCAGATTTAAGTTCATCGCAACGTCCCATTCCTCCAGGGAGAGGGTGCGCAAATCGCCGGCCAACATGACCGCCGCCGAATTGACCAAAACGCGCAGCGGCGAGCCGCTTTCGTCAACAGCCTGAAAGACGGTTTCAATCTGAGTTGGGTCGGTCAGGTCGGCCGAAACCAGCGTGGCGCGCACGCCCAGCGCCTCGATTTCCGCCTGGGTGCGCTGTGCCTGTTGGGCAGAACGATGGTAATGCAGGATCAGGTCATAACCGTTGCGGGCCAGCGTCAACGCGAAGATGCGTCCCAAACGCTGAGCCGAGCCGGTCACAATTGCCAGTGGAGAGGGGCTCATGCCCTCTGTTTTACCATAAAAAATGGACGCGTGCCACTGCCCCCATGGCAATGGTCACGCGTCCGGGCCTAGACCGCAAAAATCACTTGCGCAGCAGGTTAGAGATGAAGAACCACAGGTTGGCAGGGCGTTCTGCCAGGCGGCGCATAAAGTACGGATACCAGTGTGTGCCATAAGGGATATAGACGCGCACCGGATATCCTTCGGCGGCGCACTGTTCCTGCAAGTCGCGCCGTATGCCGTAGAGCATTTGAAACTCAAGCGCTTGCTTGGGCAAGTTAATCTGGGCGGCATACTTCTTGGCAAACTCAATTCGGGCCGCGTCGTGTGTCCCCAGGGCAGGGATGGGAGGCACGCGCCCGTCCTTGCGCAGGGCAGGCGCGCCATGCGCGGCGGACCAATCCATCATGATCTTGGCCAGTTTGTCGAAATTGGCGTCCACGTCGGCCTTTTTGGGATAGGCCTTGTCCGGCGGTTCCTTGTAAGCCCCTTTGATCAACCGGAAACGCACCCCCTCTTCAAGCAAGGCACGCACGTCTGCTTCCGAGCGATAGAGGTAGGATTGAATGGCTATGCCCACATTCTCGTATCCCTTGGCGCGCATCTTGCGCAGAACGTCAATCGTCTGATCTGTGAAAGGCGTATCCTCCATGTCGATACGCACATAATTGTCATATTCTTTGGCCCGAGCCAGAATCTTCTCAACGTTTTCCAGGCAGAGAGCCTCGTCAATGGCCAGGCCCATCTGGGTCAACTTAATGGAGACGTTGGCGCGTACATCGCAGCAATTGATCTGATCGAGCAAGTCAAGCACATCCTGGCAAGCCTGCCTGGCTTCTTCAGGCGTGGTGATATTTTCCCCCAGATGGTCCATGGTGGCATTGATGCCGCGCGCGTTCAGTTCAATGGCTGCATTGACAGCCGATTCGATGGTCGTCCCGGCCACAAAGCGCGAAGCCACCCGCCAGGCGAGTTTCATGTTCATCACAATGTTCTGTGCCCAGGCTGCCTTAGACAGGTAAATCAAAAACGAACGTAGCATACGTGCATCCTCCTGATTTTGGGTAATTGAGAGAACCGCCTACTTGCTTGTTCATTCTAGCACAAGAGTATTTATGAGGTGTGTTATACTCATCAGGTATTTAATGCGTCAAACGTTATGAATTTTTATAAAACGGATGACCGTAATTGCCTGCCCATAACCCTCCCGCAGGTTAGAACAGGGCAGGCAACCGATGCCGACAATCACGGAGGCGTCTTATGCTTTAGACATTGCGCCAAAAGCTGCGGGAGGGTAGTAGTCAGAGATAACCTTGAAAAGAAGTTTATGGAAAACAAGCGTCTATTTTCTCGGTTTGCATGGGCCGTTACCGGCTGGAATCTGGTTGTCATTTTGTGGGGGGCATATGTACGCGCGACCGGATCCGGCGCCGGCTGCGGCAGCCACTGGCCGCTGTGCAACGGCGAGGTGATCCCGCAAAACCCGCAAGTACATACCATTATTGAATTTACACACCGCATGATGAGCGGGCTGGCGCTGATCCTGGTATTGGCGCTGATTTTGTGGGGGCGACGGCTGTACGTTGCGGGTCACCCCGTACGAATTGGCCTCTGGCTTTCGGGCACCTTTATCGTTGTTGAGGCCTTGCTGGGAGCCGGCCTGGTGTTGTTCGAGTTAACGGCTCAAAACGCTTCTGTCGCGCGCGCGGCAGCCATGGCCGTACATCTGGCAAATACCTTTATCCTGCTGGCCAGCCTGACGCTGACCGCGGCCTGGGCATCTGGACTCCCCGTCCTGCGCCTGAGAGGACAAAAACATCTTCCCTGGCTGTTGGTCGGGCTGGCAGGCGTCATCCTGATTGGGATGAGCGGCGCAGTGACGGCTCTGGGCGACACGCTCTTCCCGGCCGAGTCCCTGCGGGCGGGCCTGGAAGCAGACCGTTCACCCTCGGCGCATTTCCTCATCCGATTACGCGTCTACCATCCTCTAATTGCCGGACTGGTTGCCGGCTATACTTTCCTCCTCATCCGGCGGCTGATAAATCTCTTCGGTGAGCAAACCAGACGTTTGCTCTTACTGCTGGGAGGCATTTTTGCGCTGCAACTTGTCGCCGGGGCAGTCAATGTGTTCCTGCTGGCGCCCATTCCGATGCAAATCCTTCATCTCTTTCTGGCAGATATCACCTGGATTATTTACATCTTGAGCACAGCCAGCGTCCTGACACAAAACTCATCCAAAACTATCCCGTCGGAGGTCTTGTGAGAAGCCGCAACACATCCTTCATCTTGCGCTGGGTTTCTCTGGCATTCATTCTAGGCGCAGCCGTCCTCACGGCCATTCAACTGGTTGGCTACAGCCGTTCCCGCGCTTATTATCCACAAGGCATGACCATTGGCGGCATCCCGGTCGGCGGCCTGGACCCTCAAGCCGCGTCCCAGCGCATCATTCAGGTTTACAGTCTGCCCATCGAAGTTCAATACGGCGAAAACGTGTTCCAAATTGACCCGTCGGTTATCGGCTTTCAACTGGATACCGAAACCATGCTGGCCGCAGCGGACTTGCGGCGCACCGGCAACTCCTTCTGGGGCGGCTTCTGGGATTACCTGTGGAATCGCCCCCCCACCGGGGATGCGATTCCCTTACGTTACACCCTCTCTGAGGAACGGCTGCGGCAGTACCTGCAAACCGAAATCGCGCCCCGCTACGACGAGCCAACCATACCGGCTCAGCCCATTCCCGGCACCAGCGAATTTATCCCCGGCAAGCCCGGCCGGACTCTGGACATTGATCGCGCTGTGGTTCTAATCGAAGACGCCTTGCGCTCCCCCGACCGCCGCAGTGTTGTTCTCACCTTTCAACGCGCAAGCGCAGAACGTCCGCCCATCCAAAACTTGGAAATCTTGCTCCAGCAAATCATTCGCACCAACAATTACGATGGCGTCATCAGCATCTACCTGCTCGACCTGCAAACCCGCCAGGAAATTCACTTTGCGCTGGACGGAGGAAATCCCATTTCTGTTCAGCCAGATGTGGCCTTCACTGCATCCAGCACCATCAAAATACCCATCATGCTTTCCTATTTTATCCGTCTTGGGCAACCCAACGCTGAGACATCCAACCTTATTCTGGACATGATTCGCGTTTCGGAGAATCCGCCCGCCGACCGTCTGATGGCGCTGATTAATGAAACGCGCGGTCCACTGCTGGTAACAGAAGACATGGCCGCCGCCGGTCTGCAAAACACTTTCATTGCAGGCTATTTCGAACCCGGGGCGCCTTTGCTGCAAAGGTTTAGCACGCCGGCCAATCAGCGCACGGACGTATATACCGATCCTGACCCATATAATCAGACAAGTTCATCTGACATGGGGATGCTGCTGGCCGACCTGTATCAGTGCGCAAAGAACGGCGGCGGGGGATTGGTGGCCGCTTTTCCGGGCAAGATCAACCAGGCCGCCTGTCAGCAAATGATCAATTTTCTCGCCCAGGACCGAATCGGAGTGCTGATCGAGGCGGGCGTGCCCGAGGGAACGCAGGTGGCCCATAAGCACGGCTGGGTAACCGACGTGACCGGCGTGATTCACAATATCAGCGACGCCGGCATCGTCTACACCTCCGGCGGCGATTATGTGCTGGTGATCTACTCCTATCACCCTGTACAGGCCATCTGGGACTCGGTCTCAGGTCTGTTTGCACAACTCTCACAGGCAGTCTACAATTACTTCAACCTGCCGGCACAGTAAAATCGAAAAAGACGGCCCCAAAACGGCCGTCTTTTTGTTTGCACCTTGCGTATCGTAGTATATAATCAAATTACCATGAGCATTGCATTTGGAATTTACCGTCTCCAACAAACCGATATCCAAATCGAGCAGGTTGAAAACCGCCTGGCTCAGATCCGCCAGACGCTGGAAAACGATGCAGAGGCCAGGCAGGCTAACAGCCGGCTGGCAGAGACAAAAGAAAACTGGCACAAAGCCGAGCAGCGTTTGCGCCAGTATGAGGCCGAAGCAGAATCTCAACGGCTCAAAATCGAACAACACGAAGCCAGCCTGTACGGGGGGACAGTGCAAAACCCCAAAGAATTACAAGACCTGCAAAATGAGATTGCGGCCTTAAAACGCCAGCTGGCCGCGCTGGAAGATAAACAATTGCAAGCCATGCTGGAATGCGAAGAAGCAGAACGCGAATACGCCTCCGCCCAGGCAGCCCGCGAGGTGACCCTGGCACGCCTGGGCGCACAAAACAAAGGCCTGAATGACGAATTGGTCTCACTGGAACGCGACCTGCAGCGGCTCTACGCCGAACGTCAGGCTATCACAACGGCTATGCCTGCGAACCTGCTGACACAATACGAAAACCTGCGGCAGTCACGCCATGGACGGGCCCTGGCCACCGTTTCAGATAACTCCTGCGACGCCTGCGGGACGACCCTGACTGCCGCCATCCAACAAGCAGCGCGCTCGCCTGCTCAAATCGCCTTCTGTCCTACCTGCGGACGTATTCTGTACGCCGGATAAAGTGGTAAACTAATAGGGAGATGTTTCCTTACATCCCAATTCCCCCGATTGAACCGTTCTCCTTCTGGGTTGGATTCCTGGCAGGTATTCTGCTGGTATGGCTGTTTGGGAAAATCAAGGTCCTCCTGAGCCAGACAACAGCCCACTGGCGCGAACAGCAGGAAGCGGCCCAGATGCGCCGCTCCAGCAGTTTAGAGGAACATCACCGTCAAAACATCATCCGTCTGGCCCAGGGGATGCACCTTGCCGCTCCTCTGTTTGCGCTGGACGAGATTCTGGTTCCGCCGCGTCTGCTTGCCCCGCCGGCCTATACGCTGCCAGGCGAACCGCCTCCCCCTGAAGACATCCTCACCCACAGCCTGCCCTACCTGCCTGCCTGGCCGGAACTGGCTTCCACCTACCAGGCGCCCACACTCACCCTGACAGAAGCGCTTTCTGGGGGGGTCAATCTGGCATTGGCCGGTCAGCCCGGCAGCGGCAAAACCGTTGCACTGGCCTGCCTTGCTTCACAAATTGCGCGCGGAGAAATTGAAGCCGGCGAACTGCAACGAGCCATACCCTTCCTGCTCCACGTTGCCGACCTCCATCTGGCCGCCGGCAATCAGGATAACCTGCTCACGCCAATCATAAACGCTACTGCTGAACATGCGCCCTTGCTGGACCTGCCGCGGTTGCCGGCATTTATACAATATGCGTTTGCAAGCGGCAGAGCCTGCCTGCTGCTGGACGGCCTGGACGAACTGCCGCAGGCCGAGGTGGTACGCGTCACCGAATTTCTCGGAAATTTGCTCAAAACATATCCCGGCATCCGCATCGTGACGACTGTCTGCCCGGAGTATGCCGATGGGCTGCTTGCTCTTGGATTTAAGGTGCTTACTCTCCTGTCATGGACTCAAGAAGACCAGCGCCAGTTCCTACACCGCTGGGGAGACGTGTGGACACGCTTTATCACCCGCGAGGCCTGGGCGCAATCTGAACTGGAGGATATTGACCCCATCCTGCTCAACGCCTGGCTGGACAACGACAACGCCTACCTGACGCCACTAGAAATGACTCTCAAAACCTGGGGGGCTTATGCCGGCGACGCGCTTGGGCCAAGCGCGCTGGACGGGATTGAGTCTCATTTGCGGCGTCTGGCCCCGGTTGATGTCCCCGTAGCGGCGCTGGAAACGCTTGCCATGCAGGCTGTGCTGACCTTGCAGCCGATTTTCGACAGTCACGCCGCGCGCGAGTGGGTACGTTCGTTTGAACCGCCAGAAGAAAAGCCGCCATCCCCAGAAGAGACCCAGGAGGAAGGTGTCTCCCAAAAGGGCAAGTCGGCCTCAATTGCCCCTCCCTCTCCCGGCCTGTTGCCCAAGATGGCAGAAAGCGGTTTGCTGGTCAAGCATCTCAACAATCGCATGCGCTTTTGCCATATTATCATTGAAGGCTACCTGGCCGGACACGCCCTGGCCATTTACGAAGCCGGCGAACGGCTCAAAGGTCAACCATTCTGGAGCGGGCAAGCCCAAACCATGCGCTTCCTGGCGGCTAAAGGAGATGCCAGCGCTCTGATTGAAAGTCTCCTGGCAGAATCCGGCCCGCCGCTGGAACAACCCCTTTTGCTTGCCGCGCGCTGCCTGCGCGATGCTCCCCGTCAGGCCGCCTGGCGTGGAAAGGTAATGTCGGCCCTGGCCGTCCTGCTTCAAACAGATGGCCTGCCGCTGGGGCTGCGCGCCCAAACTGTGGCCGCCCTCGTCCTCAGCCGGGACCCTGGGGCGCCGATCCTGTTCCGGCAACTGCTCCAAAGCCCATCCGCCGAAACAGTTCGCCTGGCCGCGCTAGGCAGCGGCGCTTTAAGAGACCAGAAGGCCGTTGAAAGCCTGAAAGCATTGCTTGGCAGCAATGACTTTTATATCCGCCGCGCCGCCTGCCTGGCGTTGGTTGCGATTGGAAGCACGCCTGCCCTGGAAGCAGTGGCCGCCTCCCTGCTCAACGGGGACGAGGACTTGCGCCGCGCCGCCGCCGAAGCGTTGGCCAATGACCCGCAAGAAGGGTACGCCGCCCTGCAAGATGGCGTCACCCTGGCCGATATTCTGGTCCGCCGGGCTTCAGTCTATGGCCTGGGGCGCGTGCCAGAAGCATGGGCGCTGGAAACACTCGAAAAGGTTCAGGTGGAAGACGACCAGTGGATTGTGCGCAACGCCGCCACAGAGATGGTCGAGATTCGCAGCCGCCCCAAACCTTACATCCCTCGGCCTCTGACGCCGCCCTCCGAAACACCCTGGCTGCTTGCCTTTGCCGGCACACAGGGCATGGGAATTTCGCCCGGATCGCCCGCCACGGAGGTTTTGCAAATGGCGCTTGAAAGCGAAAATGTGGATGAATGCCTGGCTGCTCTGCCTTATCTGGTGCAGACTCCAAGCGAGGGTGTCATCCGCAGCCTTTACAACCTCATGTATCACATCAACGAAGCGGAAGTGCGCGAAGCCGCTTTTCAAACCATTTGGGAAATTGCCATTAGCGGGGTGCGCTTACCTCCCCCGCACCCCGAGGAGATATAAAAAAATGACAGAACCATCCCTCTTACTGACCATTGCCATCTTGGGCGGAACCGGCAAAGAAGGCAAGGGTCTGGCCTACCGCTGGGCGAAAGCCGGCTACCGCGTCATTGTCGGCTCCCGAACGCCCGAAAAGGCCGTTTCCACCGCGTCGGAAATCAACGAAATGCTGGACATGGAATCGTCTGTAACCGGCATGGGCAATCTAGATGCTGCCGAGCAAGCCGACATTGTCGTCCTGACCGTGCCGTACGCGGCGCACAAAGAAACGCTTGAAGCCATCAAAAATGCGATCCGGGGAAAATTGCTCATAGATGTCACCGTCCCGCTTGCCCCTCCCAAAGTCACCACCGTGCAAATGCCTCCGGCCGGGTCGGCCGCGCTGGAAGCGCGTCAGGTGTTGGGAGAAAGCGCCCAAATTACAACAGCCTTTCAAAACATTTCTTACGACCTTCTGCTAAGCGATCTATACATTGAGTCCGAGGTGCTTGTCACCGGCACGAGCAAAGAAGCCCGCGCCGAGACGATCAAACTGGTCGAGGCCGCCGGCCTGACCGGCTGGGACGCCGGCCCGCTGGAGAATTCGGTCGTCGTCGAGGGCCTGACCAGCATCCTGATTCATATCAACAAGCAGTACAACGCCAGCCACGCGGGCATCAAAATCACCGGCGTGCCGAGAGAATAATCCACAGATGACGCAGATGGCGCAGATGACTCCACTGCAAAAAACAGAAAATCTCAACGCAAAGACGCCAAGCCGCAAAGAAAATACAATCTCCAATGCAAAATCTTCGTTTTTCGGTTTCGGATTATGCATAAAAAAGAAATAGACCTTAGAAAATCTTGGCAACTTTGCGCCCTTGCGCTAGAAACACCCTTTTTACAGTAGACCCCTCTGCGTCATCTGTGCCATCTGTGGATCCCCTCACCCTCACCCCCCTCCCCTCCATCCCCCTCATCCAGCCCGGCGACGACCTGCCCGCCATCCTGCTCCGCAGTTTGGAGCAAGCCCGCCTGAGCCTCGCCGACGGCGACATCCTCGTCCTGGCGCAGAAAATCGTCAGCAAGGCTGAGGGCCGGCTGGTGGACCTGAAAACCGTCGTCCCCAGCCCGGCCGCCTATGATTTGGCTACGCGCAGCGAAAAAGACCCCCGCCTGGCCGAACTCATCCTGCGCGAAAGCCGCGAAATTTTGCGCGTCCGCCCCGGCACCGTCATCGTCGAACACCGCCTGGGCTTCGTCTGCGCCAACGCCGGCATTGACCATTCCAACGTCGCCCCTCCAGGCAAAGCCGTTAACCACGAAGGACACGAAGGAGCACAAAGGGGTAAAGGCGAGGCGGCCGAAGACTGGGTGCTGCTGCTGCCCCTCGACCCCGACCGCTCGGCAGCGGCGATCCGCGCCCGGCTGGAGGCCGTCAGCGGCAAACGGCTGGGGGTGATGATCATCGATTCGCACGGGCGCGCCTGGCGGCTGGGCATCACCGGCGCCTGCATCGGCCTTTCGGGCCTGCCCGCCCTGGTGGACAAGCGCGGCGATCCCGACCTGTTCGGCTACCGCCTGCGCATCACCCAAATCGCCGCCGCCGACGAACTGGCCGCGGCCGCCTCGCTCGTCATGGGTCAGGCCGACGAGGGCACGCCCGCCGTCCACGCCCGCGGCTTCCCCTATCCGCTGCGCGAGGGCTCGCTCAAAGAACTCCTGCGCCCGAAAGAACAGGACATGTTTCGGTAATGTGGCGCAAATCTCCGGCTCGCGCAGAGCAGACAGTTGCACTTCATGATATAATACATGTATTACATTTGATATACAGGAGAGCGCCATGAGCAAGACCACCATGATCACCGCCCGTATAGACCCGGAACTGAAACGTGAAACCGAAAAGGTATTGAAAGAACTGGGACTTACCACATCCCAGGCGATTACCCTCTTTTTCAATCAGATTGCCTTACGCAAAGCCCTGCCCTTTGCAATCGCCATGCCAAACACCGAAACCGCGCAAGCCATCGAACAGGCACTGGCAGGAATTGACCTGCACAAAGCCGAAAGCGTGGACGCACTCTTCGCCGACCTGGAGGAGTAATGCGATCTCTCCACTACACGGGGCAATTCAAAAAAGACGCCAAACTTGCAGCAAAACGCGGCTACGATCTAAAAAAACTACGTGCTGTTATCGAGAAACTGGTGAACGAAGAGCAACTGGAAAAGCGTTATCGAGATCATCCGCTTCAGGGAAAATATGCCGGGGCGCGTGATTGCCACATTGAACCCGATTGGATTCTGATCTACGCCGTTGTTGGGGACGAACTTCGCCTCATCCGCACCGGCACACACGCCGACCTGTTCGAATAGCAGAAATCAAGGATACCCCATGAACATCATCCCCCCCGAATTCCACGATTTACTTGCCCCCGAAACCAAAGCCTTCCTCTACCTCGCCACCCTCAACCACGACGGCTCGCCGCAGGTCACCCCGGTCTGGTTCGACAGCGACGGCCAGCACCTGCTCGTCAACACCGCCCAGGGCCGGGTCAAAGACCGCAACATGCGCCGCGATGGGCGCGTCGCCGCCTGCATCGCCGACCCGAACACGCCCTACCGCTACCTCCAGATTCAAGGGCGCGTCGTCGAGCTCACCGAGGCGGGCGCCGAAGAACACATCAACGCCCTGGCGCTGAAGTACACCGGCCAGCCCTGGCAATACCAGCCCGGCCAGAAGCGGGTCATCTTCAAGATACTGCCCCTGCGCGTGGACGCCCATGGCTAAGGCCGACGACCTGCACCGCTTCCTGCGGACGCGCCGCTCCATCCGCCGCTTCCGCCCGGACCCCGTGCCTGATGCCGTCATCGAGCGGATTCTCGTCACCGCCGCGCACGCCCCCTCCGCCCACAACACCCAGCCCTGGCGGTTCGTCCTCGTAGCGCCGGCTTCATCCGGCAGAACGCGCCTCGCCGAGGCGCTGACCTCCGCCCTGCGCGGCGACATGACCGCCGCCGGCGCGCCGCAAGCCGAGATCGAGGCCCGTATGGCGCGTTCCGTCCGCCGCATCAACGAGGCCCCCGTCCTCATCCTCCTCTGCCGCGACGTGACCGCCGTCCGCGAGAACAAACGCCAGGACGAGGTCATGGCCATCCAGTCGGTAGCCAACGCTGCCACCTACCTGCTGCTCGCCGCGCACGCCGAGGGCCTGGGCGGCAACTGGATCTGCTGGCCGCTCTACGCCCAGGCCGAGACCCGCGCCGCCCTCGACTTGCCCGAAACCTGGGAGCCGCAGGCGATGCTCTTCCTGGGGTATCCAGACGAAACCCCCGGCGAGAAGGCGCTCAAGCCGATGGAGGAAGTGGTGAGGAGGGTGGGGTGAAATAAAATTTCCAAAAAATGTCGGGATTTTGGCGATCTTGAAAAGAAGCAAGCCAGGCTTCAGAGGCAGCGTGCTATAATTTAGCCATCCTGTTTTTTTACTGCAGTTATCGGTCAACGTGCATACTTTCGAAATGGTAGGGAGATGGAATGCCCCTCAACGAAGCCGATACCCGTGCTAAACTGATTGACCCTGCCCTTCACGCCCGCGGCTGGACCGAGAACCTGATCCGCCGCGAGGAGACTGCGGGCGCTATCGAGATTGTGAACGGCAAGCCGCGCAAGCGCGCCAGAGGACGCGTAGATTACCTGTTGCGCATTGCGGTCAATGCTGAAAGCCAACCTGTAGCCGTGGCGCTCATCGAAGCCAAGGCCGAAAACCTGCCCCCCGATCACGGCCTCGAGCAAGCCAAACTCTACGCCTCCTGCAAGCGGCTCAATGTACCCTTTGTCTATTCCAGCAACGGCCATCTGTTTGTCGAGTTTGACGCCTTCACCGGCAAGACGAGCCGGCCAAAACCACTAGCCGAATTCCCAACACCCGACGAACTACGCGCCCGTTACGAGCAGGGAAAGGGATTCAAACTCGACTCGGAAGCCGCCCGGCCGCTTCTGGTCCGCTACGTAGGCGGCGAAGCCACCCGGCGCTATTATCAGGACGCGGCCATCCGCGCCGTTCTCGAGAAACTGGCCCGCGGCGAAAAGCGCGCCCTGCTCTCGCTGGCCACGGGCGCCGGCAAAACTTTTATCGCCGTACAACTGCTTAAGAAAATTGCCGACGCCGGCCTGCTCAAGCGCGCCCTGTTCGTCTGCGACCGCGATGAGTTACGCAGTCAGGCGCTGGGGGCGTTTCAGAATGTCTTTGGCGCCAACGCCGCTGAGGTCTATGAGGAAGCGGACGGCAAGAACCACGCCCGCAACGCCCGCATCCACATTGCCACCTATCAGACGCTGGATGTGGACAGCGAGGACGGCACGGCGAATTTTCTCACCCGCCACTATCCGCCCGATTACTTCAGTCACATCATCATTGACGAGTGCCACCGCTCGGCCTGGGGCAAGTGGTCCCAGGTACTCACCCGCAATCCCAACGCCGTGCAGATCGGGCTGACCGCCACCCCGCGGACGCTGGAACTAGCCGAAAAGACCCGCGAAGCCCTGGCCGACGCCGAGATCAACGCCGACAACCTGCGCTACTTTGGCGAGCCGGTCTATGAGTACGACATGGCCCAGGGAATCGAAGATGGTTATCTGGCCGCTTGCGAAATCCACCGCATTGACCTTTTCCTGGACAACAAACCCGAAACCGAAGGTGTGGAACGCGAAGACCTTGCCAGCAAGAAACTCACCGACGCGAATACTGGCGCCGTCCTTTCCGTAGCCGAAGCGCGAGAGCGCTATGGCGCGCCCGATCTGGAAGACATCCTTTTGCTGCCCGAACGGGTAGCCGCCATGTGTCAGGAACTGTTCCAAAGATTGTGCCAGAGCGGCGGACCCGAACAGAAAACCATCATCTTTTGCGCCCGCGACCGGCACGCCGACGCCGTGGCCGCGCAGATGAACAATCTCTACGCCGATTGGTGCAAGGCGAACAGCCGCCCGCGCCTCGACCCCTATGCCTTCAAATGCACCGCCAGCGTCGGCGGCGCCCAGTACCTGGCGGATCTGCGTGGCGCATCCCGCTCCCATTTCGTGGCCACCACCGTGGACCTGCTGACCACCGGCGTGGATGTGCCGGTAGTGCAGAACATTGTCTTTTTCAAGTATGTGCGCTCGCCCATCGCCTTCTACCAGATGATCGGCCGCGGCACACGCCTGCATCCGCCCAGCGGCAAACTGATGTTCCGCGTCTATGACTTTACCAACGCCACCCGGCTTTTCGGCGAAGAGTTCAAGACCCGCTGGCAGCCGCCCAAAGCCCGCGAAGCCGCTCACGAGCCGCAGCCGCCCGAACCGACCATCCAGGTCGAGGGCTTTGATGTGCGCATCACCGACGCCGGCCGCTACATCGTCACCGAGGTGGACGGCAGGGCGACGCCGGTGACGGTGGAAGAATACAAGCAACGGCTGGCCGCCCAGTTGGTACAAGAAGCCCCA
Source organism: Chloroflexota bacterium (assembly GCA_019873735.1). GTDB lineage: Bacteria > Chloroflexota > Anaerolineae > Anaerolineales > Villigracilaceae > DSXF01. The sequence continues at coordinate 79,075 of JAIOAQ010000001.1, read as the reverse complement.
ACCCTGGAAAAGTTCCGCGCCTGCTGGATCGAGCCGCACTGCCGCCGCGAACTGCTCGCCCGCCTGCCCGATGCCGGACGGTCGGCCCTGCTGGTGCAGCAACTGGAGGCGATGGGTGATTACGACCTTTATGACGTGCTGGCCGAACTGGGCTACGGCCTGGCCCCGCGCACCCGCCCCGACCGCGCCCGGGCCTTTGCCTACAAACACCAGGGCTGGCTGAACACCCTGCCTGCCGATGCCAGGGCGACGCTGATTGCCATGACAACCCAATTCGCCCACGCCGGCACCGACGGCCTGGAGAACCCGCACATCTTCGACCTGCCCGAGGTGCGCCGCGCCGGCGGCCTGGCCGCCCTCAAGACGCTGGGCAGGCCCGCGGACATTCTGCACGAGACGAAAGCGAGGATGTTTGCGGCATGAGCACCGAAACCCTACCACCCGACACCGCCAAACGCCCCCTCCCCCCCGGCTGGAGATGGGTGAGGTTGGGGGAGGTGTGTGAGTTCTTGGATTCGCGTCGGATTCCAGTCAACGAGGAAGAACGCAAACGCCGTATCAGTGGAAAAAAACAATCAGATTTATTCCCATACTACGGCGCCAATGGGCAGGTTGGTTGGATTGACGATTACTTGTTTGATGAGCCTTTGATTCTTCTTGCAGAAGACGGGGGAAACTTTGGGTCTGCCGATAAGCCCATTGCCTATGCAGTTACAGGGCGGTATTGGGTGAACAATCACGCCCATGTTTTGAGACCTCGTGATGGTGTTATAGATTTTGATTATTGCCTGCATTCGATAGCAATTCGACCAGATGTAGGAGATTTAGTAGCAGGTTCAACGCGCGCTAAGCTGAATCAGGAAATCGCAGCAAGAATCCCAATCCCCCTTCCCCCGCTTTCAGAGCAGAAACGGATTGCGGGGATTTTGCGGGAGCAGATGGCGGCGGTGGAGCGGGCGCGCCGCGCCGCCGAGGAGCAACTCCAGGCCGCCAAAGCCCTCCCCGCCGCATATTTGCGGGAGGTGTTTGAGAGCGAAGAAGCAAAGGGGTGGCAAATCCGCAATGTCGGTGATTTATGCGATCAGATCGATTACGGCTATACAGCTAGTGCGGATTTCAGTATCAAGGAACCGCGTTTTCTCAGAATTACAGACATCCAAAATGGGCAGGTTGCGTGGGATAAAGTACCTGGTTGTAAAATCACACCCGAGGATGAGGCTGCAAACAATCTGAGAGATGGTGACATCGTTTTCGCCCGTACTGGTGCAACGACGGGAAAGAGCTTCTTAATCCGTCAACCGCCTCGGTCTGTATTTGCGTCCTATCTCATTCGTCTCCGTGCCAAACCCGAAGTAAATGCAGAATTCATGTACGCCTTTTTCCAAAGTGACGGCTACTGGCAACAGATCCGTGCAAGTGCCCGCGGTGCAGGTCAGCCAAACGTCAACGCTAAATTACTTGCCGCCATGACCATGCCGCTTCCGCCGCTTGCCACTCAGCGCCGCATCGCCGCGCAGATTTCAGAACAGATGGCCTCCGTCGAGCGCCTGCGCAAGGCGCTGGAAGAACAACTGGAGGCCATCAACAAACTGCCGGCGGCGCTGCTGCGCCGGGCGTTTTCGGGGGAATTATGACGGGCGCGGCGGTCGAAAAACATCATCGGCGTTCGATCCGCCTGGCGGGCTACGATTATGCCCAGGCCGGGGCGTATTTCGTGACCATCTGCGCGCAAAACCGGGAATGCCTGTTCGGGGATGTGGTGGATGGGGAAATGCGGTTGAATGAATACGGCGCAATCGTTCGGGAGGAATGGTTCCGTTCGGCGGTCATCCGTCGGGAAATCGAATTGTTCGATGATGAATTCGTGGTGATGCCGAATCACATTCACGGCATCGTGTGGATCATGGAATCCGATAACGTAGGGGCGACCGGCCGGTCGCCCCTACCAGGCCGGTCGCCCCTACCAGGCCGGTCGCCCCTACCAGGCCGGTCGCCCCTACCAGGCCGGTCGTCCATACCGGGCCGGTCACCCCTCCCATCAACCCCTCGGGGGCCCGCGCCGCGGTCGTTATCGTCATTTGTCGCCGGGTTCAAATCCGCCGTCACCAAACGCATCAACGAACATCGCGGCACGCCCGGCGCGCCGGTCTGGCAACGCAATTATTACGAACACATCATCCGCAACGACGAATCGTTGAACCGGATTCGCGCATATATCACGGCCAATCCGATCCGTTGGCAGAATGACAAGGAAAACCCCTATGGCAACAGGCAAGAATAACGGAAACAACAGCGGCCGCCGCCACACCACGCCGCAATCCCTCAACAGCGCCATCAAGACCATCTGCGACATCATGCGCCGTTCCAACTGCGCCGGTGCACTGCAATATGTGCCGGAACTGACCTGGATCCTGTTCTTGCGCATCCTGGATGAACGGGAGGCCCGCGAGGCTGAGGCGGCCGAGGCCGTGGGCGCGGAATTCAGCCCGTCGCTGGAATCGCCCTATCGCTGGCGCGATTGGGCCGCGCCGGACGGGCCGAAAAGGAAAGCCCTGGAAATCAGCGCCCTGGGCGCATTCTTTAGTTTCGTCAACAACGACTTGATCCCGCATCTCAAGGGCCTCAAAGACCGTCCCAACGCCACGCCGCGGCAGAAGGTCATCAGCGAGATCTTTTCCGGCATTGAGCGCACCCGCATTGACACTGAACGCAACCTGCTCGATGTGCTCGACAAGGTCAACGAAATCAGTTCCGAGTCCGTGGACCCGACGCACGTCTTTACCCTCTCACAGGTGTATGAGGGGCTGTTGTTAAAGATGGGCGAAAAGGGCAACGACGGCGGTCAGTTCTTCACCCCGCGCGAGGTCATTCGCGCCATGGTACGGGTCATTGACCCGCAAATCGGCGAGACGGTCTATGACCCCGGCTGCGGCACGGGCGGCTTTCTGGCGCAGTCCTACGAACACATGGCCGGCGCAAACCACGAGAAAATCTCTGCGCCCGAGCAGTTGGAGACGCTCAAGCGCCGCACCTTCTACGGCCGCGAGAAGGACAACGCCATCTATCCCATCGCCCTGGCCAATCTCATGCTCCACGGCATAGACGAACCGCACATCTGGCATGGGAACACCCTCACCGGCGCGGAAACCTACGGCGGGCTGTTTCAGGACGCGCCAGCGCTCTTCGATGTGGTGTTGATGAATCCGCCTTTCGGCGGTAAAGAGGGCAAAGACGCCCAGACCCGCTTTGCCTACAAAACGAGCGCCACGCAGGTGCTTTTCCTGCAACACGTGATTGATAGCCTCAAGCCCGGCGGCCGCTGCGGCATCGTGCTGGATGAAGGGGTGCTCTTCCGCACCAACGAGACCGCCTTTGTGCAGACCAAGCGCAAACTGCTAGACGACTGCGACCTGTGGTGCATCGTCAGTCTCCCGCCGGGTGCATTCGTCAACGCCGGTGCGGGCGTCAAGACCAACCTGCTCTTCTTCACCAAGGGCGGGCCGACGGAGCGGATCTGGTACTATGACCTTTCGGATATCAAAGTAGGCAAGAAAACGCCGCTGACGCTGGCCCACTTCGAGGAATTCTTCCGCTTGCTACCCGATCGCGCCGACAGCGAGTATAGTTGGACGGTGACGCGCGAGCAGGTTGAAGCCAAAAACTTCGACCTGAAGGCGGTCAATCCGCACCGCAGAAACAACGAAGACACGCGCACGCCAGAGGAATTGCTGGCGCTGATCGAGGAAAAAGGCAGAGAGATTGCTGGCATCCTAGAAACGCTGAAAAACAAGTCGGTTGGTGAGCCATAACAAGTCTCCGGCTTGCGCATGAATAGGCTAGAAACCTGTTCTACGCGTGGGGCAAGTCTCTGACCCGCGCATGAAAGGATAACCGTCAACGAATGGAATAACGAATACACGAATAGCGGGGGGCGGCCCATTCGTTTTTCGTGGCCGCATTCGTGGATGGCCCCTTGTCCGCGCCGCGGTGCAAGTCGCCGACTTGCGCATGAAAGGATAACCGTCAACGAATGGAATAACGAATACACGAATACCGGCGGGCGACCATTCGTTTATTCGTGGCCACATTCGTTGACGGCCTTTCCCTGCGCCGTTGCCCAAGAAGAAAGCGCGGCGCGAAGTATAATTACCGTATGAGCGCCCTCTTCCCCGATACGCACCCCAAAATGGAAGCGCTGCAAATCGAATTGATTCGCCGTATGCCCCCGGCAAAAAAAATGGCCATCGTGGATGGATTGAATGAAACCATCAAAACGCTAGCCATCAGCGGCCTCAAAGAGCGCCATCCCAATGCTACAGCGGAGGAAATTCGTTTCCTGCTGGCGGAACTCATGCTTGGCTCCGAATTGGCGCGCAAGGTGTATGCCCATGCAAGGTGAAACCACCCGCATCACCCTGCTGGTCGCCCAAACGCTGGAACGACTCGGTATTCGGTACGCGGTGGGCGGCTCGCTTGCCAGTTCCCTGCACGGCGTCATGCGTTCCACGCTGGATGTGGATATTGTCGCCGATATGCGCCTCGAACACATCCCCCCGCTGGTTGCTGCCCTCTCGCAAGAGTTTTACGCCGATGAAGAAATGATGCGCAACGCCATCGAACATCACAGCAGTTTCAACCTGATCCATTACGAGACTGCCTTCAAAGTGGATATTTTCATCCAAAAACCGCGTCCCTTCGACCAAATGCAATTGGCGAGGCGTCAGGCATCGGTCATCACAACCGCCCCCGAACACAGCGTATACGTGATCAGCCCCGAAGATACCATCCTCGCCAAACTCGAATGGTATCGCCTCGGCGGCGAAGTATCCGAGCGCCAATGGCGCGATGTTTTGGGCGTGCTGAAAGTCCGCGCCGGAGAACTGGACCTCGAGTATTTGCGCCGTTGGGCAGACGAACTCCAGGTCACCGATCTCCTGGAGCGGGCCTTGCAAGAAAGTGGATAGACGCGCGGCGCGAGTCGTTCATTTGCACAAACAGAGAAACGCCATGACCACCTGGACTGAAATTCGAAAAAACATCCAAGAACTGCCCCCCGAGCAATGGCTCGACTTGCTCAAAGGCCTGTATGACCTTTCGCCGCAGAACAAAGCCTGGCTGCGCGCCAAAGTCCTGCCGATCGGACAGGATTCCGGCCACCTGGAAGAATGCCGTCAAAAGGTCATCCGCGCCATCTACAACCCGGCCCGCAAATTTCCCGATCTGCCCCGCTTCCGGGACGCGAAAAAGGTCATCAGTGAATACAAGAAAGCCACCAAAGACCTGACCGGGACTCTCGACTTGATGCTGACCTATGTGGAGCGCGGCCACGCCTTCACCAACGATTTCGGCGATATAGACGAACCCTTTTACGACGCGCTCATCAACATGCTCGAACGCTTCGCCGTGGAACTCAAACACAGCCCGGCCCGCCGCGAACTCTACGAGCGATTCCGTCCCCGCCTGCTCAAGATGAGTCGCACCGCCGATATCGGCTGGGGCTACGGGGATTTTGTCCAAGAAACCGTCGCCGAGTTGGAGAAATTGCTGGGGGATTGAATCAGCATTCTTGCGTGGCGCAAGTCTCTGAACTGCGCATGAACAGGTTGGAAACCTGTTCTACGTGTGGCGCAAGTCTCTGAGTTGTGCGCGAACAGGTTGGAAACCTGTTCTACGCTGGCTGTTTCTCTTCAAAAGCCAGCGATTCGTCATACGGGCCAGTGTACCCGCATTCGCCGGCGCGCGGGGAATTGACAATCGGCATGCACGCTTCTTCTTCCTTGTCCTCGATATGCTCTTCGCAGTAAGGTCCATAAGGGTATTCGTAGGTATATAAATATTCTGCCGGTTCGCCGCACACTTTACAGCGATAATCCGGGGCATAATTGCGCGCCAGCAAGCGGACTTTTCCCTTGCCTTCTAGCACGCCAATCCGCTCGCCTACCACTTTGATGTTCAAGGTTGTCGTTGTGCCAAAGTCATACTCGTGGAGGAAGGTCATTCCTACGGATAGGATTTTTTCCAGGCGGGCGGATTTCATAGATTTAGGCCGCTCGTCATAAAAGGGAAAATCCACGCCTTCCAGGCTGACCTCGTACCGCTGGCCGGCAATCTCAAAAGCGCTGAGATGGCCGCAACACTCCAGCCAGATGGCGCGCAAGTAATCATCCAGCGTTTCCAGGTTGGCGCGGGCCGGGATTTCCAGATCAAGCCAATAGAAGGAAGCTTCATAGCCCTCTACGCGCAAATGGAAGAGTCTTTCCGGCTTTCCCTTTGCAGTTTGGGCGCTTTCGTGTGCCGGAATGCATTTTTCCAAATGGCGGCTGACGGCGTTTTTCGCCAGTGTTTCGCCGCAGAGAAAACATTTTCCGTACGATGTGGAGCGAGAAGACATAGCAAGTCTCCATAACAGAACAAAGAATGGTTACGAAAACAGCACCTGCACATCCTCTTTGGTGAGGGATTTGAAAAAGCCGCCTTCGGCAGAGATGAGTTGCTCCACCAGTTCACGCTTGCGCTCTTGCAGTTGGAGGATTTTCTCCTCCACCGTATCGCGGGCGATGAACTTGTAGATGAAGACGGGTTTCTCCTGCCCAATGCGGTGGGCGCGGTCGGCGGCTTGCATTTCCACGGCCGGATTCCACCACGGGTCAATGTGCAGCACATAGTCGGCGGCGGTCAGATTCAGACCTACGCCGCCAGCCTTGAGACTGATGAGGAAAAACGGCACCTGCGGGTCGGTTTGAAAGCGGTCCACCTGCTCTTGACGGTTTTGCGTTTGACCATCGAGATAGGCATAAACCATACCACGTGCATCCAGTTCCTGGCGCAGCAGCGTGAGAGTCTGGACAAATTGCGAAAAGACCAGGGCCTTATGCCCTTCGGCTTGCAGGGTTTCGAGCGTCTCCAGCAAAATCTCAAATTTGGCCGAATCGCCGCGATAGGTTGGCTCCACCAACTGCGGATGGATGCAGACCTGCCTCATGCGCAGCAGTCCTTCCAAAATTTTGAAGCGGATGTCGTTGATGTCGCTGCTCTCTTCCAACATACCCATCAGCAGGCCGCGGTAGTAATCGCGGGTTTTCTGGTAAAGTTTGCGCTGCGCGGCATCCAGGTCGGTGTAAATGATCCGCTCGGTGCGGGGCGGAAGTTCGGGGGCCACCTGCTCTTTGGTGCGGCGCAGGATAAAGGGGTAAATCATCCGGCGCAACAGTTGGGCGGTGGGCTGCGCTGCTTCTTCCCGCCGTTCAATGGCCGCCGCAAATTCGCTCTTGAAATACTCCAGGCTGCCCAACAGACCCGGGTTCAAAAAGGCAAATTGCGACCAAAGTTCATAAACGTTGTTCTCCACCGGCGTACCGGTGAGGCACAAGCGGTGTTCGGCTTGCAGCAGGCGGGCGGCTTTGCTGCTTTGCGATAGAGGGTTCTTGATGGCTTGCGATTCATCCAGAATGGCGTAAGAAAAGCGGTATTCGCGCAGAAATTCGATGTCTCGCAGCATCGTGCCGTAAGTGGTAATCACCACGTCGTACCCTTCAAAGTGCGCCGGTTCTTTCTTGCGGGTCTGCCCCATAAATTGCAGCAGGCGTAAATCGGGGGTGAAGCGTTCTGCCTCGCGCTGCCAGTTGACCAGCAAACTTTTGGGAACGACCAGCAAAGCCGGGCGCGCGAGTTGACCGCGCTCTTTGAGCGAGAGCAAAAAGACCAACGCCTGCACCGTTTTGCCCAACCCCATGTCATCGGCCAAAATGCCGCCAAAGCCATATTCATGCAGAAAGTGGAGCCAATCGTAACCGGCTTTCTGATAGGGACGCAGTTCGCCGCAAAAACCTTGCGGAAGGGGCTGCCCGGCAATGCGCTCAAACGATTGCAGCCGCTCACGTTTGGCGTGAAATTCGGGGGCGATGTTTTTCGTCTCGGCTTCGGCCAGCAGTTCATCGAGCAGAGAAAGTTGCAGGTCGCTGACGCGCAGACCATCAGCCGTCTCTTCGGCCAGGTTGAAGAGATATTTATAGCGTTCCAGCCACTCTTCGGGGATTTGCCCCACCGACCCATCGGCCAGTTTGATGTACCGCTCGCCGCGCCGGAGCGCTTTGCGAATTTCGTTCAGGCTCACCTGCTGGTCGCCATATTGGGCAATCGCTTGCACATCGAACCAGTCTATGCCGCTGGAGATGTTCAGGCTCAGAATGGGCTTGTGACGATTGACTTTAGCAATGTCCTTGTCGCCAAAAATCTCAAAGCCGGCTTCGGTCAGGGCCGGGATACATTTCATCAGAAAATCGAGTGGATGAACGCGGGCGCGAATCGTGAACATGCCAGGTTGATCGGCGCCCAGGCGTTTCAGCCCATAGCGGGCATCGGTCAGCAAGTCAAAGTAACGCCGCTCGGCTGCCCCATCCCGCGCGACCCGAATGCCGCCCCACTGACCAGGGACTTCGATAATTTCATCCGAGACGGGTTTCGTCCCTCGGGAGGGGAATTCATAATCCCCATACCCAAAGCGCAGTTCTGCCAGCAGCGGCTCTTCGCCCTTTTTGGTGAGATACAAACGTGGAATGGGAGACACCTGAAACGTTTCCCACTTGACAATCTCCCCCACCACCGGCAGGTATTGATCCAGGCGGTTGAAATAGCGGCTGCGGAACTCCTCCGCCTGCTCGGCCGGAATGTGGAGCGGGAAAGAGGCGACAATGTGCAGCGATTCTGGATTTTCGATTTGTACCAGCGTCTCACCGGCCAGCGCCCACACGGGAGAAGCCTCGGAGAAAATTTTAAGTTTTTTACCGGTCAGGGTATAGGTCCGATTGTCTATCTGCACGCCGACGGCAAGTTCATAGCCACTCGTGCTTTCAGTCAGAATGGCTTGCAACGCTACCGGTTCGGAATGCACACGCAAACGCGAACCAAAGCGATTCTCTGTCTTCAAAAAAATGGGGGTGTTCAAGCGTGAAAGCAATGAGATGCGTTCCAGAGGAAACAAAGAAGTCGCCCGGTAATTCGAATAGTAGCGAGAAAAGCGCAGATAGTCATCGTAAGTATAGTGGCTCGAAACGACGCTATCAATAAACGCTTGTCCTTCCACAGATAGATTGACCAATTCAACCGGAGCGCCGCGCAAATAGACCTCGGCCACGCTCTCCCAATCGCCGTCAGACGTGAGCAGTTCGAGTGCGGCTTGTGCCGGGCTGGAACTTTGCGCAACCTGGTAAATATCATCCCACTTTTGGGCAGAGATGAAATAGGGCCGCAAGGCGGCCGCGTAAAAGGGGCTTTGGTTTTCCTTATGAGTTTCCAAACCCAGCAGAAAAATGCCCGGCGGGAACGTGCGCGGAGACGAGGCTTGCTTGACACGCTGAGGGGCATTCTGCAGACTCAATTCCAGGCGGTAACGCCAGTCTTTCTCGGCAACGTTTTTCAAATAGTCGCGCAGGGCATACATGGCAGCCAGGCAATGCCGGCAAAAACGCGGATTTGGCTTATCGCTCTGGCAGGTGCAATTAAGAGCAAGGATGCTGCGGTCTAGGCGAAAGAGAACCTGGTTGGACCGTCCTTTGTCCATCACTTCGCAAATGGCCTTTGGGCCTTCAAATTCTTTGACAGCAGCCTGTCCGTTTTGATACAGGGCTTTACCTTTTTCCTGTTCGAGCCAATCAAGGTAATAACGAAATTGAGTGAGGTCGAGATGTTGACGGGTGATGAGCGACATAAGGCAATTTTATCAAAAAATGACTTCATACCTCAAAAAGGCGCACTGATGATCGTCCGTCTGCCCCATGGCTCAAGTCTCTGGCTTGCGCACGAACAGGTTGGAAGCCTGTTCTACGACTTGCGCATGGATGGCCAAAGCCCCGCATCCATCATCACCAATCCCCCCGCAGCGGATATAATTACCGCATGAGCATCAACCGCCCAATCCCACCTTCCTCGCGCCGTCATCCATGACCCAAACTCATCTCTCCATCGTTGCCCTGGCGGGCGGAGTCGGCGGGGCGAAATTTGCCCACGGACTCGCCCAACTCCTTTCCCCCGAAGAATTGACCATCATCGTCAATACCGGTGACGACTTCGAGCATTTCGGCCTCTCGATCTCGCCGGACCTCGATACGGTCTGCTATACCCTGGCCGGCCTCGCCAACCCCGAGACGGGCTGGGGCCGCGCCGGTGAAACCTGGCAGGCAATGGACAACCTGCGGCAACTCGGTGCGCCCGACTGGTTCGCCCTCGGCGACCGCGACCTGGCCACCCACCTCGAGCGCACCCGTCGGCTGAAAGAAGGCCAGCGCCTGACCGAAATCACCCGTCACTTCTGCGCCGCCTGGGGCGTGAAGCACCCCGTCCTGCCGATGAGCGACGACCCCGTCCGCACCATGGTGGACACGGCCGAATACGGCGAACTGCCCTTCCAGGAATACTTCGTCAAACATCGCTGCGAGCCGCGCGTGCGAGGCTTCCGCTTCGAGGGAATCGAATCGGCGCGCCCCACCCTCGAGGTCCGCGCCGCGCTCGCCAGGGCCGACGCCGTCCTCCTCTGCCCGTCCAATCCCTGGGTCAGCATTGACCCCATCCTCCGCATCATCTCCCCTCTCCCTTTGGGAGACCCCCTGACGGGGGCAGGTGGGCCGGGGGTGAGGGTCGCTCTCTCCCCCATCATCGGCGGCAAAACCGTCAAAGGCCCGGCGGCCAAGATGTTCGCCGAGTTGGGCATTCCCCCCTCCGCCCTGGCCGTGGCCGAACACTACCGCGGCCTGCTGACCGGCTTCGTCCTCGACCGGGTGGACGCCGCCCTGGCCGCCTCCATCCAGGCGATGAACATCCAGACGCTCGTCACCGACACCCTGATGCCCACCCCTGCCGAGCGCAAACGCCTGGCCGAAGAGACCCTGCGCTTCGTCCTTTCGCTTCTCCCCGCCCCCTCCTAGCGCCTATCTGACTATCAGACTCCCGACTATTAGACTCCCATGAGCATTTGGGCCATCGTTCCCGTCAAACCCCTGCGGCGCGGCAAATCCCGTCTGGCCGGCCTGTTGACCGAAGACCAGCGCACGCGCCTCAACCGCTACCTGCTCCAGCACACCCTGGATACGCTCAACGAAGTCGCCGAAATCGAGCATACCCTGGTCGTCAGCCGCGACCCGGCCGCCCTGGCCCTGACGCGTGAACTCGGCGGCCGCACGGTACTGGAAAACGGCGCCCCGCAGTTCAACATTGCCCTCAAGCGCGCTACAGCCGTCGCCAAAATGCATGGCGCGCACGCCGTCCTCATCCTGCCCGCCGACCTGCCGCTCGTCACCGCCGAGGACATCCACCGGGTGCTGAAGCGCGGAGGCAAGCCGCCGGTGGCCGTCATCGCCCCCGACCGCCGCCAGGACGGCACCAACGCCCTGTTCGTCAACCCGGCAGGTCTGCTGGACTACGCCTACGGTCCCGGCTCGAGCCGCCGCCACGCCGAGCTGGCCGCCGCAGCCGGGGCGCGGGTCGAAATCGTCTCCTCCCCCTCCCTCGGCCTCGATCTCGACCTGCCCGAAGACCTGGAAGCGGTGGGAGGCCTGGAAGGGCTGGGACTTTCGGAAGAAAAGTAGTGCAAGATGACATCTTGCACTACTTTTTTGCTATAATCAGATTGTCAGACAATTACTCCCCCGAGGTGACTTATGGAGAATGCCAGAAATTCCCTTATCATGACTCCCGCACAACTCCAGACCGAATTGTGGCGCTGCGAGTTCTGCGAGGAGAAACCCTGCCGCGAGGCCTGCCCCGTCCACTGCTCGCCGGCCGATTTCATCATGGCGGCGCGGGTCGGGCAGCCTTCCGACATCCGGCGTTCGGCGGCCGAGATCATGTCCGCCAACCCGCTGGGCGGCGTGTGCGGCATGGTCTGCCCCGACACGTTCTGCATGGCGGCCTGCACGCGCAAGAAGTTCGACGGCCCGATCAACATCCCCCTCGTCCAGGCCACCATCGTGGAAATGGCCAAACGCGGCGGCGGCATCCCGGCCTTCGACAAGCCCAAACCCAACGGCCGGAAAGTGGCCGTGGTCGGCGGCGGACCGGCGGGACTGGGCGCGGCCGCGGCCCTGGCGCAGATGGGCTACGCCGTCACCATCTTCGAGGCGCGCGGCAAACTGGGCGGCATGGCCAACTTCATCCCCGACCACCGCCTCGACAAGCGCGTGGTTGAAAGCGACATCGCCTTCCTCCTGTCGCTGGGCGACATCCGCGTCCAGACCAACGCCAAAATCGAAGACCCGAAGAGCCTGCTGAAGGATTTCGACGCCGTCTGCGTGACCGCCGGCCTGTGGAAGCCCATCGAACTGGGCATCGAAAACGAGTCCCTGGCCATCAAAATGGCCGACCTGCTTGCCGACCCCTCGGCCTACACCTTCGAGGGGCGCGTGGCGGTCATCGGCGGCGGCGCGACCGCCCTCGACTGCGCCGTCACGGCCAAAGGACGCGGCGCGGCGCATGTGGAACTCTTCATGCTTGAAAAACTGGCCGAAATGCCCCTCACCGCCAAGGAGCGAAAGGAACTGCTCGACTTCGACATCGAGGTCAACGGGCGCATCCGCGTCAGCCGCATCCTGGCCGAGGGCGGCAAGGTGAGCGGATTGGAGACCGTGCGCGTCGAACTGCCCGAAGGGACGCCCTTCAGCCCGGCAAACGTCCGCGACGTGGCCGGTTCGGGCGCGACCCGCAGCGGGTTCAGCGCCGTGATCGTCGCCATCGGGATGAGGGGCGCGCTGCCCCGCGAACAGGCCGAGGGTCTGTTCTACGCCGGCGACCTGGTCAACGGTCCGAAGACGGTCGTGGAAGCCACCGCATCCGGCAAGAACGCCGCGCTCGAAATCCACGCCTGGCTCGAAAAGCAGGCCAAACCCGAATTCAAAAAAGCGACCAAGTCCTACTACGTTTTGCCCGGCTACAATCCTGTCCCCGTCTCGCTGGAGACGGAGTTCTTCGGGCGCAGAATCAAGTCGCCGTATCTCATCTCCGCTTCCCCGTCCAGCGACGGGCTGGAGCAGGTGACCCGCGCCTATCAGGCCGGCTGGGCGGGCGTGGTGATGAAGACCGCCTTCGACAACGTCCCGATTCACATCCCCGGCGAGTACATGGTCACCTTTGGCGGCACCACCTACGGCAACGCCGACAACGTCTCCGGCCACCCGCTCGACCGCGTCTGCCGCGAGGTGGAGCAATTGGTGAAGCAGTGGCCCGACCGGCTGACGATGGCCTCCACCGGCGGCCCGGTCACCGGTCACGATGAGAGCGACGCCAAGGGCTGGCAGTCGAACACCAAGAAACTGGAAGCCGCCGGGGCGATGGGCATCGAGTACTCGCTCTCCTGTCCGCAGGGCGGCGACGGCACCGAAGGCGACATCGTCTCGCAGAACGCGGCGCTGACCGCCAAAATCATTGACTGGATCATGCAGGTCAGCGATCCCGACATCCCCAAACTGTTCAAACTGACCGCCGCGGTCACCTCCATCATTCCCATCCTGCGCGCCATCAAGGGCGTGCTGGCGAAGTATCCGCACAAGAAGGCCGGCATCACGCTGGCGAACTCGTTCCCCACGCTGGCGTTCCGTCCGGCCGCCGGCCGCCGCTGGGAGGAGGGCGTGGTGGTCGGCATGAGCGGCGAGGGCGTGACGCCCATCTCGTACCTGACGCTGGCCAACGCCGTGCCGGAGGGGATCGAGATTTCGGGCAACGGCGGGCCGATGCACTACAAGGCCGCCGCCGACTTCCTGGCCCTGGGCGTGAAGACGGTGCAGTTCTGCACCATCGTGATGAAATACGGCTACGGCATCATCCGCGACCTCGAGTCTGGCACGGCCTTCCTGATGCAGGAACGCGGCATCCGCTCGATGCAGGAACTGATCGGCATTGCCCAGCCCAATCCCATCACCGGCTTCATGGAACTCTCGCCGGTCAAGAAGATTTCGCAGGTCATCCCCGAACTGTGCACCTCGTGCGGCAACTGCGCCCGCTGTCCGTACCTGGCGATTGCGCTGGACGAGCAGGGCATCCCGCACACCGACCCGGCGCGCTGCATCGGCTGTTCCATCTGCGCCAAGAAGTGCTTCACCGGCGCGCTGTATATGCGTGAGCGCACGCCCGAAGAGGCTGCCGCGCTGAAAGAGCATTGATTTAACACAAAGATCACGAAGGGAACACAAAGGGCACAAAAGCAAAAAAAATAACTTTGTGAGCCTTTGTGGTACTTCGTACCTTTGTGTTTAGATGACGAAGAGGAGAAAACCATGACCATTCGTTTTGAAAACGGCATTGTCGTCACCCTGGGCGAGAACAACCGCGTCCTGTGGAACGCGGCGGTCGTTACCGACGGAGACACAATCACGGCGGTGGGCGAGGCGGCCGAGATGAAGCGCCTCTATCCGGACGCCGAGGCGGTGGACTGCTCCGGCAAGATCATCCTGCCCGGATTCATCTGCGCCCACCATCACTTCTACTCGACCATGGCGCGCGGCATGGCCATCCCCGGCGAACCGGCCGAGAACTTCGTCCAAATCCTCGAGCGCCTGTGGTGGAAGGTGGACCGCGCCATCCTGGAAGATGACATCCTGCTCTCGGCGCAACTGCCGCTGATTGACTGCATCCGCAACGGCACAACGACCATCATTGACCACCACGCCTCCCCGTCCATGCGCGACGGCTCGCTGGACATCATCGAGGGCGCGGTGCGGCAGGCCGGTCTGCGCGCCTCGCTGTGCTACGAAGTCTCCGACCGCAACGTGAAGGGCGGCGGCATCGCCGAAAACGAGCGCTTCATCAAGAAGGTGGGCAAAGGCGACGGGCAAATCGCCGCCATGATGGGCCTGCACGCCTCGTTCACCGTCTCCGATGAGACCGTCGAGACCTGCGTGGGCATCGCCAGAGAACACGGCGTAGGCTGTCACATCCACGTCGCCGAGGACGCCGCCGACCGCGTCGATTCGTTGAGCCGGTACGGGGTCCCGACCGTGAACCGGCTGCACCGCCTGGGCGTGACCGGCGAGAAGTCCATCTTCGTTCACTGCGTCCACGTGGACGAATCCGAGATGGACCTCCTGGCGGAGACCGGCACGATCGTCGTCCACAACCCCGAGTCGAACATGAACAACGCCGTCGGCGTCACCCCGCTGCTGACGATGCTGAAGAAGGGCGTGCTGGTTGGCCTCGGCACGGACGGGATGAACTCGGACATGCTCGTCCAGATGCGGACGGCCTACCTGCTGCACCGCCTGGCCAACCGCGACCCGCGCGTGGCCTTCGTCGAGGCGCCGACGCTACTGCTGCAAAACAACCGCGAGATCGTCCGCCGCCAGCTTGGGCTGACCCTGGGCGAAATCGCCCCCGGCCGTCCCGCCGACCTGGCCATCCTGGACTACCACCCGCCAACGCCGCTGAGCGAGGCCAATTTCCTCGGTCATCTCATCTTCGGGCTGGTGGATGCCGTGGTGGACACCACCGTCTGCCGCGGGCAGATTCTGATGCGCAATAAGCAGGTGCTGACGATGGACGAGGAGCGCATTGCCGCCCGCTCGCGCGAACTGGCCCCGCAGATGTGGAAGCGGCTGGAGGAGTTATAGGAGGGAGTCTGGAGTCGGGAGTCTGATAGTCGAATAGTTGGGTAGGGTTGTTTTCGCCGTCAGGCGCGGGGAGGGAAGTCCCCGCCCTGGCGGTGTTTTTTCGGGCCGCTTGGCCTGGAAAACCATTGCGTCTTTGCCCCTTCGCGCCTTTGCGTTAAAAAGTCATGATTGCAGGAGATTCAAGAGCAACAAAAAGACCAGGCACCATTGCCTGGTCTTTTCACGCTCAGAACTCGGTGACCGGCCGCAGGTCCAGCGGCGGGTAGATTTGACCCGGCACGGGCGGCATGGGGTTGTAGACCCAGTCCGCCTCGAGCAGGCCGACGCGCACGCCGCCGCAGCGACGCACGCCCCGATAGACGCCGCGCACGAGGACATCTTCCATCGTCAGCGCCATGCCGAAGACGGCCAGCGGCGCGCCGGACGGGATTTCGGCCAGTTCGTCGGCATAGACGGCGGGCGAGAAGATCAGCCGCCGGGCGTCCAGGCTTTGGGCCTGAATGGCCGGGACGAGGCGCGGGAAGCCGTCTGCGCCGATCCAGGACAGGAATTTCAGGTTGTCTATTTTGTTGAAGAAGGCGCGCGTCCAGGGGTTGAGGACGGCGGCGCGGCGGTCTTTGCCTCCCAACATCCGGGCCAGCATGGTGGTCAGGGCGGCGGGGATGATTTTGCCCATCGGCAAGGGCTGACGGCCGGTGTGCGCCACCAGGTCGAAGTAATAGACGGTATGCACGCCGAAGTAGGCGTTGTAGCGGAACGTCGGCACGTTGTTGTAGTGGTCGTATTCCGGGCCTTCTTTGGCGTAGCGGGTGTAGACCGCCTGACCGCGCCACAGGGTGCGGTCGAGGCCCATGATGAGGAAGCCGACGCGCGGGTTGAGCAGGATGTGTTTCTTGGAATCGCCCTCGGTGAACTGGCCGAAACACAGTTCTTTTTCCCCGCAGGCCATGAGCGAGGAAAGCAGGCTGATGTGCGGCAGTCCGTCGGGGGTTTGGGTGGCCAGCAGGCCGATTTTCATCTCGGGGCGGGTGGCACGCTGGTCTTCTTCTGAAAACGAGGTGAGGGGGTACACGTTGGTCATGATTCACTCTCCACAAGTTGAGGGGCGCGGGTGGCGCCGGTAGCCAGGACAAGGTCGGGGCGCAGACCGGAGGAGCGGGCAACCTGCTCGCAGCGCGCCAGTTCCTCGGCGGTCATCAGCGGCAGGCCAGCATAGTCCCATTCCAGGCCGAGACGGGTGTACTGGTCGCGGCACAGGTTGTTGAAGGCGCACAACTCCCAGCGGGAGATGGCGCCGTCGAGGTGTTCGGCCAGGTAACTGCCGATGGCGCGCAGGTTTTCGTCCGAGTCGGTGGCGGCGGGGATGAGCGGGGTGCGAATCCACAGGGCGGGAGGGCGCTCGGCCCGCCGGATGAAGTCCAGGATGTGCAGCAGGTTGCTCAGAATCCGCTCGTTGGAGGCGCCGGTAAAGCGGCGGTGGGCGGCCGGATCGAGCAGTTTGATGTCGAACAACACCAGGTCGGTGTAGGGCAGCAGACGGTCGAGGGTTTGCTCTGAGCACAAGCCGCAGGTGTCGAGGGCGGTCGAGATGCCGTGTTCCTTCAGGCCGCGCAGCAGCGCCTCGGCAAAGTCCGGCTGGAGGGTCGGCTCGCCGCCGGAGAGGGTCGCGCCGCCGCCGGAGGCTTCGTAATAGGCGCGGTCTTTGAGCAGTTCGCGCAGGAGTTCCTCCGAGGAGACGGTTCGGCCGAGCAATTCGAGCGCGCCGGCCGGGCAGACCTGAGCGCACTTGCCGCAGCCTTCGCAGCGTTGCCGATCAATGTGCAGACCGTCTGCGCCGCGGCTCAGGCAGCCATTGGGACAGGCCTCCAGGCAGGTGTTGCAGCCGATACAGCGCACGGCAAACCATTGCGTCTGCGGTTTGGGCGAGATGCTTTCCGGGTTGTGACACCAGGCGCAGCGCAGCGGACAGCCCTTGAAGAAGACGGTGGTGCGGATGCCGGGGCCGTCTTCGGTCGAGAGGCGCTGAAGGTGAAGGATGCGTCCGAGGGTCATCTCATCTGATGGCTTTCGCGGGCGATGATTTCGTTCTGCAGTTCGCGGCCGATGCTGGTGAAGTAGGCGTTGTAGCCGGTGACGCGCACCAGCAGATGGCGGTAGTTTTCGGGGTGCTTTTGGGCGTCGCGCAAGATGTCGGCGTCAATCATGTTGATTTGCAGGGCGGTGCCGCCGTTTTCGATGTAGCCGCGCAAGAAGGCTTTGAATTTGGCGCGATGTTCGGGGTCGCGCAGCAGGGACGGGTTGAAGGTCATCGTGTGGCTGCCGCCGTTGGGCAGCAGGTTGACGTAGTCCTGCCAGTCGGCCTGACCGTCGCGGGCCTTGCCGCCCAGGGCCTTGCCGACCGAGTTGACGTTGGCGGTGGGGCCGTTGATGTCGGCGCCGTTGGACGGGCAGAGGGCGTTGGAGAGGAACTTGCCGCGCGGCCGCCCGTCGGGGCTGGCGGGCAGGATGAAGGAATCGGCCACCCAGTAGTTCCAGGAGAGCATGCCGGGGCGGAACTGGCGGTTGGTGGAGCGGGTCTTGTATTTCCAGGTCTCCTCGGCCCACAGTTCCATGACGCGGCGGGCCATCTCGTCGGCGGCATCATCGTCCCGGCCGTATTTGGGGGCTTTGTGCAGGGCGCGGGCCTGCAGCACTTCGTGACCGACCCAGTTGTCTTTGAGTGCCTGAATCAACTCGGCCATGGTGCAGACTTTCTCGTCATAAACCAGGTACTTGACCGCCAGGAGCGAATCGACGGTGGTGGCAAAGGTGACGGCCTCGATGGTGACGAAGTTGATTTCTGCGCCGCCTTCGGTGATGTCCATCCCTTTCTCGGCGCAGCCGCGCACCAGGCAGGAGAGGTAGGGGGTGGGATGGAAGCGCGCCCGCACCGCCTCAGACTGCTCGTACAGTTCGACGATGCGCCGGACGATGTGACGGGTCTGAGCGGCGTAGGCTTCCCAGAACTGCTCCCAGGTCTCGAAACGGGTCGGGGCGCCGGTCGCTTCGCCCCAGCGGACGGGCTTTTCGGTCCGGCCGGTCATCGGGTCGGTGAAGGGGATCAGGTCGTAGCCGTCGGTCAGGGCGAGTTCGACCGCCTTGAGCAGGTTCAGGTTGGCGTCCACCGTGCCGGAGCGGTCGTTGCCGACCATGGTGTTTTCCAGGCAGCCGACCGGGGCGTAATCGTGGACGTTGTCTTCGTTGATGAGGTGCTGCAGGCCGGCCTTGCGGGCCTCGCGCAACATGCCGGCCATCGAACGCTCGTCGAAGTTGAGCAGGAAGGGCGAACCCTGACTGGATGCGATCATCTCCACCACCCGGTCGAGCAGTTTGTCGGGCGAGTTGCGGTGCAGGCGGACGTTGGGCTTGGGTTCCAGGATGGGCGACATCTCGTCAATCACATCGAGCAGGACATAGGTCAGGTCGTTGCTCATATCCCGTCCGCCCGGCCCCATGCCGGAGATGGTGAAGAGTTGACCGTAGCCGGCGGTGATGCCCTGATTGCCGCCGGTGCGGATCATGCCGTCGTAGGCGGTGTTGCAGTGAATCCAGAAGCATTTCAGGATTTCTTTGCCGAACTCCGGGTCCATGCCGGCCTGGATGGATGCCTGCCAGTAGGGGTAGAGATACTGGTCGAGGCGGCCAAAGGAATCGCCCGGGCCGGGATAATTTTCATCGGCCATGACCAGCATGTGGGTCAGCCAGAGCGATTGGACGGCCTCCCAGAAGGTCTCGGCCGGCTCCCACGGGACCCGCTGCAGGTTGGCGGCCATCTGCAGGAGTTCGGCGCGGCGGACGGGGTCGGATTCGCCTTCGGCCAGGCGGGCGCATTCGCGGGCGTAAGCGGCGGCCAGGTCACGCGGCATGGTGGCGGCGGTCATCATCGCCCGCAGTTGGCCGCCCTTCTTGCCGCGCCGTTCGGCGGGCGAGAGGGCCTGATAGCGCCGTTCCAGGTCGGCGTGGATGGATTTCCAGCCCTCGCGCAGGACGCGGGCGTAATCTGGAATCAAGTGGCCGGAGGTGGCGCCGGCGTTGCCGTAGCCGTGATTGTGGAACCAGAGCATGGCCGCCCGCGCCCCCTTCGGACCGTAAATCTGCCGGTCGCGCTGACGGGCCTCGCCGCGGTTCAGGCAGCAGGAGGTCTGGACGTTGAAGCGCGCCCCGGCCAGCAGGTCGCCGGGGAGGATCTCCCTGGGCAGGTAGTTGACCATCACCTGGTAGTTGAACCAGGCGCGGCGTTCGGGCAGCGACCATTTCCAGAAGTCCGGGTGCAGGTCGACGCGCCGGGCGGTCTGCCGAAAGGCCGAGCGGAAGGTTTGCAGGAAGGCGTAGGTCTCCGGGACGATGTAGAAGGAGAGTTCGTTGTACTGGAAGTCCCACGGCGTGCCGGTGGTCCAGGAGGTGTATTCGTTGTTCCAGGCGCGCCGCACGCCTTGAAAATAATAATCCCGCAGCCATTGGATGCGCGGGGAAAGGTTGTAGGGCGTTTTTACGGCGTAGCGCGGCTTTTCGAGCGTACAGGTGGCCATGAGTCATTCTCCTTTCAGGTAGGTTTCGCCGTGGGCCAGCATCTCGCGCATGATACCGACGGCTTCTTCTGCGGCGCGGCGCGCGATGGCCTCGACCAGGCGGCGATGGTACTGATGGACGGTCTCCACGACCGGCGAGCCGTAATACTTGCGGAAGAAGGCGCCGGTCAGGCTGGTGTAGACGCTTTTGAAGGAATTGATCAGCAGGGGGTAGATGAGATTGCCGGAGGCAATGGCGATGAGCAGGTGGAAGTCGAAATCCAGGCTGGTGAGAGTCTGCGGGTCGCAGCAGGCGGCCTCCTGCTCCTGGGTCAGCAGGTCACGGAATTCGCGCAGGTGCTCGTCGCTGCGGTGGAGAGCGGCCAGGCGGGCAGTCTCGCTTTCGAGCAACAGGCGCGTATCGAGCAAACTCTGGGTGAAGGAGGGATCGAGTTGACCGTTGTGATAATCGAGCAGGGAGGTCAGGATGGCCATCGAACCGGCGCGGCGATAATCGTTGACGAAGACGCCGCGGCGCGGGACGATGCGCACCAGGCCCTTGGCGTCCAGGTCCACCAGCGCTTCGTGCAGCACCGGCCGGCTGACCCCCAGGCGGGCGGCGAACTCGCGTTCGGGCGGCAGGCGCTCGCCGATTTTCAGTTCCCCGGAGAGGATGAGGCCCTCCAGGCGCTGAATGCAGGCCTCTTTCAGGCTGGGGACGCGCAAAGGCTCAAACAGGGCAGACTCCATGGCTGGCGCTTTCTGTGGTAAAACCACCAGCCAGATTATAGCACGGAAAGGCGATGGAGAGAAGGCGGTTTCCGGGCGCTTGACGCTGAGGCGGGGCGCGTGTATGATGGATTGCGAAATCATCCACAGATGTCGCAGATGACGCAAAAATCGGTGCAATCTATCCGTGAAAGGAGAAAACATGAAAAAACATCCGGTTCTGTGGTTTTATGTTCTCGCCTTTGTCATCTCCTGGCTGGGCTGGATTCCGCAAACATTGCATGCGCGGGGGGCGTTTCCCTTTGACAGCCCGCTATTCAGCCTCCTGGGCGGCGCAGGGCCAACGCTGGCGGCGGTAATTGTCATTCTGATATTCGAGAAAAAAGACAACCTGCGAAACTTATTTGCGCCCCTGTTTCAGTTGCGCGCATCGGCCTGGTGGTTTGTATTCGCCTTTGGCTTCTGGTTTGTCGCCGCGGCGGTTGCCCTCGGGGTGGGGGCGTTTTTTGGCCAGGCCATTCCGGCGCTCGACAAATTTCCGTGGATCAATTTGCTTCCGCTGTTCGTGACCATGCTGCTCTCCAATGTCTGGGAAGAGATTGGCTGGCGCGGCTTTGCATTGCCTCGCCTGCAAGCGAAGTACCCCGACCTGACCATTGCTTTCCTCATGGGGGTGTTGTGGAGCCTATGGCACTTGCCGCTGATGCTGAATCCGTCCTCGCCGATGTCCGGCCTGCCGTGGTACGGCGAACTCCTCTTCAGCCTATCCCTGACCGTGATCTATACCTGGCTGTACCTGAACACCAGGGGCAGCCTGTTCTTCGTGAGCGTCTTCCACGCCATGTCCAACACGGTCGCATTTATCTTGCTTGAGATGGGCGTTTTTGTGTCGTCTTACATCTTCGTTGTCGGCGTCACGACTGTTACTGCCCTGATACTCCTTCTCGTTTATGGTCCGCAGCGATTCGCAAGGATTCCGGGCAAGCGGCAGCCGGTGGATGAATCGTGACCTGGGCTTCATTTTCGCCCAATCTGGAGAATGGATGGATATCACTTTTTTGCTCAGGGGGCTCGCCATTGGCTTTTCAATTGCCGCCCCCGTTGGGCCTATCGGCATGTTATGCATACGCCGCACACTGGCCGAAGGACGTACATCGGGCCTTGTTTCTGGACTGGGCGCCGCCACCGCCGACGCAATCTATGGTTGCATTGCCGGCTTTGGTCTCACCTTCATATCAAACTTCCTGGTCCGTCAACAAATATGGCTGCAACTTGTCGGCGGTGCGTTTCTTTGCTACTTAGGCCTCAAGACCTTGCTGGCCCAACCCGTCGAACAGGCAGCCCTGGCTAAAGGAAGCAGACTCATTGACGCCTATGCCTCAACGTTTTTTCTAACTCTCACCAATCCAATCACCATCCTTTCCTTTACGGCTATATTTGCAGGTTTGGGCCTGGCAAACACAAAAGGAGACTATGCGTCGGCAGGAATTCTGGTATTGGGCGTTTTCATCGGCTCGGCCCTGTGGTGGCTCCTTTTGAGCAGCGGTCTGGGAATACTTCGGGGAAAATTCAACCAGCGCGGGTTGCAGTGGGTTAACAGAATCTCTGGTGCAATCATTACGGGGTTTGGTTTGTTTGCTCTCCTGGGAGCGATATGACAAAAGCACGATGTTCAGAATACAAAACACGGGCTGAAGCCAGGTTGCGGCTGAAACATCTTCCCCGCCCCGGCAATGCCCATGAAACCGGCTGTTATCCCATCAACCCATACAAGGAGACCGCAAATGGAACACATTGTCTGTCCAAGATGTAGAAAAGACGACCAGATACAAAAGGTCACGGCAATAGTCACCGGCAACACAACGGTTACCGATTACACTGTTAATGGTTACGCTTTCGGCAGCGGATCAGTGGTCTCTACAACTCAATTGGCAGATAGGTTAAGTCCCCCAGAAAGACCAAGAAGCAAAACGTTAAAGGAATGGGGGTGCTTTGGTACCATCTTGGTTTTAGCATGTGCAATGATTTCAGGTTTTACCGCCCTTGTCGTAATTCCGCCTGTTACATCAACTTTCCTTAATTTTTGGATGAAACCGGAAATATCTTGTATGATTGGAGTAATTCCCCCTCTGCTCATTCCATTTCTCGTTGCATTTTATGATGCACAAAAAACAAGAAAGAACATGCCTGTTTGGAAAAGAAAAGTTTACAATTGGGCCCAACTATATTATTGCTACCGCGATGATTGCGTTTTCGATCCCGGAACGGGCAAACACTCATCTCCGGAAAACATGGAAAAGATGATTTAAACGCGGCGTATACCGCAAAGGAGCAAGGTCGAAGGCATGAAATACGACCAGGACAAAGTAGATGACATGGTGCTGGCGTTGCTCTACCTGACCACATCCAGCGATGCCTTTGCCACCCGCGCCTGGAAGGGCCTGGACCTGGAAACATTGCAGCGGCTGCACCAGAAAGGCTACATCAGCGACCCGATGGACAAGAAACCGACCCTTGTCCTGACCGAGGCAGGCGCACAGCGATCGAAGGAGTTGTTTTTCCGCTATTTCGGCCTGGAGGAATAGACTTTAGCGGTCATACACGTCAGCAGGGTTCACCTACAGATTTCCCGATCTGTGAAATCTGTGGATTTCTCGTCAGTCTTCTATTGGGTAAGCACGATGCAATTCAAACGCTTCCCTGCCTTCTGGCGTCTCCTGCTCGCCCTGGCCCTCGGCCTGCTCCCCCTCACCCCCGCCCGTGCCCAATCTGCCCACATCCGCTTCAGCCACCTCACCCCTGCCGACGGCCTGCCGCACGCCATGGTCAACTGCATCCTGCAGGATCAGACCGGCTATCTCTGGTTCGGCACGCAGGGGGGCTTGAGCCGCTACGACGGCTATACCTTCGTCAACTTCCACCACCGCCGCGGCGACCCCGCTTCGCTGGTCAACGACACGGTCAACGCCCTGTTCGAGGACAGCCGCGGCAACCTGTGGATCGGCACGGTCAGCGGTCTCGACCGCTACGATGCGGCCGGCGCGGGCTTCGTCCACTATCCCGAAGTCTACGAATCGGTGCGCGCCTTCGCCGAGGACGCCGCCGGGAACCTCTGGATCGGCACCGCCGGCAGCGGCCTCTTCCGCTACGAGCCGTCCGGCGGCACCTTCACCCAGTACCTGCACGACCCCTCTGACCCCGCCAGTTTGCCCGATGACCACGTCAGCGCCCTCCTGTTCGACGCCGAAGGCACGCTCTGGATCGGGACGGAGTACGGCGGACTGGCGGCCCTCGACCCGCGCGCCGGCCGCTTCGTCTCCTATCCGGACCCGCCGCCGGGCGCGCCCGCCCCGGAGCGGATCACCGCTCTGGCTCTCGCCCCGGATGGCGCCCTGTGGGTCGGCATGGGCAACTACCATCAGCCGGAGCGGGGCGGACTGGCGCGCTTCGACCGTCAGCGCCGCGCTTTCACCCACTTCTACGAGCCGCTGGGCGGGCATACCGTCACGGCCTTGCTCTGGGATGGCGAGATGCTTTGGGTGGGGGCGCGCGATGGCCTCTATCGCTACGACCCGGCCTACGCCCGGCTGGAGACCTACCGCCACGATCCGCTCGACCCGGCCAGCCTGAGCCACGACGCCGTGAGCGCCCTCTTCCAGGACCGCAGCCGCAACCTGTGGATCGCCACCGAGGGCGGCGGTGTGAACCAGTACCCGCGCACGCGCCTGCGCTTCGAGCATTACGCCACCTCCAGCGTTGGGGCGGTGCTCAAGGATTCGCAGGGCTTCCTCTGGGCCGGCCTGCACGATGGCGGCCTGCAGCGCTTCGACCGCCGTACCGGTCAGGTGACCCACTTCCGCCACAACCCTGACGACCCGACCAGCCTCTCCCACGACCACGTCACCGCCCTCTACGAGGATTCGCGCCGCGATCTGTGGATCGGCACCCAGTCCGGCCTCGACCGCTTCGACCGCCGCGCCGAACGCTTCGAGCATTTCACCTGGGAGGGCGGCGGGGCGGTCAAGAGCATCCTGGAAGACCGGCAGGGGTATCTCTGGATCGGCACCGAAGAACCCGGCGCCCTGCTGCGCTTCGACCCGCGCACGCGCGCCTTCGTCCGCTACGCCTACGACGGGGAAAACGGCTTCCCCAACACCTACGGCGTGCGCGCCCTGCTGGAGAGCGACGACGGCGCCCTCTGGCTGGGCACCTACAACGGTCTGGTGCGCTTCGACCCGTCGCGGGTTGCCTTCACCCAATACCGCGCCGACGCTTCTAACCCCGACAGCCTGAGCCACGATTTCGTCTGGTCGCTCTATCAGGATGGGCAGGGGCGCCTGTGGATCGGCACACACAGCGGCCTGAACCGCCTGGACTGGCCGTGCGGCGCGCCGGCGGCCTGCGAGCCGGTCTTCAGCGCCTACGGCGTGGCCGAGGGCCTGCCGGATGAGTCCATCGTCGCCATGCTGGGCGATGAACAGGATCGGCTCTGGCTGGCGACCATGGCCGGCGGGCTGGCGGTCTTCGATCCGCAATCGGGCGCGGTGCGCGCCTACACCGAGAGCGACGGTCTGCAAAGCAGCGCCTTCATCATCGGCGCTGCCTGGCGCGCCCCCGATGGCGAGATGTTCTTTGGCGGCCTGCGCGGCTTCAACGCCTTCTACCCCGACCGCCTGGGCGGCAATCCACTGCCGCCGCCGGTCGTGCTGACTGTCTTCCGCGTCTTCGATCAGCCGCGCGCTTTCGAGGCCGATCTGCAAAACATGACGGAAATCCACCTCGCCCCGGGTGAAAACTTCTTCGCCTTCGAGTTCGCCGCCCTCGATTTCACCGACCCGGCGCGCAATCAGTACGCCTACCGCCTGGAGGGCTTCGATCCCGACTGGGTCTACTGCGGGACGCGCCGCTATGCCGGTTACACCAACCTGCCGCCCGGCCGCTACGTCTTCCGCGTGCGCGCCAGCAACAACGACGGCGTATGGAACGAGACCGGCGCGAGCGTGACGGTGGTCATCGAGCCGGCCTTCTGGCAGACCTGGTGGTTCCGTCTGCTGGTGGCGCTCTTCGTGCTGGGGCTGATTTCCTTCTACGTCGGCAGCCGCATGCGCTATGTGGCCGCGCTGCGCGCCGGCGAGGAACGCTTCCGCACCCTGTTCGAGCGCGCCCCGGTCGGCGTGTGCGAGGCGGATTTCGGCCAGCAGCCGCCCGTCCTGCGGCACGTTAACCCGCGCTGGTTGAGCCTCTTCGGCTGCCCGCCGCAAACCTCCGCCGACCTGACCGCTTTGCTGCCCGCCGAGGCGCTCGAACGCTGCCGCCTGGCCCTGGGGAAGGGCGAGACGGTCGCCCTGGAGACGAACGGCCGCCGCTGTGACGGCACTTCCTTCCCCCTGCGGCTGAGCGTCGCGCCGGCTGCGGGTCGCGACCCGCGGCGCTGCATCCTGGTCGTCGAGGACCTGACCGCCGAGAAGGCCCGTCGCTCGGAGGAGGAGGCCATCGCCGAGGAGCGCCGCCGCATCGCCCGTGAAATCCACGATGGCCTGGCGCAGGACCTGGCCGCGCTGCGCCTGCAGGTGCGCCGCTGGCAGACCCTGGTGGAACAGGACCCGCCGCAGGCAAAGGTCGAACTGGAGGCTCTCTATCACCTGCTCGGCGAGAAGATTCGCGAAGTCCGCCGCGCCATCTTCGCCCTGCGCCCGGTGGCGCTGGAGGAATTGGGCTTTTGGGGCGCGCTGGAGCGTTTCCTGGGCGAATTCGGCGAGCAGAATCAACTGCACATCTCGCTCGAAGTGGAAGGAGACCGCTCTGCCCTGCCTGCGGCCCTGGAGCCGGCGCTCTTCCGCATCCTGCAGGAGGGCCTACACAACGTCGCCCGTCACGCCTGCGCCCGCACCGTCTGGGTGCGATTCGACCTCACCACCGGCGTGCGCCTGACCCTGCGCGACGACGGCGTAGGCTTCGACCCCGCCGACCTGCCGCGCCTGGAGCGCGAGGGTCACCTGGGGCTGCGTCAGATGCGCGAACGCCTGGAGGCCCTGGGCGGCCGCATCGAGGTCCGCTCCCGCCCCGGCGAGGGGACGGAGGTGGTGGTGGAGGTGGGAGAGACCGCGGACGGTGGACTGTGGACGCTAAATCCTTCGTGGTGAAACAGGGGTTCTTATGACGACGATTCGCCTCCTCCTCGCCGATGACCATCGCCTCTTCCGCCAGGGACTGCGGCACCTGTGCGAGGCGGCCGGCGATCTGCGCGTCGTCGGCGAGGCCGAAGACGGCGAGCAGGCGGTGCGCCTGGCGCGCCAGTTGCGCCCCGACGTGGTGCTGATGGACATTCAGATGCCGCGCCTGGACGGGGTGGAAGCGACGCGGCAGATCGTCACATCCTGCCCGGAGACGCGCGTCATCGTCCTGACCATGTACCGCCAGGAGCGCTACGTCTTCGACGCCATCCGCGCCGGCGCCCAGGGCTACCTGCTTAAGGACGCCGATGAGCAGGAACTGCTGGCCGCCATCCGCGCCGTGGCGCGCGGCGAAGCGCTGGTGGACCCCGCGTTGGCCGCGCGTGTACTGGATGAATTCCGCCGCCTGAGCCGCCTGGAGGAACGTCGGGAGGGGCTGGAGGAACTCACCGAGGGCGAGAGGGAGGTGCTGCGACTGGTGGCGCAGGGGGCCGATAACAAGAGCGTGGCGCGCACGCTGCACCTTTCCGAGCGCACCGTCGCCAACCGCCTGAGCGAAATCTATCGCAAGTTACACGTCAACAGCCGCACCCAGGCCGCCCTGCTGGCGCTGAAGAAGGGCTGGGCCTCGCTGGAGAAGGGAGAAGAAGAATAGCACAGGTTGTAGCACAGGCTTCCAGCCTGTGACATACAACAGGCTTCAACCTGTGAAGCCGATTCGCAGTCGGCTTCCAGCTGACTGCATGGATTGAGACGGGAGATTGATCTCCCCGCCGAAATGGGTAGCCAGGTTTCTTGCAGGGCCGACTGTACCGCCGGGCTCTGCCCCGGCAAGGCCGACCAAAGGTCGGCGGTACTTTTTTCTCCCCCTACCGGGTAATTTTTACTCTTGCCTCCCGGCTCAAAATTTCTTATTGTGAAAATGCGAGCATCGTTTTTGGAGGCGCTTATGTGGTACAAGATAAGGCTTGTTTTTGTGTGCGCGCTTGCCCTGCTCCTTTTGCCGGCGCAGGGATGCGCGTTCGACAGCACCTATCATCCCTTGATGGTGAGCCTCGATGCACCGCAAGGCGATGTCACAATCCCGGTGAACAGTTCCCTGTACGTGCGCGCCCATAGCAGCGTTACCGACCGACCCCAGAGCATGACCATCGTGGTCAACAATGTAGCCGTGGCCAGCCTGACGATCTCCCGCCAGGAAGGGGATCCGCCCCTCTGGGTGGGGGATGGTCAGTGGACGCCCGTCGCACCGGGCGACTACGACCTGTTCGTGCGGCTGACAACCGCCGCGGGCGAGACGTTCGATTCAGAAAAAGCGCGCCTGCGCGTTCTAAGCATGCCCACCCCGGCCCCCTTGTTAATGGGAACACCGACCCCCGGCGTAGCGACGCCCTTCCCGTTCTCGCTGGTGGAATTGCGCGCCGATGCCACTTCTCTAAACGCTGGTGAATGCACCTTCCTCCACTGGAATGTTTCCGTTCCCCAACCCCAAAGCATTGACATCAACGGTCAGCAGGTGCCGCCTCAGGGCCAGGCGCAGGTCTGCCCGTGTTTCACCACCCGCTATGACCTGATCGTCCTGGCCGGTGACAAGTACGCGCAAAGCGTCACCATCGATGTGCAGGGAACGTGTACAACCGCCACCGCGCCGCCTCCGACAATGCCGAGCCCCGTGCTGAACTTCTGGGCAGATGCCACCAGCCTGCAGGCCGGTTCCTGCACCTTCCTGCATTGGGAAACCAATGCCCTGCGGGTCTATCTGGACGGACAGCAGGTCGCCGCCAGCGGGCAGAAGCGCGTCTGTCTCTGCAACACGGCGACCTACACGCTGGCGGCCGGATTCGCCGACGGCTCCAAGCAGGAACGTTCTCTGACGATCAACGTCAGCGGCTCTTGTGTCATTCCAGCGCCGACGAATCCTCCTCCGCCGCCTACTCAGACCCCGCAGCGGGATACCACTCCTCCGCCGGTTCCCGCGCCGCTCAGTCCCGGCAGCGGCAACGCGAACAATCCTCCCACCCAGTACTGTCCGATTACGTTGCGCTGGTACCCGGTCTCCGATCCCAGCGGAGTCAGCTACCAGGTGCGTCTGGACAAGCGCAACGCCGCCGGCGACTGGTCCACCATCGGCACCTGGAATACCACTGCCACAGAATACGCCGTGCCGAACAATGCCCTGTTCTGCGACTATACCGACTACCGCTGGCGCGTGCGCGCCGTGGATGGCGCCGGCAATAACGGCAACTGGTCGGTCTGGTTCTACTTCACCATGCCGATTCCCTGAAACCAGGAGGCCGATATGCGCTCTCAAAAAGGTTGTTTGCTGACTGCAAGTATCCTTGTTTTGATCCTGCTGGGCGTGGGGGTATGCGCCGGAATTTTCCTCTGGCAAAGAGGCGGAGCAGGGAATGAGCAGCCTGTGCTGCGCATCATGCAGCCTGCGCCGAACACTCCCCTGAGCTCCCACGTGACGGTGTCCGTTCAGGCCGCCGCCGAGGGACGCCGCAGCCTGATCCGCTGGCTGCGCTTCTACGTGGACGATCGGCTGGCAGGCGAACAAATGGCAAGTCCCCATCAGGCGCAGTTGATTGGCACCTGGAATTGGACGCCGCAAACGCCCGGCCAGCATACCCTGGCCTTTGTGGCCGCTAATGAACAGGGGAGCACCAATATGGTCACCCTCTCGGTCACAGTGCTGCCCGCCGCCGACCGCGACGCCGATGGCATCCCCGATGCCCAGGACGCCTGCCCCGATCAACCCGCCCCGGCCAATCAGGGCTGCCCTATCCCCAACGATGCCGATAACGATGGCCTGCCCGATGACCAGGATGCCTGCCCCCAGGCGGCGGGCGCGGCCGAGGATCGTGGCTGCCCGCCCGAAAGCCTCCCGGATCAGGACGGCGACGGGGTGGCCGATTGGCAGGATCATTGCCCCTCCCAGGCCGGGGGTCCCGAATGGAACGGCTGTCCGCAGCAGGGTCTCTTGACCGACCGCGACGCCGACGGGCTGGTGGATGCGGCCGATGATTGTCCCGATCAGGCCGGGCCACCGGAAAACGGCGGTTGTCCTCTCCAGCAGACGAATGACCGCGACGGCGACGGCATCGCCGATGGACAGGATGCCTGTTCCGATCAGGGCGGCTCTCCCCAGAACAGCGGCTGCCCCGTGACGGACGATCGTGACCAGGATGGCATCCCGGACGCGCAGGATGGCTGCCCAGAACAGCCGGGTTGGCCGCAGTTCAACGGCTGTCTGCCCGAGGGCTGGAACAGCGACGCTGATAACGATGGGGTGCCGGACTTCCTCGATCGCTGCGATTCCCAGTCAGGGCCGGCAGAGAATCTGGGTTGTCCTTATAGTGGAGACGCCGATGGGGATAGCATTGCAGATGGCCAGGATAATTGCCCGGAACGAGAAGGACCGCGCTGGAATGGCGGCTGCCCGGATGAAAGGTTGCTGGTTCACGAGGAACGGCCGAATATCATTTGTACCCTTTTCCCAGACCTTTGCACCTACGGCGATATCGAACAATCCGGGCGGGTGGATCTTTGTCCGCAGGATACCGACTGCGACGGCGTACTTGACCGCGCCGATGACTGCCCGGATCGTTTTGGGCTGGGATACGGATCCACGCTGCGGGGCTGTCCGTCGGATTGGAACGGCAACGGTCAGGCAGATGAGCCGGATGGCGATGGCGATGGCACGCCCAACCAGATGGATTCCTGCCCGCAACAGCGCGGCGCAGAGGAAAACAGCGGCTGTTCCTGGCCGGCAGGTCAAAGTGTGGAACTCATCATTGAGTTGTACGGGCTCATGACCAACACTGCCTTCCAGAACTTCTACTGCTATGCCCGTCTGCAAGATTCTGGCTGGATGCGTTTGCCACAGAACGGTTCTCTGTCGCAGAGCGGTCAGGTCTATTCTGTCAACGAGCAAGTTGCGATCACGGTGAGAGGCGAGCAACCTCTACATTTGGAAATTCGTTGTGAAGGTCAGATCGATCCGCTGAGCCTCGTGCAAGACCTGGGCCGTCTGGAACGCTCCCATGGAGCACAGTACTGGCATTGCAACGAGATGGAGTTCTGGTCCGAGAGTCAATCTTTCCTGGCCGCGTATCGCATTTGCGTAAGGTGATCAAAAAAAACGCGTTCTAACCGAAACAAGAATTAGAGAAACGCCATGAGAAACTACCTGATTGTCATCGTCCTTTGCCTGCTGCTCAGCCTGGCCTGCAACCTGACCGGCGGATCACAACCCGCACAGCCGCCTACCGCTCCATCCCAAACGTCATCGCAGCCATCCTCCTCGTCTTCGGTTCCCAGCGGCTCCGGTCAGACCTTCTATGTCTCTTCCTCCGGCTCCGATTCCAACCCCGGCACGCGCGAGCAGCCCTGGGCCAGCCCCGGCTACGCCTCGCGGCAACTGCGCCCCGGCGATACCCTGGTCATCCTCGGCGGCCGCTACACCCTCCGCGAGTACGACGCCGACATCCTCACCCCGCCCTCCGGCAGCGCCGAGGCCTGGATCACCATCACCGGCGAAGAAGGCAACCGCCCCATCCTGGCCGGGCGCGATAACCTCGCCACCGCCATCAACTTATCCGGCGTTCAGTACGTGCGCATCGCCAACCTGGAGATCACCCACGACGACACCGCTTCCGGCGAGGCGGCCTGGTTCCGCGAGGGAGTAGAAATCCTCGGCGCGCCCACCGCCCACATCATCCTGCAAGACCTCTACATCCATCACGTGGACGAGTTCGGCATGAACATCCAGGACGTGGAGGACCTGCAAATCCTCAACTGTCGCATCGAATACGCCGGCTTCGGCGCGCTGGGCGGGCCGGCCGGGGAACATGGCGGCTGGCGCAACGTGGTCATCCGCGGTGCCTCCCTCTCCTGGAGCGGACACTACTACCAGGGCGGCGACGGCTCCAACCGCCCTTACGACCGCCCCGACGGCTTCGGCATCGAACCCTCCCAGGGGCCGATCCTGATCGAGGACACCCTCGCCGAGCATAACTACGGCGACGGCCTGGACTCCAAGGCCGCCAACACCACCATCCGCAACACCATCGTGGCGAACAACTCCTGCGACGGGGTGAAACTGTGGGGTCCGAACAGCCGCATCGAGAACAGCCTCATCTACGGCCGCGGCGACGGCGACCCCGAACCTTCTCCCTGGGCGGCCATCGTCATCGCCCCCGAAGAACAGGCCAACGCCCAGTTTGAGATCGTCAACGTCACCGTGGATGACTTCCTCGGCCACAACTACCTGATGTACGTGCAATACGATTACCCCGACGTCCCCGCTCAGGTCACCGTGCGCAATACCATCTTCAGCAGCCGCGGCCCCGAAGCGCCGATCTTCATCGCCCCGGCCAGCACGGTGACTATTGACCATACCCTATTCTTCTTTCCGCAGAACGAATTTATTCTGACTCACGGCGACACCACCTACACCTGCGGGGACATCGGCTCGCTGGGAGCAGGCAACCTGTGCGGCGACCCGCGCTTCGTCCGCCCGGCCTGGGGCGAGCCAGGCGACTATCATCTGCAGGCCGGCAGCCCGGCAGTTGATGGTGGCACCACCGAGGGCGCTCCAGACACAGACCTGGATGGCCGCACGTGCAATGGCCCGCCGGATATCGGCGCCTACGAACGTTAAACAAAGATTTTCACCACTAAGGACACCAAGTACACAAAGGGGGAGTTGATATTTTCCTTCGTGCGCCTTGTGGTTGAGCCCTTTTCGTTTCCTTATCCATAACTGCCTACCCTTAACCCTCCCGCAGGTTAAAACGGGGCCGGCAAGCAATACCGGCAATTATGGACACGTCTTCTGGCTTGGACATTGCGCCAAAACCTGCGGGAGGGTAGGCAGTAAAAACCTGACTCTTGCGCCTTTGCACCTTCGCATCCTTGCGTTAAAAACCTTGCGCTCTGCGCCTTTGCGTTAAAAAAATCCCTGCGCCCTTGCACCTTCGCATCCTTGCGTTAAAAAACTTGCGCCTTTGCGTCCTTGCGTTTCAAAAATCCCCTGCAAAAATTTCTCAGGGCGGCTATAATTGTACATATCTTACCGAATAAGGAAAAATTAGAGTTATGAAACGTGCTGCCCTCTATCTGCAAGATTCGCACGACCTGCGCGACGGGCTGAGTTGTGTACGCTACGCCGAAAGCCAGGGTTTTGAGGCCGTCTGGCAGGCCGAAAGCCGGCTGGTGCGGGATGCCATCGTCCCTATGGCCGCCTACGCAGCCGTGACCGAACGCATCAAAGTCGGCTCGGCCGTCATCAACAACTGGACGCGCAACATCGGCCTGCTGGCCTCCACCTTCCTGACCCTCGACGACCTGGCTCCAAACCGCATCCTCTGCGGCATCGGCGCCTGGTGGGACCCGCTGGCAAAGAACGTGGGCATTGAGCGCAAGAAACCGCTGACCGCCATGCGCGAGACCGTCACCGTGCTGCGCCGCCTGCTGAACATGGAACGCGTCACCTTCGAGGGCGAGTTCATCCGCGTCAACGGCATCGAACTGGACGTGGTGCATGGCCGCCGCGAGCCGCGTCACGTCCCGATCATGATCGGCGCCACCGGCGACATGATGATGGAACTGGCCGGCGAGATCGCCGACGGCGTGGTGCTGAATTACTGCGTCCCGCCGGAGCATAACGACCACGCCATGGAATTGCTGGAAAAGGGAGCACGCAAAGCCGGCCGCACGCTGGACGAGATTGACCGTCCGCAGTTGATCGTCTGCTCGGTGGACGAAGACCACGAGAAGGCCATCGAAGCCAGCAAAATGCTGCTCTGCCAGTACCTGGCCCAGCAGCCGCACATTGCCAAAGCCAGCGGCGTTTCCGACGAGGTGGTGCATGAGATTCAGTCCATCCTCGGCTGGCCGGCCACCAAAGAACAGATCGAGCGCGCCAGGCATCTGGTCCCGGATGAACTGGTTTACCGCATCACCGCCTCCGGCACGCCCGAAGAGGCCAAAGCCAAAGTGCAGGAATACATCCGCCGCGGCTGCACCAGTCCCATCCTCTACCCCGCCGGGAGCAATATGAAGTTGCTGATTGACACCTTTGCCGAAGTTTAATGCACAGAAAGATTGATGACGATTGTCACGCGCATTGGTGACATTAGAGGCTGTGTGCATCACAAGAGTTTAGGTATTATCGTATTTAAGAGCATTGTTAACTTTTTATCGGCTTATTTGGAGGATTGCAATGCAGGCTGTCCAAAGTGAATTCCTCGCCATCGACCGTAAAACGCGCGTCTACATGCCGTTCTGCGATTTGCCCATGCGTCCACCCGAAGAACGCGTTCATGATTTCGAGGACGTTATGCGGCCGCTTGCCGAAGAATGCGCCATGTGGCACGCCTCCCGCTGTATCCATTGTCCCGATCCGGCGCCGTGTATGGTGGCATGCCCCACCCACAATGATATTCCCTCAGCCATGTGGCTGATTGAGCAAGGGCGCTTCAAAGAAGCCGCCGAAATTTACCACAAAACGTCTTCTCTGCCAGAAATTTGCGGGCGCGTCTGTCCACACGAGGCATTGTGCGAGGGTTCCTGCGTGCTGAACAAATACCACGAGCCGGTTCTGTGCGGTCCGTTGGAGGTCTTTGCCCTGGATTGGGAACGCGCCAACGACCCTTACACCGTGCCGGTCGGCAAGCCCACCGGAAAGAAAGTCGCTATCGTCGGCGCCGGCCCATCTGGCCTAGCCTGCGCTCACGAACTGGTTGTGCGCGGTCATGCCGTCACCATCTTTGATGCCAAACCTGCCCCAGGCGGCCTGCTGGTTTACGGCATCCCGAATTTCAAACTGCCCAAAACCGCCTTTTTCCAGAAATGGGATGACTTG
This sequence comes from Chloroflexota bacterium, assembly GCA_019873735.1. GTDB lineage: Bacteria > Chloroflexota > Anaerolineae > Anaerolineales > Villigracilaceae > DSXF01. Next base: position 44,169 of record JAIOAQ010000001.1, on the reverse strand, counting down.
CGCAAAGCAGGGATCAAATTTGTAGGCAATACCTATATCGGCAAAGATAAGACCATAGACGATTTGTTCAACGAGGGGTTCGATGCCGTATTCATCGGCGTAGGCACCGGCAAAGACGCCCGCATGGATATCCCCGGCGAAGACCTGCCCGGCGTATACGAAGCCACCGACTTCCTGATTCGCGGCAACGTAGATCCAAAATATTTACCCAAAGACAAACGCGAACCGCTCGTGATTGGCAAGCGCGTGGTTGTCATCGGCGGTGGCGACACGGCCTCAGACTGCCTGCGCACTGCCCTGCGCCTGGGCGCGGAAGAGGTCACCTGCCTCTACCGCCGCACCGAAAAAGAAATGCCCGGCAACCGCAAAGACCGCCAGTTGGCCAAGGAAGAGGGCGCACGCTATCGCTTCCTGACTCAGCCGGTACGCTTCATTGCCGGCGAGGATGGAAAACTGGCCGCCGTAGAATGCATTGAAATGGTACTGGGCGAACCGGATGCCAAAGGCCGCCGCAAACCCGTCCCGGTGGAAGGTTCCAACTTCTCGGTTGCCTGCGACACAGCCGTCAAAGCGCTGGGGTACTGGCCTGATCCCATCCTGGGTGAAACTACCCCCGGCCTGGAAACACACGACTGGGGCCTGATCACGGTTGTCGACCGCGAGACAGGCCGCACCAGCCGCGAAGGCGTCTTTGCCGGCGGAGATGTCGTCACCGGCCCTGACCTTGTTGTTACTGCCATGGTCAGCGGGCGCAAAGCGGCAGAAGCCATAGACGCATATCTGCAAACGAAATAAACCCTTTCGGCAACCCCGATGGGGCGGCAGTATCTCTGCCGCCCCATTTTCATACCCGAGGTCAGGATGAAACTTCAGACCACCCAGGTTTACATTCCGCCGGGAGTGATTGATTTGGGACTGGGCAACCCGGCCCCCCGCCTGCTCCCCCTGGATCTGCTCCAGCAGTCTGCCCAGGCCTGCTTTGAACGCAAGGATCCGTCCTGTCTTCAATATGGCGCCGAAAGCGGCGACGGCTATTTCCGCCGGGCCTTATCTGCCTTCCTCGGCCGCCGCTACGGTTTTCCGGTAGACGCGGACAGCCTGTTTATCACCGCCGGCGCCTCAAGCGGACTCGACTTGTTGTGCAGCCTCTACACCCGTCCCGGAGACGTGATTTTTGTAGAGGAACCGTCGTACTTCCTTGCCCTGCGCATCTTCGCAGACCATGGCCTGCGGCTCGTTTCTGTTCGGACCGATGAGGCTGGCCTCGTTATCGAGGATTTGACTCAAAAACTCAGACGCTTCCGCCCTCGTCTGCTTTACATCATCCCCACCTATCAGAATCCCAGCGGACAGACGCTTTCACAAGAACGCCGCGAGCGGCTTGCCAGAATCAGCCGCGAACACGACCTGATGATCATAGCAGATGAAGTCTATCACTTCCTGAATTACAGCGGCCTGCCGCCACGTCCGCTTGCTGGCTACACGCAGGAAACGAGAATTGTCTCGCTCAATTCCTTTTCCAAAATTCTGGCTCCCGGCCTGCGGCTAGGCTGGATTCAGGCCGATAAAAGCATCATCCGCCGGCTCTCCCTTTGCGGCCTGCTCGACAGCGGCGGCGGGATGAATCCCTTTGTCTCGGCCCTGGTACGCAGCCTGCTTGAAAACGGCAAACTGGACGCCCACATTGCCCGCCTGAAAAGCGTGTACGCTGAACGCATTCCAATTGTAGAGGCTGCTCTGCGCAAATACCTGCCCGACGCCGTTTACACCCGTCCGCAAGGCGGCTACTTCTTTTGGGTGCGTCTGCCGGGAATAGATACCCAGCGGCTTCAGGAACAGGCCCAGGCCTTCAAGGTGGACATTCGCCCGGGCGTGCGTTTTTCGAGCCGAAAGGGGATGAACGAATATTTCCGCCTGTGCTTTGCCTATTACGAAGCAGATGAAATTAAACGGGGAATCCGTCGGCTGGGGAAATGCCTGCAAAGCATGGGCCAGCCATGAGTTGCGCGTGAAACGGACGGGTTTCCCCGTCAGCCTGTTATATAATTAGGGCAACAGTCCTTCTATCTCACAGGAGAGAAACATGTCCCCCACCCCCAATATCAGCACCAAATCTTCCGCCAGCGCCAGTTATGTCCGCTTCTCAGACAAGTTGACTGCCGGCCTGAACGACATCACGCGCGTGATTCAAGAAAACAAGCAGACGCTGGATACCATCCAGGAAGTTGGGATCGAACTGACCAACGCCATTGCCACCCTAAGCGGCGCGGCGATTAAGTACGTCAAGATGATTGACTGGTTCCTGGATACCATTGTGCCGGTCATCGAGAAAGTGCCCTTCCTGGATGCAAAAATTATCAACGCGGCCAAAAATGCCCAAAGCCTGGCCCAATCCATTTTGGATAACAGCACAAACGCCCAAAAAGTGGCCGAAGACGTGCGCACCTCGCTGGCATCTGCAGATGTCGCCCGTCTGAGAGGCTATAGCGGCAACCTGAAAGACCTGGCCAAGGCCTTACAAGGCGTGGCCGAAAAAATCAAATAGCCGGTCGGCCCGCAAGCGGCCCTGCTGCACACGGCAGCAGGGCTTTCGTTTGTTATAATCACCTTTATGCCAAAATGCCTGTCACGCCTGATTGACTGGGTTGTCAAAGCCCTGGTATTGGCTTTTCTGTTGACCGCCAGCACGCCTGTTGTAGACGAGACATATGACCGGGTTCGCCGCTTCACGCGCGGCATTGAGTTCGATTATGCGACCTGGACGGCCAACGCGGCCTGGAGCAAAATCCAGCAAGCGGCAGCCGCTACACCCAACTATATCCGCGCCGAAAAACAGAAGCAGATTGTAGCCCGGTACTTCAGTGTCACCCAACGCGTTTTGCTGGCCGAAGCCCAAATCAACCTGATTTACACCAATCCCGAAATCAGCGATCCGGCCGCGGCTGCGGCCTGGGTGCGGGAAGAACTGAAAGTGTCAACCGAAGAACAGCGCCGTCTCTTGCCGCTGGCCGAGACAGTACTGCAGATGCAGGTGGGTGAAGCCCTGGCCGAAATGGGACTAGCGCCTCTCGGGCAGTCCGTCCCGCCGGTGTTGTATCACGTCTCGCCGCTGCCGCTGGCGTTAATTGTTTCCCCCCGCGAGAGGATACAAACCGACGCAAATATCTCGCTCCGCGCCGATCTAAACCCAGAACAACAAAGCCGGCTGGAAGATTACATTGACCAGACGCTTAACGTCTCGTCGCTGGTTGTGCCGGTGGGCGGCATTGGCGCTTACCCAACAATGGTCATGGAAACGACCGACCTGAACTGGCAAGTCGAAACCATCGCGCACGAATGGATTCACAACTATCTCTCCCTGCGGCCACTGGGGATGAATTACGAGACCAGCCCCGAACTGCGCACCATGAACGAAACCACCGCCTCGATTGCCGGCAAGGAAATCGGTCAACAGGTTCTGCGGCGTCATTATCCGGAACGGCTCATTGGTCAGGAAACGGGTCTGCAAACGCTGCGCCTGTTTGATGGCCGGGAGGGGATGCCAACCCTCCAGGCCGAGACGGTCTTCGATTTTCGCGCCGAGATGCACATCACCCGCCTTGAGGTGGATAAGTTGCTGGCAGAAGGGAAAGTTGAAGAGGCCGAAGCCTATATGGAACAACGCCGGCGGGTGTTCTGGGAGCATGGTTATCCCATCCGTAAACTGAATCAGGCATACTTTGCCTTCTATGGCGCCTACGCGGATGTGCCCGGTGGCGCAGCCGGCGAAGACCCGGTAGGGCCGGCGGTGCGCGAACTGCGCGCCCGCAGCGCCAGTTTGAAGGAATTCCTGGAACGCATCAGTTGGATGAACTCTTTCGAGGATCTCAAAGCCGCCCTTGGGCAATGATTTCCGCCACTTTGCGAGGGTCTATGCGCAAAAGACTCCAGATTATTCTGCAGAAAATAGAATCCGTCAACGGCTTTGGCCTGTATGCCGCCGCCCTGCTGCTGAGCATGGCCGGCGCTTACAGCCTGCTCGCAGGCCGCCTGGGATTTTACTACGATGACTGGGAGGGCGTTTTCCTGTACCGGCAAGGTTTCTCACCCCAACAAGTGTGGGAGTATTTCCTGGTGGACCGCCCTTTCTCCAGCCTAGTACATTGGGCCTTCCATCCTTTGCTAGGCACATCTCCCATCGGCTGGAATATCCTTGTCCTGCTTCTGCACTGGGCGGCAATTCTCCTCTTGGTCAAAAGCCTGCTCGCGCTCTTCCCTCAACGCGTGCTGGCAGTCGGCTGGACCGGCTTGCTGCTGGCGCTCTACCCCGGCATCATGCGTCACTTTGTACCGCGCACAAGCGCCCCGCATTACCTGAGTTTATTCCTATTCACCCTTTCGCTCTGGCTGATGCTAAAGGCATACCAGACCCCAAGGCGGCAAAAAGCGTTTCTGGCACTCTCAATCATATGCGCGCTCGCGCAGGTCTTAATCATCGAATATTTCGCCACGATGGAGATCGCCCGTCTGTTCATCCTGCTCTATTTCTTCTATCAAAAGGGAGAACAGAAACAGGGGCTTTGGCGCAGGGCGCTTTTGGCCTGGCTGCCTTATACACTGGTCTTTGCTGCCTTTGCAGTCTTCAAGTTTTCTATCCTGCCCGCGCTGGCGCAAGCCGACGCGCTGACCGCAAAACACAGCCTGAGCCTGTGGCAAGAATTCCTGGCCGCCCCCCTTGCCACCCTCACCTTTTACGCCAACCTGGTGCTTCAAGACTGCATTCATGCCGTCTTTTATGTATGGACTCTGCCCATTGTCCCCGCAGATATTGACCTGGCGTCCACCGCCGTTGTTGTCTCCTGGCTGCTGGGAACGGCACTGGCCGCCATCAGCGCCAGAGCGGTCCTCGCCTGGCAACGTCAGGAAACCGCGCCCCAACGAAAAGCGGATACAAAAATAGTTCTGGGACTGTGCATCATCGTCCTGCTCCTGGGCGGCTTGCCGGCCTGGCTGATCGGCAGGCAGGCCGTTTCCGGCACCTGGTCAAACCGTTTTCTGTTTGCGCAAGCCCTGGGCGCGGTCCCGCTGCTGGTCGTCATGGTGCTGGCACTCACAGGCCCCAACCGTCCACGCGCCGCCAGCGTCCTCTTTGCCATCCTGCTGGCAGCCTCGTTTTCCCTCCAGTTCCGAGAAGCCCAAAAATACACCCTCTATTGGAAAAACCAGCAAAATTTCTATTGGCAACTGAAATGGCGCGCACCCGGCCTGATCCCGCAGGCATTTGTCGTTTCCCCCAACACCCCCTTGCCCAAAAACTCCAGTTATCAAATTGCGTTTGTGGTCAACATGCTCTACGCACCCGGTCACGCCGATAACGACTCGCTGCACTGGTGGTTCAACGGCACAGAAACGCTCTGGGATTTCGAAAAGGGAAAATACCCTCCCGCCAAAGAGGTGGAGGCCGGAATCCGCAGTATCGCCTTCAAATCCAATATGCGCCTGGCGCTGCCGGTGCTGTATCAACCCTCGCGCGGCTGCCTGCAGGTCCTGTCAGACGATTACTATCGCGGTGAACCGGGCTTGAGCGAGGCCGAAAACCGCCTCTTTGCCCTGGCGCACGAGGGCCTGATTCTGCCGCAAGGCCCGGAAATGCCCAACCCCTTCCAAAGGGAACCGGCGCATACCTGGTGCTACTACTACCAGAAAGCCGACCTGGCGCGACAAAGCGGAAACTGGGAAGAAGTCCTCAGCCTGTGGCAAACAGCAAACGCCGCAGGTTATACCGCCTCCTACGGCCCGGAGTATCTGCCCTTTATCGAGGCCAACGCGCGGGCAGGCAACTGGGTGGAAGCCCGGCGCATCAGCGTTCAAGCCGGCAAGATCAGCAAAGACGCCCGGCCGTTCCTGTGCGCCTTCTGGGCCGAACGTCTCCGTCCGCTTGCCAGCGGCGCCGATTTTGAGACCGAATGGAACAAAGCCAGAGTCGGATTAGACTGCCCATGAAGAAAACCCACCTTCTCGTCATCTTTCTGCTTTTCTTGATCTCCGCCTGCCAGCCGCAGGAACCGCCCCCCGCCGTGACCTTTCCCGCCGCTTTGGCCGTCACCCCCACGCCGGGCACCGGTTCCGACTCCCCGCGGCTGGACTGCCAGACCTCGAATCTGAATCCAACCCCCGGGCCGGACGAGCCGTCGCTCTTTGTGCCTCCGAGCGCCAGCGAGCCAGCGCGCGGTCCGCAAGAGGCGGCCGTCACCTTTATCGTGTATAGCGACTTCCAGTCTCGCGCCGGCGCCGAACTGACCACGCTGCTCAATCAACTGCGCCGGGAACTGCCCAACGACATGCGCATCATCTACCGGCACGCGCCCAAGACAGAGACCTATGATAAATCCATGCTGGCCGCCCAGGCCGCTGAGGCCGCAGCAGAACAGGGCAAATTCTGGGAAATGCATGACCTGCTCTTCGGCCGCCAAATCGAGTGGGTAAAGCAGACGCCTGCCGACTTTGAACAGTGGCTGATCAGGCAGGCTGCCGGTCTCGGCCTGGATACGAATCGGTTTTCTTCTGACCTGAAACGAGCAGACATCCTGCAGCGAATCGAGCAAGACCGTCTGTTCGCACAAGAAACGGGTATTCTCATTACGCCCTTTGTACTGATCAACGGTCAAATTTACAATGGCCCGCTTGAATACGAAAGCCTTGACCGCATCGTGCGCCTGATTGCACTTGGCAAACGGCAATTCACCGCCTGCCCGCCGGTAGTCATCGATGCCGGCAAACAATACATTGCCACCCTGACCACAGAGAAAGGGCAAATCACCCTTTTGCTTTATGCCGACAAAGCGCCCCTGACGGTCAACAACTTTGTCTTCCTGGCGCGCAGCGGCTGGTACGATCACATCACCTGGCATCGCGTCTTGCCGGAATTCCTGGCGCAAACGGGCGACCCAAGCGGCACGGGCTCCGGTGGGCCGGGTTACTTTTTCAGAGACGAGATTGATCCCCAACTCAAATTTGACCGCCCAGGCCTGGTTGCCATGGCCAATTACGGCCCGAACACGAACGGAAGCCAGTTCTTCATCACGTATGCACCGGCAGAAAATTTAAACGGTGCATACACCATTTTTGGGGAGGTACTAAGCGGAATGGAGATTCTCAAACAATTATCCCCGCGCGATCCACAACCCGGCATCTACCTGCCCCCTGGCGACCTGTTGTTGAGCGTAACCGTTGAGGAACATTAGATGCAAAATGTCAATTCATCCACCCACTGGCCATCCTTGCTCACTTTCATTGTCTGCCTGACCGGCGGTTTATTCCTGCTGGGGCTGGCAGGGCTGCTAACTCTTGGCGGCCTGGTCACACTGGTTAATGAGGGCTACGAATCGGCGCTCGGCGCCCTGATGATTGCAGTCGGCACATTTTTCCTGGCCCTCCTGCTGGCGCCAGGCGCTTATCTGTCTTACAGGCGAATGAACGGAATGGAGACAGCCGGTCAAGGTGCGCAACGCCCCTGGCTGCGCTGGACAATGTCTGCAATGGCCATTCTCTGGCCGCTCAGCCTGGCGGGCGGCTATTGGGCCGCAAAAAATTTGGAGTGGGGCTGGCCGCTCCTGCCGATTGTCAACCTGCTGGCCTCTGGCCTGCCGATAGCCTTGTTCACGGCGCTTGCCCTGAACCGGCTGAGGGTCGGGCCTGCCTGGCGCGCCTGGAGCGTTTTTGGCCTGGGCATCACCGCAGGCCCCCTGTTGCTGATTGCTGCAGAGGTGATGCTATTCTCTTTTATCTTTGCGCTTTTTCTGCTGTACGTAGGCCTGACGCCCGGCATGGTAGCAGCCATTCAGCAACTCAGCGAACAGATCCAGATTATTTCTGATGAAGAGAGCCTCTTGCGTTTGCTTGCGCCAATCCTCACCAGTCCATCAACACTATTAATTGCGTTGTTTGCCCTGGCAATTGGCGTGCCAATCATCGAGGAATTGCTGAAACCCATTGGCGTCTGGCTGTTTGCAGACCACATCTTGTCGCCTGAGGAAGGATTCGCGCTTGGCATTTTGGGCGGGGCAGCCTATGCGCTGTTTGAGACTTTGGGCGCATCGGCGCAATTCGGCACAGAATGGGCCAGTCTGACCGCGGCGCGCAGCGGAACCGGCCTGCTTCACATCCTGACCACCGGCCTGACCTCGTGGGCACTGGTCTCGGCCTGGCGCGAACACAGATATTGGCGTCTGGCAGGCATCTTCACGCTGTCGGTCATGCTTCACGCCGCCTGGAACACCATCAGTGTCTTGAGTGCTCTTGGGGGACTGGTAGACGGCCTGCCAGGCAGCCCTGAATGGCTCTCGCGCGCGGCCCAATCCACCCCCTATGCGCTTGGTATGCATGCCGGCATTATGCTCATTTTGCTCGGGTTGGTAAAACGCCGATTGACGGCAGATCAGGCAGCGGGTCCGCGAGGCGAAACGGAAATAAATCAAGTATAATGGGCGGCTGTTGTCCCAATCTAAATTTGAGAGAGAATTTTCATGGAGCCGATTGCCTTCTTAATTGACCTGTTCTTACACCTAGACAAACACCTAAGCGAGATTATCAGCCAGTACGGCGCATGGACGTATGGCATTCTGTTCTTCGTGATTTTCATGGAAACCGGTTTTGTGGTAACCCCATTTCTGCCGGGGGATTCGCTGCTCTTTGCTGCGGGCACTTTTGCCGCCCTGGGTTCGTTGAACGTTTTTGTTCTGGTAGGACTGCTGACGGCCGCCGCGATCCTGGGAGATACCGTAAATTACTGGATTGGCCACAAGGTGGGCAGCAAGGCCTACACCGGCGAAGTAAAGTGGATCAAGAAAGAATACATGGAGCGGACGCATGCGTTCTTTGAGAAGCACGGCCGCAAGACCATCTTTCTGGCGCGTTTTGTGCCCATTATCCGCACCTTTGCCCCGTTTGTGGCCGGCGTAAGCCGCATGTCCTACGGCCATTTCATTTCATACAACGTTTTCGGCGGGCTGGTTTGGGTACCACTTTTTACTTTTGCCGGTTATTTCTTCGGCAATATTCCTTTTATCAAACACAACTTTTCGCTGGTCATCATTGCGATTATCTTGATTTCGCTTATCCCGGCCGTGTATGAAGGCTGGAAAGCGCGGCAGGAAAGCAAAAGCAAAACAGTAGAAGTTGAGGCCGGCTAACAAAAAAGGGCGTGCGCACAATGCACAAGCGCACGCCCTTCGTTTTTAAGCAAGTTGCCACATGGGGGGGGGCAGGTTGAAGCCGTCAATGTTGACGGCCGACCACAATGCCGCTGCGAGGCGGGATGCCGGCAACGTGGAATTGCCCATCCGTCACATAAGCGGCTGCCGAACCAAGCAAGGTGGTAAGGCGCCCATCGGGAAGGTTGAAGTTTGCAATGAGGGCGGTTACGTCGCGAGTTGACAAGGAAGCATTTAGGACGACAATCAAAGTCTCTTGAGCATTGCGCCGCAGGAAGGCAACCGTATCTTCAGAGGCAAAGAGCGGGTGAAGCTCGCCGGTTCGTAGAACAGGGTGATTTTTGCGCATGGCAATACACGTTTTGAGATAAGACGTCAGGTCGCGGTCCCAGCGGTTTTCGTCCCACGGGAAGGATTTGCGGCATTCAGGATCGTGGCCGCCATCCAGCCCGATTTCGTCCCCGTAATAGATGCAAGGAGCGCCGGGATAAGTAAACAAGGTGAGCCAGCCCAATTTAAGGGCATCCCGGTCGCCTCCCACGGCGGTCAGGTAACGGGGCGTGTCGTGACTGTCAAACAGGTTGAGTTGGGCGTGGACAATTTCGGGGTGATACCAGGTGCGGATATCGGTCAGGCGGCGCAGGAATTCGCGGCCGTCAATGGGATGAATGCGCGGTCCGTAGCCGGCCTTTCGGATTTCGCCAAGGTTCAGGCGGGAACTTCCAAAAAAGGAGATGCAGGCTTCTCCAACCGGATAATTCATAACCGCATCAAACTGATCGCCCCGCAGCCAGCGGTCGGCGCGCTCCCAGATTTCGCCGACAATGTATGTCTCGGGGTTAATCGCCTTAACGCGGCGTCGAAACTCTTGCCAGAAGGCGTCATCGTCTATTTCGGCCGGTACGTCCAGCCGCCACCCATCTATACCAAAGCGAACCCAATGCTCAGCCACACCAAAGATAAACTCGCGCACGGCTGGCGTCTGAGTGTTAAACTTGGGCAGGGCGGGCAAATGCCACCAGGCGCGATAACCAATCGCCGTCAGGCTATCCTCGCCTTTCTTCAAGGCCTGCTCTTCTTCAGGATGAGGGTAAGCGCCCCATGGCTTTTTGCGCTGCAAGCGGTTCTGGTCGAAGTAAAACCAGTCTACATAAGGGGAGCCGTCGCCGTTCTCCAGTACATGATGAAACTGCCAGAAACCACGCGAAGCGTGGTTGAACACCCCATCCAAAACCACACGAATGCCGTGCGCGTGGGCCTGATCCAGCAGGTAACGCAAGGCATCGTTGCCGCCCAAAAGCGGGTCCACGTTGTAGTAGTCGTAGGTGTGATAACGATGGTTGCAGGCCGAAGCAAAAATTGGATTTAGATAAAGGGCATTAATGCCCAAGGCTTGCAAATAGTCCAGGTGCTCAGCAATGCCATACAGGTCGCCGCCCTTAAAGCCATAAATCGTAGGAGGCGTATCCCAATCTTCAAAGCGAAGACCGGTATGTTGTAAGCGAGGGCTGCGGGCAAAGCGGTCAGGGAAAATCTGGTAAAAGATGGCATCCTTGACCCAGGCGGGGGTAATGATTTCGGTCATGGTCTCCTCAAAATAAGGTGACAGTCACTGTTGAGCGGCTGTCACCCTGTGATTTTGTTATTTTACTACCAGCAGCGGAATCTGGGCGAAGTCGTCGGCGCTTAAAGTGGCAACGTCTGCTGTTTGGGATGGATACGTCGAGAGGATTTCTTCCTGGGCAGGGGTCGAATCCCAGGCAAGATCAATGATGCGCGTATGATTGGTATCCTGCGGCGCGCCGCCAAAGCGCCACTGCCCAGCAGATGGGTTGACATCGCGCACCCGCCAGACCCCAGTAGACGGGTAGCCTTCCTGGCTGAGGACCACAGCAGCGTACCCCCATTCGGCCGGATCGCCCTCGCCAAAAGCAGCGCGCGGGACGCGCAGGGTAACGAGTTGAGCGGCGGGGTCCACAATCACCTTGAAAGAAACGCCGGTCACCTGCTTGGGGGTATTACTCTGGGCATCCGGGGCAACAAATTGGGGCGTCCAGCCCTCGGCCCAAACGGCATATTCCCACCCGTTGCCGGCCGAAAGAGCAGCGTTACGGCCGGGCAACAACAAGCGCGCGCCGGTACCCGCACCGGGGTCCTTATCAACATAGACATCCAGCGTCTGCAGAGCAAGGTTGTTGGGAGAACCCCACGGGTTGGGAATAGGGCCATAAAAAGCAAACTTGAAAATCAGATTCTTGTCATCGTAAGCGACGGTGAAAGATTTCAAGTCAAACACGCCAGTTTTGAAGACTGCATCGGTCGGATAGGTATAAAAGCCCGGCCCATAATCGTCACCTGACGGGTCGTTCACTTCAAGAAGCGTGGTGGAGGTCCCCAGGTCTGGCAGGACAATTTGGGCTGGTCCCTGAACGGGCAGGGCGATTCCGGCAGGCTGGAGAATGGTCACCATGCGCAAGTCATCGCCGGCCTCGATCTCGCCAAAAACATCCCAGGGTATAGCGGCTTCAAAAGTATCTGCGCCTTGCGCAGCCTGACCTGCGGCAGATTTGGCCTCCCAACCTGTTTTTCCGGCCTGATAAACCTGCAAAACCCGGTCAGCGCCCCACTCCAGTAAGTGAGTAGCAGCAATGCCAAGCAGTAAATCGGCATTGTGGGCAAAAGGAACAACATTGGCAGCGCGCGGAGCGGCAATGTAAACCCCAATCGTAGAATCTGGCGGCAGAGGCTGGGAATAACCCACGCGAATATACAGATTTTGAGCGTCAAAAGTGTAAGCGAGATCGGCACCTGAACCTTGCACGCCGCCCCCAAAATAGGCAGCGTTGACCCACTCGTCAGGGCCGGTAACGCCATCAATGCCGGGAGTGGAGAAGCCTCTCACTTCCTGCTCGGCCTTTGCCGGTCTCCTGGGAATAATAGGCACATTGACAAAGGTCGGAATCGGTTCGCCCAGAGATTCATAGACCTTGGCCAACAAAGCGCGGAAGCCTTGATCAAAGTATTCATCCTGACCCGAATCCTGGTCACTGCCATACCACCAGAACCAATCGGAGCCTTCGGCAAGGTACATGTAATCCTGGGCCTGAGCAATGGCTTCGGGGCTGGCCGAGCGGGTTTTGCTGATATCGTATTTTGACAAGTCGTAACGGGTCTGGACGAGATAATTCCAGGCCTGCCTTTCTTCAGATTCGCCAATCCAGGTATCGTAATTGGCGCTAAACCAGGCGCCCGGAAAAAGGCTGTCCAGCGACTTCTGTCCCGGGAAGAGACGCAGGTATTCCGAGGGCGTAACGGTTTTAATCGTCTTGCTCTCAGAAAGCAGTTGGTAGAGGCTGTTCAGGAAGAGTTTGCCGTCATTGTCGTAGTATTCCCAGGCATTTTCGCCATCCAGGATAATGCTGACAACGTGAGGTCCGTTTGCATTTTCTGCTTTGAGGCGAAGGCGGATGTTCTCCAGGCGACGCATCAAGTCCGCCGCGGCCCTGTCGCCCGGCGTGCCAGAGTAGGTAAAACCGACCTTGTCGGAAAGCGTCCAATCTCGAAAGAAGACGGCCACCCGCTCACCATTTTTGCCGGCAACATAATAAGGGCGGTAGAGCGCATCGGCTTCCTGGACAGTCTCTTGAGCGTCGCGGGTGAAACTGCCAAGGCCAAGGGATTGAGCCAGTACCGGCTCGCCAGTAGCCATCCACTGATAGCCCGTCCTGGCAACCAACGGAACAATCTCTTGGGCAACCGCCCCTTCGCCAGGCCACAGACCGCGCGGCTCGCGACCAAAATGCTGTTGGTAAATCTCTGCACTGCGTTTCAGGTGAGCAATGGCATCATTGGGATAAGAGAAACGCTCAGGCATCTCGGCGCCGGGATTGCCAATCAGCGCCAAATTCGTGTCATAAATCAGCGGCAGGATGGGATGAGCATACGGCGTAGTAATGACCTCAATCTGCCCCTTATCTTGCAATTCTTTGTGGATGGGAATTACCTGTTGAACAATGCGGGTGATTTCGCTAAAGAGAACGTCTTTATCTTCTTCGGAGAAACCGTGATCTTTGACAACGAGTGACTTAAGCGGCTCCTTTTCCAGTTCATCCGGGTCAATCCAAACCAGGTTAAACCAAATTTGCAGATCGCGGTAATCCTGCTCGCGAAATGTCTCCAGGGAGCGAACGATATCCGCATCATCTGCGCCGCCCCGCTTTTCCAGCAAGGCTCTATAACCCGGATAGCGTTTAATCATGTGATCCCAGTTGGCATCAAAGAAACGGCGCAAAATAAACTCTTTTTCCTCAAGAGTCAATTGAGCGGCCGGCTTTTCAGCCAGAACCCAATACTTATCCTTGGCACCATTTTGGGCAAAATCATCCAACTGGCGAAGGAGCACGGGGGTCAGGTTGAAGGTCACGTGAACGCTGGGGTATTGTCCCACCGTGGCGGCCATATCGTAATAGTCTTTTGTGGCGTGAACACGTACCCACGGGCGGGTATAAACACCGCTCTCGTCCTTATAGTAGAGAGGCTGATGCTGGTGCCATATCAGATTAAGATACAGGACATCCTCTTGGGGAGGAGAGACAACCGGTCCACTACATGCACCAAGCAAAACGGCAAGGATAAGTAAAAGATGTAAAAACAGGGTCTTGTTCCACATGGCCATGTGTCTGACTCCCAAAATGCAAATGCATCTCATAAAGCAGGGCGGTCACCCTGCGACCGCCCTGCAAATAGCACGAGCAAAAGATCAGCCCTTGACACTGCCCAGTGTCAGGCCGGAAATCAACCACTTGGAAGAATAGAGGAACAGAGCCATCACCGGAATGGCAATCAGAACCGAGGCGGCCGCAAACTGTCCCCACGAGACAGTAAATTGCTGGGCAAAAGTAAAGATACCAAGCGGCCAGGTAAACAGTTCATTTTTCTGCAGCACCACGCGCGCCACAAGGTACTCGCTCCAGCCGCCCATGAAACTGAACAGGAAGGCAATGGCCAGAGCCGGGCTGGAGAGAGGCAGGATGATCCTTGTGAAAACGGTCATGCGCGAGGCGCCATCAATCAGGGCCGCTTCCTCCAGGTCAACCGGGATGGTATCGTAGTACCCCTTAAGGGTCCAGATCGTCAACGGAACAGCAGAGACTGAATAAGCAATGATCAATCCCAGCGAAGTGTTAATCATTTTCAAGCGGGCAAGCATGATAAAGAGAGGCAAGAGCAGCATCCCCGCCGGGATCATCTGCGTGGTGAACAAGAAGATAAGGCCGGCAGATCGTCCTGGAAAGCGGAAACGGGAAAAGGCGTAGGCGCTCACTGCCGCCAAAATAACGCTGATGATCGAAGTAACCATCACAATCGAGAAAGAGTTCCACACCCACAAGAAAAAGTCCGACTGGCGGTAATTGGCAGGGTCGCCAAAGAGGACCTTGCGGTAATTATCCAGGGTCGCGTTTTCGGGGATGATGCGCAGGCTGGTCGTAAGCAAAGTATCGTTAGGGCGCAGGGAAATAGTAACAACCCGCAAGACCGGATACACGGCAATAATGCAGGCCACAATCAGCACAAAATGAATCAACAAGCGCTTGAAGGGGCTGTCTCCGCGCGCCCGAAAGAAAAACCAACGGAAGAAACGAACAAGGGGATTCTTAGACATAGGTTCCTCCTTTACTCTGTGGCAGCCTTCAAGCCCCCGCTCACGCGCAGGTAGATAATCGTAAAGGCCAATAGGATCAAGAAAATGACCAAAGCAAACATGGCCGTAAAGCCATATCTGTAAAATTGAAAGGCGGCTTTGTACATCGAAGAGACCAGAATATCCGTTTTTTCTTGCGGTCCGCCCTGGGTGATGAGGTAAATAACGTCAAACTTATTAAACGTCCAGATAACACCAAGCACAATGGCCGGCGTCAACACCGGGCGAAGCAGCGGCAAGGTAATATGGCGGAACATTTGCCCGCTGGTAGCGCCATCAATCTCCGCCGCCTCATAATACTCATGTGAAATGCTCTGTAGGCCGCCCAGGATAATAACCGCCATAAACGGGATGCCCAACCAAATGTTGGTAATCAAAATGGAGATAAAAGCCCAGAAGGGATCCTGTTTCCAGGAAACAGGCCCGATATTCTCCGCAAGCCAGGAAAAGGTAGGCCCTAACAGGACGAGAGAGGCGGTCTTGGCGCTCAAAGCCTGGAAGGTGCTTTGTATGTTCGTGAGCATAATGTTAAAGAAACCATATCGCAGGTCGAACTCATTGCGCAAAGCCATAGCCGCAATCGTAGTAGGAATAGCCCACGGAAAAACCAGCAAGGTTCGGTACAGACCCCGTAATTTCATCGGACGGTTGAGCAGCAAAGCCAAGATCATGCCACCTGTAACGTGGAAAGTCACATTAATAACCGTCCACAAAATGGTGCGCCAGAAAACCTCAAAGAATTTTGCGTCTTTGGCGACGTTTCCAGTAAACAGGGTCTTGAGGTTTTCCCAGCCATAAGACAGTCCATACGAGGCGTTTTTGGTGGCTTGCGTTCCCAACGAGGCATTGGAAAACGCCAGTTTGATCTCAAAGAGGAAGGGGTAGATAATCAAAAAGAGCACACCAATGAGAGCCGGGAGGACAAGCAGGTAAGCCAGACCAAGGCGACTGTGACGCGGAACGCTCCAGCGTTGGATAAGCCAAAAGAGCAGCCCCAAAACCAAAATCAAGATTAGGCCTGAGATAAGAGAACTGCCGTCGGCGCCCAACCCTATCTGGACAAATAAATTCTTGACCGACGCAAACAGTGATGATGGCAAAAGGAAGAAATTTTTAACCGCTCCCTTCGGCAGGCGGAAGAGATCGGTGAGATCAAAGAAGGCCACCACCATTTGCAGGGCAATCAAACCCAGGATGCCCTGAATAATGCGCGTCCAAATAGCAGCCCGACGATGACGAGGCTGGCGGAAAAAGATTTGATAAAAATATATTTCTATGGCCGCCATTCCTGCCAAAATAGCCCCCAGGAACAAGCCAATTTCACTCAATCGCTCGACAATGATCCTGCCGTTAATCGAAATACCGCCTGCATAAGGCTGAAAAACAGCGCGCAGCAGGAAGTAAACCACCGTAAGCCCTACAATCCACAGAAGCCAGGGGAGAAACTTGCGGAAACTTTTTTCGTCGCTCATGCTTGCCTCAACTTAACCGACATTAGCCGGCAACCAATCGCCTATAAAAAGTGATGGGGGAGAGCAATCTGCTCGCCCCCCATCACACTTGTGAGAACTTACTCTAGCGTTGCAACGCACTCATCGGCTGCTTGCTGGGCAGCGGCTGCGGCATCCGCAGGAGTCAGCGTGCCAGCCATCACGCCCTCAAGATTCGGGCGCCAGGCATCCCAGGCACAACGCATCTCGGCGGCAGCGGGCATACCACGGCCATTGGCAAGAGCCGCCATTGAGCCGGCCAAAATAGGATCGTTTGTAATGGCCGGGTCTTTGGCAATCTCTTTGTTGGACGGCAGACGCTTGAATTCATCCAGCCAGCGCTTCTGTACTTCCTTGGAGGTCATAAAGGTGATGAACTTGACCACCGCTTCCTTCTTGGCGGGATCATCCAAAACACCCTTATAGACCATAAAGTACTTGCCGGCTGTCATCTCAGTATAGGGCTTGCCGTTGATGGGCGGAACGGGAGCCACACCCATCTTGTCACCCAGGGCCTTGGAGTAATCACCAAGCGACCAGTCGCCGTTGATGATCATTGCCGCCTTGCCTTCCTTCATCAAGGTGTCAGCGCAGTTGTAATCGCATTCCTGCGGAACAACACCGTCGTCCTTGAGTTTCTTGACAAAGGTCAGGTAATCAATGAAGGCCTGGTTGTTGAACTGCGGCTTGTCGTTTTCATCCAGCGGCCAACCGCCAAAGGCGCCATAGAAACCAGCACCCCAGAAAGGCTCATTCAGGTTATACGCAAAGCCCTGAATATCGCCGGATGTCAGTTCCTGGGCCTTGGTGATCAACTCTTCAAAGGTGGCCGGAGGTTCAGCAATCAAATCCTTGTTGTAAATCAACATCAGGTGGTTGCCGTAGTTATCCGGCACGCCCCACAGGGTGCCTCCCACCACAGCCGGGCCCAAAGCGCCATCAAAGAACTGATCAAGGAAAGACTTCTTGAACAATTCATCAACGGGCGCCACAATATCCAACTTGCTGAAGGGGCCGGCAAAATCGTTCGGGACGCGCACAACTTCAGGAGCGGCCTCAGCCAGCGCTGCAGTCTGGAACTGGTCGCGCAGGGCCTCATTCTCATAGTGCGTCCGCTGGACGGTGATGTTGGGATTGGCGGCCTGGAATTCGGCAATCAGTTGATCCAGGAAAACATCTACTTCCTCGCCTTCCTGTTCCCAAAATGCAATCGTGACTGGCTGATTGCTTGCCGCCGGCGCGCAGGCCGAAAGGACAAACGATACAATCAGCAAGGCGCTGATCAGGTACAAACTAATCTTTTTCATTCTCTTACTCTCCTTGTTCTATAATTTACAAATTGTTAGGTTACGAAAAGACGATTGAGATACGCGCATTGTCTGTTTAGGGGAACATCACCTCCTTGCTCATACTTCTTCTTGCATCAATGGAATCTCTGACGAAAAGGCTTTCTCCTCGGCCAATGTATGCATGGCAATACCGAGGGCCTGCGCCGCTGCGCCCAATGCAGGGGCGCGCCTGCCCAAAAGGGCAGTGGTAATGCGCAAGGCGCTGACAGAAGCCGGCAGGCTGCGGCGACGAACGGTTTCGCGCACCGGTTCCAGAAACAGATCCCCAATCTGGGCCACGCCACCGCCAACCACCACCATTTGGGGGTTAAATAAATTGACCAGGCCGGCAATGGCAATTCCAAGATAACTGCCCGCACGCGCCAAAATCTGCTGTGCAATCAAGTCACCACGCCGCGCCGCCAGAGCCACGTCTTTTGCAGTAATGCGTTCCACTGGTTTGATGTCTGCCAACTGCGTGCGCTTTCCTTTTTGCACCGCTTCCTGCGCCTGCAAGGCTATCGCCCGGCCACCGGCCAGCGCCTCCAGACAGCCGCGATTCCCACAAGTGCACAACGGACCGTTGTCATCTATGGTCAGGTGCCCGATCTCCCCAGCCGCGCCGGTGGCACCGTGATAGATTTTCCCATCCAACAACAACCCGGCTCCAACCCCTGTGCCTACTTTGACAAAGACCAGGTTCTGCTCCCCGCGCGCTGCCCCGTACGCCCACTCACCCAAAGCGCCCAATTCGGCATCGTTATTGAGCGAAACCGGACACTTCCAATACTCTTCCATCGTATCTCGAATTGGAAACTCGCTCCAGCCGGGCATAATCGGGGGGGCAATCACCGTCCCGGCCTCACTCATGATAGGACCCGGAACACCCATCCCAATAGTCAGCAGGCAGTTCTTTGGCAAGCCTTGCCTGTTGAGCAAATCTTCCAGCAATTGATTGGCCTGTCCCAAACAGGTTTCCGGCCCGGCAGCAATGTCAAGCGGCATTTCTTGTTCTTGAATCACATGCGCGGAAAAGTTCGATAAGACAACAGAAACATGAGAGGCGCCAAGGTCAATGCCGGCCACCCAACCCCGGCCCGGGTTGATTTCCAAGATGACAGGCGGCCGTCCGCTTCCCCCCACCCGGCTTTCAGCCTCGCGAATAATATCTGCTTCGATGAGATCGCTCACGATGGAGGTAACCGCCGCACGCGTCAGGTTCATTCGCTCGGCCAGTTCGGCGCGAGAAATGCCGCCTGGCGTAAAGCGAATCAAGTCCAGCGCAGCATGTTTGTTAATATATCTTACATTGTGGGCGGGGATTGAGTGAAAATAGACACTCATAAGCGAAAAAGGGGGCTAAAAACGGCAAATTACACCATTTATCATAGCACAAAAAGTAAATTTGTCAAGTCTTTTAACAATCGCTCCAAAGTTAATAAGATGTTCAAACGAAGATGTTTCACCTGCAGGCTTTTCGTCGGGTCTCCTGGGGTATAATCAACCTACTCTGCCTCCTGACAAGGAGTATGTATGCAAAAATACATTCGCTTCACCGTATTTGCTTCTGGCATGGTGACGTTGGCTGCCGAACTCTCGGCCTCTCGTTTGTTGGGCGGATTCTTTGGCGACAGCAATCTGGTTTGGGCCAGTATTATCGGCCTGATCCTCATTTACCTTGCCGCCGGCTACCTGGTCGGCGGGCGCTGGGCGGATCAGTCCCCCGATGCAAAAACAATGTACCGCATTCTCGCCTGGGGCGCGTTCGCGTTGGGAGCAATCCCGTTTGTATCTCAACCGGTGTTGCGCGCCGCCGCTGCCGCATTCGACAGTCTGCAGTTAGGCCCCCTGCTGGGTTCTTTTGTGGGCGTGCTCATCCTCTTCAGCCTGCCCATCACCTTGCTTGGGACAATCTCACCCTTTGCCATCCGCCTCAGCCTGAAGGACACACACCGATCTGGCAACGTGGCCGGCACGCTTTACGCCATCTCCACCGCGGGTTCATTTCTCGGCACATTCCTGCCTGCTCTCTTGCTGGTGCCTCTCATCGGCACGGTGCGCACTTTTCTGGTCTTCAGCCTGTTTTTGACTTTTGTTGCCCTGATCGGCTTGCAGCTAAGCGCCGGCTGGCGTACTGCCCTGCTCTATGCCTGGATGCCTGTTCTGATCATCCTGGCGCTGATTTGGGGCGTTGGGCCGCTAAAAAAATCCCAGGGGCAAATCTACGAAACCGAGTCGGCGTACAATTACATCCAGGTCGTTGAGTACAATGAGTACCGCTACCTGCGGCTGAATGACGGGCAGGGAATCCATTCCGTCTATCACCCCACCATCCTGTACTACCATGGGCCATGGGAGCACTTTCTGGTTGGCCCTCTTTTCAATGCCCCTCCCTATCCGCCGGAGAACGTTAAACGCATTGCCGTTGTTGGCCTGGCAGCCGGCACCGTTGCGCGTCAGGCGACTGCCGTTTACGGCGATATCCCCATTGACGGCTATGAGATTGACCCCAAAATCGTAGAAGTCGGACGAAAATATTTCGACATGAACCTGCCCAACCTGAACGTGTATGTTCAAGACGGGCGCTGGGGGCTGGAACACAGCCCCCACAAGTACACCATTATTGCCGTGGACGCCTACCGCCCGCCATATATCCCATGGCACATGACCACCCAGGAATTCTTCCTGACGGCCTACAACCACCTGACCGAAGACGGCGTGTTGACCATCAATGTTGGCAGCACGCCGGGCGACCGCCGCCTGATCAACGGCCTGGCAACGACTCTGGCGACCATCTTCCCCACCGTGCATATCATGGACATTCCCAACACCTTTAACACGATGATTTACGCCACCCGCCAGCCCACCCGCGTCCGCAACCTGGCCACCAACCTGATGCTGCTCTATCCGCGCAGCGATGTAGACCCGCTGCTGCTGACCGTCTCTCAAAACACCCTGGTCAACCTGATGCCCGGCTACGAAACGACCACCGTCTTCACCGACGACCGCGCCCCCATCGAGTGGATTGTCAACGACATGGTTGTTCATTTTGTCCTCAGCGGCGAAACGGAGATTCTGCGATGAAAGCGTTATTTGGCTGGCTGACGGCCCTGCTGGTGCCCTTCGCACTGTTGGGGCTGGGCTTGCGCCTGCTCATGACCCCCACCTTCTTGCAAATTGAATACCGCCTGCCCGGTTTCCCGGCGGACCCCTACGGCTTCACCCAGCAAGACCGCCTACGCTGGGCGCCCTATGCCCTCAACTACCTGACCAATCAGGCCGACATCTCCTACCTGGGAAACCTGACTTTTGACGACGGCCAACCGCTCTTTAACGAACGCGAACTCAGCCACATGCAGGACGTAAAAGAACTGACCCGCATCGTCCTGCGGTTCTGGCTCCTGGACCTGGGCCTGCTTGCCCTGCTCGGGCTTGGATCCTGGCTCTGGGATCACATCCCCCACTATCGGCTTGGTCTGAGACGAGGGGGGTGGCTAACCGTCGGGCTGGTCGCGGCTGTCCTCGTGCTGGTAGTCGTCAACTTTGAGCAATTGTTCACACAGTTTCACCGTCTCTTCTTTGAGGGTGATACCTGGCTGTTCTACTTCTCAGACACGCTCATCCGCCTGTTCCCCATGCGCTTCTGGCAGGATTGCTTCATTTTCACCGGTGCCTTCTCGCTGTTGGGCGGGCTGGGCCTGGGGCTGGGATTGAAAAGGTAAAACCAAGCCGCCGCTTTGGTGTTAATTCCACAGCACCCCATGGTGTATAATTCTGATTCAAGGAGAAGGACGATGAGCGAATATACCCCTCTGGCCGGCCGCGTGGCGGTTGTGACCGGCGCCTCACGCGGCATCGGACGGGCGATTGCCACCCTGCTGGCTCAGCGCGGCGCGGACGTAGTTTGCGGCGATCGGCTTGCCGAGCAGGCCCAGGTCACCGCCAATGAGATTGCCGCCGCAACCGGGCGCCGGACAAGCGGCTGTCTGGTAGATGTGGCCGACAGCCAGAGCGTGCAAGGCTTTATAGATTGCGCCCTTTCCACCTTTGGCAAAATTGACATCCTGGTCAACAATGCTGGCATCACACGCGACAACTTAATTATGCGCATTGACGAAGCCGATTGGGATATTGTGCTGGACGTGAATCTCAAGGGCGCGTTCAATTGCTGCAAGGCTGTTGTCCGCCCCATGATGAAGCAGCGCTATGGCCGTATCGTCAATATCACCTCGGTGGTTGGCCTTTCTGGGAACGCCGGTCAGGTCAATTACGCCGCCTCTAAGGCCGGCCTGATTGGGCTGACCAAGTCGCTGGCGCGCGAACTTGGGTCGCGCAACATCACCGTCAATGCGGTTGCGCCGGGGTATGTCACCACCGCCCTGACCGAACACCTGCCCCAAGAAATCAAAGAGGCTTCGATCAAGGCCACCCCGCTCGGACGCTTTGGAACGCCCGAAGATATTGCCTATGCCGTCGGCTTTTTGGTTTCAGACGAGGCCGCCTTCATTACCGGTCAAGTGCTCAGCGTAGATGGCGGCATGGTCATGATGTAATCACATAAACGAAAGAGGTAGACAATGACTGGTTATACCCGCCCCCCTGGCAAAACCACCCTTACACCCGATGTGCTGGTGACCATTGCGCGTATGTCCACGTTAGAGGTAGAGGGCGTGAAGCGCATGGCGCCGGTTTCGGGTGGCGTTAATCGCATCTTCCGGCGCGGCGACAGCGACGGCGTGCGCATCAGCGTGGAAGATGACATTGTCAATATTGACCTGTATGTGGTTTTGGAACACAGTGTAAACATTCGCGAGGTCAGCCGCACCATTCAGCAGCATGTGGCGCGTGCCATTCAAGAAATGGTGAGCATGGAAGTTGGACACGTCAACATTCACATCGAGGATATAGATTACGAAAACGCGATAAAGGACTGAGTCGCTTATGAAAGCGCGCACCAGGGCGCGTGGCCTGGCCCTTCAAGTACTTTACGAAGTAGATATGACGAATCACCCTCCAGCCGATGTGTTTCGACAGCGGCTGGAGGATACTCCCCTGCCGGACGCTTTGGCAGATTTTGCGCGCGGCATTGTGTACGGCGTGCTTCCTTTAATTGAGAAAATTGATCAGGCCATTGCGGGTTATGCACCCGAATGGCCGCTGGACCAAATTGCCACCATTGACCGGAATATTTTGCGCATGGCAACCTGGGAATTTGCCGTTCAGCGCGAAACGCCGGTCAAAGTGGCGATTAACGAAGCCGTTGAACTGGCAAAAATGTTTGGCTCTGACAGCGCCCCGCGCTTTGTCAATGGCGTGCTGGGCAGCCTGGCACAGCACCAAAACGAAATCTCGCAAATCCTTCGCTCTTCGCACAAGGCTTAATGTTATGGATATCCTGGGTATTGGTGTTCCCGAACTGCTTTTTATTTTAATTATTGTGCTGATTGTTCTCGGCCCAAACGAAATGCAAAAGTCGGCCAAAGTGCTTGGAGACGGCTTGCGAAAACTGGTGATGTCGGATACGTGGAAGGTGATCACCAAAACAGGCCGCGAACTGCAAACGCTGCCCAACAAGTTGATGAGAGAAGCCAACCTGAAAGAGATTGAGGAAGAACTGAAGAAAACCTCACGGGAAGTGAGCGGCGGTTACGGCAGTTGGGCAGGCGTTCCCGTTCCTGAAGCAGAACCGACCACCATCCCATCGCCACAACCGCCGGCTGCGCCGCAGGCGGCATTGCCTTCTGCAGATGAAGAAACGGCTTCGGGAGGCTGAGGGGGATGCGCAAATTCTTTTCTGCGCTCTGGTGGATTGTCAGCGCGCCCTTTCGTTTTCTGTTCTGGCTCGTGGCGCTGCCGTTTCGGGGAGTTAAAAGAGCCTATCATTTTCTCACCGACCCGATTGAAGACCGCCCGCTGGCAGATAGTTTTGCGGATGTCTTGCAGGATAAAAACGTCCGCGCCTCGCTGTGGGACCACATCGAGGGCCTGCGGCGGCACATTCTGCGCTCTCTTCTCTACCTGATTGTTACCACGTTTATCTCATTTGCCTTTACCGAACGCCTGATCAACTACCTTGCTCAACTGGTAGGCGGGCTGGAAGCATTACGCGCCATTGAAGTGACCGAATCGGTCGGCGTCTTCATGCGCGTTGCCTTGTTGACAGGCTTCATATTTGCCATTCCTTTGATTGTCTTTGAACTTTGGCTCTTCATCGCGCCAGGGTTGACGCCGCGCACACGCCAGATTTCGCTGGTTTTCATCCCGCTGGCAACGATTTTCTTCGCGGCAGGCGTGTTCGTAGCCTACTATTTCTTGCTGCCACCTGCATTGAAGTTTTTGCTGGATTTCATGGGCATCCGCGCCGAGTTGCGCCCGCAATCGTATTTTAATTTCATCACCAGCCTGTTGTTCTGGATTGGGGTGGTCTTTGAATTTCCGCTGGTCGTCTTTGCCCTAACCTGGCTCAACTTCCTTCAGCCTCGTATGCTGGTCGCCCAGTGGCGCTTTGCCATTGTCATTATTGCCATTCTGGCCGCCATTATCACCCCAACGGTGGACCCGGTGAACATGGGCTTGCTCATGCTCCCCATGGTTCTGTTATATTTCGTCAGCATCGGCATGAGTTACTTTGCCCGCTTCCTGCGCCGCAAGGACAAAGAAGAGAAAGCAAAGTGAAGGCACAGCCGGCAATTGACCGATCGAGGAAGGGAATCGCCATGAACTTACGCTCTTCTCAGACTCAACGTATCACCTTTTATCTGGTGAGACTGATGCTGGCCGGCTTGATTCTTGTAACCGGCACGGCGTGTTCCATCTCTCTGCTTGAGTGGCCGTTTCCAACCGTACCCACATCCACGCCAGGGCCGGTTATCCCTACGGCTACACCCTTCCCCGCGGCTCAGGTGACCTTCGAGGCAGTGCTTCCGGCGCCGCTCTTGCCGGGCGAAACGCTGGCCATCAGCCTTGTAGACGAAGTTACCGGCCTGTCTTTCAACACAGTCAACTACCCGATGCAGCCCAAAGACGCGCAGACATACGCCGTCAACCTGCCGCTGGCGGTTGGGTCGGTGGTAAAGTACCGCTACATTCTGGCAGGCAGTGCGCCTGCCATCGAGGCAACCAGTTTGGGAGCGCCGGTACGCTATCGCATGTACTACGTCACCGGCCCTGGCGTTGCAACCGACATCATCAGCGCCTGGGCAAACCGCCCCTTCACAGGAAGCACGGGCCAGATTCAGGGACGGGTGCTGAATGCAGATACGGGCGCTCCTTTGCCCAATATGCTGATAACCGGCGGCGGGGCTCAGGCATGGAGCGATTCAAGCGGCCGTTTTAGCCTGTGGGGGCTTCCGCCGGGCACACACAACATTACGGCCTACGCACCCGACGGCACCTATATCCCCTTCCAACAAGGGGCGCAGGTAGCCGCCGGCCTGGTAACGCCGGTGGAATTGAGGGTGAAGCCCGCGCCGCTGGTCAACGTCATCTTTACCGTCAGCGTACCCGCCAACACCGTCAAGGGCGCGCCGGTAAGGCTGGCCGGCAACTTGCTGCAACTGGGAAACACCTTTGCCGACCTGAATGGCGGCTTGAGCACAACCGCCAGCCGTATGCCGACCCTCACCCGTCAGGCCGATGGCCGATACAGCCTTTCGCTCTATCTGCCGGCAGGGGTTGACTTGCGTTACAAGTACACGCTGGGCGACGGCTTTTGGAACGCCGAGCATAAAACAAGCGGCGAGTTTGTCTTGCGGCAATTGATTATCCCGCAAACCAATGCCCCTATCCAGATCAACGACACAGTCGAGACCTGGCAGGCTGGCAATTCGGCGCCTATCCTGTTTCAGGTCAAAGCGCCTGCGGTCACACCGCCCGGCGACGTTGTTTATATTCAGTTCAATCCTTATGGCTGGACAGAGCCCATCCCGATGTGGCCGCTGGGGAACAATCAATGGGCCTACAAGGTTTACAGCCCGCTCAACATGTTGGGAGATTTTACCTACCGCTACTGCCGAAACGCGGAATGCGGCAGCGCAGATGACCAGGCCACAGCAGGAAACAACCCGATTGGGCGGCGAGTCAGCACCAGCCTGATGCCGCAGGATATTCAAGACACGATCATGGGCTGGAACTGGCTAAAAGAAAGTGGGCCTGTCACAATTACCAGTTCGCCTATTCAGAAACGAAGCGCCGGCTTTGTCGCCGGTGTGGAATTACAGCCCATGCAGCACCCGACCTGGTCAACTCACATGCCACAGGCCTTTCAAAATATTCAGGCCCTCGGCACAAACTGGGTCTTTGTCACCCCTTCGTGGACGTATGTCCACAGCCGTCCGTTGGTTTTCACCATTCAAGCCGGGAAAGACGTTTTCTGGAACGACAGTTTGTCGATGGTCAGTCAGGCGCGGGCTCTCAACCTGAATGTGGCCATCTTTCCCTCGCCGCGCTTTCCGGTTGCTTCGGCCAACTGGTGGCTCGACGCCCCACGCGGCCCAGACTGGTGGAATGCCTGGTTCGATTCTTACCGGCAGTTTGCGCTTCATCACGCGGACCTGGCGGCGCAATCTGGCGCACAGGCCTTGATTCTGGGCGGCGAATGGCTGGCGCCGGCCATGCCGGGCGGCACGCTGGCAGATGGAAGCGCCTCGGGCGTGCCGGCAGACGCCGAAAACCGCTGGCGGTCAATCATTGCCGAAGTGCGCGCCCATTACAAAGGTCCGCTGTGGTGGGCCTGGCCGTATACGCCGGGGAATCTGGCCTCTATGCCGGGCTTCATCTTTGAAACCGATAGTCTGTATTTGCTCTGGCAAGCCCCCCTTGCTACTTCCAGCGAAACACCCCGCGATCAGATTACCGCACAGGCAGGACGCTTGCTAGATGAGGAAGTTGCGGTTCTTCAAAATGCGTACAAAAAGCCCATTGTTCTTGGACTGGCCTTCCCCTCTACGACGACCGCCGGGACGGCCTGCCTGCCCGACTTGCAAGGACGCTGTCTCGAATGGACGGTTCTGAGCCGGCCCAATCCTGATTACCCGTCCCTGATCTTGAGCCTGCAGCGACAGGCCGACCTGTATCAGGCAATGCTGGAGGCGGTCAACACGCGCCCCTGGGTTGGCGGGGTGGTCAGCCGCGGTTACTATCCCCCGGCCCTGCTGCAGGATAAGTCGGCTTCGGTGCATGGCAAGCCCGCCGCCGATATTCTCTGGTACTGGTTTCCGCGCCTGCTGGGTATAACGAGGTAGCGCCCAGGGCAAGCAACCGGATCGGTAAAGCCTGCGGGAGGGCAGGCAGTTCCCTGGATCAACCCAAAGGGTGAACTTGTTGCTCGGGGTTCAGAAGCAGGCCAGGGGCGTTAGAGCCGTTTCGATTCGGGCCAGAGCGTTCGCGCCAGTTCGGGCAAGATTTCCCCCGATTTGCCCTGCAAAAAGTAATCGGCTCGTTCGGTCAGGGGCGTTGGCTCAAGGTTGATTTCCACGATAACCGCTCCGCGGTTGCGGGCCGCGAAGGCCAAAGAGGCCGCCGGCTGAACCAGGCCAGACGTGCCAATCGAGAAAAAGAACTGACAGGTGCGGGCGGCTTCTACGGCAGTCTCCAGCGCCAGGCGGGGCAGGGCCTCGCCAAACCAGACCACATCTGGCCGCAAGAGGCCGCCGCAGACGGCGCAACGCGGCACCTCGGGGGCGCTTTCGGCCCATGTCTCGGCGGGACGGCCGCAGTCAAAACACTTGACCCGCAGAATATTGCCATGCAACTCGATGACATCTTTGCTGCCGGCCCGCTGATGTAAGCCATCCACATTTTGGGTAATAAGCGTAAACTTCGGGAAGCGGCGGCCCATCTCGGCCAAAGCATAATGGCCTGCATTCGGCTGGACGGTATCGGCGCGCTGACGCCGCTCGGCATACCAGTCCCAGACGAGTTTTGGGTTGCGCAAGAAGGCTTCAGGGGTGGCCAGGTCTTCCGGGCGGTACTGGGCCCACAGGCCGGTTTGGCTGTCACGAAAGGTCCGCAAGCCCGATTCCTGCGAGACGCCCGCGCCCGTCAGCGCCGTTACACGTTCGGCTTTTTGCAGACGGGCAATGAGTTCGGTTGGGAATTGCATAGGAGGGGCCGTCACATCAAAGAGGTAGTTGCAATTTTACTGGATTTTGCCACTCTCATAGTAAAATACACATAATCGCTTTCTTATAAGATCATCCCTTCAGGAGGTTATCATGTTAGTTGGTCAACGCATGTCCCACCCGGTGATCACGGTTTCTCCAGATACGCCCATTCAAGAGGCGCTTAAATTGATGCGCAGCCAAAACATCAGCCGCACGCCGGTGGTGGAAAACGGCAAAATGATCGGCATTGTCACCGAAAACGATCTGTTAAACGCCTCGCCGTCCAAAGCCACCACGCTGAGCATTTGGGAAATCAATTACCTGCTCAGCAAGGTAACGGTGCGCGAGGTGATGACCAAAAAGGTGTACACAATCGAGGAAGATTGCCCGATTGAAGAGGCCGCCTGTCGTATGGCAGATAAGGATATCAGCGGCCTGCCTGTCGTCCGCAACGGCGAGGTAGTGGGTATCATCACAGAGCATGACTTGTTCAAAATTTTTATTGAGATGATGGGCGCCCGTCAGCCAGGGCTGCGCGTCAGCGTGCTGCTGCCCAATCAGCCGGGAGAAATCGCCAAACTCAGCCGTGTTATTTACGAGAACGGCGGCGATATTATCGGGCTGGGTTCGTTCGCCGGCGAATCGATTTCGAATTTCATGGTCACCGTCAAGGTCGGCGGAATCTCCGAAAAGAAAATCCGGTCTGTGCTCGAACCGATTGCGATTCGAATCGTAGACATCCGCAAAGCCTGACCTGCTGCAACAACCCGGTTACCCTCTCTATCAAAGACCCGCGCGCCGTCATGACCGCCATCGTTGTCCGCGAACTGACCAAAAACTTTCAAACCAAACGCAAAGCCGCCGGCCTGGGCGCGTCTTTGCGCGCCCTCTACCGGCCCGAATACCACACCGTTGAGGCTGTGCGCGGCATTTCATTCCAGATGGAAGCGGGCGAATTGCTTGGATTTATCGGGCCAAACGGGGCCGGCAAATCCACCACCATCAAAATTCTGACCGGCATTCTTTACCCCACATCGGGACAGGTCAGTGTGCTTGGCTACACTCCCTGGACACAGCGGCGGCAGTTGGCTTACCATATTGGCACGGTCTTTGGTCAACGCCCGCAGTTGTGGTATCACCTGCCCGCCATAGATACGTTCAGCCTGTTCGGAAAAATTTACGAACTGGATGACCGCGAAGTAAAAAAGCGCATCCAGTTCCTGGCCGAGGCCTTTGAGATTCGCGATTTGCTCGAGACGCCGGTGCGCAAACTCTCGCTGGGCCAGCGGATGCGCTGCGAAATAGCCGCTTCGCTCCTGCACCGCCCGAGCCTGCTTCTGCTCGATGAGCCGTCTATTGGCCTGGACGTGGTTGCCAAGCAACAGATTCGCGACACCATCCGGCAAATGAACGAGGTCGAAAAAGTGGGCGTTTTGCTGACCTCGCACGACGCAGGCGACCTGGAGGCGTTGTGCAAACGGGTCATCATCATTAATCATGGCCAAATTGTGTACGAGGACAAAGTCTCCACCCTGAAACGCCGCCACCTGACGACAAAGGATGTGGGCGTGCGTTACGCCGCAGAAATCGCGCCCGATTTCAAGATCCCCGGGGCAGAGACAATCAAGGTTGGCAAATACGGCGCCAAACTGCGCTTTGACACCCGCCAAACCCCGGTAGAGACCATCCTTTCCCGTCTGGCCGCGGCAGGAGCCGTGGCCGATATCACCATCTCGGACCCTTCGCTGGAAGATGTGATTGCGACGATCTACCAGCAAGCCACTCCCCAACAATCAGAAGTCGGTGAAAACTAGAAACCCAAGGAGCAGACAGCATGCATGACAAAACTTTCTGGCGGCGGATTCCCGCCAACGACTATGCCGTTCCCCAGGACGAAACGCTCTCCGCTTTGACCGAAGAACTGCTTGCTTGCCTGGGCAGCCCCGACCCAGAACTGCGTGATGAACTTGCCCTGCCCATCCTTTCCTTCTGGCTTCACCGGGGACTATACAGCCCAGACCAAATGCGCGGCATGATCGCACAACTGACCGCGAATCTGCGCGCCGGTTTGGGCGAGGCCGCAGGCGATTCGGCTTTCTTGCGCTCTTTTTCGGCGCTCTTCCTGGCCGAAATGGTCAATTACGACAACAAACACCCGTTCTTAGAAAAGGCCGAGGTGCTGGATTTGCTCAACAAGGCCCTGGTGTATTTGAGCGCCGAGAACGACATGCGTGGTTACGAGCCGACCAAAGGTTGGGTGCACCCCACCGCCCATACGGCCGATCTGTTGATGGTGCTGGCGTGCAACCGTCATCTCGAAGCCTCAGAACTCAAGAAGATTCTCAAGGGCATTGCTTCGAAACTGATTCACGCCGATACAGGAATCTACCTGTACAACGAGGACGAGCGGCTGGTCATGGCTGTCATTGCCGTTTTGCGGCGCAATCTCCTGGGGTCAGATTTTCTCGAAGGCTGGCTAAACGGTTTTGTCCACCCCGAAGGCATAAACTGGAAAAATGCACACCTGAGCGAACAGGGCCAGCGCGCCTTTTATAACGTCAAAACGTTTCTTCGCAGTTTCTACATCCTGCTGGACAAAATTGAAAACCCGCCTGCCATCAAAAACGAATTGAGCGCCATGCTCAAGCGCGTCTTGGGCGAGTTAACACCCCAATACGAGTAGCAAATACAACGCGCGGTTGCGAATCGGCATCAGAATGAAACGCATTGGCAAGTACTGGGCAATCTTCAAGACCCAGATTCTCAACACCCTGGCCTACCCCGGCGAACTGGCATGGCGTTCGTTGAGCATTATCCTTTTTCTATGGGTCTTTGCCAATCTGTGGCGGGTGACCTATCGCGCCGAAGGCAGCGGAACGCTGAATGGCATTTCGCTCAAAGATATGCTTTGGTATCTGATGCTGGCAGAGACCATCGAACTTGGCAAACCGCGCCTGGCGCGGGTGATGGCAGATGCCGTCAAGGACGGTTCGGTGGCCTATCTCTTGAATAAACCATACCACTTCATCTTGTACCATCTCTCAACAGGAATGGGCGAAAGCCTGGTGCGGGGAAGTATGACCGCCCTCTTTGGCGGGGCAATTGTCTGGCTGATGATGGGGCCGCCGCCAGACCCGCGCGGCTGGCCGCTGGCGGCAGCCGGCGTGTTGGGTGCCTGGCTGTTGCACTTCTGTGTCAATGCCCTGATTGGGTTGGCGGCCTTCGTCTCTGAAGAAGTCGCCCCCTATGAGTGGATTTACCAGAAACTGGCATTCATCCTGGGAGGGTTATTCATCCCGCTCGACCTGTACCCGCTCTGGTTGCAGAACATTGCCCGCTACCTGCCTTTTGCCTACATGCTTTACGGGCCAGCGCGGCTGTTCATCGCGCCTGACATCGGGCTGTTTCTTAATGTCCTTGGCGGGCAAATTTTCTGGCTAGCCGTTCTGGGCGGCCTGCTGTTCTTCTTCTATAGCCGCGGCATGCGCCGTTTGGCCATCAATGGCGGCTGAGTACGGGCCATGATAAGACGTCAAATCCCTTTTCTGCTCGCCTTGTGGAAGGCCAATTTACAGGCGGCCATGGAGTATCGCGGCGCATTCCTGGCGCAAGTGCTGGGAATGATGTTGAACAACGCCGTCTATTTCGTCTTCTGGATTCTCTTTTTCGACCGCTTCAAACAAGTCAACGGCTGGAATCTCAATGACATGTTGCTGCTCTTCGGCATCGCCGCAGGAAGTTTTGGGCTGGGAGTTTTTCTATTCGGCAATCTCATGTTCCTGGGCGACATCATTGCCAAAGGCCGGCTGGATTATTACCTGTCGCTGCCGCGGCCGGTGCTGCTGCATGCCCTTGCCAGCCGCTCAATCACCAGCGGGCTGGGAGATTTCACCTACGGCATGATCAGTTTTATGCTGGCGGGTCAATTTGGCGCAGACACCATGGCGCGCTTTTTCTTAGGTCTCATCTCTGCCACCGCAGTTTTTGTTGGATTCATGGTGCTGGTGCAAAGCCTGGCCTTCTGGCTGGGAAACTCATCTGCTCTGGCACAACTGGCGCTTAACGCCATCGTAACCTTTGCACTTTATCCCATCAGCCTGTTCGATAATACGGCCAAATTCTTGCTCTTCACCCTCGTGCCGGCCGCCTTCATGGGGGCCATCCCCGCCGGTTTTGTCCGCTCCTTCTCCTGGTCTGCGCTGGCCCAACTCACACTTGCGGCCATTGTATTTCTAGGACTGGCGGTATGGACTTTCAGGCGCGGACTGCGTCGTTATGAGAGCGGCAGCGCCATCCAGATAGAAACTTAACAGGGCATCCATACAGCCGAGTTGGTGAAATTCGAGTAATTCATGGCAAAAAACTCTGGTATAATACTTGCCCGTGACTGGTCCTGCCTGCGGTAAATCTTCAATTCGCTGCGGACATGGAGACCTGCGCAAACCATCTTCTTAAGGAGAGCATACGTCATGCCGCTAGATAAAGAAATCAAGACCCAGGTCATCGCCGATTACCATCGGCACGAGACCGATACCGGGTCGCCCGAAGTTCAAATTGCGATTCTGACCAAACGCATTCAGCAGTTGACAGAGCATCTGCGCAGCAACAAGCATGATGAGTCCTGTCGGCGAGGCTTGCTGAAAATGGTAGGGCAACGCCGCCGCCTGCTGGCCTACCTGCGCCGGACAGAATACCAGCGCTACCTGGCTCTGACCGAAAAACTGAACCTGCGCCGCAAGTAAAACCGATGTTCGCCCGAGTAGATGGGCAAAGGCCCATCTACTCTTTTTAAACCCTTGAGGGCCTCGACTGCCCCAAGAAATATACTGCCCGCCGGTTGGGAATTGAAACGTGCCGCCAAAACAGTTGGCGACAGGCCTCAGTCCCTAACCGGGCGGGAAAATCAGGAGTACAAATGAAACCCGAAGTAAAACGTTTTTCCACTACCGTGGGCCGTCACACCATTTCTATTGAAACGGGACGACTGGCATCTCTGGCGGGCGGTGCTGTCACCGTCCAATTAAACGACTCGATTATCTTCGCAGCCGCCACCATGGGCGGAGCGCGCGAAGGAATCGACTTCTTCCCGCTCAGCGTTGAATACGAAGAGCGGCTGTACGCCGGCGGACGTATCCCCGGCTCCTTCTACCGACGCGAGGGCCGTCCCGGCAGCGAGGCGATTCTGACCGCCCGGCTGACCGACCGCCCTATTCGCCCGTTGTTTGCCGAAGGAATGCGCAACGAAGTCCAAATCATCATGTACGCGCTTTCGGCCGATAACGAAAACCCCATTGATATTCTGGCCATCAATGCCGCTTCGGCCGCCCTGATGATCTCCGACATCCCCTGGGGCGGACCGATAGGGGCAGTCCGCATCGGCCGCATAGACGGCAATTTCATCATCAACCCCACCTACCAGGAAATGGACGCCTCCACGCTTGACCTGCGCATCGCCGGCACGCGCGACGCCATCCTGATGGTGGAGTGCGGCGCTCAGGAAATCCCGGAAGACGTCATGGCCGAAGCCTTGGCCTTTGGGCATCAGGCTCTCCAACCGTTGATTGACCTGCAAGAACAGATGGCGCGCGAAATCGGCAAACCCAAGCGGGAAGCCACCATCATCCTGCCGAATGACGAACTGCAAAAAATCGTCTTCGACAAGGTCAGCGGCAAAATGGAAGCCCTGTTTGACCAGACACTTCCAAAAGCCGAGTTGTATGCTGCGCTGGAAGAAATGCTGGCCGAACTGACCGCCGAACTCATCCCGGCCGAGACGCAGGACAAAACCGGCCTGCCCACCGTCGAGGATATCCGCAACGCTTTCATGGAAGCCGAGAAACGCGTCGTCCGGCGGCGTATCCTGGAGTATGGCAAGCGGCCAGACGGGCGCACGCCCACCCAAATCCGCCCCATCTGGTGCGAGGTGGGACTCAGCCCGCGCGCCCACGGCTCCGGTCTGTTCACCCGCGGCGAGACGCAGGTGCTCACCCTGGCCACACTCGGTACACTGGGCGAAGCCCAGGAACTGGATGGCCTGGCCCCCATTGAGAGCAAACGCTATATGCACCACTATAACTTCCCGCCCTTCTGCACCGGCGAAGTCAAGCCCCTGCGCGGCCAAAGCCGGCGCGAGGTAGGCCACGGCGCCCTGGCCGAGCGCGCCCTCGAACCGGTCATCCCGAGCGAAGAAACCTTCCCCTACACCCTGCGGCTGGTTTCAGAAGTCATGTCATCCAACGGCTCATCTTCGATGGCCTCCGTTTGCGGTTCGACCCTGGCGCTGATGGACACCGGCGTGCCGATCAAGGCCCCGGTCGCGGGCGTGGCCATGGGCCTCGTCATGGAAGGTGATCGTTACCAAATCCTGACCGACATTCAGGGAATAGAAGACCATCTGGGAGACATGGACTTCAAAGTTGCAGGCACGGCCGAAGGCATCACCGCCCTGCAAATGGACATCAAAATCGGCGGCTTGAGCGCCGAAATCATGAAACAAGCGCTTGAGCAGGCCCGCCAGGCACGCCTGCAAATCCTGGGCGAAATGCTGGCCGTCATCCCCAAGCCGCGCCCCGAACTGAAACCCCACGCCCCGCGCATCACCACCATCAAAATACCGGTTGACAAGATCGGCGCCATCATTGGTCCCGGCGGCAAGAACATCCGCGCCTTGCAAGAAGAAACCGATACCAAGATTGACATTCAAGACGACGGGACGGTTTACATCGCGGCCACCAACGGCGATAGCGCCCGCATGGCCGTAGAACGGATCGAAGCCGTGACCGAGACACCGCAAATTGGGCGCATCTACACCGGCAAAGTGGTGCGCGTCACCGATTTTGGCGCCTTTGTGGAAATCCTGCCCGGTACCGACGGCATGGTACACATTTCGCAACTGGACAGCGAACGCATCAACCGCGTCGAAGATGTGGCCAATGTGGGCGATGAGTTAACCGTAATGGTCACCGGCATTGACGCACAGGGCAAAATCCGCCTCAGCCGGCAGGCCGTTTTGGAAGGCTGGAGCGCAGAAGAAGCGCAAGAACGCGACCAAAAAGGCCGTTCATCGGGAGGCGGAGGACGCCCTTCAACAGGCGACCGGCGCCCGCACGGCGGCGACCGGCGCGGCGGCCGGGATGACCGCCGCAGCGGAGGCGGCTACAACCGCCGCTAAAAATCGAACGGACGGTCAAAACGACCGTCCGTTTTACGCCCATCCACTCAATACGTTTTCCCTCATCCACAGGGCAGGGAAAGGCCATTTTATGCTTGCTCGCTTTCAAAAAGCACGTCAGGAGTATCCCGGCCAGTATTGGCTGATGTTTTGGGGCCTTCTCTTCAGCACCAGTGGCTCCAGCATGGTCTGGCCGTTTCTCCTCATTTACCTGGGCAAGAAACTCGACTTGCCCGACAGGGTCACAGCCAGCCTGTTCACAATCAACGCTGCCTGTGCCGTAATTTCATCGTTCCTGGCCGGGCCAATCGCCGATAAACTGGGCCGCAAGGGCGTGATGACCATCAGCCTTCTGGCCGACGCCCTGTTGTTTATGTTGATGATTCCCGCCAACTCGTATTGGGCATTTGCGGTCATTCTCGCCCTGCGCGGCATCTCACAACCACTCTATCGCGTCGGCGCGGACGCCATGATGGCCGATTTGATCCCACCCGAAAAACGGCTGGATGCTTATGCCCTGCTGCGTATGATCACCAACGCCGGCATCTCAATCGGCCCGGTGGTGGGCGGCCTGTTAAGTTCCGCCTCCTACTCACTGGCTTTCTTATGCGCCGGCATCGGGCTGGGAATCTACGGGCTGCTCTTGCTCTTCTTCGCCCGCGAGACCCTGCCTTTCAGAACAGAGGCGCAGCCCGCCTCGGTCAAAGAACGCTGGGGCGGCTACAACCGGGTGCTGGCAGATAAACGGCTGATAAGCGTGGTCGGCACCATTGCCTTTGGCTGGATCACGGCCTCCCTGATGTGGGTCGTCTTGCCCAAATATGCCAACAGCATTTTCGGCGTCCCCGAAAAACTCTACGGCTGGATTCCCACCACCAACGCCCTGATGGTGGTCCTCTTTCAGGTGCTGGTCAGCCGCCTGGTGCGCCGTTATCAGCCGCTGCGCATGATGGCGCTGGGGATGTTTATTTACACCCTTTCCAACCTGGGCGTGGCCTTTGCACAAAATTTCTGGGGCTTTTGGGCATGCATGGTGCTGATGACCATCGGGGAACTGACCATCGTGCCGACTTCCAATACATACGTTGCCAACCTGGCGCCGCCGGATATGCGCGGCCGCTACATGAGTTTATACGGCCTGACCTGGCCTTTCGGTACGGGAGTCGGACCGTTCCTGGGCGGCATACTGAGCGACTCCTTTGGCCCGCGCGCCACCTGGTTCGGCGGCGTGGCCGTCGGTCTCATCGCGACCCTGAGCCTGCTGGTCATGTCCGGGCGGAGCAGCCAGCCCCAGGGTCTCGCCGGGCAAACCAGGGCTTCGCCCTGAACCGTCCACGCCCAAGCCGCCGTCACGGACAGGCGTTTTGCAAATGTTCTTCGTAGGTCTGGGCAAAAACATGCCGTCCCGAACCGTCACAGGCGGCGCGGAAGTAATAGTAAGGACTTTCCGCCGGGTAGGCTACCGCCCGCAGAGCCGTCAATGACGGGTTGGCAATCGGCGCTGGCGGCAAGCCGGCATAGAGATAGGTGTTAAACGGCGAATCCACTTGCAAATCAGACAGGCTGAGCGGGTTGGGCCACCAATTGCCTTCGCGGCCAACTGCATATTGTACGGTTGGGTCGCTGTCCAGTTTCATGCCTGCCGCCAGCCGATTCAGGAAGACCGAGGCAATGAGCGGCTTTTCTTCATCCAGCACCGCTTCACGCTCAACAATCGAAGCCAGTGTGACCGTCTGATGCAGAGTCAGGCCCTGGGCCTTAAAGCCGGCCTCAATATCCGGCGTGAGATGCAAGGTAAAGTTCTGCAGCAGGGCATTGACCAGGGCGCGGGCAGTCGTGGCGCGCGGCAAGATGTAACGATCGGGGAACAAATACCCTTCACTCGTCTCCGAGCCTTTATAGCCAACGCGACGCGCTTCGGCCAGAAACTGTTCCGGCGCTGCGGCCAGGCCCGAAGTGGGGAGAGAGGCGGCAATTTCTTCCATCCGCCAGCCGGGCAAGACATAGAAGACCACCTGCTGAGGCGTCGCGTCCTGCATGGCGCGGGCAATATCCAGCGTGGATTGCGCCGGACTGAGTTCAAATTCCCCCGCCTGCAAACCGGTATCCAGGCCGGTGTAGATCAGGTAGTCGCGAAAGGCAGCCGCGGAGTGAATCAGGCCTTCTTGTTCCAGCCGGGCAGCCACGCTTGCTACCGATTCGCCCGTCTCCACCCGAAAAGAGCGGGGTTGGGCGTGCGGGTCTTTTGGCAGCGTCAGCAGGCCATCATACCAGAGCAAGCGTACAGAATAGTTGAGTTTTTGCAACGCGCCCAGGCGCGGGCTGGAAGGGCCATACGTCTGACGCACCCAAAGCGGGATGGCAACCGCTGCAAGCAGCAATACCACCAGATCTACAATCAAAAACCACAAAATCGGCGCGTCTTTTCTCATCGGCGGTTTTCCAATGAATCAAGGTAGGATTGGAGCAAGACGGCCGCGGCCCAATCATCCAGGTGACCGGCCCGTTTCTTGCGGCCAACCCCCGCTTCCAGGCGGGCTGACTGGGCGTCTTGTGTCGTAAAGGCCTCGTCCCACAACACCACCGGCAGGGAAGTCAGGGAACGCAAAGCGTCAGCCAGGTGTGCTGCCCTGCGCCCGGCCAGGTTGGGTTGACCATTCTCGTCAAAGGATTGTCCGACCACAATCAGTTCAACGCCGTTCTCCTGCGCTACCTGTGCAATGCGGGAGGCATCGGCCTGACGCGAGACATGCTTCAGCACCCCCAACGGGCGCGCCAGCGTGCCGCTTGGATCGCTGATTGCCAGCCCAAGACGCTTTTCGCCGGGGTCAACAGCCAGGATTTTCATGGGAACTCAAACGCGACCTCAATTCGCGTCGGGGCCAGCGGCAGCCAGGGCCACCACTCCGGCCATAATAAAAAGCGCGGCTCGCCTGCCAGATGGAGGTTGGCCTGTAAGCGCTGACGGGCCGAGGCGGGAGTCAACCCTTGAGTCAACTGGATAACCTGTCCGGCGTTCGCCACCTGCCAGACTTGACGGCTCAAACGCAGTCGAAAGCGGCTGAGGCCGTCTTCGGCAGTGACCGGCGGGGAAAGTTGTTCCCAGTTCAGCGAATCGGGCACGGCAGCCTCGCCCGCCTCCAGGCCCGCATCCAGAACCGCATTGGCCAAAAATTCCAAATCGGCGCGGCGGATATGTTCGGCCGTGCATCTCACCCGCAGCGAAAGCGTCAACCGGTCAGCCGGCTGGCCGGCAGGAGGGGTGTAGGCTTCTTCCAGAATCTCCACCTGCAGGGTATTCGGCAATAACAACCCGCCGGCGCTTTGCCGCTCAAGAGTAGCCAGCGCCTGACGCTCAAGAGAGGCGAGTAACACATCACGCACACGCTGCCGGTCGGCCGCAGAAGGGCCGCGCAGCGAAAGGTCGGTCCCGCCCTGGAGCGCATTCGCATTCGACACTGCCAGCAAAGGGCCTAACGTCCCCTCCAGGGCTTGAATGGCGCCGGCCGGGACATTGCCAGCCTTGCCGGGCTGCAAAGCCTCAACCGGCAGGTCGAGTTCGGCGCCTATCTCAGCCGCCACCTCGCCGGAGCGCGTGGTCTGGAAGCGCAGAGGCGGCGTATCCGGCGTCCGCACCACCGTCCCGGCCGGAACGGTGACCGTCTGGGTGGTCAGGTTGCGAAACGTGACCACGCCGCGCGCCTTGCCCTGCGGCAAAGAGACCGTCCCGCTGACAGGGATCGTCTCCGTCCCGTCCAGAGTCACTTCCAGTTCCTGCACCGGCAGAGCGCCCGTCAGAGAAACCGCAGGGACACTGTCTCCGGCCGAGATGGGCAAATCCACGCTCTGAATCTGAACCGGCATCGGGACAAAGACCTGCGCGCGCGGGATAAAAAACACCATCACCGCCAGCGCCGCCAATACCCCCAATGCAAACAGGCCGACGCGCACAATGGGGTTAGAAAGCCAGGCCGGCTCGCGCGGCCGAATCTGCTCACGCACCGAACGCAAATCCGGCCGGCGGGCGCGGCGTTTTGCTGTTGTGCGGGGAGCAGGAGGGGGCCAGGCCATGCGCTGGGCTTCCGCTGCGCTGGCAAATACCGGCAGCCCAATTTGCCGCGCGCTCTGAAGAATCTCTTCGGAACGCGTCACCAATCCCAATTGCGCCCCCAATTCTCCGGCGCGGCGCTGCAACAACTTAAGGTCAAGCGGACGTAAATCCACCCGCCCGCGCGGCGGCCAGACAAGCAAAATGCGCGGCGTCCTGGCCCAGGCCAGTTTATCGTACACCGAAACCAGATTATCGTAGGGCTCAAGCGGGATGATTTGGGTCTTCATACAAGGCTATTATAATTGAGCAAACCTGAAACGAAAGGAAATGCTCATGTCCAACCGCCTGCCCTGGTATCACCGCACCACAATCTACCAGATTTACCCGCGCTCATTCTACGACAGCAACGGCGACGGCATCGGCGACCTGCGCGGCATCATCCAGAAACTGGATTACGTCCGCGATCTGGGTTTTGAGACCATCTGGTTCTCGCCGTTTTTCGCCTCGCCCCAACAGGACTTTGGCTACGACATCTCTGACTACACGAATATTGCCCCCGAATATGGCACACTCGAAGATGCCCTCGAACTGATTGCCGCCGTTCATCAACGCGGCATGAAAATCGTGCTTGACATGGTGATGAATCACACCTCCAGCGAACATCCCTGGTTCAAAGAATCGCGCTCTTCGCGCCATAATCCAAAGGCCGACTGGTACATCTGGCGCGACCGCCCCAACAACTGGAAGAGCCTGACCGGCGGCAGCGGCTGGCATTATGCCCCCGAACGCAAACAATATTACTGGGCCAGTTTCCTGCCCTTTCAGCCAGACTTGAACTACCGCAACCCGCAAGTCAAACAGGCCATGTTTGACATTGTCCGCTTCTGGCTGGAAAAAGGCGTGGACGGTTTTCGACTGGACATCTTCAACGCCATCTACAAAGACGCAGCGTTTCGAGACAACCCCTTTGCCTGGTCGCTGCTCCCAAGCGAATCCAACCCGGCAGGTTTCTTCCAGCGGCCAGAATACAACCTGAACCTGCCCGAGAACTTTATCCTAGCCAGGGAATTGCGCCAGGTGACAAATCAATTTGGGGAGAAACTGCTGCTTGGCGAAGTAAGCGGCGGGCGTGAAATCATCCGCAAATTCCTGGGAGAAGAAGTCAACGACGGCCTGACGCTGGTCTTCGACTTTGAAATGATGGCTTTCACCTTTACGGCAGCCT
This sequence comes from Chloroflexota bacterium, assembly GCA_019873735.1. Lineage (GTDB taxonomy): Bacteria > Chloroflexota > Anaerolineae > Anaerolineales > Villigracilaceae > DSXF01. The sequence goes on along the minus strand of JAIOAQ010000001.1, from coordinate 3,909 downwards.
ATTTCCGCCGCCTGATTGGCGAGATAGAAAAACACTTCCCGCCGCCATTCATGCCGGTCTACGTCTTCAGCAATCACGACCGCCAGCGGAGCATCGAGCGGCTAAACGGTGATGTCCGCAAAGCCAAAGTGCTTCACATGCTGCAATTGACCGTGCGCGGCGTCCCCTGCATGTATTACGGAGAAGAAATCGGCATGCGCAATGTCCGTCTGCCCCTCTCCACTGCGCTGGACCCATTAGCCCGCAAATACAGGGCAATCCCAGGTTTTGTCTTTGACTTACTGAAAATGAACATCAACCGCGACGAAGCGCGCACGCCTATGCAATGGGAAGCCGCCCCGCAGGCAGGCTTTTCGTCCGCCGCTCAGACTTGGCTGCCGGTACACGCGAACCATACTTTCGTCAACGCAGCCAGTCAGAGCGCCAATCCCGATTCCCTGCTGGAGACCATCCGCCAACTGCTGAAAGCGCGCCGCCAATGGGCAGCCCTGAGTGAAGGCGACCTGGAATGGATCGGCGGAACACCGCCGGATATACTCGCCTACCGCCGCACGCACCCCGAAGGCACGCTTTCCATATTTCTGAACTTTTCCCCGCAAGGGCAATCGTTTGCTTTTGAGACGGGCAAAGTCGTCTTCAAACTGTCGGCAGATGATGGCCCTGAACAAAGCGGCAGAATTCACCTGGGCGGTTACGGCGGCCTCATCCTTGCGGCGCCGTAGTAAGCCGTTATTCTCTGCTATTTCAGCCGCCTTTGGGCGGCTTTTTTGTTTCAAGAAAAAGGCGGCCGATCGTTCCCACCAAAGTAAGGCTTGAATTTGCCCCTAATTCGGAGTACACTGCTATAAAATGTCTTCTTTTATTCAGATTGCGAGGAAATATGAACAACAAGCGTATTGCCCTGGCTGTACTGGCATTATGGTTGGCCATAGCGAGTTGCAACCTGCCAAACGGTCAGGCGACCGAACCCCCTTCCGGCCTGTCCCCGGAAGACGTGCTCAAAACGGCGACCGCTCTCGTCGCCAGCCTGCCCGCACCGACCGCTACGGAAACGCCGCCCCTGCCAAGCGAGCCGGCGGCGCCGACGGCCACGGCGTGCACGCCTGTCGTTGTTGCCAACACGGCAGTGAACGTCCGTTCCGGTCCGGGTACGGTCTATGACATTGTCGGCGATCTGCCGCAGGGAGGCAGCGCCAATGTCACCGGCAAAAACGAAGATGGCACCTGGTGGAACATTGAATATCCGGTTGGGACAAGCGGACGCGCCTGGGTTTCGGGCAGCGTGGTGACCGCCAGTTGTATCCCGCCGACCCTGACCATCGTTGCCGCGCCCCCCACGCCGCTGCCGGCCAGCGGAACCTGCAAGCCCGGCTATGTTTACCGCCTGGCGCGCCCCCAGGACAAGGTCTGTGTCCTGCCGGCTTCGAAGGCGCAGGCCGCAGCCGATAACGCCGCGGCCGAATCGCGCAAGATCATCAATGTCTATGGAGCAGACGCCTGCATCTCCGGTTATGTCTGGCGAGAAGCCTACCCCGGCGACAAAGTGTGCGTCACCCCGGCCACCCGCAGTCAGGCCGCCGCCGATAACGCTGCAGCCGCCTCACGCTGGGTCAGCGGCGCTTACGGACCGCACACCTGCATTTCCGGCTATGTCTGGCGAGAGGCAAAACCCGGCGACGATGTGTGCGTCACGCCCGATGTGCGCGCCCAAACCGCAGCCGATAACGCCGCGGCCGAATCGCGCAAGATCATCAACGTCTATGGGGCAGACGCCTGCATTGAGGGTTATGTCTGGCGCGAGGCCTTCCCGGGAGATAAGGTTTGCGTTACGCCTGCAGTGCGCGCTCAAACCGCCGCAGAAAACGCAGACGCGCCCAATCACACCTGGCCATAAAGCCGCCCTTTTAACGAGGCCCGCCCTTCCGGGCGGGCTTTGTTGCTTTAGAGCAGGGCTTTTCTATATGTGGCAACGAAGTAACCACAATTGAAGCGAGGCCACCCCGTTTAGGACACTGGTTTTCCTGAAGCGCCCACGATCCAGGACTGAGACAAGCAAGAAGACAGGCAACGGGCTTCGTTCGCTGCGGTGGGGCGAGGCCTTTTTAGGGTTATGCAACCTGTCAATTTCAGCCCGAAAACACGCCCTTTCTGTTTCTTGGGATGTCGTGTTAGGGGGGCTAGATCTTCTGGGTTCGTTTTTTGTCGGGTTTGAAAATGCTCTTAATCAGTAGACGGTCTTTTATCATGATTGTCCACTAGCGATTCTATCGGATGCCCCGACTTGTAACTAATAACAGAATTTTGAAACGAGGGCACGTGATCTATGCCACAAGCAGTAAGAAAGACGCCATCAAAAGTTTCGCCCAAGTCTATCTCAGGTATAGGTCTTAATAATCTGGCTAGTTGCCAGTCTTTTCCCAGCAGGAAATTTACCATTAGCAAATTAGGACGATTTTCAAAAAGCTTATTTGCTGAGGTTTTATTGCCAAGGATTTCTTTAAGAGCAAGCTCTAAGAAAGATGCTGGATCACCTGACGAGGTTAGAACTCGTAGCAATTCAAAATTAGTATTGACTGCCTCTCCATTATCTAAATACACATAAAAGTTCTGGGAGCCTTGCGGGACAGGTAATGCTAATGGAGCCTGTTGTTGAGCCTCTCTTAGCTTGCTAGACAAAAATATCGGATCAAGATACGGTTCAAACAACTCATCTAAAAATGTCTCAATTTTGTCGTCCTTTGGCAAGGAAAACTGCAAGCATGGAACATGCTCAACCATGATTTGTGGGTGGATGAAACGAAACACTTCACGGATGAATTCTTCAATTGCAAATGATTTACGATAAGTCGTGCATTCAACGAAAAAAGTAATGGAGTCTGACGACACGCGAAAATCTGGACCCGCCTTTTCCCATTCCGTTTTCAATCCAAGATAATCGGCAAAAAATACAGCTGTCTGCAACTCCCAGACGAAGCCCCAGAAATTGTCGAACTCGCAACCTCCTGGAATACGGGTCTTATCCCATCCTGGCAAAGCGGTGCCAATCTCAAGCAGTTTATCGAAAAATTCAAATAGTCCTTCATCCTGCCACGTTCCGAGCCTCCAGCTGAGGTAATGGCAGTAATACGGCGCCTTGTTTGAGCAACCTTGTAAAGTTTCCATGGGAAAAATTCGGCCAATATGTCTATAGCGGTCAAGACGTTCCTGCACTCTTTCCCAATTGAGATATTGTTTTACAAAGGTTAGATGGGCCGGTTCTTTCATGATTTGTTATTCAGGACATCCAACGAGACTGTCGAAAAAGTCCTTACTCAAATTCCTTCCACTTTGCAGTGGAAGGAATCGTTAAAAATAACCCGTTCTTAGCACGAAAAACCCCAAAATGTGATGTTTTGAGCCCTAAGGAAGCGGGAGATTTTTGCGCGCTTTTTACCCTACAGGCTTGCCAAATTTTTGGGCAAGATATGCCCGATGTTGAATATCGGTCATTTTCGTTACTTCGTAACGCTTGCATTCCAGCCGCCCTACGCAAAATTCAACGCGATTGGGCGAAATAACATCATCTTGAAAGGTTTTCAAAAACTCAACCAACTGGTGTAAGTAATAAACGCCTTGTGGTATCGGGGTCTTAAATTGTGCGCTTCCGGTAAAGACAACGACTGAATGAATATGTTCTTTTGGGAGAAAATCAAATAATTGCTCAATCGCTTTAACATGAAGATAATTTTGGTGAATAGGATTTTGGAATCTACTCTTTACTCTATAAAGTACCTGCGTCCATTGCTTTGATTTTTCATCGATAGTGCAAGGATTTTTCTGTAAAAGTGGTCTGGATACCTCTTTCGGAGTCTGAAAAGACAAAGATTGGGTACAATTAGTGCGCCCCTAACGGAACGGGAACGGCTCTTT